>NZ_JAAITI010000006.1 GCF_013304735.1 Blautia luti
CTTCATAGGCTTCTGCCAGTGCATCCAGTCTTTCATTCAGTTCCGAAAGCCACTGGGGATCCTCCAGCTTTTCTTCCAGATAATCCGTGATCTCCGGATAGATACTGCGAAGATGTGGTAAGTCCTCTTCGTCAAAAACAATCTCCGCTACTCCTTCTGCCATATCCCCTTTCATATAGGCAAGAGCCTGGGCGTGTTCTTTTACTGCATTACTTCTTGCCGCATCCAATACAGACTGCGGTGCATATTCACCCTGGTCTAAAAGCTGATGGATACGTCCGCTGACATCTTCCCATGATAAAAATGCCTTATCTAAGATATGGTCTGTAACCGTATGCCCTACTGCGATCTGCATCCCGGTTTCATCAAACCAGACTGAATATTCATTTCCATCAATCTGAAAACCTTTTCCACCTTTACGGTATTCACGCTTCACAAACTCCGTATATTCCTCCGGTGTCTGTTCACTCATGAAATTATAGATGATCCGGAGCTGGCTGGCTTTCCGGTTTCCTCCTGTCCGTAAGATCTCATCAACAACTTGCTCTGGAATCGGAATTTCTCCGGCATAAAGGGCAGCTGCCCTTTCCTCGATCTGCCGTCTTTGTTCATTTGCGGTGGGATATTCGGGCAAAGATAAAGCAGAGGCGATCTCTTCCTCTGCTTTACTCAATCCATCTTCTCTTGTATCTTCGACTAACTGTATACCAATTCCGTCAAGATGCTCTCTTCCGCTGTTGCCATCAGTGCGTTCATGTGTGCTGTCCATGCCATCGGATCTGCTTCCTTGTCCGGTGCCGGATTCTTCTCCAGTAATTTCTCCATCTGGCTGTCCATTCTCTCCTGTGCTGCTTTCTCGATCTCTGCCAGATGGCTGTTCAGCTTCCCGGTCAGGAACAGGCTCTGATAAAGGCTGTTCTTGTGTTCTTTCAGAAATGTCCTCCGTAGCATCCCATATTTCCCGATCGTCACTTCTTCCTCTTCGACGGTCAGATTCGGAAACAGGTAATCTCCCTTGCGATGATATGTCAGTTCCATAATCGTTTCCTCCTTCATTTTCAATATTTTCTTCTTTTTTCGTTTCTGCATCCTGATTTTTATTTTCGCGTATTAACGTGGTAAAGCTATTATAATTCCTTTCATTGGATTTTTCAACCTCTTTTCTCGCTTCTTCCAGAGAAATTTTATGTACGGTCTTTCCAATATCAATCAGAATACTCTCACTGAGCTGGCTTGCCGCATTTCCAAGGAAGGTGAGAACTGACAGACGGTTATAATCTGTGATATGCATGAAGTCCTCTTCTTCCAGAAGTTCCATCGGGTCAAGCCCGCATCGCCTGGAAAGCAGATAGTAAACACTGTCTGTTGCCAGCTGACGAAAATCACTGCGGATCGTCACCTCATCCAGATCTTCCAGATAAGTACCTTCTACAGCATATTCCAATCCATCCAGGTATTCCTCCAGATTGTCATTGACCATTTCCCTTGCGACCGCCATCAATGCGTCCTGCAAAGTTGCCGCATCCTTTTCTTCCAGAGCATAGACTTCTGCCAGATGGGTGAGGATCTCTTCTCTCTGGTGTTCCTGCATCTTCCAAAGATATGGGCTTCTGCCTCCGGCTACCATGTGGGTATCCGAAATATCAAACACATAACGAAGTTTGGTATTCTGCCAGGTTTCATCAAACAAGGCAATTCCTCTTGCACCACGATTTACCCAGCGTAACATCTTTTCATTCCATAGTTCCAGTGATGCACAGGCTGTTGCGTCTGGACGCTGTGCATGGATCAGAAGCTGGTCTGAAAAAGAATACCGATATAACCTTGATGCTGTGTCCATATAATCCATCCAATCCCCTGGCGAACTGCTCACCGATACGGCATGTTCCTGCGCCAAGTTTCGGATGTCCTGTAGTTTAGACATTTAACTTCCCTCCTGTCAATAAAAAAACAGCCCACTCTTTTTAGAATTGGCTGCATAAAATGTACTTTACTTTTTGGAGAGAAAATGCTATATTCTAATTGAAAAGAGTAACCGCCCACAAGGTGGATGCTCCTGGATTAGGTTTTAATTTATTTTGCTCTCAAAGAGAGCTGCCTATCCTGTTGGCAGACAGGGTAGGCTATTTTTTTCGCTTGTTGTCCCTATTATCCAAATAGGCAAGCAAAGCAATCAGAAACGTACCGCCTAAGAACAATAAGCTCAAGACTTCGTATGTATCCATTCGCTCCACCTCCCTTCTTCTGTATCCCTTAAAGGGGATCTGAAAATCCAGGAGGTTTTTACCAACCCTGTACACGGTTACTCCAGTAATATTCTAACAGGTAACTCTCCGCAAAGCAATTCCTTTTTACTTCATACGGTTTTATATTCTGTTTTTCTCTTATCCTCTGGCCAATGCAGTTTCCATTCCAGATATTCCTCTTCTGTGATTCTTCCATCGCTCAGTTTCTGCTTTTTCCCCATCCATTCCTGCAGATAAGACATTGTTTTTTTATCCCTTATTGTGATTCCAACTGTTTCACTTTCTGAATCATTTAGCAGGAACAGATGAAAAAGCCCTCTATTTTCTTCATCCATCCAGAATAAAGTTTCCATTAATTCGTCCATTGTCGCAATTCCAGGACTTAAAAAATTTCGGACATCAACTTCCAATATTTCTGCTATCCGGATAAGCGTTTCCTGCTTCGGTGTACGCTGTCCACTTTCATATTGGGCGATTCTCACATCCGCACTACTTTCCCCATATCCTAATCTGCGTCCCAATTCCTTTTGAGTTATGTTGCGAAACATACGGATTTTTCTTATTCTTGCTCCTAATTTCAATTTCTTCTCCTTTTCAAAATGGGGCTGTGCAGTAACCACAGCCCCAGAACACTATTTATATTATCATTTGCGTTTTCTCTTAACTGTCACTACAGTTCCCAGACATCCTGCTGATACTGCAAGTGCCAGCACAAAAATAGCAATATTTGTATTATCTCCTGTTTTTGGTGAATTGGATACAGAAGCCGCATCAGAACCATGGGAACCAGGAGTGCTGACTCCCTGGTTTTCTGATGTTTCCGGAGTGTCTTTTTCCGGAGCTTTCTTATTTGTCAGATCCAGAGTATATTCAATCACAGGAGTACGGTCATTGACATATTCAAACTGAATCTTATGCTCGGTTTCATCAAGCTGATAGCCATCCAGTGTTTTTGTTTCTTTCAGGATATATGTGATTGCTTTTTTATACTGCCCATTCTTAAAAGTCGCAATCGGATAATTCTTTGATTCTGCATGGCCAGCACTGTCTGTTACCAGAGTTTCCAGAACTTTACCTTTGCTGTCACAAAGGGCAAATTCTACACCTTTCATTGGCTTCTTGGTATCTTTATCCGTTTTATTTAAGATTACCTTGCCCATTGCCTGTTCATCTTCCATTTTGGCTCCCTGAACATCTCCGGTGTCCTTAACCTCAAATGTCACTTTATTTGCCACAATATAGCCTTTCGGTGCTGTTTCCTCCAACAACGTATAAGTGCCGACTGAAAGTTTCTCTACATAATGGGGCTGATCACCAGACGTCCAGCTTTCCATAACTTCCTGGTTTTCATTAAGAATATACAGTTTAGCACCTTTTACCTCGCTGCTTCCATCTGTCATATCAACTTTACTGATCAGAATTTTTGTTGTATCATCCTGCATTTCTACTTTCTGTATATCTGCAGTATTTTCTACTACAAACGTAATGGATTCTGCAGTTGCATAACCATCAGCAGGAATTGTCTCTGTTAATGTATATTTCTTTCCAACTTCCAGTTCCTTAATGATGTGTGGTGTGCTTCCGGATGTCCACTCATCCACAACGTTTCCCTCTGAATCGAATACTTTCAGTTTTGCACCTGGTAATTCTTCCCCGGTTGTAAGATCTGATTTTGTGATTTCAAAAGTAGTTGGCTCATCTTCATAAGTGAACTCAAAGGATACTTCTGCAACCTCTTCTCCCGCATAAGCAAAATCAAATTCCTTGATTTCTTCTGTTGTCACAAATCCAGCAGGAGCCTGCACTTCTTTTACATAGTAGCTGCCATTGATTGGAAGATCTGCCGTAAATACAATCCTTCCATCCTGATCCGTAGCTTTCTGCTCGATCATGGTATCTGCTTTCAGGATTACTTCGCCTTCTGCATTTAAAATATCATTCTTTGTATAAAGTGCAAATACTCCGCCTTCCAGAACACGGTCTGTATTTTTTTCTTTCTTAACTACAGTTACTTTTGCTTTCTGGCGGTTATTCTGCCAGTCCTCATCATAAGTCACAACCGGAGTATTCTGATCACGATAAGTCAGATCAACCTCTCTGATTTCTCCATCCAGAACATATCCATCCGCCGTCTCTTTTTCCTTTACATAATATTTGCCTAAAGGAAGATCTTCTGATCTTGCATATCCAAGAGCATCTGTCGTAATTGTTGCTACCAGTTCGTCCTTTTTATAATAATCACTGCTTTCCCCATCTGCAGCCTTGATATCCTCCGCTGCATAAATTTCAAAAGTAACATCTTTCAAAGAACCTGTAACATAGCCAAATGCTGCGTCCATGCCGCCTGCCAGCATATCTTTCCAGGTAACTTCTTTGACAAATTCACCTTTTTTATTGATGATGATTCGTCCAACCGGAACAGCATCCTTCATTTCTACTTTTTGAACATCTGCAGTATCAGAAACTGTAAATTTCACTTCCTCCGCCTGCAGATAACCATATGGTGCAAACTCTTCCCGAAGTGTGTAGGTTTTTCCCACATGGAGTCTTTTTATTACATGAGCTTTTCCTTTTACAGAAGTCCATTTTTCTACTTCTTTTCCGTCTGAATCCAAAACCGTCAGTGTTGCTCCGTCAAGTTCCACACCTGTTGTAATATCTGATTTCGTAAATTCAGTTGTTGTCGGCTCATTCTTAAAAACGGTTTCCAGTTTTACTGTTTTTACTTCCTGTCCCTGATATTTCGCAGTCACCTCAATCTGCTCATCTGAAGATACAAAACCATCTGGTGCTGCCAGTTCTTTTATATAATAAGTTCCAAATGGCAGATCCTGCTCAAAAACAGTTTTTCCATCTTCACCTGTTACCGCTTTTGTAAGCAGTTCGTCTGCTTTTACCAGTACCTTATCCCCTGCTTTTATATCCTCTTTTGCGTAAAGACCAAACTCTGCTCCAGAAAGCCCTTTCTCATTTTCAGCATCTTTTTTCACAACTGACACTTCTACTTTCTGGCGGTCATTTATAAACTCTGCACTCTGTGAGATCACTGGTGTATCCTGGTCTGCATAGACGAAAGAAATCTTCTGTTCTTCTTCATTTAATACAAATCCCTCCGGTGCAGTCTTTTCTACAACTTTGTATTCTCCTAGAGGCAGATTATCAAGCTCTGCTTTTCCGGATTCATCCGTTGTCAGTTCTGCAACTTTTTCACCCTTTGCATATTTCAGGATTCTTTTTCCTGTGTCATCTTTCTGGAAATCAGCTGTATAAATATCCTCTGCAGCATACACTTCATATACTGCACCGGAAAGATTCTGAACTTCATACTTAAAATCATTCTTATAGGTCGAAAGAACCTCTCCTTTTTTCTGTACAGTGAGTTTTCCTTTCACCGGATGATTCTCATATACAACTTCAATGATTGCATCACCTGATACCGGATCAGTCTGATACAGGGTATTGGTGTCCACCTGTATTTCGACATAATTTTTGTTAATGGTATAACCGTCCGGTGCTGTTACCTCTTCGATTCTATAATGACCGATTTTTAAATTCTGCGGCAGGATCAGATATCCATCTGTATCTGTGAAATAAGAGATATGTGTAACGGTTGTCGGGTATGTAGTTACCTGCTCTACATATTTTTCATGATCCATATCATAAATTTTAAACTCTGTTCCCGGAATTAGAACAGATTTTTTAGTCTCATCATCCTGTTTGATAATTTTCAGTTTTGCAGAAAATTCTTTATCCAAAAGAACTCTCCATGTCTGCGGCTCTGTTGGTTTATTCTCTGTAATCCGGACAATAAAATCATCTACAGGTTTGTAATTATGGGGTGTTGTAGTTTCTCTCACCAGATATGTTCCATATGGAATTGCAATGGATTTTACATAGCCTTTCTCATTTGTAAAAATTTCCGTTGCTCCATTTTCACCGATCACAACCGGCTCTGCAGAGGAAAAATCATAATTTTCATCCTCTTTTACCACCAAAGAAGATACCAGATATGCACTAAATCCAGCTCCGGATAGTAATGCAGCATCTGTGTCTCCATTATTGGCAGCTTTAATAAGTTCAAACGGCTGTTTCTTCACCGTTTCCAGTGAGGTACACTCTTTTTCTACAACCGCTGTCAGATCACCTTCATCACTGCATACAAGATCATATTCATGCTCGTCTGCCAGATATCCTACGGATGGGGTAATTTCCTTGATGTAATACTCTCCAAGATAAAGATTCTCTATCCTTGCTTTTCCTTCTTTATCGGTAGTTAGCGTACCAATCTGGCTTCCGGCTTTATAAATAACGCCTGTCTTTCCATCTGGATGGGTAATGTCGTTTCTTGCATAAAGTCCATACACCGCATTTTCCAGGGAAGCATCTCCCTGTGCCTTATTTTCTTTTGTCTCGGCATCTTTTTTATTCAAAGAGATTGCAGCACTGACCCTGTCATTCACAAAAGTATGACTGAAAGAAATTTTTGCCTGTTCATCATTGGTATAACTGAACTGGAAAGAATAAGTATCTTTCTCATTTCTGACATAACCAGCCGGAGCCTGGACTTCTTTTACATAATAAGAAAATCCCACTGGAAGATCTGCTTTAAATGTTGCTTTTCCATCAGTACCAGTAATTGCAGTCTCAATCAGAGCATCTTTTTTTACTGCTACTTTTCCATCCACAGTTTTCATATCCTGCGCTGCAAACAGAGCAAAATGCCCTCCGGATAGTGTATTTTCAGTATCTTTGTCTTTCTTTATCACCTGCACCACTGCTTTCTGACGGTCATTTGTAAAGGTAGTCTCTGAGAAAGCCGCTTCTGCAGTCTGCCCTGCATAAGAAATGGTTACTTTTTTTGTTTCTTTTGCATTATAAAAATTTTCCGGGGCCTGTGCTTCTGTTACATTATAGCTTCCAAGCGGAAGATTCTTTACCGTTACAGAACCGTCCTCACCTGTGATCAGATTTTTCGCTACTTCTGCGCCTTTTTTGTAAACTGTTTTTCCACCTGCTGTTACAATATCCTCGGCAGCATATACGTTATAAACGGCTCCTTTCTGACGGCGTTTCTCATACTGGAATGAAGTTCCATTTTCATCAGATACAGCT
This sequence comes from Blautia luti, assembly GCF_013304735.1. Classification (GTDB taxonomy): domain Bacteria; phylum Bacillota; class Clostridia; order Lachnospirales; family Lachnospiraceae; genus Blautia_A. Next base: position 7,359 of record NZ_JAAITI010000006.1, read on the forward strand.
CCTACAAAAACTTCTCCCTCTTTATAAACGGTCAGATTTCCTTTCTGCTCTTTGTCCGTTACAGTCTGTTTGGTTGTACTGCCAACTACTAATTTCACTCCATACGAAGAAGCCTGGACAACATAACCTTCCGGTGCTGTGATTTCTTTTAAGTAAACAGTATCCTGTGTCTTGGTAAGAGTTACACGTGAAGAACCATTGCTGTCTGTTGGCGGCATCTTAACAATCAGCTTTGTGCAGGCGTTATCACTATATACTCCATACACGGCTCCGGCCAGATTTTTTCCAGTATCGCCGTCTTTCTTTGTAATTTCAATAACTGCTTCTTCCGGCCAGTCAACTGTAATCTGCAGGTCAGAGGAATCTGTATAGTAGCCAAAACCAATGTCCTGTGAACTCTCCAATTTTAAGAGCATTGCATGGAAATCCAAAGGGAAATTAGATGTGATCGCATACTTTCCTTTCAGGCTACCCATATTGGCTGTTGTAGCTACAAGATGGAATTTCTCTCCACCCTTTACAGTGACATTTCCAGATGCCGTTTTTCCTGTGGTTTCATTAACAAGGCTTACTCCGTTCTCCAGATGAATGGTAATGGTAAATGCTTCATTTGCCTTCCAGGTAAAACTTTCTGTTTCCTTTCCCGTTGCATTAACGGAAAGTCCTGGAAGAAGTTTCATTGCTGTCGGATCAGGCATTTTAGCAAGAGCTGCTTTAATCTCTTTCAGCATATTTTTAGCGGTTGTAGAAAGCGCACCTCCAAATCCGGATTCGCCATCATATAAATAGTCAACCAGGTAATGCTGCATGGCTCTTGTCTCAGAACTGCATCCATATTTTTCCATGATGGATTTTACATTATATCCATTGAATGTATGTCCCCATCCTGGACCGCCATATCCATAGAACAAAGCTTTCCGCAGATACTTATCATCTCCGCCCTCATCCAGTTCAACCATATTTTTATATGTTGTCCCACTTGGAGGTGACTGCATGGAGTGCTGCATACAATACGCATTTACTGTATAAGTCTTTCCGCCTGCTTTGTAACGAACATATTTGTAGCTGTCATTTCCACCCTGTCCCATAACTGTATCAAACGGATGAAGCTGGCCATCTGAATAATAGTAATATTTATTTGCTTCAATATTTGTTGCATCATCCCATGGAGTATCGGTTGCAAGTAACATGATACCGTTTTCTGCCTGATCCATGGAAACACTTAGGTCAATGTCATCTGCTGGCATTTCAAAACTGAATTTATCCGATTCTTCGTGATAAGTCACCTCTGAATACAATAAATCTTCTGTATTCTCTGTCTGGTTTGCCTGTACTTTTGTTGTTCCTACTGCAATTAAGCTGCCTTGCGGCATATCTCCGGAAAATACAACGGTTTCTCCTGGCTGATACTGTCCATCTTCATGGTTCAGCTCAATATGAAATTCCTCTCCACGAACAATATTTACCTGATAATTTCCATCTGCATCTTCTGTTTTCTCTGTTCCATCTGTAAAAGAGTCGTCTGTCGCCTCTGGCATTTCTTCCGGATCTGTATCTGTAATTTCTTCAAATGTGCTGTCTGTATCCGGATTATCATCTATGGCAGGTTCTTCTGTTGAAACTTCCTCAGACGGGTTTTCCGGGATTGGTGTATCTATTGGCTCTTCCTCAACCGGAATTTCTGTCGGAGTTACTTCTTCATAGATTTCATCCTCTGACGGAATTTCTACATTTACCTCATCCTGCACAGGTTCTTCACTCTCTGCAGTGCCTATGGCTGGTTCCTCGCCTTCTGCTTCATTCTCATCTTCCTGGTTGCTTACAGATTCCTGATTCTCAGATTCAGCAACCTGCACCACCGCTTCCTTTACAATCAGCTTACGATTGATCTGATAAATTGGGTGGCCACTTACTGGCTCTACATAATAAACAGCTTTGTATGTATCTTCGTAATCTGTTGTAAAATCCTGCTTTTCCTCATTTTTTGCCTCATGGAAAGTGATCTTCACCTTTTTTTCATCTGGTATTTCCAGTCCGGTAAAATCTTTCTCCACTTCAAAAATACTGCCTGTTTCCAGTTCCAGATCTTTTGCTTTTACCACCTCATCTGCATCAAGTTCATTTTTTACCTCTTCGTATAACGGTGGCTCTTCTGGCACTGGCACTACATCTGCCGCATAGGACAGTATTGGAGATAGAATTGTAGATAACACTGTAAGCATTGCCAAGAATCCCGACAAAAATCTTCTCATATTTTTTTTATTCTTCATTCTTTTTTCCTTTCTTCCGTTCCGGGAAAATCAACTGAAACTTTGGATTTCCGGTTTCTGAAACCTCCATCTTTATAGTTGCTTCATACTTCCTTTTTGTTTTCTCTGATACCAGATCTTTGAAATGCACCTGCTTCTCACTCAGCAGCTTCCTGACAGTTGCTTCATCAAGCGTTTTTCCCTGACTCTCAAAAAATCGGTTATTTTTCCATAAAGTAAAACTGCAATCACTTCCTGAACAATAATAATTTCTCTTTCCCACATAAACCTTATTGCCGCATCTAGGGCATTTTCCAATTTCTTTCCGACCATCTGAAAATAGTTTCTGGTATTCTTCCACTGGCTGTCCATTATCACTTACCAATTTGGAAACCATTTTTTCAATTTCGAAGAGAAATTCTTCTACATTTTTCTGGCCTCTGGAAATCAGTGTCAGATCATTTTCCCATTCTGCTGTAAGTTTTGGTGATTTGATCATTTCCGGAAGAATCCTGATCAGATTTCTTCCATCTGCTGTAGGTAATATCTGCTTCTTTTTACGCTCAATAAAGCCTTTCTCAATCAGTTTTTCAATAATCGCTGCCCTGGTAGCCGGAGTTCCAAGCCCTTTTCTCTCTGCGTCTTCTATCGTATCCGAGCTTCCAGCGTGTTCCATGGCACTAAGGAGCGTATCCTCCGTATAATGTTTCGGCGGTGCTGTAAAATGTTCACTAAATTTTACAACAACACATTCAAATACCTGTCCTATTTTTATATCTGGAAAATCACTTTCCTCCTCTTCTGGCTTTTCTGCATTTTTCCCATATGATTTAAAGAACCGTTCTTCCAGTTCTTTCCATCCATATTGGAGAACATTCTTTCCAGATGCAGTAAACAGTTCTCCATGACAGGAAATTTCAGTCTTAATACTCTCATATATGTATTCCTGTTCCGATGCACATAATAACTTTGATGCAATCAGCATAAGAATTTCTTTTTCTCCACCCGGAAGTGCTTTTAAATCCGTGTTTGCAATTTCTACCGTTGGTATAATTGCATGATGATCTGATACCTTTTTGCTGTTTAAAAGTCTTTTTATCTCTGGTTCCGAACCCTTCATTGATATTTCTGGAAATACTCTATTTACCGCATCAATAACCAAAAACGCATTTTCTTCCATATCATCTGTAAGATATTGGCTATCCGTCCTTGGATACGTCACCAGTTTCTTCTCATAAAGGCTTTGGGTATAGTCCAAGGTTTGCTGTGCCGTAAATCCAAGAAGACGATTTGCTTCCCTCTGTAATGTGGTCAGATCATATAATTTCGGCGGCTGTACCTTTTTCTTCTCTTTCTTTACTGAAAGAATCTGTGCAGTTTCATCCTTCATATCCTCCATCATCTGAACGGCAGCACTTTTCTCTTTTATCCGGTTGCTTACAGCATCCAATCCATCCATCAGAAGATGAACCAGATAATACTTCTCTTTCTGGAAGTTCTCGATGCTCTTTTCCCGTTCCACCAGCATTGCAAGTGTAGGTGTCTGCACCCGACCTACAATCAACCGATGGTGATACAGCACCGTAAACAGTCTGGTGGCATTAATTCCCACCAGCCAGTCTGCTTCACTTCTCGCCACCGCAGAATAATAAAGATTATCATATTCATGTCCATCTTTCATCTGCTGAAATCCTTCCAGAATTGCTTTTTCCTCCATGGAAGAAATCCACAGTCTTTTAAAGGGAAGTTTACATTCTGCCTGGTTATATACCAGACGGAAAATCAACTCCCCTTCTCTTCCTGCATCTGTTGCACATATAATTTCTGTGACATCTGCTCTGTGAAGCAGTTCCTTTAAAACCCGAAACTGCCCTTTGGTACTTTCTTTAATCTGATATTTCCAATTCTCCGGGATCATGGGAAGTGTTTCATATTTCCATGCTTTCCAGTCATACCGGTACTGATCTGCACTGGCCAGTTCAATCAAATGCCCAATACACCAGGAAACCAGATACTCTTTTCCTTCCAGATAGCCATCTTTTACGTTTGTGGCATGAAGCACCTTCGCAATGTTTCTGGCTACGCTGGGTTTTTCCGCAATTACAAGCTGCAATTTTCTATCTCCTTTCTGCACCTGTCGCTGTAATTAAGTGAAACAAAGTTATTCCTCTGATTCTTCGTCTTCTACTTCACCTTCCATTTCATATTCTTCTAATTCTTCATCATCCTCACGAATTGTATCTTCTTCCTCCTCATCGTCGTCCTCGTCCTCTTCATAATCAAAAGAAGTATTTCTTCCTTTCATAAATTTCCAATAATAGTAAGCACCACAAACTCCTGCCAGAACCAGCAGCATTAATAAAATCGTGCCGGAATTATTGCTTTTCTTCTCAGGTTCTTCCTTTTCTTCCGGTATGATCGTAACTTCTGGTTCCGGTGTCTCTGTGATCTTCTCTGTTTCAAGTGGCAGTGCGGATTCTGCAATAGCCTGGTTCTGTGGAAGTGTGACCATGTTGGTATCCGTAAAGTTCAAAAGATCATTTTCGCCTACCTCTGTAAGAAGATAAACATTTTCATCCGTTTTATCCTTATCTACAATCAGATAAAAAACCTTATCACTTTTTGTCTTGATCGTATAAAATTCCTTTCCCCCTTTGTCCTGAACTGTTCCTGTTGTCATGCCGGAAGCAGAACTTTCTCCCTGCACCCGTCCGGTATCTGCTTCTGTATCCGTTTCATTTCCTGTGTTTTCTGGTTCTGTTGGTGCAGTAGCAGTCTCGTTCGTTGTCTGATGTTCCGTTACGGTTGCCGTAGCACTGGTGGGCTTACTTGCAGTTCCATCGGCTGGCAAAGAAGCTGCATTCTGCTCCGTTCCGGAAACCTCTGTATTCTCTTTTACTGCATCTGGATTTTCATAATAAGGGTTTCCTACTTTATAGATCTCTGACATATTTCCTGCTTTGTCTTTTGCCTGCAGGGTAAAGTATTCATAGGAAGTATCCACTTTTTGCAAACGGACATTTAACGTATTATTCGTCAGTTCTGTGAATTCATTTCCATTGACATACAAAGCAGCAATTCCCGATTCCGCATCAACTCCCTGCACGATCAGTATCCCATTCTTCGCAGCCGCAATAATAGTTGGTTTGGTTTTATCAAAACACTCTATGTAACGATTCTGCTCATAAGTATTTCCATTCTGATCGGTAACTCTCACATAAACACTACAATTAGAAGAGATGGATACTTCCATATTTCCGGTTATGTCTGACCATCCTCCATTTTCTGAAAGTCTTGCTTCTACTTTTGCAATAGAAAAAGCACCTGTATTCTTTGTATCTTCCACTTGAATTTTTACGGTTGCCGTATCTGTCTGCCAGCCTTCGGGTTCTGTAAAGGTAATCCCTACTTCTGGTGTTTCCGTCACATCATTTCCTGCATCTTCCTGTGCCTGTTCCACTGGATCTGCATGAATTTCAACTTCTGATCCATCTGAAAAATCAACATCTTCCGGGCTGCTTTCTTCTGATGATTCCACTTCTACATTATCTGCCCATACAGTCAGACTTCCGGGCGAACTATAAAAGAAAGCTCCTGCCGGAAGTCCTGCTAACGTAGCTGCGGTTAAAAATACAGCTGCTCTTTTATGAAATTTCTTCATTTTCTGTCTGCTCCTTTTCTCTGGTTTCCAATATCTTTTTTTGTTCCTCCTTGCTGATATCAATCATCAACTGAAGTTCCTCTGCGGAAACTCCATTGCTTCGGATAATTTTTAGATACTCCATATCCTCTGCCTGTTTCTTCTGTTCTTCCAGATCCCTTGCTTTTTTCTGTAGCTTTTCAATCTTAACGTAGGTTCTTGCAAGTTCTTCTTTTATTCGTTCAATGTTCAAATACGCCCCTCCTTATGGCCTGCCAAAAGCATAAAAATGAGACTGCCAGTATGCAGAATTAATGGACGTATACTGAATTGGATTTCCACAATGGATCATCTGTCCATCTCCGGCATAAATTCCTACGTGGGTAACCGGCTCTCCCGCATCATACGTCCCAGTAAAAAAGATAATATCTCCTGGCCTTGCTTCTTCTGGTGATACAGGCATACAAATGTCATAAATTCCCTGTGCAGTAAGTCTTCCCATATTGCAGACACCCGAATTGGTAAACACATAGCTTACAAAACCAGAACAGTCAAAAGAAGTCTCCGGGCTGGAACCGCCCCATACATACGGCATACCAAGATATTTGTCTGCTTCCGCAAATAATCTCCGCACAGTCTCATCATCATAACTGCCGCCTCCACCATACAGCCCGCTATCTCCGGTACTGATATAAAAAACAGGATTATAATATTCCCCATCTTTGACCAGTTCCAAATATAACTGGCTTCCGGTTGCACTTCCTGTACTTCCCGTTGTACCAATTACAGTATCTGTTGTTACTTCCTGACCATTTGCTACCGAAATGCTCTGCAGATAAGCGTATTTAATCTGCACACCTTTTTTATCCTGCGTAACTACATAATTTCCAAAAGTTCCGCTATATCCTACATCTACAACAAAACCATTCATCGCTGACTTCACTTCTGTTCCCTGTCGTACATTAACCGTCACACCTCTGTGAAGTTGTGTCTGCCCGGTTCCATTGTTTACAGAATACCCATAATAGGTACTGATATAGGCATACCAGTTTAACTCAACCGGAGTTTTATATGTCTGTAAATTTCCTCTGTTGGAATAGACCTCTTCATAAATTTCCTGCTCATCCTCTTCCATTCTGGACAGAATAACACTTCTAAGCGGTTTTGCCTGAACAGAAACATTCAGTACATCTGCAGTTACTGTACGGGTAACTTCCACAGAGTTCTGATTGCCCTCTGCCAGAAAACATTCCCAGGTCTGATGACCATGTGCCTCAGCTACTGCGTGATTATCATAATAAACATCAAACTGGACACCATACTGGGCAAAGTTTCCAGTATCTTCTACGGTGTACTCAATCCCATTCATCACCACTTTCGTCCCTATTGGAAGAAATGGGTTTGCAGCATCAACCGCAAGCGTATGATTAGCCTGTGGCATTGCCCCTGAAGCAGTCGGTCCTCCACTCCACACGCCACAGCAGATGGGACAGTTACAATATCCACTGGTCACAACATTTCCCAATGACTGCCCTACCTGTATCGTAGATGTTTCCTGCCGGGTTTCACTTTTTTCCTCTACGGTGATTCCGTACTGTAAAGAAAAAATTGTTTCCAGTTCTCCTTTTATCTCTTCAAACTTAAAATCCCCATACCTGGCAGTCAGATAACTGATCAATGTATGGGGATCATGGCCGATTTCACCAATGTTATATCTGTATTCATCTTTTCCTGGATACCGGGCTTCCATCTGGTTTATTTTCTGTTGAAGACTGGCTTCCAACTGCGTATAATACAACTCTGCTTTTTCAATTTCGTCCGGATCCGCAATGTAACTGGAAGCAATTACCGTAGAAATTCCATTAGAAAACATAGCCGAACAGGAAGCAAATCCTGTCATTACGGAAAGAAGCAAAATCAATAACAACCCCATTGAGATCAGAGTAGTTACATTTCTTACAAATACCTCCTGTGCCTTTCTTGCAATTTTAGTAGCAAGATTTACTGACCGGATTGAGGTGTCTTTTGTTTCTTTTGCAATCTTCCCAGCCCGGTATGCCATCTGATACTCTCGCTTAATCCTCTGCTTCTGTATTAATTTTCTGATCAGCTTTTTCTGCATCTCTGGATGTTCTTCCAGATATTTCTGATATTGATACCTTGCTGCACTCTTCCAGGCTCTTTGCTCTAAACGGTTTTCTTTATGTATCTGACTGCGGTTCTTCCGGATATTTCGACTGCTATGTTCCTGTAATATCCACTCACTCGAACGCACCAGCTTATGTGCTGCATCTACAGCACTGTTTTCCTCTTCGTCTTCGCCTGCTTTCTGATATACTGCATTTTTTAATGCTTTCTTTGGAACAGAAGACAATGTTTTCTTTTTACCATCCGTTTTCCCTGTTTTTTTATCGAAATATAAATGATACTTTATCTTTGCCTTCTGTTCCTCATTTGTTTTCTTGGTATAAACAGAATCTTTCGGGACTTGGTTCTGCCTTTCAGCTTCCAGTTTTCTTGCAGCCTTATCCACTTCCTGATAAGTTTTTATTGTTTTTCGGCTATATTTCTGCTTTCCTTTTTTTCGGTTTGTAGAAACATCATTCTTCTCTGCCTGAAAATGTCCTCCATCTGTTTCAGCCGAAGTTTTCTTTTCTTTCTTCAGACTTCCATCTGTCTCCAGTTTTCCAAACTGCAGTCTCTGCTGTTTCTTTTTCTGTCGCTGATACTGGCTCCTGTGTTTTTCTTTGCGCTCACGTATTTCTACCGCTGAATCCACAGATACACCTGCAGGCTTGTCCCGGTATCTGTACCGTCCCTGTGTTTTTCGTTTTCCCGGAGGACTGTTTGCAGCCTCTTCTTTTTTGGCAGGATTTCCCTCCTGAACTTTTTCGGAAAATTGTTTCTTTTCAGCTTTTTTATGAGAGTTTTTCTTCTTTTCAGAAGTAATAAATGCCTGTTCTACATCCTTCTGTTTATAAGGCAACTCCTGATCGCTGTTTGTAACTTTTCTGGTCTCCTTTGTTGCAAGATTTTCCTCAACCAGACCATTTCTGGTCATACGGCTGACTTTCTTCTCTTTCGCCGTATATTTTTGTTTTCCCAATGTACCTCACCTCTGCTTTTTTGTCCGTTAAGTCTGAATCTCATCCGGTTTAGTACTCATCAAAGCATAGGTTCTGGTATCCTGCGGATATCTGTCTGCAAAAGGTATGATTACATTTCCGTAAAAAAGCAGCCCTTCTCCTGCATTACTGTTATTTACAAAAGAAATCTGATGCTTGGAAATATTCAATTTCTCCGCAAGGATCTTCTGATCCCCGCTGTGCTGATTTAACATCAGGATAAAATCACTGTTTCCCACAATACTTTCTACTGCCAGAGAGCCAAGAAAATCTGTTACATTCTGACTGATTCCTGTAATGATTCCACCCCACTTACGAAATCTCTTCCACATTTCAATAGAATAATTAGCAGTCTGTGGCTGGTTCAGCAAAAGGTGAAATTCATCCACATAATAACGGGTTGATTTCCTGCGACTGCGGTTCTGTGATACTCTTGTCCAAACCATATGCTGGACAATCAACATCCCTGCTTTTCGTAGTGTGGTTCCAAGTTCCCGGATATCAAAGCATACCACTCTGTTCTGCGTATCGACATTACTTCGATGGTTAAATACATTCTGCGATCCTGTTACATACAACTGCAGACTGTTGGCAATGTTCTGTGCTGCTGGTTTATCTGGTGCATAAAAGTTCAGACGTTCATAGAAATCCTGCAAAGTCGGCATATTTTCCGGTTTTGGATCATTGTAAAGATATTTTTTATAAATGTCTTTTACACACAGGTCAATCATGGAAACCTCATCACCATTTAATTCTGCATTTTGAGGTTTCTTCATAATGACCTCGCAGAAAGATGTGATAAACTCTGCTTTATCAGCAATAATGGTATCAATATCCTCCACATCGCCATTAATCCTGTATTTCTCCGGATGATAAATAACATCCAGGTTCACTTCCATAGGATTGATGTAATCATTACTTTTTGCACTGATTTTAATAACTTCACCATTTAAGGCATTTACCAGCGGAAAATATTCTCCCTCCGGGTCACAGATAATAATGTCATCGTCTGTAATCAGGAAAACATTGAGAATTTCTCTTTTCGTTGCAAAACTCTTACCGGAACCAGGAGTACCCAAAATCAGGCCGTTAGGTGTTTTCAATCGTTTCCGATCCACCATAATGAGATTGTTTGACAGTGCATTTAAGCCATAGTAAAGAGCTTCACCGCCTTGGAAAAGTTCCTGTGTGGTAAACGGAACAAAGATTGCTGTAGAAGTCGTAGTCATAATTCTCTGTATTCCAGTCTGGTTCATTCCCAGTGGCAGTGATGCCACAAGTCCCTGTTCCTGCTGATATTGAAGTCTCCGTATATTGCAATTATATTTCTGGGCGATTCCTGCAGTCTGATACACAATATTGTCCAGTTTTCTCTTATTGTCCGCTGTATTCATCAGCAAAAAAGTAAGTTCAAAAAGTTTCTCATTCCTAGACTGGATTTCATTGAGCAATCCCTCCACATCCTCTCCGTATGTAGAAATGTCCGTTGGAATAATATCCATATCATATCCGCTTCTGACCGCTTTCTTCTGTTCTTCAATTTTCATTTTCTGAATATTTGACAGCGTACTTTTCAGGCTTTTAATAGCTGCCTTGGGATCAATTGGACGCAGGTGCATATTGATGATAAGATTCTCTTCCAGATCCAGCAGATCTGCCAGCAGTTTATCCGTAAGTTCTGGTGATGTAATCTGTAAATATGACACGCATCCAAAAGTCTGTCCCATCCTAAAATAGCTGTCATTGCGAAAATCAAATCCGGTAGGTGCAATAAAGTCTTTTGTCTGCAGACCTGTTTTTGCAACCATCCCATAATGGAAATGGAAAGATTCTTTTGTGTCCATATTCATCACATCATGCAGAATTTTCAGACGTTCTACCCCATTTAAAGGCTCTGCCATGGCTCCCATCACCTTAAAATTATTCAATACACTGGCTTCAATTCTCTCCAGCCTGGATTTTGCATTTCGCAGATTATCCGCCTTAATGGAAAATGTGATATATTTTGTTTTTACAAGCCCGTTATTTCCTTTGGAAAGCTGCATTTTCAACATATCCGAATATTCTTTCCGGATATCATTGAAACAGTCATCCTGCTCTGGAATATCAATATTTTTTGCATACTCATCAAAATTCACCTGTTGATTAAGAAATGTAATTTGTACCTCAACAGAGCTGTCAAATGAATTCAGGAACTCACAATAGTTCTCAAAAATAGCCGCTTTATCATCATTCTGCGCTAACTGGTAATTTATATCGTAAAACTGCACCATTTTTGAATAATAGTTATCATCCGTCCTGCAGATACCATCCTTATATATTTCCTTATATGGAATCGTATCCTGCGCTGTAAAAGGCTTCCTCTTCTTCTGATTCTCCGCTTTTATCATCCGAAGTTCTTTCAGACGCTTTTTTTCTTCTTTCGTAAGTCCGGTTTTCTGTTTCTTATTTTTTTCGGTCTGCTTTTTTAAGGAAATGGAACGGATTTCTCGCTTCCCTGGCTTCTTTTGCCTTTTTCTCAAGCCATGCACCCTCTTTCTCTAATTTATCGTACTCTATAATCCGGTCATATAAGTTTTGGGAACGATAGAACCTGATTCCAGGTCTTAAAAATTTCTGCCGGATAATGTGAAGCAATATTTTCTCTGCTGGAAATCCATCCTTTTCATACATTGCAAAAAAGAAAAATGGCAGCATCACTATGATCATAAGCGTTGCTGCCACATCTGTTCCCAGTCCTGCTTTTGTCAGCAAATAGACCGGAACACCACAAATTCCTGCCAGAGAAAAACATATAATTTGTCTTTTAGTTAAATTCAGTGCTAATTTTGTCTTTATTTTTGAAAAATCTTTCGGCACTGGAACATATGCCATATTCTTGTTTCCTCCTAATGTGCATTGAAGATTGATTTTGCCAGGGAACTGGTCTTAAACAGGCTGAAACATAAAATAACTGTATATGCTGCAACTGACCAGATAGCTGTATGAAGATTATCCGCAACTGTAATAGCATTTACCAGAACTGCATAAATCGCAACACATACCATCATAAAAAATCCCTGGAATCCCAACGCTAATAATGCCTTCACATAATTATTTCCAATACTTCCCCATTCCCTGTTCGTAAATGTTGAAAACGGAATAGGTGCCACAGAGACATAAAGATATATTTCTATCATTCGTCCATATAAAATGACGGTAATCAGGACTGATATGATTTTTAGACATAAACTGACCAGCATCGTTTCCAGACCAAGCCCCAGTAATTCTCCGATTCCCATATCTTCAATCTGCGTTTCAAGAAGCGTTTTCAATGCTTCTGTAACATCAATAGATGCGGAACCGGTTATCATACCGCCAGCATTGGATACCACATGATTCGCTACATCAAAAATTGCCATCGCAATATCAAAAGTATGAGTAACCAGATATACCGCTACCCACATCTTAAAAATGTATTTGAAAAACATAAACGTATCCGTATCGTGCATATTGTTTTTTTCCATAATCATGGAAATCAGCTCATAACACAGTACAAATGTAATAATCATCCCCGCAATGGGGACAATGACATTATCCGACAGATTTTTTATCATGGAAAAAATGCCACTGTTCCAATTTTGGGGTGTTTTCCCAACCTCTGTAGCAATCGTTTCTACTTTGGTATTTACATCGGTGAACATGGTATCCAGGTTTGATGTGATCCAGCCTGTTAGCAGATCCTTTATGAACTCTGTTATTTTTTCGGTTATTCCACCCATTTATTTATCCAAACAAAGTTGCAAGCTGTGGAATCAGGTTTATTCCAATCAGTACGATGCCACCGCCCGCCATCAACTGTTTTATTCCTTGTGACTTTGCTGATGTGTGATAAAGAAGTAGTAGAAGTGTAAAAAATTTTGCCGTTCCTATCCGGCGTTTGCGCATTGCGCCGGATAGGTCGGGCGGTCATTCGGGCAGGTCTACCTTGCCAACGAAAGAGTAATAAATATCAATGTCCTGTCTGCGTGTGCCGTTCTCGTCATAGCTGCACTCATGCACAACGATTTTCTCCACAAACTCACGCAAAAGGGTAGGGGTAAGTTCTTCAAAGCTGGTGTACTTGCGGACAACATTCATAAACTTTTCTGCGTTTACCGTGGCTTCCTGCGCTTTGGAAAGCTCTGCCCGGATAGCGGCGGCTCTCTCTTTCAGTTCTTTCTGCTCGGCTTCATAGTCTGCCGACAGCTCCGTGAAACGCTCGTCTGAAATGCGCCCGGTCACGCTGTCCTCATACAGCCGCTTGAAGATAGCGGATAACTCGCTGATACGCTTCTCGGCGGCTTCCAGCTCCTTTTTCCTTGCGGCGTTCCTGCGCTTGCCCCCGTCCTCGTTCTGCTCGATCAGCAGCTTCATAAACCGGGCTTCGTGCTTCGCTGCATAGCTGGTGACTTTCCGCAGATTGTCGGTCACTCCGGCGGTCAACAGGTCGGTGCGGATAAAGTGCGCCGTACAGTCACGGGTACGCTTCTTGTAGCTCCCGCAGATATAACAATCCTGCTTGCGGGTGGCGTTCTGGTAACGCTGCTGGTAAAGGACGCTGCCGCAGTCGGCACAAAAGAGTATGCCGGAGAATAAGCCCACTTCATCATAGCGGTTCGGGCGTTTGCGCTGCTTGCGTAACTCCTGCACACGCTCCCACATCTGGGTGTCAATGATAGGCTCATGGTGGTTCTCGAAAATCGCCTGTTTCTCAATGGGGTTCTCTACGCTGTGCTTGGTCTTGTAGGACGGCTTCTCCGTCTTGAAGTTTACCAGACAGCCCGTGTACTCCCTGTTTTCAAGGATATGTACCACGGTATTGGTCGCCCACTTGCACTCATAGCCGGGGTGGTAGCGGCGGGTGCTTCCCGTCCGACGGTATTCCAGCGTTCCCGGCGTGGGGATCTCCTGCTCTGTGAGCATACGGGCTATCTTGGTCGGCCCGTTCCCGGCAAGGCACAAGCTGTAAATCTGCCGCACAACAGGGGCGGCTTCCCCGTCAATGATAAAATTTTCGTCCTCGTCCATAAAGTAGCCGTATACGGGTTTGCTCGTGACGGGCTTCCCGCTCATACCCTTAGACCGTTTTACTGCTTTGATTTTCTTGCTCGTATCTCTCACCAGCCATTCGTTAAAAATGTTCCGCAGAGGGGCAAAATCATTGTCGCCCTGTGCGCTGTCCACTCCGTCATTGATAGCGATAAAGCGGACGCCTTTCTGTGGGAAAATCATTTCCGTATACATTCCCACTTGCAGATAGTTTCGCCCTAACCGTGACATATCCTTGACGATAACGGTGCCGACTTTTCCGGCTTCAATGTCCGCAAGCATGGCTTGAAAACCGGGTCTTTGGAAGTTCGCCCCAGAATAACCGTCATCTGTGTACCATTGCAGATTGGAAAAGCCGTTCTGCTTCGCATAGGTTTCAAGAATACGCTTCTGGTTTGAAATAGAATTGCTCTCACCTTGCAGCTCGTCCTCGTGGGATAATCTCGGATAAAGGGCGGTAATAAGGTTTCGGGTGGTCTGTCTTAACATAGTGTCCTCCATTTCCGACAGCCAGCCCCACTATTCCGTATGACTATCATACCACACGCCGGGGCTGGCTGTACAGTCCTTTCTGCTTCTTTACGTCCCGTCAAATTGCCGATTTTTGTGTAGCAGCTTCCGCTTCCAGCACTTTCAGCATTTTATCGGCGGCGGTGGCGGTGGTGTCCTGCTTGAAATAGCCGGAAACGACAAGGACAGAATTACCTATGCGGATTTCCGTCACGCAATCCGGGCGGCGGGTGCTGCGGTCATTCTTTGGGGTGTTGGTCATAGGCGGCTCTCCTTTCTGTTCATCAGCTTTTTCAGTTGTCCCATTTTCTCCTGCGCCGTGGCTTTTCGGAAGTTGCTCCCGGTAAAGCGGACAGGAGAACACATTTCAATCAGACGGTCATAAATGCGGGCGTGGGCGGTGTCCTCCGGGTGCTGCAAGTCCTCCAGCGTGAGATTAGTCGTGACGATCAGCGGCCTGCCGCTGCGGTAACGGCTGTCAATCACGTTGTAGACCTGCTCTAAGCCGTATTCCGTTCCCCGTTCCATTCCAAAATCGTCAAGGATAAGCAGCGGGAAGCTGCAAAGTCGGGAGATATATTCATTCCTGCCCTCAAAGCTGGCGGCAAGGTCACCCAATATCAATGCAAAGTTTGTCATGCACACGGGGATTTCACGCTCCATAAGGGCATTTGCGATACAGCCCGCAAAATAGCTCTTGCCTGTGCCAACGCCGCCCCATAGCAGATAGCCAATGTTGCGCTCTTTCATGGTTTCCCAGTTCTCCACATAGAAATGGGCGTGTTCCATTTGCGGGCACTTGCCGTTGTCGTTCTCAAACGTCCAGCCCTGCATAGCCGGGTCTGTAAAGCCCCGCCGCTTCAACCGCTCGACAGTTTCAAGGTGACTGCGCTGTTTCTCTGCGGCTTCCCGTTCCTCACGCTCTGCCCGCTGGCAGTCACATTCTGCCGGGTGGCGGTCACGCCCCAGCCATGCGGCGGTTTCTTTGGGGAAATAGCCCTCTTTGGGCTTGTGGCACTTCCCGCAGTATAAAAGCCCGTCCTCGCCGGTGTAGTCCTCCGGCTCCGGCGTGGTGTCGGTCATATTCAAAATCATTTCATCAAATCCATTCGTCATAAGCTCTCGCCCTCCTTACAGGTATAATCGGGTATGCCCTTTTTCGGGGCTTTCTTGGCTGCGTCCTCCTGCGCCCACTTGAAAATCGTGGCTGCATGGCTCTTGTATTTCCTCCCGCTGGAAGCGATATGGCAGGATAGGCGGTCAATGTAATACTCCCACTTGCCGGGAAGCTCTGTTTTCAGCCCGTCAAGCTCCGTATCGGAAAGAATGACATTGTGGTATCTGCCATAGGCGGCGGGGGCGGGGTGTCCCGTTTCTAACTCTCTCTCTTTTTCTATTTCTATATCTATCTCTTTCTCTATCTCTATCTCTGGTGGACAAATGTCCGCTCGATATGGTGGACATTTGTCCGCCCCTGTCTGCGGCAGGGCTTTTTGTTCCTGCAAAGCCAGCCGCGCCCTGCGCTTGCGCTCCCCCTCGGTAGAGGACTGGCCGATTAAAAGCTCAATGTTGCTCATGTAGAGTGCGCCGCTTGGCAAAGGCTCCACAAGCCCCAGCTTCATAAAGATTTTCAAAGCTCTCTCTACGGTACCTACCTGCTGGCGGGTAATGGTCGCAATCATCTGGGCGGTGTAGGGGATATTCTCGTCAAGCTGCAATTTCCCGCCGTTTTTCAGCGATTTCAAGTACAGCTTCAAGAGAATGTTGGAATAGATAACGCCGTCCTGCATACTTTCCAGCAGAACGATTGCATCATCGTCAAAATAGCTCTCTTTCAGCTTGAGGTAGTAATATTTGCGGTTATCTGCCATAGGCTGCGTCCTCCTTTTTCCAGCGTTTGGAATAATAGCGAGGGCATAGTATGATAACCGCCCGGAAGCTCTGTTTGCAGTCACGGGTGCAGCCCCGGCATAGGTCGTTGTAAGTGATACGGTTGCGGTGGTTGAGGAAGAAAGACCATTCCAGCCGCCGCTTCTTGCTCATTCTCGGCAATGGTAAGCTCCTTTCTGCCGTTCCTATCGGTGTAGCGGGATAGGGGGCATTTTCTGTATGTTCTCGGTATCATTTTCGGGCTTTTTCTGCCCTGTAAGCCCCGTTTGGAAGTCGGGGAGTATTGCGGTAAGGGTTCATATCATACCTGTATTTTTGTAGGGTTTCGGTATCATTTCGGGGCGGTCTTTAACGCTCCTGTTCACGCTTTTTCTGCTGGCTCGGTGCGCCCCTTAAAATCTGGTCGATATTGCGTCTGACTGTCTGAAGCTCCTGCGCCCGCTGGCGTTTCTCCCGGTAGTCGTTATATCCGGCGTTCTTCTGGACGGTAAGCTGCTCAATCTCCCTTTGCAGGGCTTTGCTGGCTGGCAGCTTGGTTATTCCATGCTCCCGGAAATAACGGGCGGCTGTGTCCGCTATGATAAAATCGCTTTCGTGCTGTTCCCGGTAGGCTCTCCGGGCTTTCTCCGATTTCTGCGCTTTCAGACCGTCACGGGCGGGCTTCGTGCCGATATAGCCCAAAAGGTTGCGCTGCAATTCCTTTTTCTCCCGGATAGCGGCTTCCAGCCCTTTCAGTCCGGCAAGGCTCTCCTGCGTGGCGGTGTTGGCTGCGGAAATGGCAGCGTCCAGCTCGTCCGGGGAAGAAAAGCCATACTGCTGGTAGAGCATGAGGGTAGCCGACATCTGTTTGAGGTTGTGCATGGTCGCCCACTTCTCATAGCCCCGTCCTTTCCCCTCGGCTCGCTTGGCGGCTATGTCTACCATGCGCTGTACAGCGTCATTGTTCGGGGCGTTTTTCGCTTCTTTTTTCGTCCGTAAGCGGTCTTTGATACTGCCGGGGTATTCCGCTATGGCTGCGGGTTTTTCGGCGGCTCTGGCGGCGTTCTGCTCCAAAACGGAGAGGACAGCAGCCCGGTCAAAATCGTCCCCCAGCTTCCGGGCGGTAATTGGCTTCGTCCTGTCCGGCGTGAGGTAACTTAGCCGCCCCCGGCTCTCCTTGACGGTCACACCATGCCGGAGAAGCAGGGCGGCAAACTCATCAAAGCCGGAAGCAGCGGCAAGGGCTTCCCGGATAGTCCGGCGCAGCTTCGCCTTATCCGTTTCAAACTTGGTCTGCCGGGGCGCGATACCGTCCGCAGCAATAGGGGCGTTGGCTCTGTCAAGGGCAGCCTGTCCTTTCTTCTGCGCCCAATACTCACGCTCGGTAATGCGTTCTTTGCTGCCGTTCAAAAGGTCTATCTGGTAAAGCCCCTCGCTGTGGCACATCTCCATAACTTCGGCTTTCAGATAGTTCATAGCTGCGTCCGTACAGCGGTGCTTGCAGCCTGCTTTCCTGTCCGCTGGCCTGTCCATGTGGGGCAGCATGGGAACCTCCGCAATCCGCAGACTGTTAATGACGATATGCACATGGATATTTTCGGTGTGGCTGTGTCCGTCCGGGTGGGTGCAGACAAGGGCCTGGTGTCCGGGGAAATGCTCGGCGCAGAACTTCTCGCCCAGCTCCTGCGCCCGATCAACGGTCAAGCCGTTGTCCGGGCCGTCCCGTGGGTCAAAGCTGATGATGTAGTGGTGGCTCTTTACGTCCTCCCGTTTCTGGTTCTTGCCGTAGCGGAGATTGGAGCGCATACAGGCAACGGCAAAATCCTCCCCGCCACAATTCAGAGAGGATATGCGGTAGTCTACCCTCGGTATGAGCCGCCCGTCTGCGTCAAGGGTGGGCTTCATGGTAAACTCGTCATGCTCGAATGTGAGGTATTTTTCAGCGTCCCCGTAGTTGGCATTTTTAGAGCTGATATGTTTGAGTATCGCCAACGGCTTCACCTACTTTCTGCAAGACTTCAAACTTCAAGGCGGCAAGGTCGGCGGCGGCTCCCCGCACTTCCTTTTCCAGCCCCCGGTAGGGGCTTCCGTATTCGTTCAGGCTCCGGGCAATCTGGTTTAAGTTGCCGCCGATTTTCCCGTACTCTGCCGTGAGCTTGGAGAGGGCGGCAAGCAGCCCGTCATTGACCGGGGAAACGGTGACAATGGGGCGTATGGTCGCTTTCCGTATGGCTTGCCGGATAAACTCGGACTGGCTGATTTCATAAGCCGCCAGCCGCCCGGTGAAGTCGGCGTATTCTTCATCGGTCATGCGGGTCTTTACCACATGACGGCGGTGGGGCGTATTGTATTTCTTTCGCATGGTCTGTGACCTCCTTTCTCGCCCGACAGGGCGCATAGCAGGGTTTGGGGAAGGCACTCCCCAACAAGATTCCCGCAGGGGCAAAAATAAGCGGAGAGCGAATTTTGGCACCTCGGTAGAATCTTGCTCTGAAAAACTCCGGCGTTCCCCGGCTCCCGTCCTTTCCGCTAACAAAACGTTTCAAAAGGGCTTTGCTACCCGCTATTCCGGCTTATCTTGAAAATTTTCCTTTCACTACCTACAACACCACGCAAAGCAAAATGGACGGAGATTTTTAGAATTTCCCCTCTATTCCCTACAACACCACGCAAGCCGGAATAGGCGGACAATGGCAGTATTTTTTTCTTTGATACCCTCTACGGATAAGTAAGGGATTTTGCCAACTGCGGCGGCTATTTTCCCTTTTGTTTTTTCATACTGGGGATTTTCAAAAATGCCAAACAGGAACGAAAAAAAGCAGCAAATCTGTTGAATAGATTTACTGCTTTCTGGTTGCCGGCGAAGCGGCGGTTATTCAGTTGTAGGCGGTAGGGCTATCTCCCAAAGCGGAACTTGAAAATAGCTGTGAGAAGCGTCTGGGTGATGTAGTCCTCTGTATCTTGGTCTACCCGTCCATTCACACGGGCGGCACATTGTATGCGGCGGCGGTAATACTGCAATACAGTTCCCACCGCTTCCGGCTCCCCGCTGGCGGCTTGGACGATTGTTTCATAGGGGAGAAGCCTATTATTTCTCATATGCCATTCCCTCCATTTCCGCTTGGAGCTGCCGTAGGGCTTTTCGGATATGGTAGCCCGCTGTGCTGCGGCTGCGCCCGTACTGTCTGCCAATTTCGTGCTGTGGAATACGCTTGAAAAAGGACAGGTAAATCATTTCCCGCTCCCGTTCGTCCAGCCGTGACAGGGCTTCCGCAAGTAAACCGCTGCTGAAAATGACCGTATCGCCGCAAAGGGTAAGTATGTATTCCTCGTCCGGCTCCGGGGCTTGGAAATATTCATCTGTCGTGCCTAAAGGGTAGTGCTTTTCGTCTGTGAGGTATTCAAGGGATATTTCTCTTTTGTGCTTCCTGCTCCGTGTCCTCGCTGCGTTGATCGTTGCATTTCGGATAACGACTTTGCAAAAGGCATGGAAAGTGTACTCGATATGTTCCCGATATTCTTCTGTACAGGTCATGGAAAATCCCCCTTTCCTCCCAAAAGGGCTGTGGCTGGTTAGTAGTTGCTTTTTATGATAGTAAGGGGCGGCAGCACTTTAGGCTGTCGCTCCTTGACTGCCTAACTGCAAAACCGGGCGGGGCTGTCAACGGCGGGCGAAGCCCGTTCATCTTGACCGTTGACTGGCTCGGCCGGGTTTGCTATTTATCCGGCAAACTTGAATTTATTTTAAGCTATCACGTTTTACCTTTTTAAGCCTTACTATCATTACCATAGGAATTTCTTTATTGTTTTTGAAACATTCTTCATAAAATCCATCAATGACAAATCCAGCTCTGAAACAAAGGTTAAAAATATCTTGTATGGAACGATGATAATAAATCTGCTCCTCCGGCTGCCCTTCGATCGCTATATCATAGTAACTGTGCGGTGTCATATATTTTTCAGTCAATGTGATAAAACAAGGGTGCTGCGTTGCAAAGACAAAAATCCCGTTTTCCTCCAATAGTTCATAAACAGCCATAAAAAGCGGTTCAATATCCGTAATATCCATAATTGCCATATTAGAAACTGCTTTCGTAAAGGCTCGATTTCTTTTTAATCCTAATAAGCTTTCTCTATTGGTCGCATCCGCTACGCAAAACTCAATTTGTTTTGCATATTGTGATCGCCGTCTTTTAGCCAATTCTATCATTTTTTTGCTGTAATCAAAAGCGACGACCGAAGCGCCTCTCTGTGCAAGATACGAAGAATAATTTCCATTGCCGCACGCAATATCCAAAATGTAATCCGAAGGATCAGGAGAGAGAAGTTCCGTTACTTTGGGACGTACTACCTCTCTGTGAAATTCATTGGATTCGTCACCCATTGCATCATCCCAAAATTGTGCGTTTTTCTCCCAGATCTTTTTGCTTTCCTCTGTTCCCATGTTCTCTCCCACTCCCAAAATTTGCCTTTTTGCTTCCATTAAATCTTCCTTACTATATTCCATTGTTACCCTCCATAACTTCTGATTGTTGCCGTCTTGACTATTATGTATCTTTTCTTTCCAAAATGGTATAGGCTTTTATTTTTATAATGCTGCAAAACTTTTCTTCTGTAAGGTATTCAAAGGATATTTCCCTTTGCCGCCGCTATTGGAAAGCCAAAAGCAGCGGCTTTTTTACGCGATATGACCGAAAAGACTAGAAAGCAGGATATGTCATCATTTGTCATTTCTTCTCAATGTAATAACTGCATGGCATATCAAGCCAAATACAAGAGAAAAACAGCCACCGCCAAATAGTGATGCTCCCCACCCTGCACCCGACATTGTCATAAAACCGCCAACAAAGAAAATACCAATGCCAAGAAATATCCCGACACCATAAAAAAGTCCAATTGCCATATCATACTTATTAAATTGTCGTTTCTCTTTTTTTCACATGTTTCCATTTTTGTTATTACCTCCTTCGCAAAATCGTCCATGTGGACTCCAAAAAGAAAACAAATTTTTTTCAACGTATTTAAATCGGGTTCATTAACATCTCTCTCCCAATTCGATAGCGCCTGCCGGGTAACATTCAATTTCCCAGCCAGTTCTTCCTGTGTCATTCCCGATTGTGTTCGCAGATGACGTATTTGCTTTCCTGTTGTAATATCCGTCTGTTTCTGGTTCAAAATGGTTCCTCCTCTCTGATGCTGATTTTATCAATGATATTTCGCAATAGCCAGCAATGAACGTTTGCATTGCGCAAGATGTTACATTATCTTCTGAAACATATGCCGGATCTTGTCTAAACGGCTGTTCGGGCGGCGTGGCTGAAACACAGGCTCGCCGGAAGTTTCCTGATACCCTTTTAATTCTGTAATGCAGACACTTCTTCCATTTGTATAAAAATTCAAATCATTTCTATATTCACCAATACAACGGGCAGGGATTTCCCCCTTAAAAATAACTTCATCTTTTTCAAGTCTGGTTGATTCAATGATTGCGCAATACTTTGGTGCGTCATTATAAGCCCGTGAAAGATATTCCTGCGGTGCAAAAAGGGTAAAGGAAAGGTATGGTTCCAACAGTTGTGTTCCTGCTTTTTTCAATGCCTGCTCCAACACGACAGGCGCAAGAAAACGAAAATCAGCGGGGGTGCTGACCGGGCTGTAATAAACTCCATAATCAAAACAAATTTGGCAGTCTGTCACTCCCCAGCCATATAAGCCCTGCTCCATTCCATAACGCACACCCTCCATGACGGCATTTTGAAAACTTTGGTTTAAATAGCCGAGAGATACCTCGCTTTTATATTGTGTTCCGCTTCCAACAGGAAGCGGTGTTACAGTCAAACCAATAGATGCCCAAAACGGATTCGGCGGCACTTCAATATGAATCGTGTAGCTCGCTTTTTTTTGCGGTCTTTCCAGATAAATAACCGAAGGCTCTTTCATAGCCACGCCCACATGATATTTTTCTTCTAATAGCGAACAAATAACTTCTAACTGTACTTTTCCCAAAAAAGATAATATAATCTCATGTGTAACAGTATCAATGTCAAAATGCAAAAGAGGGTCTGTATCAGCAATCTCTGTGAGGGCATTTAACAGGGCTTCCCTTTGCTCCGGCTTTTGCGGCTCTACCGTTGTCCGAAGTAATGGCATGGGATTATCAATCCGTGTTTTGTGAGGCAGGAGTTTTTCATTTCCCAGAATGTCGTTCAGTTTCAAAGTATCATCAGCTAAAATAACAATTTCTCCCGGACAGGCATGGTCAACCGGGACGATTTCACCATTTGACGGAATACACATTTCTGTAATCTTTATTTTTTCCTTTTTTGACAGCAGCAGGGTATCCCGTAAATGGAGCGTCCCATGATACAGGCGTAAATAAGAAAGCCGTTTTTTCCGCTCTGTATACTCAACCTTAAAAACATATCCACATAATTCAGACTGAATATCGTCTGTTTCTGTAATGAAAGTTTCTGTAATCGCTTCAATCAGTTTTTCTGTTCCTAAATTGTCTTTTGCACTCCCATGATAAACAGGAAACAAAGAGCAGCATCTGGTTCTTTTGCACTTTTCATATTGTAATTCCTGTATATCCAAAGAATCCTCTGCAACATATCGTTCTAATAGTTCATCGCTTCCGGAAATAATCATATCCCATTTGTCCAAATCAGAAATATCGGTCATGGTTATCTTTGGCGACAGGGAAACCTCCTGCATGACAATCATATCACTGGTAAGTTTATCTTTAATGCTTTGGTAAACACGCCGCAGGTCGATCCCATTTTGGTCTATCTTATTTATAAAGATAATTGTCGGAATGTCCATTTTCTGAAGCGCATGGAATAATATACGGGTTTGTGCCTGTACGCCGTCTTTTGCCGAAATGACTAAAACAGCTCCGTCAAGGACAGATAAAGAGCGGTATGCTTCGGTTAAAAAATCCATATGACCGGGAGTGTCCACGATATTGATTTTATAATCATTCCAGCAAAAAGAAGTAACCGCTGTCTGAATGGTAATTCCGCGCTGCCGTTCCAAAATCATAGTGTCTGTTCTTGTAGTTCCTTTATCCACGTTTCCTTGTTCCGCAATCGCTCCACTGGTGTACAGCAGGCTTTCCGTCAATGTTGTTTTTCCTGCGTCTACATGGGCGAGAATTCCAATATTGATTATTTTCATGTGATTGTCCTCCTTTTACAGCCCCAAAAGGGCATAAAAATCCCCAGCAGTAAAATACTTTTACCACTGGGGATTATAATTTGCGGACATACACATATACAGCATACACCTGTTTGTGATTGCTGTTTTTCGGATATGTCAAAATTGATAAGGCAAAAGTATTCTTAAATTGGGTACAAAAAACCAAGCCCCCACAAAAGGGACTATCATAATCCTTTGTTCCCACTATTTGATTATAGTTTTATTTAAGAATACCTTGCCGCATATTTTTTACTCCTTTTTTGGAATGATGCTATTATATCACATTAGTTTTAGGAAAGAAAGTACCTAAAAGAAATTTTTCTTCCCCTTATATGTAACAATCATACCGACTTTCTGGCGTTCAGAATGGTTTCTGCTGTCTGCTGTGGTGTTTGGTTGGAATTGTCCAGCCAAAAGCCGATCCGTGGTGTTGTCTGCATAAATGTATCGTATAAGGTTTCAACCGTAAAGCCGGAATAGCCTGTTTTCTCCCTGTATCGTTCCCTTCCTTTTATTGTTTCCACATCTGGACAAAGAACGACAACCTCAACAGGGTATTTATGCGGCACAAAAAATATGTACATGTAACTAATTCAACACATTTATAATTTGAATAGGGACATTATAGCATTTACTAAATACAAATTCAATGTATACGGAAATAAAGATATAAGGAGTGGGAAGGATTCCGCCGTAGTCGGCATTGTAGGAAAATCCAAAAGTTTAGATTTTCCCACAATGCTTATCTTTTGGTCTTTGGTTCGGAATAGTGTAGTGCTGGCGGTCTATCTCTTGTTTTCGGTTGCTTGCTTCCTTACCGTACATGAGCATTTGCACCCGGATTGTCCGTTCCATATCCTTCCAGCAGATTGATCACTCCCCAGGCTGCAAGTCCGGCTCCGATCGCACAAACCAATGTTTTTAAGGTCGTAATTGCCGTTGTAAAAAATGCCATAAGTGTACCTTTGGAAAACTTACATTTTCCAGTCCTTTCTTAGATTTTTTCCAGAAAGGGAAGAAAACACTATATAACCCCTGCCTTTTGTGCTACACTAAGCATAGGATTTTCTACTTGGAAAATTCCTCACACGTACAGTCGGTATATTCATTTTCGTCGATGGATACCGACTGTTCCTTTTTTCCAAATTATTCATGATTTCCTCCCATGATCCACTTCCCGACAATTTGTCGAGAAGTTACATCTGATACAGTTCCACTTCATCCTCTGGTTTCAGTATCAGATTAGTACTCAGATATTTTTCAATATCAAAGGTATTCTTTTTGTCATAATCGGACAGATATTTGTAGTTTTTATGTTTGCAAATATCGTATTTATTTGAGAAAAATGGTCTGACACCTCTCACCTGCAGAATACATTTTCCTCCGTCCATAACTGCTATTTCATCCTGGCTCATCAACTCCTTTCCTGTTTTCTGGTAGTTCATTCCATAAGACCGCTGACTGCCTCTCGTATCCGATGTGTTATACAGATCTATGGTTTCTTTTCCCAAAATCTCCGCTATTTCCTTTAATGTCGTTTTTTCCTTTCCACCCAGGAATAAGGTCGTATCACAGTTCCCTTCGATGGTATCGGCATTATCCTTATAAATTGCCTTAAGCTGAGACTTTGACTGCAAAATAATAGAAGCTGAGATTTCCCGGCTTCTAATCGTAGCAATCAGTTTTTCGAATTTAGGAATTTGTCCGATGTTCGCAAACTCGTCCAGGAGACACCGCACATGAATTGGAAGTCTGCCTCCATATACATCATCAGCTCTGTCACAGAGCAGATTAAAAAGCTGTGTGTACATAATAGAAACAATAAAATTAAAGGTATCATCGGTATCTGAAATAATAACAAACAATGCAGTTTTCCTGTCACCAACCAGATCCAGTTCCAGTTCGTCATAACTCATAAGCTCCCGCAGTTCCGCAATATCAAAGGGTGCGAGTCTTGCACCACAACTGATCAGAATAGATTTTGCTGTCTTACCGGCGGCCAGCTTGTATTTTTTGTACTGCCTTACCGCAAAATGGTTCGGGTCTTTCTGCTCCAGTTCATCAAACATCAGATCTACTGGATTCTTGAAATTCTCATCATCTTCCCTGGCTTCTGACGCATTGATCATTTCCAACAGAGTATTAAAATTTTTTTCTTCTTCCCTGCCTTCATACCAGATATAGCCAATCAGGGCACAATAATAGAGTTTTTCCGCCTTTACCCAAAAATCCTCACCTGATTGCTGCCCTTCACCTTTGGTATTAGCAATAATGGTTGTTACCAGTTTTAGAATATCTTTTTCACTGCGGATATATACAAATGGATTATAGTGCATGGATTTTTTGAAGTTAATTGTATTCAAAACTTTGATTTTATACGGTTCATATATAACTTTTCCCTCTTTGTCCCGCATGATTTTTCCATTCTCATCCGTCATTGGACTGCCTTTTGCCAGCATACTGCCAACTTCCAGAAGCACAGTTCCCTTTGGATCAGTAATCACATAAGAGCTGTGCATCTGCATAATGTTAGGCTTTACAAAAAATCTGGTTTTTCCAGAACCGGAACCGCCAATTACCAGAATGTTTTTATTCCTGGCGTATTTCGGATTCTTTGGTCTGCTTGACATAGTAAGACTCTCTGTTTCTGTGAGAATAATATTATTTTCAAATTCAGGATCAGCATATGGTCGTATATCTTTTTCTGTTCCCCATCTGGCAGAACCATACTCCACACCCAGCCGATATTTCCTGGCATTTTTCGTGCGGTAAATAATAATAAACTTTACAGCCACGCCTCCTGTAATTCCCCAAAACAGATCCATATGATTCAAGCTTGGCCAGAGATTCCGAAAT
Organism: Blautia luti; assembly: GCF_013304735.1. GTDB lineage: Bacteria > Bacillota > Clostridia > Lachnospirales > Lachnospiraceae > Blautia_A. Next base: position 33,875 of record NZ_JAAITI010000006.1, read on the forward strand.
GCCAGTTCAAAATAAGTAATAGTGTTCATAAATTTATCCCAGGAAGTTGCTCCGGTGTTTACCCGATACAGCCAGGCAATCTTATTGAAAAAATAAGCAAACATCAGATAGGGGAAATTAGCTAAAAACAGCTTTTTCTGATCTGCCCTCTTCAATTCACTTGCCTTATCCGTAATCTGATTTTTCACATCCGCAAGAATTTTTCCTGGGATACTCTCTGAAGAAAAAAAAGCTTTTCCAGATATTTTTCTCTTTTTCGGAGAGCCTCTGATATGCTGAACTTTTCCTCTTTTCTTCTTATGCTGCTGTTTTTTCTCCGTCATAAACTCTGCCCTCTGTCTTTCTGCTGTTCTCTTGCTCGTTCTCTGTTCTTTCCTTTAGACACAGCATCCTTAAAGTGCATAAGTTTTTTCATAATAGATGGTTTATCCTTTTTATTCATCTGTACACCCAAATATTTCTTAAATGCCAGATTCATCATTTCTGTATCCTGCCCTTTAAAGAACACATAGTAAGTCGGTGGCTTGGTCGAACTGTCTTTTTTCAAGGCAAAATCTAAGCGGTATTTCTTCGCCACACGCTCAAAAGACTTGATATTTCCATCTGTGATTTCAATATTGGATAAACCAGAACCCTGGCTTTTCAGTTCTTTGTATGACTGTTTTCCAACCTTGTAAGGATTCTTTCCCTTTTGCTTCTGTCCTGACAGATACTTCCGCAGCATATTTTTTAACACGTCGGCAGTCACTCTTGCAGTTTTAACCGACAATGCGATTGTTTTCTGTGTAACTTCTTCCTGCAATTTGCACGCCTCCTTTCGATTCTGATCCGCAAATTACGGTGGTACTAACAGATGGGGGAGATATATTTTCATTGGAATTTGACTCCTTTCCACTTCCCGACAAATTGTCGAGAAGTCATGGGTTTTAATTTTCCACTGTCTGCTTCAATAAATAAATTGTGCTGAACTGCACATATAACTTTTCTTCTTCCCAATCCATCTGATCCATCAGCAGGCATTGGAATAATACATCTACATCCTGCAATTTATAAATCCTGTTGCACGTTTCTGACAAACCTTTTAATTCCGGAATCTCTTGCATCGCATTTCGTCTGTGCATAAGACATTGCAAGTATAATGCTTCAAGATGTTTCTGGCTGAAAATAAGTGCTGTCGTATCCTGTTCATTGACTGTACATTTACGTTTTTCTAACTCTTCTTGGGAAATGTCCAGAAAACATCGGATATTTTCGACATATACATCACCATCAAATGTTGGATGCTTTTTCTTAATCCATCGTTTTGCCGCTACCTCCATATTCTTTCTGTCTCGATCAGATCTGGCACTACGGAAATTCAGCCTTTTGCCCATTTCTGCATAGATATTACTTTTCACCTGCCGCTCTGCCAAAGCTGCGTATTCTTCATTGCGAAAAAAATAATCTAAAAGTTGGTTCATCTTAGCCTGACTATCTACCAAATGATAACATTCCTCGGAAACCCCCAAACCTGCAAATGCAACTGGCGCACTTCCTTTTTTGATTTCTTTTTCAATTACTCTTAAAATGTCTCTCTGTGATTCCATTTCTCGGTTTCCTCTCTCTTCTTCATTTTTCTGATTCTTTTCACAAATCATCAATAAATTTTCATCTGCTCTTTTCGCTGTCAGTGTCAGTGAATAACAAACAAAGATCAGCAACAGTGATACCAATGCACTTCCAACACCAATCATAAAAACTTTTCCCCCACCAATACATGAAGCAATCCGTCCCATTTAAAAAACGGACTGATTTTTTTCAGCATAGCAATCAAGTCCGCTTCATTTTCTATTTCAATATCCAAAAATTCTATTACACTAATTTCAAGTCCATCCGCAATTTTCTTTAATTGTTCTACTTTCGGCTTTCGTATGCCTATTTCATACTTCCGAATTGTATTCACATTAATTCCTGTTCGTTCTGCAAGCAGCTCCTGCGATAGCCCTCTCTGTTTCCGAAAATAACGAATCTTTTCATTTATCTCCATGTCTTTCATCTGTTGAACTTCTCGACAATTTGTCGGGAAGTTGTTCCCTTTCCCTGTTTTCTTTTCCTTCATATCCATACATAGATATTTCCTCATCCAATAGCCTTGCAACCATAAAGCAACAAGACAGCAAAAACAAAAGCACTATTCCTGCCATAATAATAATTATCAAATCAATCACATCTCATCCTCCTATGTAAGCGGTACAGAAAAAGCAGCCTTGACAGACTGCTTTTTCAATCACCATATTCTATTTTTGTTCTCATGTAAAAAGGCTTCCGAAATTGTGCGAATCCCAAACGCTAATCCATCTATGTAAGCGTCTCTCTGTTCTGTTTGTTTAAGATTTAAAGTATATTCCTTGTAATCCTCAAACATTGCCTGCAGATCCGGACTCATTAGACTTATCATTTCCTTTTCTAATGTTTCACACAGTTCCTTTGTCTCTTCATAACTTTTACTTTGTGTCTCACATTGATTCATTGGATAAATGCTATAATACAATTTTTCCAGTTGCTTTTCGCTCATTTTTGATCACCATTTCTTTCAGTCTTTTTATGATCCATATAATTCCAGAAATGCCGTTTTTTAGCAAAATGCCTGCTACAGCTAATAATCTCCAGGCAAGAACCCCTATTCCAATCAAACTTCCTACCATCAGTTTAAGTACCACCAAACCAAGCATTTCCCCTGTCCCCACATTTCTTGGAACGACCAGCAAAAACATTTTCTGGATTCCGAAAGGTATTCCCACAAAAAGCAATAATTTTCTCCAGTCTAATATTTCACCATTCATGCACATAGGGTGAACAATTAAGCAGATAATCATAGCTATTGCACCAGGAATTATCAATTTTGTTATAATTTCTTTTCCTCTCATATGCCACCTCCGTACATATCATGATTTACTTTTGCCTGGTAATAATTGCCTATTGTCGTTATTGAATTCATAAGACAGGTAAGCAAGTACGCTTTTATGTTCTTTACTTCCCTGGTATTCTCATGCAGACAATCAAGTACATACTCTATGTGGCTTTCTTCCAGCAACAATAATCTGCTTTTTACGAACTGATATGGGTATTTCACTCCACTGATCGTAATATTCTCCCGTTCTATGCTGATTGTTTCCACAATTAGTGCCACAATTTCATCCAACTGTTGCTGTTCCCCTAGTCTGCATCGTTGTACAAGACAGTCATATTCAATATTTCTTTTTACAAGTGCAGTATTCATCTGGAATAACTCCATCTCTTCCATCAAATCCATTGACTGCTGTTCGGAAGAATCTGAAAGATTGATAAGATCAGTATTATTCCTGTCCGTATTACTAATATCAGTATAATTATATTTAGTATTAATTGGGTCGATTTTTCCGACCTCTGTAGTTCTGATTTTTCGACCACGATAAGTCGTATTTTCCGACCTCTTGAAGTCGGTTTTTCCGACCCCTTGAAGTCGATTTTTCCGACCACGATAAGTCGATTTTTCCGACTCCGATAAGTCGACTTCTTCGACCTCTCGATTTTGTTGAATACTCTCTTCGGATTCATCATTGTTTTTAACATCTTTTGATGTCCTTAAAATAAAGTTCTTTACATAAATAATATCCGGTTTACCAAATCCTTGTTTGACTCTTTCAATTAATCCGATTCCCTTTTTGGTATCCAGTTCTGCAAGCGTTTTCATTGCTTTATCTCTTCCACAATTCATATACTGAATAACCTGTTCAACAGTAAAAATAATATAAACCTTACCCTCTTCATCAAACCATTGATGTCTGATAGATAAAGCCATTCTGTCCAGCATCAGCCCATAAAGAACCTTTGCATCGCTGGACAGATTACGGAAATATTCATCTGTGAATAATACTTTGGGAATACGGTAAAAAGCAAACTGTTCCGATTCATAATCGTGAAAATAACCAAACTCTATTTTTGTGCTTTCGGATTTTGCCATTTTGCTTTCCCTCCTTCCCTCGTTATTGGCTTTTCTTCCAGTTATCAAGCAGTTCATAGATAACCTGTTCAATCTGTTCTCTGTTATATTCCTTTGGAAAATACTTTCGTATTTTCTTTTCAGTTAAAGTAACTTTTCCTGTCTCTGTTTTCTTTTCATTCAGAATAAGCTGTACCGCTAATTCTGTCAGATTACCTTCATCGCTGTATTGCTTCAGTTTTGTCGCCATTGAACCTGTAACAGAGCTTGCTCCAGACACTATGCAGTCTTTCACCCAAATCTGCTCCGTTTCTGATAAATAGGTTAATGAAACACCTACTGTAAAATTAATCTTTCCTTCATCCAACAATTTCAGCAATTCCGGAATAAGACAGGTCAAGCGTATGTAACGCTGAACGGTTCTTCCACTGTCACCGGCAGCCTGTCCAACCAGATCTGCACTGTCAACAGAAGCTGCGTTTTCGTCTTTTATGCCCTGATGTTTTACTGCATCCATCTTCATCTTATAAGCATATGCCTTTTCGCTTGGAAGCAAATTTTCTCTCTGTATATTAGAATCCACCATAACGATTACGGCTTCATCATCGGTATAGTTCCGTATGAGTACTGGCATTTTACTTTTTCCAGCCAGTTCGCAACCACGTTTTCTCCTGTGACCAGCAATCAGTTCATATCCTCCCTCTGCGCGAGGACGTACCAATGCAGGATTTAAGATGCCATAATTCTTGATACTTTCTACTGTTTCAGCCATTTTTTCATCATCATTTACATGAAATGGATGATTTCTAAAAGGATGTAACTCATTTAATGGCACTTCAACAATCTGATTAAGAGTATTCTGTTCAGCTTCATTGATTCCAAGCAATTCATCATAAGAAGTAAGCTGAATTTCTTTCTTAGGTTTACGCATGATTCAGCACCTCCTGGACAAGTGCTTGATAACTGTACGCACCTTTTCCTTTTGCATCGTAAGAAAAAATACTGACACCTTCTGATGCAGTTTCGGCAAGAGCTTCTGTTCTTGGAATTGTCTGATCAAAAATTATAATCTCTGCTCCATAAGCATCTCGTACTGCCTGCTTATTTCTCTTTGAATTATTATAATGACTGCTGTCCATTGTAAACAGAATCCCTTCAATCTGTAAATCAGGATTAAATCTCTGATGAATGCCTTTCACAACTTTCAGTAATTCCATGAGGCCATCTGCCGCATAGTATTGAGGCTGCACCGGAATCAAAACGCTATCAGCTGCACTTAACGCATTAATTGTCATCATTCCCAACGAGGGCATACAATCAATCAGGATATAGTCATAATCATTTTCCAAAAGTTCCAGATATTCTTTTAAGACTTTTTCTCTGTCCTCTACCGTAAATAATGACATGTCCATTCCCGAAAGAAGTTTATTAGATGGAATTACATCTATTCCTTCCTCATGGTGTAAAATTGCTTCCCTGGGATCAAATTCTAATCCCATAATGATATTTTCCATCATTGTTTTCAATGTTACCCTTAAGTTCTTTGGAAAACCAAGTCCCATTGTCAAATGTCCCTGTGGATCAGCATCTATCAGCATTACACGTTTTCCAACCTTAGACAGTCCTACTCCAAGATTAATAGTGGTTGTAGTCTTTGCTACTCCACCTTTTTGATTTGCGATTGCGATTATTTTGCACATGATATAATTCTCCTGTTTTTCTACTATTTTTTATTTACATTACTTTTTTCAATTTCAGCATAAGCTCTATAATATTTGCTCGTCCCTTTATTGGAATAAAGTTCCGATAATTCCATAACTTCAATTTTAGGATGACGCTGCAGGATTTTCTGAAACCATGCAATATCATTTTTTGTTCCCATCAGTCTCACTTTCAGCATTAATCTATTCCTCCAAGCATGGCATGTAACTTTTGATTGTACACTACATATTCCGGATAACGGATCTGTATTGCCTGCCAAAAATATGGTGCATATACACAGCAGAAGATATCCTCTACTGTATACTGTCTGCACTCGTTTACCTGTTCCTCTGCATCTTCATAATCCCAAACGCTTGGCGTGCTGTTACAGTACAGATTAAATGCCATCCTTACCACTTTTAAGCTACCGCTTGTCTGCCATCCTTCATGTAAACATTTCGTTTTAACAGACCCCGTTTTAAAATTATAAATTCTGTCAGCATTTTTTCTGGTATCTCCATTAATACCCAGACAATAACACAATGCCTTATGGTACACATCCTGATACCGTACTTCTTGTAATTTTTCATAGTAGAATTTTTCATGTGCATCACTGATAAAAATAATGTTTTCTGCTCCTAACGCTGTACTTTTCATTTTGAACCTCCTTGAAATAAAAAAGGACCTTACCAATTGTTCTACCAATTAATAAGGTCATACTATATGTTACTTTTCTAAATTCGTGCTAGGGATTCCTCTTTAGTAAAAACTTAGTAAAACATCCCTACTGGTTCAAAAATATACTGTAAAATCAAGGTTTTTCAGAATTTTGCTAAGGTAGTGCCGTGGCAGCAAAAGGCTACTTTTATCATAATTCCTATATTCCTCCATAAATTTCAAGTTTCAAAAAACTGATTAACATTTTTATAGCTGGTTATATTTACTAGATTTACCTTTTGCCTTATCTACAGGATATTTCTTTTCATTCTGTGTCATTTTCATATTAATGATCTCATCTGCGTCAAGTCCCAGTTTATCTAATAAATTCTGACTATAAACCATTACATCAGCAAGTTCTTCTTTCACATGTTGCAAATCATATTCTTCATCTGACCACTGAAAGCATTCCAGCAATTCTGCTGCCTCAATGACAATTGATTTTGCTAGATTTGCCGGTGAATGAAACTGATCCCAATCACGGTCTTCTGTAAATTTTCTTATTCTTTCTATTGTTTCCTGTTTCATAAATCCTCCACTTCTATGTACGGTCTTAAATATTCTCTTAAATTTTCATCGCATACATAAAGATATGTTCCTTTGATTCCACGGGTCATCAAAACATAATATATATTCGTTATGTATTCTAAAAGTTCTTCGTATCCAGCTGTTCTCTTTCCGTTTTGGTCAAAATAATACTCTGGCCGTACTATAATTTTTTCTGTTACTTTATCATAACCGATATCTTTACCAAGAATCACATATGCATAGTTCAAATCATATCCCTGAATCGAATGAATACACCCTACTTCGTTGATTGCCTCCTTCGTATGAACCCAGCCCTCCGTACAGTGATTCCATTTTTTCTTTATCCCCTGGATCTCTATATCTTTTAACTCATGTTTCTTCTTACTTATCCATGGCCATGCGTACCCGGCAAGCATTCGGGATAATCCAGTTTCTGCTTCTTTTTCATACATATCTTTTTCAAATTTGCTGAAATCGGAATATAGCTTAAAACTGTATTTGTCCGAAGTATACTTATGGGAACACTTTCCGGAAAGAATATCTTTGACAAAATCAATATAATCATTTCCACCTTTTACTCTCATCTGCGTCATCAGAGTAAAATAGACAATTGATCTTTCTTGAAATGATTCTCCCATTTTTTTATTGAATCTCTCAAAATTAATACCGGATGGTCCCACCACCTGCATACGGTCATAAAACAATACTGCACATTTCGATTGCTTCAAAACCCAGTCCAGTTCATCTGCATCTGTTGTAAAGCCAAGCCTTTCACAATTTTGTTTAAACGATCCCATATAAGAAATATTTCTGTACTGATGTAATCTGTGTGCTTCATCTACAAGTAAAATATCATATTTGTTTTTCGCAACATCTGATGGAGAAAGGATTTGTGACGGCGAGAGTCCGTAAACACTCTTAAATATCTGTTTCATTGTTTTTCTTAATGATGTCTGCGGAACAACAAATCCTATTTTCTTTCCGGCATATGCTTCACTGTCTGCAAGATACTTCATAAGATATACTGCAACAATAGTTTTCCCACTTCCTGGCATTCCATTTACTACAACACGGTGAACCAAACCTTCTTTAATTTTTATAAGAATTTCTTCCACCGCTTTTCTCTGACTGTCGTTTAATTCTTTATAAGGTGAATATTTAAATAAATCCGAATTTTCAATTTCTTCAAGAGAATGCTTTACCAGTTTTTGTTTCTGTAATTTTCTCCAGAGAGCTTCAAACTTTTTATCATACTCTTTTTTCTGATAATATTGTTTATCCGCTATTCCAAAATTCTTATTTGTAACCTGAAACAGTTCATCTGCAACAATATACTGAATCAATTTTGACTCATAATCAAACGTTACCGACTGATTAAACAATCTTGAGTATATAAAATGAACTTTCTCAAAAATACGTTTTTCTTCAGCTATTGCATGTTGTATCATTCGAGTTTTTACATGGGTTGACTCCCCAATATATGCCTGTTTTCCATTTTCAAGAATATAAAGCATTGGCCAATTGTCCAGATATTCTTCATCACTGTATTGACCTTTCTTAAAATTACCTTCTATAATCTTAAACATATTTCAATCACATTCTTTTGTTTTTGTATATTTCTTTTATCATTCCACTTCAAATCCAAATTCCACCCATCCATTTCCCCATTCTCCATGAATCAGGTAGATCATGTCTTTCTGTACATCTTTTATCGTATAGTTTCCATCTTTTTCTTCTACTTCCGCTTCTGCTCCTGCGCCTGGATCGCTTTCTCCGGAAAGTTCTGCCGGAAATGCGGTTGCTGTTACTTTTTCCGGCTTTGTATCAAAGTACAGTTCCATATCTGTAGTTCCATCCACATTCATAGCCGGAAGCTCTGTCCACTGAGTAACTGCCACACTGTCTGCGGTTTCATTCTGTTCAACTCCATCTTTGTCCGCATAGCTCCAGCTGTATCCACCTTGCATGGCAGAAGCACTGACTTCACCGTAAGATGCCCGATAACCGACATTCAGATATGGCAGTTCCCCGGGATCTTTTTCCGGCCAAAATTCATCGAGAATGTCCTGATACTGGTCGGCATCGGATGCTTTTCCTTCTTTGACAACTTTGATCTTTGTCACGCCTGGATACTGGCCAGGATAGGATTCCAGCATGATCCCGTCGCCGTAGATTGCTACGATATCGCCTCGGTTCAGATCATCCTCGGAGATTTTTTTCCCGGTTTTATCCTGGATATTTTCAGGCATTGTCACAGTAAAAACATTTCCGGTTCCCTCTCCTACCATCAGGTGACCGTCTTCTCCCGCCGGGATATACATGGCCTCTATGGGTTTCGCTGATGAAAATCCCTGACATCCCACAAGCATACTCCCCGCCGCGATCACAATCGCTGTTAAAAAACATTTCCATTTTTTCATAATTACACACTCCTATTTGTAGCTGATCTCTATCGCTGTTACTTACCATCCTTTAAATACTGAAACCTGATATGCCCCAATGTTTTCCGGATCTTCCAGCGCCTTTTTTCTCCAGGAATTTGGAGAAAGCCCGGTGATCTTTTTGAAATTCCTCATAAAAGTGGACAAAACCGTGTATCCGACTTGCTCGGATACGCTCTCCACCGAACAGTTTCCTTTCATCAGAAGTTCACAGGCTTTATTGATCCGCACCAGATTCAGATATTCAAGGGGCGTTGCATTCGTATATTCTAGAAAGATCCGCCTCATATGCGTTTCACTTAACTCACAGCTTTTAGCAAGATCCTTCGCCATGATATTTTCCATATAGTGCAGTTCCATATAGTTGATCAGTTTCCGGATATAATCCATTGTATCCGAAAGGGGTTTTTCTTCAGTTTCTTTCTGATCCAGCCGGTCAAAAAACAGCAGCAAATTCAGCCCGAAAGTCAATATTGCATACTTATAGTTTGACCTTTTGCACTGTTCTTCCTCTATAATCATCTGCATCAGTTCTACTGCTCTTTTATTACTTTTTTGATCCAGCACAAAAACTTTCTGTTCCAGATCCTTTTTTAATTTTGTGTACTTCTCCGGCACATCTGCAAAACATTTTTTCAAAATAGTATCGGAATCAACAAACAGATATTCCCACTTTTGCTTTTCATCTGCCTTTTCAGGATCCGGACATGTCCTGTGCGGAATGTTACGGGGAATAAATGTAATCGTCCCTGCATCATAAGTAAGCTCTCTCTCCGCAAGCTGCACCGTTCCTTTTCCATAATGGCAGTAACCAATCTCCAGATAGTTATGAAAATGCATATTGTCCATCCCGTAAACGGTTTCCCATTTTTCCCCGGTAAGCACCAGAACAGGCATATCCTGTGAGATTTCATAGTAACGATATTCTGCTTTCTGCATTTATTGTCTCCATATTCTGTAAAAATTTTCTTATGTTTTCTTTTATTTTATTAGAAACCCTGCAGAATAGCAATAATATTTTGAACAGATGATCCTCTGCTCTTGAATCCCGTATATTTTCATGCTAATATATCCAATTAGACGAAAAAACTATAGAAACACAAAAACTGGAGGAAGTATGAATCAAAAAAGTACATCTGCTCCCATAGCAGAAAACAAAATGGGCACCATGCCTGTAGGGAAACTTGTATTGAACATGTCTCTGCCAATGATGATTTCCATGCTGGTACAGGCATTGTACAACATTGTAGACAGCGTTTTCGTTGCCATGCTCTCCGAAAACGCTCTGACTGCGGTTTCCATGGCCTTTCCGCTGCAGACTCTTCTGATCGCGGTAGGTGCCGGCACCGGAGTTGGTATGAATGCACTACTTTCCAAATCTCTCGGCGAAAAAAATTTTGAAAAAGCCAACCGTACAGCAAGCAATGCGGCATTTTTATATGGATTAAGTTATCTGGTATTTCTGATTCTTGGATTTACCGTAGTCAAACCGTTCTACGCCAGCCAGGTACATAACGCAGATCCTGAAATCCTTAAATTTGGAGTCGAATATCTCAGCACAGTCATGATGTTCTCCTTTGGCCTGCTCGGACAGTTTTTCTTTGAGCGTCTGCTCACATCTACGGGAAAAACCATCTTCAGCATGACTTCCCAGCTGTGCGGTGCCATCACCAACATCATCCTGGATCCGATCCTGATCTTTGGTCTTCTTGGTGCTCCGAAAATGGGTGTTACCGGAGCTGCCGTGGCTACTGTGATCGGACAGTGTGTAGCCTGCATCGTTGCCGGAACCTGCAACCATAAATTTAATCATGAAGTACAGCTCAGCTTCAAAGGTTTCCGTCCTAATCTTAAGATCATTGGCAATATTTATGCAGTAGGCATTCCATCTATCATCATGCAGTCTATCAGTTCCATCATGACCTACTGTATGAATCTGATTCTGGTACAGTTCACAGTTACTGCAACTGCAGTATTTGGCGTTTATTTCAAATTACAGAGCTTTTTCTTCATGCCTGTGTTTGGACTTAACAATGGTATTACACCGATCATCGCCTACAATTACGGGGCACGCCACAGAAAGCGTATGCTTAAAACTGTCAAAGTCAGTATGTTTATCGCATTCTGTTTTACATTTATTGGTTTCCTTGCCTTTGAATTTATTCCGAAAACATTGCTTGGACTGTTCAGTGCTTCCAGCGATATGCTCGCCATCGGTATCCCTGCCCTTCGGATCATCGGCATCCACTATCTGATCGCGTGGTTCTGTATCATTGCAGGAACTGTATTCCAGGCCCTTGGAAAAGCTATCTTCAGTATGATCGTATCCATCATGCGTCAGTTGTTCGTTCTGATACCGGCAGCCTATATTTTATCTTCGATTGGCGGACTTCATGCAGTATGGTGGGCCTTTCCCATTGCAGAAATTATTTCACTGATCGTATCTGTGGCCTTCCTGCTCGTTATAAACAAAACCATTATCCAGAAAATTCCGGAAGAGTAATCCAAAATTTTCTCAAATCTTCAAAAAATGCTCAGACCGTCGTGATCTGAGCATTTTTTATTTTCTTTTATGACAGTCTGTCAAGCAGTTCATAAACTCTTTCTTTGGTAATTTCTGCTACTTTTATCAATGTTTCTTCTGCTGATGGGTTTTCTGCGGAATTTATAATGTTCTCCTTGCCTGTAATCCAGTCCAGTTCTTCCTGTGTCAATGTATCCATATCTTCAGAAGAGAGTGCTTCCTGTAAATATGACCAAATCTCGTTCAGACAATTATCCCAAATTTCATACTGTTCACTTCCCGTTAACGCAGAAGATGCTTTCTGTTCCGCTGTTTTTACACTTTCTTCTGCCTGCTGTCTGTATGAGGAAGTCTCTGGCTGCGTTGTTTCAGCAACAGTCTGAGAGCCAATTTCGCTCAATGACACATAAGGTATATTCATATGTGAATATTTTCCCCTGATATTCTGTCCCTCTTCCTCAGAAATTGGTATGGAATAATCAGTACAATCTTCTGTTGTTGTATAAAACCATGGATTTTCCGGATGATCAAAACCATCTAGAAAAACATTTTCTTTTATCTGTAACTGTCCGGAAACAAAATCATAATATTTAAAGCTGGAACTCATTGCTCCTCCTGAAGCTTCATTTGCAATGGTATGATCCTCACATAAATAATATCTGTCACGTTCTCCACTGGAAATGACAAGCGACCTCTGTCCATTAACCATTGTATACAAATCAAAGAACATGGATGTATCTGCATCCGCATTAACAGATCCTATCATCAATTCCTCAATACCGTCACCATCAATATCCATAGTACAATATCCCAGGTCACTGCTGCTCATTTCATATCCGGCCAGATAACACAGATTTCTGTCACTGTAATCCGACATTGACCAGTTTGCATTTACTCCATTATAATACTGCCGGATTATTTCATCGTATTCCGGATAGCTGGTAATCGGACTGTCCTGTGAAGGATCGCTGTTTTCCGATGATCCTGGTGATAATACTTCCTGCAGAAATTCCAGAACCTGCTGTTTATCCATATGGGGAATCTCATCCTCTGCTTCTCTTTTTGTTTCTGCCACAGCCTCTGTCTCTATACAGCTGTTTTTCAAATTTTCCGTTTCATCACCATATTCCTGCATAGTCAGCTGGCGCTGACTGCCATCTGTATAAGCAGTATATGTGACCGTATCCTCCAATTGGCTGCCCTGCATTTCATACAGTATGGCAGCATTGTTCCAGTCCGCGTCATACAGACTCTCCCGGAGATGACAGTCTTCTTCTCCTTCTGTATTTCCTTCATAAATTACAAGTCCTGTCTTACCAGTTTGCGGATCTGTATATCTGCCAACTTCACTTCCCCAGCCATTAAACACACAGCTCACTTCTCCGTTGGAAATATCAAGAATTCCCGCAATATTATTTGCAGCCGCAGCTGGTCCCGTTACCCACACTTCTACACGGTTATCTCCGTCAAAATCCGCAACTTTAACTTTTTCCGCAAATATATCAGAGAAACTGATATCTCCGAAGATTCCGTCTCTGCCATCAAGATAATCACTTAATTCATGGCTTTCCACATACTGGCAGTACAGTTCCATATCATTTTCAAAATATGGATCTATATCTGCATTATAAATTTCATTTACCTCAGCTGCATAAACATTACTGCCCGGAAACACCGCAACACCTGCACCCAAAAAAGTTACCAGAACTGCCAACTCTAATCTTTTCTTTTTCATAGTATTTACCCCTTCTTCTGTTTTTTATTTCACATTCCTCTTCCTCTGCTTAATACTCTACGCATTTGAAACGGGAATGCTTATTTGTCTTCAAAATCAATCAGCTCTCTTATATCCGTTACTTCCAGAGCCTCTGCAATTTTGGAAAGATGCTCAAAATTAATAACTGTACGGGTGCCCCGCACAATGTCACTGATTGTAGATTCCCGGATCCCGGACATTTCCGCCAGTTTTTTCTGGCTGAGTTTTCTGCTTTCCAGCGCTTCTTTCACTTTTAGTTTTACGACAAATTTTTTTTCCATAATTAGTTCATCTCCTGCTGAAGTAATACCGTCATATATGCAAGATTCCAGATATTTGAATCCTTACCTACTGCATTTGGATTATCACCGATTGCAGATGCAAAATTCATAATCTGATTTGTCAGATTCTTTTTGCATTTATCCCATACAGTAATTGGATTTACTCCATTTTTCCATTCATATTTACCTGTCTGTTCATTCAGTATAACCAAAGACCGGAAAGCTGCAACTGTCGGATAAATCAGTCCATCCGAAATTTTGTAATAAATCTCATGAAGGCCAAACTTCGAACTGCCAATTACCTTTCCGTCTTTATATCCGGAATATTTTTTACGTCCGTATCTTCCACCGGTTTCATTAAATGCAGTCGCAAATTCCATCTCAATAGCATCATATAAATCAAAAATATCCGGCATAATATTTACATACCTGCGGTAAGATTCCGGATCTTCCAGATAAAGTTCCAGCATTTTGGCCTTGGAAGAATACGCCCTGATCGGATGTGTCATTGAATTAAACTTATCAATATTAAACATGTTGATAATTGAAACAATCTCACGTGCATCAATCATTTTCAGTCTTTTATTATTTTCTTCATCAAAAGCCTGCTGATTCTGTTTGAACGCAATCCGGCTGAAAAATGGCATTCCCTCAAGCCCCTCTTTAATCGGATCAAATTTCTGCTGAAGCTCGGCCATGGATTTTTCATCTACCTGAACCGATGTATTACGTGCCTCTGCCAGCTTTTCAATAATATCTTCCACACCTGTCATCACTTCAAACTGAACATACTGGTCAAGATCGGCATCTCGATGTTCACATACAATTTTGTAAGTATGTCCACCATCAATATTACCATGAAGCATACTGTCTGCAAAGTCAATTTTTACTTCTTTTGTCTGATTATTGTATGTACAGCTCTTTGCGGAAAGGACAATTCCCCGATTTTTCAGATGGAAATAGCCATCGTTACTTTCCAGGGATTCCTGAATTGCCTGTGCGACCCCGGATGTAAGTCTCTGGTCACGGGGATTGGTCGCCATTGGAATCCCACCCGGCACATCACAGATCTTTACATAAAACACATATTTTTTCGCCAGACTATTAAATGGGTCATCCAGTTTACGAAATGAATTTTCTTTTACGTACATGGTTTTTGTCACAGACATTATGGTTCCTCCTTATAAAATACCGTTATTTACGCATATCGCTTTTTCAGAATATCGCAATATCGTTATTTTGTCAATATCATTTTTTGCATTTGAAACAAAAAATCTGCACCCTTCCATCTTACGATGAAAAAATACAGATTTTATGCTTTGGAATGTATTCAAACAGCTTCCCGGATCCAGTCAGCTGTTTTATTTATGTTGCATCATAGCATATTCAATAAGTCATACACTCTTTCTCTTGTAATTTCCGCTGCTTTTTTTAATGCCTCTTCTCCCGACTGCATTTTTATGGTATTTATAATATTCTCCTTATTCTGAATCTAGTCCATTTCCTCCTGTATCAGAGTTTCCATTTCTTCAGAAGAAAGAGCTTCCTGGAGATAGCCCCATACATCATTTAAACACCTGTCCCAGATTTCATACTGTTCATTTCCTGATTCCGCAACAGATGCCTGCTGCTCTGTTTCATTTACTTCCTGTTCTGCCTGCTGCCAGAAAGAAGATGTCCCGCTTTCTACAACAGCACTCTGATTATTAATATCAGCTAACGATATATATGGTATCGTCTCATAAGTATATTTGTTAATGATATTTTCTGCCTCTTCCTCAGAAATTGGATTGGAATAGTCTTCATAAAAAGTTGTTGTTGTATAAAAATACGGATTCTCCGGATGTTTATCTCCATCTGTAAAAATGCCTTCTTTTAACTGCAACTGACCGGAAACAAAATCATAATATCCCCAGATGGACAATGCAGCTCCGCTGGAACCTTCATTGGCAATGGTCTGATCCTGGCACAATAGCCGATCTGAGCCACGCCGGTCTCGTATCCTGCCAGGTAACAAAGATTATGTTCTCTGAAATCCTCCGTTGACCAGTTCAGCACCATTCCATTGTAATACTGATTTACAATTTCGTCATATTCCGGATAATCGGTGATGGAACAAGACGGGGACATGATTCTCTATTGAATTCACAGCAATACCTGTACTAATTGCCGCAATAAAAAAAGTTATTTTCAATATTTTCCTTTTCATAATTTTCCCTCTTGTAGTATTTTACCTGATTTTTAATAGATAATCTGATATAAAATTTCTCCATCTTTTGCATCTGCACGTATTTCATTTACTACATTTACTCCTGAAATTTGCAAATAATAATCATTTTTATCGGAAGTTACCCTTAATATTCTCGTTCTTTTTTCTTTCGAAATCAGTTCTGCATCTTCAAGCTTCTGACCTGTTACTTTTTCAAAAGTATCTGCGATTGCAACTGCATGGTCTTCATCACAGTTTAATATTTTCTGCAAAAAAACATATTCCCCTTCAAAGGTTAATTCCTGTTCTTTATTTTTGGAGATTTCTTTTTCTGCCTTTACTGGCATTACTTCATTTTTTCGAAATACACTTCCCAAAAATCCAAATACTCCCATACCTATCACCAAGCTTATTATTATATTTTTTTTCATATTATACTACCCAACCTGCAAATTTTCTGGCATCTCTTTCTATTGGCTGATCCCTGTATGCCTTAAAACCATCCGTTTCTATTCTTTTATAATTTTGAATATTATTGCGCCACTCTGTTACTGTGCCCGGATCGACCTGAAACGCATCCGGATTTTCAACCACTGCATGTTGATACCCATGCCGCATTTCATGGGCCATAGTGTCCATAATCTGTTTATAATTTCCTGCATCCGCAAGCAAATCCTCATTAATACACATAGATTTATTGTAATCCATATAATATCCATATGTAATATAACCTGGCTCAGCTTCAATTGGCTGAATTGTTATATCTGTCAGCTCTATTCCATAAATCCTCTGCATTTCTGCAAACAATTCCGTCAGAATCTGTTTTCTTTCCTCAACGGAAGCCTTTTTCCATGTCTTCTTACTGAATCGTTCAGATTTAAGCAGATCACGAAGTTCCTTCGCCATTGCCTTATCACGTTTTATCCGGGCAGCCTTGTCCGGATCATCCCACACACCTGTACTGGCCCATTCTTTAAAATTGCTCCACCAGCCACTTAATCCTTTTCTTCCACTGGATGAATTTGTATTATTATTCTGCTGTCCCAGGATATTTCGTTCACAGCTTAAATATAAATCTACCGCAACATCCAGGCCGTTTTCCAGAGATGCCAATTTTTCGATGAGTGCTTCCATATTATTCTGGGAGTTGCGAAGGGATGTCCGGATATTTGCTGTAGAAGCCGAATTTATACTTATATTTCTTCTGACCCGCCCGACTCCATCCTTTACACTTCTGACCTGCTGTATCATATTATCAAAATTGGAGCTGCAATCTTTTACAACATATGGCTTAATATCAAACTCCATCCTTCTTCACCTCTTCCATCCCCATAATAAGTTCACGATGTTTTTTCAGCATCCATCCACTTAATATCTGTATCAGCTGTATTTCATCCGCACATCCATATGTAAACTGCATATTTTCCTGTCTGTAATAGTATGCTTTCTGATCTTTGAAAACAACATATATAAAAAACTGATCTTCTTTACTGCTCCCATGTCCTTTCATCCATAATTCGTTTTTCCCGGATGAACTTAACAAAATATCTTTATATAAAGTTTCCGTTATCTGCTGCGGTAATATTTCTTTATAATTATCTTCTGTACAATACTCTGAAAAATCCCCTGTAAATTCTTCCTGTTTTTCTTTGATTTCAATATCCTTTAACAGATCTGCAAAAACACCGATAATATAATTTCCCGTTGGCAGCCAGAGAAATTCTCCACCCTCCTTATAGGCACTTACCATAGTAATCAGATCATCCACAAAATAAAATCCGTGAATCACATATTCTTTTTCTTCATGAAAATGCAGAATCACTCTGTTTTCGCTCATCAAGTACGCATTGAGAAGTTCCTCCGCCATGGCATCCATCTCAAGAGTTTCTTTGTCAATAATTCCTGCGTCAATAAAAGCGTCCTTAAGCATGCTCTCTTCTTCTGTCCCAAAAGTTTTTCGTCTCTTTTCATCTGAAAGCATATTCAAGATGTCCAATTTCAAATAAAACTTTTTCATAAAACCTCCCTCTGTATAATCAGGTATCCAGATTATCTGATTCGCAAAATATTGTTTCTCTGTTCTCAATGAAAGCATTTTCACTCTCGCCATTCTATGGCATTTTCCGTTTTTTTCCTTGGTCTGGCGCAGGGATTTTCCGCTGCATAGCCGATGGCCAGTGCTGCATAGAGTTCTCCATTCAGCCATTCGCTCAGCTCTTTCTGAGCAAAAAATGTATCACAGATCCATAAACTTCCAAGCCCAAGCTCCGTAGCGGTAAGTGTCATATTTTCAATGGCAGCACCTATGGACTGTGCATTGCAGATTTCCGATACACGCTCATCCATAGTCGGTGTCTTATCAAAAGAGGCCGCAATTTCATTCACAATAAAAATGATCACCGGAGCCTGCCTCATGATTTGAAGGGTATGCTCCGCACCGGTTATATATGGTCTGCTGTCCGGAATAAATGGGCTTATTTTTTCCCTTGAAATTCCTTTTTCCATCACATTGCAGACCTCTTCTTTTGCTGCGCCAGCAGCTACGATAAATCTCCACGGCTGCCGGTTTTTAGAAGACGGCGCCAGCATTCCTGCATGCAGGATCTCGCTGATCTGCTCTCTGGAAACCGGTGCGTTTTTGTATTTTCGGATACTTCTTCTGTTTTTGATCACTTCCAGCATTTTTTGCCTCCTGATTCGAGTTTTTATCTATACCATCTTCACATAACAAAATATTATCTCTGGTTATCTTCCCGTCTGATAAAATTCGTACATGCTTCTGTCTCTGTCGCAGGATAAGGCACCCCTTCTTTTTTTCCAAGAGCAAAACATCTCATCATCCATACCATGTTTCTGGCAAGATTTCTCATGGTCTGCATTCCTTCTTCATCCTGCGGTGCTTCTTCCCCGTACAAACCATGCACCATGTTCCAGTATGTAGAACCGGCAACCGGCATCTGTGCGATTCCGAAATATTTATTCAGACCATCCAGCGCCGCGGTCGTTCCGCCTCTTCTTGCAACAGCCACAGCTGCTCCCGGTTTGAATTTAAAAGCATCATAAACTTCATCACTCCCCGCACTGTAAAACGCACGGTCCAGGAAATCATAAATCCTTCCACTGGGATGTGCAAAATACACCGGTGTTGCAAAAACAAAACCATCTGCAGACTTCGCTTTTTCTACAAAATCATTCACACCGTCATCTTTAAACACACACTTTCCTGTTTTCTGACAGACATTACACTGCAGACAATCCGCGATCGGCTTTCCGCCCACCTGGATCACTTCGGTTTCTACATTTTCTGCGTGAAAAACTTTTTCCATTTCTTTGATTGCTGCCATTGTGGTTCCGTTGGGGTGGCTGCTGCCGTTTAGTAATAGTACTTTCATGTGAATGCTCTCCTCTTTATTTTATAAAAAATTTTACAGTTTCCCTTTTAATTCAATTGAGACATGTCCATGACCTCCGCCGGGGATATACGGCCCAAAACATACAAAAACTTTTTTTCCCTGCAACTACATCTTGAACCCCTAATTTCTTTCCATCTTTAAGACGATAAGTTAAACCATATTCTCTGGTTTCTCCAACTCCTCCAGCGTACCATTTAGAAATGAATCTAAAACATATATAACCATTCCGATTATAAGTCACACTACATTTGTTTGTATAATAAATGTTTTTATAAGAAGAATTCTTTAATTCTTCAAAATAATTAAATAAATTCTTTTTATATTGAAAAGTCGACTTATAATCTTGTATTAAAGATTTATTTATTTTTTGAATTGCTGAACTATTTCCTTTGATTTGCGGCAACTGGTAAAGATATTTCGCTGTTAATTTTTTAGATTTTTTAATTTGCTGTTTATTTTCAATTCTATATGTAATTTTTGTTGTAGCAGCCTCTGTCGGATATTCTGTAATTCTGGACGAAAAAACAATTGCACCAATAAGGCCTATTATTAATATCTGTTTATAAATATATTTACTCATACTTATATCACTCTTTCTTATTTTATTCTTCCATAAGATTATCGGAAGAAAACGCCGATAAATTTTATAATTTCATATGTTTTTCCATATCATATTTTCCCCATACACCACAAAAATCCCTTCCCGCATCGCACGTCCACATCCCGGAAGTGATTTCCCTCATTCCATTCCAGCACACACTCTATCTTCTCATTATTCCTGTACCAGCGATCCATTTCTCGAATATTCTGCCCGACCTGCCGCATTACAGCATTCCGGGTTTTCTCTTCACGGTCTCCCAGACTGAGATATACCTGTTTCGTTCGGATCTGTTTTGTTTTCGCATATTCCAGCCATCCGGGGAACCATACGGATGGCGATATTCCGGCTGCTGCCGCAAATTTGACAGTACTCTTTTCCTGGTAAGTGCTCCACAAGGCAAACAGTCCTGCAAGGGAATAACCTCCCAGAATTACTGGAATGTCTTTTATATCTTCTTCTAATTTATATCGTCTCATGATCTCCGGTATCAGCATTTTTTCTATAAATGCCAATGTTTCGCCTGCACCTTCTCCGAAGGATTCTTTTCCGAATACCGCCGGAGCGCACCAAGGTGACAGATCCTGGTTCCAGTCTTTTACCAGAAATGCAGCCACCAGAAAACTCTTTTCTGTGTGTTCTGTCATAAACCGGATCTGCCCGTCCAACATCTGTGCATGCGGTTCGTTAACTGGCTGAATCAGAAAATATTCCGGATTTTTATTTGCATAGACAAAGCAGGTGATTTTATTAATCTCAAAAATATTTTTTTCCATAATTATTTCTCACGACACATAATACCCAATCTTATCCCTTGCCATCCGATACTGTTCCAGCGACATAACTACCTTTCCTTTGCGGGTATCAATGAGTCCATCTTCTTTCAGTTTTGTAATGGTACGATTGATGGTTTTTACAGTCATTCCCAGTTCTTCCCGGATTCCTTCCCTTGTTTTCCGGAGGATAACTTCGCCCTTTTTCTCGATGTTGTGGGCGGAGGCAAATTTCAGCATGTAGTCCAGGAACAGGAACGTAGGAGGATAAAAAAGTCTGGCGCCCCGGTTGTAGGAGGAACGGTAAAGTTTGTATGCGATCTTGTGAGCTACCAGGCGCAGAAGATGGATATCCTGGGCAATCCACATCTCAAAATCTTCTCTGGAGATCATAAATACCACGCATTCTGTCAGTGTTTCGATAGATACGGATGTGAGAGGTTTTTCCGCAAGAATCGTAACTTCACCAATAAAATCAATGGGCTCGTTTTTTTCGATCATAAATACATTTCCATTTTCAAATTCATTGATTACCCGGTGATCTCCGCTGCATACGATCCCGAAATAATCCAGAGGATAGTCTTTCTGATGGATGATAGTTCCCGGTGGAAATTTCCGGATGGTGTAGCGGGTTTTCAGTTCTTCCGGCATATTTTTGAAATAAGTTTCTACCTCCGGATAGGTTTCGATCAGTTCTTCCAGTGTCATTTCTTTCCTCCAACAAAACAATAATAAATATTTCTTTCATTATACCATGAGTTATTCTATAAATTTATATTTTTTTCCAAAAAGTCCCTTTTGTCCTTTTTTTTACTTTTTCAAAAGTGTACAATCCTCGCCGTAAAGAGTTCAGACAGGCAACTGTATTTTATCTGCTTTGCCCGAAGCTCTGTACCGGATCGTTATAGAATACATCCGAATCACTTTACCAGCAGTTTTTTGCATCCAACCTTGTTGCTGATACACATGGGAGCCCCGAAAAACTGTCTGATACATTTTAGGGAGGTAAGAAATGAAGCAACAGGAGTTTATGTATTCAGGCCTTGGCGAGCGCCTGAAAAAAGAATGGAAAATCTATCTCGCCGCACTGATCTTTATCATAATTGCTGATTCCATAGGACAGATCAAGATTCCCCTGGGACCAGGAACTTTGATCTTGTTTCCTATTTTTTATTCTATTTTTCTTGGTATCCTTTCAGGACCTCAGATCCTGAAGATATTCAAAAAGCCTGAGGTAAAGGCTGCATCCAAACTGGTTATCGTATGTATCTGTCCTTTTATCGCCAAGCTCGGCATCAATGCAGGCGCAAGTATTGAGACTGTGATCTCCGCAGGTCCGGCACTTCTCCTTCAGGAGTTCGGAAACCTGGGAACCATCTTTTTGTCACTGCCTATCGCACTGCTCCTTGGCCTGAAACGTGAGGCTGTCGGTGCCTGCCACTCCATTAACCGCGAGACGAACCTGGCTTTGATGCAGGATGTATTCGGACCGGACTCCCCTGAAGCACGCGGAAGTCTTTCCATTTACATCATCGGCGGAATGGTCGGAACCATCTTCTTTGGTTTTATGGCAACCGTAATCGCTTCCACCGGCCTTTTTCATCCGTATTCACTTGGTATGGCTTCCGGTGTTGGCGCCGGCATCATGATGGCAACTGCCACCGCTACGTTATCAGAAATGTTCCCGGCAATGGCGGATCAGATTGGTGCACTTGCAAGTGCCAGTGAAACTATTTCAGGCATCGATGGAATTTACATGGCCCTCTTTGTAGGTATCCCGCTGTGTAATTGGCTTTACGGAAAACTGGAACCAAAGCTTGGTCCGATCCATGACAAACTGGCTGGAAAAGGAAAAGGAGAGAAATAACAATGAGATATATTGAGTGGGCTGTAATGTTTCTTGTGGCAGGTGTTGGAATCGCCCTTGCCAATTTTGTAGGATTTCAGGTAAACTTTATGGATTCTGTTCCAGGCATCCTGATCCTCCTTGCGATTTCTTTTGTATCGGTAGTGATCAGCAAACTGGTGCCTTTCAAGCTGCCGGTGATCGCTTACTGTTCTCTTATCGGACTTCTTGTTGCAAGCCCGTTATGCCCTGCCCGTGAGTTTGTGATCGAAGCTGCCGGAAAGATCAATTTCACCGCACCGCTGACCATGGTTGGTGCTTATGCCGGAATCTCCATCAGCGACCAGCTGAAAGAGTTTGCAAAACAGGGATGGAAAATGCTTCTCATCGCGGCTCTGGTCATGATCGGAACCTTTACCTGTTCTGCTATCATCGCCCAGATTGTTCTGTCTCTGACACATGTGATCTGATAAATTCATGGACTTTCTTCGGCCGGCTGGTGTCTTTTCACTGACCGGCTGTTTTTTCCTGTCACACAAAACAAAGATTTCAAAAATCAGCTTTAATCTGGGAGGTAAAAATGAACGAAAAAACAACTTGTGATATCTTAATCCGTAACACTTCCATCCTGGATGAAAACTTCCAAATCCGGCGCAGCATTTTCATTGCCATCCAGAACGGAACCATCCTTTCCATCACCTCTGAAGAGCCTTCCTGCCTTACAGCCACAGAAACCATCGATGGAAAAGATCTCCTGTGGATGCCAGGCCTTATAGACGGCCATATGCATACCGGGCAGCAGCTTCTCAAAGGTGCGGTACTGGATGAACTGCCCATGATCTGGACCAGGATCATGCTGCCTTTTGAAAGCACTCTGACTCCGGAAAAAATGCGTCTCAGTGCCAGCCTTGCCGCCCTTGAGATGATCAAAAACGGAACTACCGGATTTGTGGACGCAGGAAGTTATTTTATGGAAGAAGCTGCCAGAGTTTACCTGGCTTCAGGCCTTCGCGGCGCACTTTCCCATTCATCCATGGATCAGGGAAATTTTCCGGATTCCATACGACAGACTACGGAGGAAGTTCTTGCATCGGAGGACCGTCTTTTTGATGAATTTCACGGAAAGGGAAATCTGAAAGTATTCTATTCCTTACGTGCACTGATGAACTGCTCCCCTGCACTTATTAGAGCCACTGCCGGACGGGCCACAGAGCGGAATACTTTTTTTCAGGCTCATATGAATGAATATGCCGGAGAAGTAAATTATACTCTGGAAAAATTTCAGCTGCGTCCTGTGGAATATCTGGATTCTCTCGGGGTTCTGAATGCGGATTTCCTTTCTGCCCACAGCATTATGGTGTCTGCTCACGAACGTTCTCTTCTTGCAGAAAATCAGGTAAAAGTTGTTCATTGTCCCTTCAGTAACTGCGGAAAAGGTGTGCCGGATACTCCTTCTCTTCTGGAACAGGGAATCTGCACCGGTCTTGGCACAGACGGAACTGCACATGGAGGCTTAAGTCTCTGGAATGAAATGAAGATCTTCCGTTCTGTCATGAATTCTTTCTGGGGAGTAAAAAATGCAGATCCAGCTGTAATGCCCGCAAAAACCATCCTGAAAATGGCTACTGAAAACGGTGCTCACCTTCTTGGTGAAGAAAAATCCGGTGTATTAAAAGAAGGGTTCAAAGCCGATCTGATCTCCATCAACTGGCGCCAGCCACATCTTCTTGCCACAAACAATCCGGTAAATACACTTCTGGAATGTGTCTGCGGAAATGATGTGTCTGACAGCATTGTAAACGGAAAACTTCTGATGCGAAACCGCCAGGTACTGACCCTGGATGAGGAAAAGATCCTCTGGCAGGCAGAGAAATATTTTACTTCCGGGGAGGTGTCTGAATGAATTCTTTAACGATCCTGACTCTCGTGATCATCGCAGCCGCAAATATGGCAGTTGGCGGATGCATCGGAATCTGTGGAATTGCCGGTTTTCTGCTGCCTATGCTGTACACAGGCGGACTTGGCTTTGACGTAACTTATGCGCTGGCACTCAGTTTTCTTGCGTTTCTGGTATCCGGTATTATCGGTTCTTTTAATTATTACAAAGCCGGAAATCTGGATGTAAAAATGTCTCTGAAACTTGGTATCGGCAGCCTCATCGGTGCCATTGCCGGTGTATTCCTTCAGTCCATGATCGAGAAATCCACAGCCAAAACCATCCTTTATCTGGTGGTACTGTTTTCCGGTGCTTCCATTCTGGTCCGGATGTGGAATGAAAAAAGAAAAGCAGCTTCCGCTGCCTCAAATGAAAGCCCAGACTCTTCTGAGCCTGTACGTTCAAAATCCATTGCAGACCATATGGGATTCCTGATCTTCCTTGGGATCACTACCGGAGCGATCTGTTCTCTCTCCGGTGCAGGCGGCCCGGTCCTTGTGATGCCTCTTCTGGTAGCATGCGGAGTGTCCACAAGGATCGCCGTCGGTGTGGCACTTTTTGACTCCGTGTTTATTGCCATTCCTGCATGTATCGGCTATCTTTCCAGAATTACCTGGACAGAAGTCCTTGGACTTCTGGTACTGATCGTTCTGACTCATGGGATCGGTGTATGGCTGGGAAGCCGTTTCGCGGGAAAAGTTCCTGTTCAGGGGCTGAAGATATTTGTAGCTGTATTCTCTGTATGCATTGCCATTTATATGCTGATGTAAAATATTTTTTGTTGCATCATTCTGAAAATTCCTGTATAATCAACGTAATAATCACAACTAAAGAGCGTAACGTACAAGGGCGTACAGCACATGTTTCCTGTGTCTGTACGCTCTTGTTGGTATTTCTGCAGTCCTGCAGGGATTTCGCTTTGAGAAAGGGAGGAGATTTCTATGATGAATGCAATCGGAAATGTGATAAACCAGATCGACAGTCTGGTGTGGGGCTGGTGGATGATCATTTTGCTTCTGGGTACTCATATTTTTATGACCATCCGCACCGGGGTGATCCAGCGAAAGATTGGTACTGCCATCCGCCTGTCTGTCACCAAAGATCACGATGCAGAAGGTGAAGTCAGCCAGTTTGGAGCTCTGACAACGGCACTGGCTTCTACTATTGGAACCGGAAATATCATCGGTGTCGGTACTGCTATCGCTCTTGGCGGTCCCGGTGCAGTTCTCTGGTGCTGGCTTACCGGTGTTTTTGGAATCGCCACCAAATACAGCGAATCTCTCATCGCCGTAAAATACCGTGTCAAAACCAAAGACGGACGTATGCAGGGTGGTGCCATGTATGCTTTGGAACGTGGCTTAAATATGCGCTGGCTTGGTCTGATCTTCGCGTTTTTTGGCGGTTTTGCCTCCTTTGGGATCGGATGTGCCACCCAGGTCAATGCCATCGCAACGGTATGTAACGAGAACCTCCATATCCCGCCAGCAGTGATCGGCATTGCTGTGGCTGTTCTTACTGCTCTTGTTATTTTCGGCGGGATCAAATCCATTGCAACCGTATGTGAACGTCTTGTTCCGTTTATGGCATTTTTCTATGTGATCGGATGTATCGTCATCCTGGGGATCAATTTCGATTTTATCATTCCTGCCGTAAAAACCATCTGCAAACTTGCATTTACTCCTGGTGCCGCTGCAGGAGGTCTTGTGGGACGTGGTATCATGATGGCTATGCAGTATGGAATCGCAAGAGGACTTTTTTCCAATGAATCCGGTATGGGTTCCGCGCCTATCGCCGCAGCTGCAGCCCAGACAAGAAATCCGGTACGTCAGGCTCTTGTTTCCAGTACCGGTACATTCTGGGACACCGTTGTAGTATGTCTGATGACCGGTCTCGTTCTTGTCACCAGCATTATGAAAAATCCTTCCATAGACATGGGAAATATCACTGACGGTGGTGTCCTTACCACCCTCGCATTTCAGCAGATCCCGATCCTTGGCCCTGTGATCCTGGTGGTAGGTATCATTTCCTTCGCATATTCTACTGTCCTTGGGTGGGCATATTACGGGGAACGGTGCGTAGAGTATTTTTCCGGCAAAAAAGGCCTCATCCCTTATCGTGTGCTGTACATCGCGGTAGCTGCCATTGCTCCTGTTATTTCCCTGAACCTGGTATGGACCGTAGCCGACATCCTGAATGCGCTGATGGCCATTCCCAATCTGATCGCAGTACTGCTGCTTTCCAATGTGATCGTAAAAGAAACAAAGAAATACATCAATAATCTGGATGCACGGGACGATACTCCAGTAGAAGTGATTGATAAGTAAAACATTCATAGTTATAAAGTCGTATATAACAAAGTTACAGCTCCAACTGCTTCTGATCATTACGAGGCAGTTGGAGCTGTTATTTTACAACACATCCTGTTCTTTCATCTCTTCAGACACTGAAAGATATTCCTTACTGTTCTCCACGATTCCGAGTTTTTCTTCCCAGGTAAGGTTTCGTTTGATCCTGGCCGGGCTTCCCATTACCAGTGAACCATCCGGGATCACCGTATTTTTTGTCACAAGACTTCCGGCTCCTATGATGCAGTCATTTCCGATCTTTGCACCATCCAGGATCACCGCTCCCATTCCGATCAGTGTACGGTCTCCGATGATACATCCATGGATCACCGCATTATGCCCTACAGTAACATTGTTTCCGATATGGACCGGCATATTGTGGCTTACATGAATGGTACAGTTTTCTTGGATATTAGTCTCTTCTCCGATCACTACCGGAGCATCATCTCCACGGATCACTGCATAGTACAGCACACAGCTGTCACGGCCGATCGTCACATCCCCAAGGATCACAGACTGTTTTGCGATCCTGGCGCCTTCTGCGATTTTTACATTTTTATAATTCATTTTTCCTCCTGAATCTGCTTAACCCATATTATATTTCGTCCGGATCACAATATCTGTATACTGATATTCCTTTTCCGGTGTTTTGTTGTCAAAAAGGAGCTGGAACAGAATGGTCACCGGGGAATGCCCCTGTACGGCTGCATCCTGTCCGATAAGAAAATTGATGGTTCCTTCCTTCAGCCATTTCAGATTTTCTTCCAGGAAATCATTGGCGATCACATGCATGGTTTTGTCTTTTCCAAGCTTCTGCAAAGTCTGGCAGACGCCCTTTACGCCATGGCCCGTAATATAAATACCGGTCAGTTCCGGATAAAGTTCCAGAAGTTCTTCCACGATCTTGGATGCCACCCACTCATCATCATAGGAATATCTTGTATCCACAACCTCAATTCCCGGGAAACTTTCCTTGATCTCTGTTGAAAATCCCTTCTGCCTGCTGATCAGGCCAGGATTGGCAACCTGTCCGGAAATGATGGCAACCTGTCCGCTTCCGCCTGTCATTTCTCCCATCAGGCCTGCTGCTGTACGGCCGGCCTGAAACGTATCCTGTCCCACAAAACATAACCTCTTCGTATCTTCCAGATCTGCATTAAAAGTAACTACCGGAATCCCATACTCTTCCTGATACTGGTCAATCCTCGCTCTTAACAGCTGATCTTCCGATGGTGTCAGAGCAATCCCGTTAAACCCCTCTTCCCGTAGTTCTTCCATTGCAGCCATTACTTTTTCCGGTTCCACGCCCTCGATCTCATAGATCTTTACCGTTCCGCCGAAACTCTCCACTTCTTCTTTTGCTTCCAGGACACCCTTTAAAACCTGCTGCATAAAAGGGGTCTTCATATACTGAAGGATCACACCGATACGGATCTTCCGCTTTGCCATGGCAAGGGCACGTCCTGCGCGGCTGGGCTGATACCCCATCTCCTGTGCTATCTTTTTGATCTTTTCCTCTACTTCCGGGCGGATACGGCCTCTGTTGTTCAGTGCCCTGTCCACGGTGCCTCTTGAAACCCCGGCCGCTTCCGCGATCTGCTGTAACGTTACTGCCATATTTTACCCTCCAAAACATCTCCTGTGCTTTTCGTGTTCACGTGCACATGTTTTTATTTCATTATACACATTTACGTGTTCTCAGGCAATCCCTGATTTGATTATTTTTATAATTTCCAGGCAAGTCCCCACCCACTGCTTATCTCTTTTCGCACCCCCACAAGAGACTTACTTGATTTTGTAAAAAAATGCTTCCGAAAATTTTTCCGGAAGCATTCTTATTTATCATTCTAAAACAAATTTCTGCGTCAGTCCAGAAGCTCCTGTACCATCTCCGGGGTAAAGGTCACGGCTTTCACATGATCCACCTCGATCTGATACAGCGCATTGGCCGCGATATGCTCCGCAGCCTGCTCCAGATCACGGATTCCTGTGGTGTCCTCAAATTTCCTGATCACTGCATCCAGCGCCTCATCGGTTACAATACATTCTTCCGGCTTCAGGCTCATACGTTTCAGAACCTTCGGAAGTGCAAATCTGGAGAAGATGATCTTCTTTTCCTCCGGTGTGTAATCCGGAATGTCGATCACTGCAAAACGTGACATCAGAGGAGCACTGATCTGTGCCTTGTCATTGGCTGTGGCAATCGGATAGACACCAACGGTCGGAACCATACATTCCATATAGTTATCTGTGAAACCAAGGTTATCCAGAAGTGTCAGAAGCACATCTGCCGGATTTCCGTTGCCTTTCCCTGATGCAGCCTTGTCAAGCTCGTTGATGATAAATACCAGATTGGATTCTCCTGCCATGGAAAAAGCCTCCATGATGATTCCAGGCTTGGCATTTGCGTAGACACGGGAACTTCCGGTCAGCTGTTCCGGATCGTTAATGGAACTCATATCCAGAGTTGTCCACGGCATTTTCAGGATCCTTGCAACTGCATAGGCGATCTGAGATTTACCGGTACCTGCCGGTCCTACAAGAAGCAGTCCGTAAGCAGGAAGTGTATGGGTACGGTTGATCTGGATGATCGTTTCAATGATTCTCTGTTTTACACGTTCCATTCCATAAAGTTCCTCATCCAGGATACGACGTGCTTCCTTGGGATCAATAGACTCAAAATAATTATGTTTCCACTGAATGTTCATCATAATGGAGAGTGCTCTCTGAGCATGGCGTCTTTCCTCCTGGGAAACTTCATGGGAGCGGGCAACTGCCAGGTTTCTTCTCGCCCAGAGACGGATATTATCCGGCATGGTCTTTCCGGCACAGGTCATAAAGTCGGTGATACTCTGAATGCTGGTGAGCTTCATGTCATCACCGTCTTCTTCCTCCTCATCGTCCTCATTTACTTCTGCCGGCGCACTGCTTGCAAACAGACGCTCGATCATGAACTGAAGAAATCCATCCTCTGCAGAAAGCTTGGTACCGCCGCCAAAAGCGATCTCACGGATCTTGTAAACTGCATATCCCTCTTCTGTATTCTGTCCTGAAAGACGGATGTTGATATGATTTTCTCCGAGCCATTTGATCAGACTTGTAAAACGAGAATCGATCTTCAGGATATCTGCCGGAAAAACACCGTCCTCTTCCTTGAACTCAAATGCTGTCTGCTTTGCAGGGTTGGAAAAATATCCGCAGGAATGATGTTTCCACTCTCTTTTGCTGTTATCCAGGATCAGCACCGGTTTCTCCGGTGTGGCTTTTGTCTCATTGGAACGAAACGTTGTATATGTGCACTGGCTCTTTGTCTCATTTTTGTCTGCCGGTGCTGCACTGAAATCAAAAACTGGCATGTGCTTTACTCCTCTTTCTCTGAAAATATCTTTCGCAAGGCGGATTTTTCTATTCCACTTCGCTGTATGTTCATGAACACGATTGTTTCACGGTTTGCATTCAGTGTATCACGGATTGGAAATCTCAACAACTGGTGATCTGATTTTTTATGCATTTTTTTGCATAAAACCATGATGTTTCCTCTGCGGACTTGGCTTCGTCATTTTCCCATAAGTTGTTTAAACAATTTTGCAGTTTGCCGATTGACACTGCCTGTAAACTGTGTTATCGTGCAATTATGTTTGCTTTATATTTTTTACAAAAGCTGACACAATTACAGTACCTGTGGATTTCCTGTTTGTAAAACATGCACTCCCATTACTGTAGTTGTATTTTTTTGGAGGAGGAAATGAGAAATCAACTTTCACAGCGGGATGACTTTTATCCGCAGATCGTTAAGCTTGTCATCCCTATTATCATTCAGAACCTGCTCAGTGCAGCGGTCAATTCTGCTGACGTTATCATGCTGAACTTTGTAGGTCAGTCATCCATCTCCGCAGTTTCCCTGGCAGCGAACTATTCCAATGTCCTGTTTATGGTATACTACGGTCTTGGTACAGGTGCTACCCTGCTTTGTGCCCAGTATTATGGAAAAGGGGATTACAAAGCCATTCAGATCATTGAGGGAATTGCACTTCGTTTTTCCATGATCATCTCTATTCTTGTGGCTCTGGTTGCATTTACCATGCCGCAGATGATGATGAAACTGTTCACCAACGATCCAGAACTTCTGGCCATAGGTTCTTCTTATATACGCATTATGGGTATCACCTATATCTGCTGGGGTATGACGGAGGTTTATCTGGCCGTCCTTCGAAGTATCGGGCGGGTAACTGTCAGCATGGCCATGAATATGCTGGCTTTTGGATTGAATATCCTTTTAAACGCCACTTTTATCTTTGGCCTTTTCGGAGCTCCAAAACTTGGAGCCACCGGTGTTGCCATTGCTACCGCGCTTTCCAGAACCGTGGAACTGATCGCATGTTTTATCGTTTCCGCCTTCAGTAAAAATGTACGGCTGGATCTTCGATATATGTTTATTAAAAATAAGCTGTTGTTCAGCGATTTTGTACGGCTTTCCCTGCCGGCTCTTGGCAATGATATTTCCTGGAGTGTTGGCTTTTCCATGTATTCGGTAATCCTCGGGCATCTTGGTACGGATGCGGTTGCTGCCAATTCTCTGGTTGTAGTTGTCCGTAATATCGGTACGGTTTTCTGTTTTGGTATTGCAAGCGCAGGTGGTATCCTTCTTGGAAATGTGATGGGCCAGGGAGATCTGGAGCGTTCCAAGCGTTATGCTTCCAAAACTTTGAAACTTACAGTGATCGCCGGTGCTTTTGGCGGCCTGATCGTTCTTGCTATTACACCTTTTATTATGAAGTTTGCTTCTCTGACTCCTACGGCTATGCATTATTTGAAGTATATGCTTCTGATCAACTGTTATTACGTTATGGGAACTGCAGTAAATACAACCTTGATCGCCGGTGTATTCCGTGCAGGCGGTGATACGAAGTTTGGCCTGATCTGTGATACGATCGATATGTGGGTATATGCAGTGCCCCTTGGATTCTTCGCCGCGTTTGTACTGAAGCTGCCGGTTATGTGGGTGTATTTTCTGCTCTGTACAGATGAGTTTGTGAAGTGGCCTTGGGTTATTAAGAGGTATCTTAGTGGAAAATGGGCTAAGAATATTACCCGTGAGGATATATTTGAGAATAATAAATAGAATATTGGGTGGATGTGGAGTATTGACTTTTACTGACGAAGGGACGCAGGACAGAACGTTCACGTTCGCTTCCGTCCCCTTCCGGTTTGAAATGCCAGCCCCCGACGAAGCCGCAGAACCGGACAGATACTGTCTCCCGGGCGTCCGTTCATCCACCAAACTACCGTAACCTCTTAACTAACCGTTCCGTCAACTGCTCCACCGCCATCTGCACCTCACGGATCTCCTCCGCCGAAATCCCATCTTTATGAAATCCCCCAGTACAAACCACTCTCTTTCCAAGCTCCTTCGAAATCTTCTCCGCCATCCACCGGCAGACAACCTCATCCTTATGCCCCGGAAAATTCAAAACCGAAGAAGTCGCACTCACACTACCATCTCCTGAAAGGGATTCCCTTGGTTCCGTCTGCACCACACACCCCAGATGCGGCCTCTCTCCGCCCTGCAGACAAAGAAGCACATCCTCACCAATCAATGCAGCACTGATCTCCAGCTGGCATCCAGCAGCCACCACACACTCCGTCACAATCCATTCCATCTACGATACTCCTTCGCTTCAATCCCAAACGGCTCCAGAAGCTTCGCCGCAATATGATAAACCATATCATCAATACACTCCGGCCTATGATAAAACGTCATCATCGGCGGAATGATCCTCACCCCCGGGAGCATAGAAAGCTCATAAAGATTCCGAAGATGAATTCCGCTTAAAGGCGTTTCCCTGGCAGCCAGTACCAGCGTTCTCTGTTCTTTGATCGTCACATCCGCCGCACGCAGGATCAGATTATCCGCATAACCACTGTGGATACCAGCAATCGTTTTCATACTGCAGGGCACGATCAGCATCCCCTCTGTTTTAAAAGAACCACTGGCCGGTTTTGCCCCGATCTCCTCCGGTGCACACACATGATCTGCCAGCCGTTTCACATCATCCACTTCCAGCTCTGTCTCCTGCCGGAGAGTCAGCTCTGCGCTGGAACTCATGATCAGATAAGACTCAAAATCCGGATCTTCCCGGATAATCTCCAGACATTTTACAAGGAGCGGCAGGCCACTTGCACCTGTCGCACCAACTATAATTCTCTTTTTCATTTTTTCAGCCATTTCTCCGGATCCAGTTCCATAAAACGTGCTCTGTGGAAACGATCTTTCAGATCATAAGGTACTGTACAGTCAAAAATAGTCTTGCATGCAATTCCATGGTCACGGATGCTTGGAGAAAATGCCGGATCATTGGACGGATCAAGGGGATGGCATCGAACACCCGGAATGGTGATCACATCCACATCTCCCTGGAATCTTGTGTTCATCGCCCAGAGAACATCATTCATGTCAAAACAATCCACATCTTCATCTACAAGAAATACATTTTTCAGCTCACTGAACGCGGAAAAGGCAAGAAGAGCAGCCTGGCGCTGTCTTCCCTCATCGCTTGGAGAAAGTTTTTTAAACTGAAGGACAGCCATATATTTTCCACCGCCGGCACTGCTGCAGTACACATTCTGAAGTCTTCCAGGCATTGCTTTTTCCACCATGCCATAGATACTGGCCTCTGTAGGGATCCCAGCCATGGAAACATGCTCTTCACTTGGTCCGATACAGGTCTGCATGATCGGATGCTCACGGTGTGTCACTGCCGTAACTTTGATCAGCCAGCACTGGTCACTTGCAGGTCCGGTATATCCAGGAAACTCCGGCATAGCGTATCCGGTGTTGCTGTTCTGATCTTCTTTTACACGCACACCAGGGATCACTTCTCCCTCAATTACATATTCCGCATTGGCAATGGCTCTCTCATTAACTGTCACACATTTACAAAGTTCCACCGGCTCTCCACGCAGCGCACCGGCTACAGACAGTTCATCATATCCCAGTGGTGTTGTAGGCGGCTCAAAGCAGGAACCGATCTCAATAGCAGGATCAACTCCGATACTGATAGAGATCGGAAGCTTCTGTCCCAGTTCCTCAGCACGCTCCGCCATAGCTCCGATATGTCTTGCTCCCGGTGTAAAGAAAATGGAAAGCTCATCTTTTCCCTGAATGCAGAGACGGTGAATCGTTACATCATGAACTCCTGTATCCGGGTGTGTGGCATAGCACATGCCAAGTGTGATATACGGACCTGCATCATCCGGCGTATTGGTTGGTGCTGGAACCAGTTTATAAAGGTCAAAATCCGGATCTGTTGTCTTATGCACTACCTGCTGGCACGGTGCATCCCCTTTAAAATCTACCGGTGGAATAGGATTCTCCACACTTTTACAGAGCATCTTTCCAAGATTTTCCGGCCGGGTATCAAGCAAAGCGGCAACTCTCTTTCTACTTGCCAGAAGACCGATGGCCACCTTTGCATCCGGATGTCCTTTCACATGATTAAAGATCATGGCAGGACCTTCTTTTGTAGGACGCTTTACCGTTCCGCCGGCTCCTACATAGCGGTATACCCCTGCAAGTTCTGCCATCGGATCTACTTCCACATCTGTCTCGATCAGCTGATCCGGCATCTGTTCCAGAAGTGCCAGGGCACTTCTTAAATCTCTTACTTTCTCTGCCATAAAAAACCTCCTGCATTCTCTTTATTTTCTGAAGTTATTTTATCTCTTTTTCACATGGTGAATCAATTCTTTCTATGGTATAATTGTTTCCAATATGGAATGATTAATTAAAAGGCAGGTGTTATCATGACTCTTGAACAGATCGACTATTTTATCTGTGCAGCCCAGTCCCGGACTTTTTTTGATGCAGCGGAAACCATGCATATCTCCCAGTCCTCCCTTTCCAAACAGATCATGAAACTGGAAAAAGAACTGGAACTTACCCTGTGGGACCGCAGCAAACGCACAGCTGTGCTTACTCCTGCAGGAGAGTTTTTTTACAAAGAAGCACTTAAAATTTCCAGACAGTACCATCGTTCTATGGAAGCAGTGTCCCATTTTAAGGACAGTGAATCCAAGGTCCTGCATATCGGAACTCTTCCTTTTCTCTCCCAGTACCATCTTACTTCTGTGATCCACAGTTTCTGTGCCGCACATCCGGAGCTTTCTTTTTCTCTGAAGGAGGTGGAAGATCAGGAACTTCTCTCCGGTCTTGAAAAAGATCTCTTTGACCTGATCTTTGCGCGGAAACACATGCTGGATCTGAACCTTTATACTTTTCACGTTCTCACAGAAGACCGGCTGGTTGCCGTATTTCCAAAAAATCATCCTTCTGCGTCCAAAAAAACGGTCTCTCTTACTGAACTGAAAAGAGAAACTTTTATCCTGATGCCTCCGCACACTTCCATTTATCGTTTCTGTATGCGAAGTTTTCACGATGCAGACATCCATCCGCAGATCCTGCGTACTGCCCGTGCAGAGTCTATCGTCAGTGCTGTGGAGATCGGTGAGGGGATCAGTCTCCTTACAGAAAGCAGCTTTCAGTTTTTCCGCCAGCCTTCTCTTACTGCTGTCCCGGTTAACGGACTGGAAAAATTATCGATCGGAATCGCCCATAAAAAAAATATGGCTTTCACATCTTCCGCAGAATGTTTTCTGCAGTTTGTGAAAAGCCATATGTAAACTTTTTTTATAATCCAAACAACATTCCTATTCCATGCACGATGAATGCAACGATCCACGCAGTCACACACTGGAGAAGTGCAATGCCTGCTGCCGTCCTTACGGTTCCCATTTCTCTTCGTACAGTTGCTACTGCTGCCACACAGGGCGTATAAAGCAGGGTAAAGATCAGAAATACATAGGCAGTAAACGGTGTGAACAAAGTCGTCAGCAATGCTGTTTTTCCGCCAAGAAGAACCGTCAGTGTAGATACCACGCTCTCTTTTGCCATAAATCCTGTGATCAGGGCTGTAGATACTCTCCAGTCTCCAAATCCAAGCGGTGCAAACAACGGCGCCACAAGACTGCCGATCTGTGCCAGAAGACTCTGATCTGTGCTGGTAACAAGGTGAAGACCAGCATCAAAGTTCTGCAGGAACCATACGATCAATGTCGCCGCAAAAATAATCGTAAACGCTTTCTGGATAAAACCTTTCGCCTTCTCCCAGATCAGCTGCCCTACACTTTTTGCAGAAGGAAGCCTGTAGTTTGGAAGTTCCATAACAAAAGGAACCGGTTCGCCTTTAAATTTCGTCATTTTCAGGATCAGTGCATACAAAATCCCACAGAGGATTCCCGCAAAATAAAGGCTGATCATCACAACACCACGCCACTGTTTCGGGAAAAATGCGCTGGTGAGAAGCCCGTAGATCGGAAGCTTGGCACTGCAGCTCATAAATGGAGTAAGCAAGATCGTCATCTTCCGGTCACGCTCACTGGAAAGAGTCCTCGTTGCCATAATAGCAGGCACAGAACAGCCGAATCCGATCAGCATCGGCACAAAACTTCTTCCGGAAAGTCCGATCTTTCGAAGAAGTTTATCCATAACAAAGGCAACACGCGCCATATACCCGGTATCCTCCAGGATCGACAGGAAGAAAAACAGGGTGACAATGGTCGGAAGAAAACCGATCACACTTCCGATACCGCTTAAGATTCCATCTACAACAAGAGAATGAAGTACCGGGCTGACACCGGCTGCATCAAGTCCTGCTCCGATAAGACTGATCACCCAATCTACGCCCATGGTCATCCAGTCAGACAGCCATGCGCCAAGGTAATTAAATGTCATGACAAACACAAATGCCATGATTCCTACAAAACATGGGATTGCCGTATATTTTCCGGTAAGTATGCGGTCAATGGACACACTTCTTTTGTGCTCCCTGCTCTCCGCCGGTTTTATCACAGTTTTCTCACAGAGCGTTTCTATAAAATTAAAACGCATATTGGCAAGTGCGGCTTCCCGGTCAAGTCCGCCCTCTTTTTCCATCACATCTACCAATTCTGCCAGAACTTTTTTCTGACCTTCCGGAAGATCCATCCTGCCTTCGATCAGCCGGTCTTTTTCCACGATCTTCGTCGCTGCAAAACGAACCGGAAGTCCTGCTTTCTTTGCGTAAGGTTCGATCAGATGAGCCGTCGCATGGATACAGCGGTGAACAGAGCCTACCGGATCCCCGGGTGACTGGTTTTCCGTACAGAAATCAATCCTTCCAGGTGCTTCCCGGTACATGGCCACATGGACCGCATGATCGATCAGTTCGTCGATTCCTTCATTCTTCACTGCAGAAATGGGAACTACCGGAATCCCCAGGATCTCTTCCAGTTCGTTAACCCGGATGGAGCCTCCGTTGGCTCTTACTTCATCCATCATATTCAAAGCAAGAACCATAGGAATGCCCAATTCCATCAGCTGCATGGTAAGATAGAGATTTCTTTCGATATTGGATGCATCCACAATGTTGATAATACCGGAAGGCTTTTCATTGAGCAAAAAATCTCTTGTCACGATCTCCTCACTGGAATACGGGGAAAGCGAGTAGATTCCAGGAAGGTCCGTCACCGTAGCCTCCGGATGACGCCGGATCGTTCCTTCTTTCTTGTCCACAGTTACACCTGGAAAATTCCCCACATGCTGATTGGAACCTGTCAATTGATTAAAAAGTGTTGTCTTTCCACAGTTCTGATTACCGGCCAGCGCAAATGTGATTGCCTGCCCCTTTGCAATCGGTTCTCCGATCCTGTTCTTCCGGTAATCCCTGGCTTTTCCAAGTTCTCCTACTCCCGGATGTGCAATGGAACGATGTCTCTTATCCTCACAGGGTTCTTCCGGAATCGTCTCAATCTCCGTAATCTCAATCTTTGCAGCCTCCGCAAGCCGCAGCGTCAGTTCATATCCCCGCAGTTCCAGCTGAATGGGATCTCCCATGGGAGCTGTTTTACGAAGGGATACCTCTGTTCCCGGCGTAAGTCCCATATCCAGAAGATGATGTCTTAATTCTCCCTCTCCATGAACATGGATGATTCTTCCACTTTCACCGGTGTTTAATTTATCCAGTGTCATTTCGTCACCTCATCATAAGTACAGTTTATATGGCTAATACCCGTATATGTATTATCCACTGGTATAAATGTAACATAGTTTAAGTTATTTGACAATAACTGATTATTTTCATAAGTTTTATGTAAATAACATGAATTTAAAAGTTATTTATCATTAACATTATTATTTTTTCTCATTAGAGTACAATTTTACCGTATAAAAAACAGACGACAGAAGAATCTGCCGTCTGCATTTCCATATCACTCTTATGTGTACAAAGAAAGGGACTTACTCACCGATCAGCCAGTTATACATCTCTTCATACTGACGTGCGGAATTATTCCAGGAGAAGTCTGCTGCCATCGCACGATCTACCAGTTTATTCCACTCGCGCTTCTTATCGTAATATACACTCTCCGCATAACGGATCGTAGCAAGCATCTCATGTGCATTGTAATTTACGAAGGAAAATCCGGTTCCTGTTCCCTCAAATTCATTGTACGGAACAACGGTATCTTTCAGACCGCCGGTCTCTCTGACGATCGGAAGGGTTCCATAACGAAGGCTCATCAGCTGGCTTAAACCGCATGGCTCAAACAGTGACGGCATCAGGAATGCATCGGATGCTGCATAAATTCTGTGAGACATTGCCTCATCATAGTAGATCTGTGCGGAAACCTTGCCATGGTATTTCCAGTCAAAGTGGCGGAACATATTCTCATAACGTTCCTCACCGGTACCAAGAACAACGATCTGAACTGCATCCTGGCACAGCTCATCCATGATGTAAGCGATCAGGTCAAATCCTTTCTGGTCTGTAAGACGGGATACGATACCGATCATCATGGCCTTCGGATCCTGCTCAAGTCCAAGATCTTTCTGAAGCTGGATCTTGTTCTTGATCTTCTCTTTACGGAAATTCTTGGCATTGTAATTTCTGGTGATGTTCGGATCTGTCTCCGGATTAAATTCATTGTAATCAATACCATTTACAATACCACGCAGGCTGTTGGCTCTCGCATTGAGAAGACCATCCAACTTCTCACCGTAGAACGGTGTCTTGATCTCTTCCGCATAAGTATTACTTACTGTGGTGATGGCATCCGCAAATACCATACCGCCTTTCAGGAAGTTTGCATCCTTGTATGCTTCCAGTTTATCCGGTGCAAAGTAGTAATCAGAAAGTCCTGTAATGTCCTTAACAGTCTTAACATCCCATACACCCTGGAATTTCAGGTTATGTATTGTCATAACAGTCTTGATTCCGCGGAAGAACTCATTCTCCTGGAAAGAATCGTGAAGATAAACCGGAACAAGTCCTGTCTGCCAGTCATGACAGTGAATGATATCCGGTCTGAATCCGATTACAGGAAGAACGGATAACACAGCCTTGGAAAAGAAAGCAAATTTCTCAAGATCCCATGGTGCGCTGTCATATGGTTTCGGACCGCTGAAATAATATTCATTGTCAATAAAGTAGAACTGAATTCCGTCGTACTGCATCTGCATGATTCCCACATAGCAGTTCTTGAATCCCAGATCCATATAAAAATGGGTCACATACTCCATTTTATCTTTCCATTCCTGTTTCATGCAGGCATATTTCGGTAAGATTACGCGGATATCAAAATATTTTTTGTCAAAGCACTTAGGCAGTGAGCCGGCAACATCAGCAAGTCCTCCTGTTTTAATAAAAGGTACTGCTTCTGATGTAGCAAACAGAATTTTTTTCATCTGTATTCCCCTCCCTGGGTACACCCGTTTTTATTTGTAATTATACTCCAAAATTCATTCAATTTAAAGACCGATTTTTATATTCCAGTCTGATTTTATCCGCGATCAGTGCTATGAATTCTGAATTCGTGGGTTTCCCTTTTCCGGTGCTTACGGTATATCCAAATAATTCATCAATCGTATCCATTTTTCCACGGCTCCACGCCACCTCAATTGCATGGCGAATAGCCCGTTCCACTCTGCTTGGCGTCGTCTGGTGACGCTTGGCAATGGTCGGATACAGTATTTTGGTAATGGAGTTCAGCATTTCCATATCATTTACAGATAAAATAATCGCATCTCTGAGATACTGATAACCTTTAATATGCGCCGGAACACCAATTTCGTGAATGATATTTGTCACATCGGTTTCCAGATTTCTCTCCGGTTTCCGTTCTCTCTTTTCTGCAATATTCGGTCTGCTGATCTCCCGAATTCTTCTGTCTCCAGCTCTCCGGATATGTTTAATCCGGTTCAGAAGCATGGTGTTATCAAAAGGCTTCAACACGTAATAGTCTGCTCCCAGACTGAATGCATCCTCCGTGATCCTTTCCTGTCCAACTGCGGATACTACGATAAACACAGGAACTTTACTGCCGCTGGTGTCATGGGAGAATTTCTCCATCACAGACAACCCGTCCATTTTCGGCATGATAATATCCAATATCACCACGTCCGGTTCCTTATCTTTTATAATGTTACAGATTTCTTCTCCGTTGTGTGCTTTTCCGACCAGTTCAAGGTCTTTATCTTCTTCGATCATCTGACCCAGCATATCTGCCATTTTTGTGTTATCGTCTGCAATTGCTACATTTAATTTGTCCATGAGGACATTCCCTCCTAACTTCTATCTCCTTCAATTTCCAGACCTACCCCGTATGACCGTCTGCAGAAATTAATATTCTACCCTTTTCACCCTTGTTTTCTGCCTACGGTTTCTTTTTCCCCTCTGCTGGCGACAAAATTATTATAGTGGAAATCCTATGCCGAAATCAAGATAAAAGTTGGTACTTTTCCTTATTTTCGTACGATATTTTTCGACATTTTATTTGGTTTATATCACAAAATTCACTTTACAGACACTTTTCCTCACAATGATCTACTTTTTTCTTACATAAAAAAGAGGCACTTTTCCTGTGTTTTTACAGCATTTTTCCGTGCCTCTTTTTCTGATTATGCCACATCCATCATATTTTCAATAAAAATTCCATACCCACTCGTGGAATCCTGTACAAAAACATGTGTTACCGCACCAAAGAGCTTTCCATTCTGAAGCACAGGGCTACCGGACATTCCCTGGACAATCCCGCCTGTTTTTTCCAGAAGTTCTTTGTCCGTAATCTGAATCACGAAGCTTTTGTTGGAATCTTCATGATTCAAATCGATCCTGGTGATCTCTGCCGCATACTCTTTTACCTCTCCATCTGTGCAGCAGAAAACAGATGCAGGTCCGGTTTTCAGATCCTGCTTGTACCCTATGGGAACTTTCTCCAGATTCATATTTTTCAGCTGACTGGCCTCCATCGTTCCAAAAATACCGTTTTTTCTGTTTTCAGAAATCTCTCCCAGGATATTGCCGGCTTCGTATCGAATCAACCCGGAAAGTTCTCCGGGATTTCCTTTTTCTCCTTTCCGGATTCCAAGGATCTGAGCATCATACAGATTTCCGTCTGCGATACTTAAGAGTTCGCCTGTGTCCACATCGCTGATCCCATGACCAAGAGCACCGAATCTTCCCTCTTCATCCACATAAGTTAATGTTCCGATTCCCTGCGTATCATCCCTCACCCAGATCCCCAATTTGTATTTCCCCTCCTCATCTTTCACCGGAGTTAAAGACAGAGGGATCGTTTCTTTTCCCCGACGAACCTTCAGTGTCACAGATTCCCCGTCAAGATCAGCCAGATCTTCCAGAAGATCCTGCTTACACTGGATCCGGTTCTGATTAAAAGCCACAATATAATCTCCCGGTTTTACAATGTCCCGGGCAGGTTCTTCCGTCTCGCCGCTTTCTGAGAGG
The DNA here is from genome assembly GCF_013304735.1 of Blautia luti. Classification (GTDB taxonomy): domain Bacteria; phylum Bacillota; class Clostridia; order Lachnospirales; family Lachnospiraceae; genus Blautia_A. Next base: position 75,741 of record NZ_JAAITI010000006.1, read on the forward strand.
ATCTCACCTGTGTCAATGATCAGAACGCCTTTTGTCTGCATATAAATGCCCACTGCAGCTCCACTTACGTATACTTCTTTTGCAGTTGTATGTTTTACTTTCACATCCTTAAAAGGAATCACTCCCAACACTCTGCAGTGCAAAGTATAGCTGTCTTTTCCTGAGACTGCAATGGCATCATCAAAGCTGACAAAAGGGCGCTTAAGAAGGCTGGCCACCTCCCGGCTGTTCTCGTGATCCACCAGGATCTGATCCGGAATCTTCCGGTCCAGAATCCGGTAGCCCAGCCATCCCATCAGCATCAGATCCAGTGCAAGAAATGCCAGGATCAGATAACGGTACTTCCTTTTTCTGTTCATCATACGTCACATCCTTTGTATTTTTTTAACAAGGGGCTATTTGCAATCCACATTCGGTTAAAAAAGAGGACTGACCTTCCGGCCGTCCTCTCTTAGTATGTAACGTATGAATTATTTCAGTCTTGTATTTTTTTGTTGCTGTGCCAATTCCTTCATTTCTCTCGCATTTTCAAGAACAGCCGGTGTGATCTGGGCGCCACCCAGAAGTCTTGCAAGCTCACGAACAGATTCCTCTCCTTCAAGAGGATGGATCTGGGTGATGGTCTCTGTTCCTTCCACATGTTTCTCAATCTCAAAATGGGTATCCGCCATTGCCGCAATCTGTGGAAGATGGGTGATACAAAGCACCTGTCTGTGCTGTCCGATCACAGCCATTTTTTCGGATACTTTCTGTGCGGTACGGCCGCTGATTCCTGTATCGATCTCATCGAAGATCAGCGTATCAATCTGATCCTTATCTGCAAGGATCGCCTTGATGGCAAGCATAATCCTGGAAAGCTCTCCACCGGATACGATCTGCCCCAGCGGTTTTCTGCTCTCACCCGGGTTTGTGGAAATCTCGTATTCTACCGTATCATAACCATTGTCTGTATAATTTTTTCTGCGGTCAAAACGGATGGAAAAATCCACATCCTCAAAATTCAGCTCCTTCAGTCCGTCGATGATTTTTTCATCCAGCTGTTTACTGTATTCTTTCCGGATTTCTGAAAGTTCATGCGAAACTTCTTCGAGAACCTTTTCTGTCTGTACAAGTTTTTCTTTCAGAAACTGGAAATTTTCTTCAAATTTTTGAAGTTTTTCCAGTTTTTCCTGCTGTTCCTTCTGATAAGACAAAATTTCCGGGATCGTCTGGCCGTATTTTGCCTTCAGGCCATTGATCAAATCCAGACGTTTTTCTGTTTCAAAAAAAGTTTCTTCATCAAAAGTAAGGCTGTCCATATAAGAGGACAGATCCCGGCAGAAGTCACTGAGAAGAGAATCGATCTCTCCAAGGGCTTCCTGTAAAGGTGCAAGTTCCTTATCGTAATCCACAATTCTGGAAAACTCTTTCAATGCGTTTCCGGTCATGTCCGCGGCACCCTGTTCATATCCGGTCAGCCCGTGAACCATCTGTGCGGTTTCCATGATCCTTCTGGCATTGCTCAGTTTCCGGTAACGGTCTTCCAACATTTCATCCTCGCCCGGAACAAGAGCTGCTTCTTCGATCTCGTTGATCTCAAATTCCAGAAAGGCTTTTTCCCGGTTACGCTGTTCCTCATCCATGTCCAGCGCTTTCAGCTGATCCATACAGTTCCGATACTCCCGGTAAGCTTCCCGGACCTTCTCCCTGGCCGGAAGGATCCGTTCTTTTCCGTATACATCCAGGATCGCCAGCTGGCGGTCACCGTAAAGAAGGGACTGATGCTCATGCTGTCCGTGAATGTCCAGAAAGCAGGCTGCTGCTGCTTTCATCTGGCTGACTGTGCTTGTCTCTCCGTTGATCTTGTTGATACTTCTGCCGTCCATGATCTTACGGGACATCAGCACCTGTCCGTCCTCCGGATAGATGTCAAGCGCCGCAAGGGACTCTCTGGCTTTCGTGTTTTCAACCTGAAATAACAGCTCTACCAGGGCATAGGAAGCATTTTCGCGGATCATGCTTCTGGAAGTTTTTCCGCCCAGGATGAGCTGTATGGATCCTAACAGGATGGATTTTCCGGCTCCGGTCTCACCGGTTAAAATGTTTAATCCCGGTCCGAATTCCACCTCTGTTTCCTCTATCAGTGCAAGATTTTTTACATGCAGATGTACTAACATTGGTTTCCTTTCTGGTATAAAGTGTCTACATATTCTGTCATTTTATTTTCCACGGGATAAGATCCCGCCAAGCTTCTGTACTACTCCCGGTGCCTGCTCGGAAGTTTTTACCACACACATGATGGTATCATCTCCGGCAATGCACCCCAGAATCTCCGGCCATTTCATGGCATCAAGAGCTGCTGCCGCTGCCATGGCCATTCCGGGAATCGTTTTTACCACTACGATATTCTGTCCGATATTCATGGAAATTACTGCATCTTTCAGGACTCTGGAATATTTATCACTTAACACATCCGGTGTGTGTTCTTCCAGGATCGCATATCTGGATTTTCCGTTGCTGCCTGCAACTTTTGTCATCTTCAGAGCCCGGATGTCTCTGGATACGGTAGCCTGTGTAACCTTGAAACCGGCCTCATTCAGTCTTGCCGCAAGTTCTTCCTGTGTATCGATCTCGTACTGACGGATCAGTTCGATAATTTTTTCATGTCTTGCTACTTTCAAAATTGAACCTCCTGCATCAGCTGTTACTCATTTTCTGTCTCAGAACCTCCACAAAGCTCAGATGGTTCAGCTTGAGGATCTTTGTCCTGACTGTGGCTTTCCGGATGACGATCCGGTCACCGGTGACCATGGATATCTGGGTATCCCCGTCAAAAGATGCCACCGCTTTCTCAATGGTATTATGTCTTCCCTCGCCGATCTCCACAGTAACCGCCTCTTCCCCGGAGAGAATGATACTTCGGGTATTCATGGTGTGGGGTGCAATGGGTGTCATGATCATCATACTGGCACTTGGGGAAACCACCGGGCCTCCTGCTGACAGGCTGTATCCGGTGGAACCGGTTGGCGTGGAGATGATGATTCCATCCGCATTATAGGAATTCATATATGAATCATTGACATAATTCTTGAAACGAATCACACGGAGATGTCCCTCTCTTCCGATCACAATATCGTTTAACGCGATATCTTTTCCGATCAGCTCTTCTCCCCGATAGATCTTTCCCTCCAGCATCATTCGCTCTTCCAACTCATAATCGTCAGTCAGAAGTCGATCCAGCGCCGGATATACGGAATTTTTGTCCACCTCTGCAAGAAATCCCAGAGTTCCCAGATTGATTCCGAGAAGAGGGATATCCAGATGCACCACATCCCTTGCAGCCTGCAAAAGCGTTCCGTCTCCGCCCAGTACGATAATACACTGTGTATCCTGTGGGATCCCATCCGGATCTGTATAATGATACGGTCCTTCCATTTTTTCGGTAATTTTCTGCACGTGGCACCTGGCACCATGTTCTTCCAGATAGTCGATGATCATATTGGAAAATGTCAGTTCCGGATCCTTGGCACTGTTTGGAATTATATAAAATCTGTCCATATTGCTTCAGTCCTTTCCAAACATCAGTCCAGCTGTCCGTGGGCTTCCTTTACCACATCCTCTACGGATACATCAAGACTCATAGGCACTTCAGTTCCTTCCGGATGTTTTTTGAGGTGAAGGAGATATTCAATATTTCCCTCCGGTCCCTTGATCGGGGAAAAAGAAAGATGACAGGGTTCCATGGCAATGCTCATGGCATAATCCCGTACCTTTTCAATGACTTCCTCATGGACCTTCGGATCACGGACAACGCCTTTTTTTCCAACTTTTTCTCTGCCTGCCTCAAACTGCGGTTTGATAAGACATACGATCTCTCCGTCTTCTGTGAGAAGATTTCTTACAGGAAGAAGAACTTTTGTCAGGGAGATGAAAGAAACATCGATGGAAGAAAATGCTGCCGGCCCTTCCAGATCTTCCGGTACCACATAACGGATGTTTGTCTTTTCCATGCATACGACTCTCGGATCATTCCGGAGTTTCCAGTCCAACTGTCCGTATCCCACATCAATGGAATAAACTTTGACTGCTCCGTTCTGAAGCATACAGTCTGTGAAACCGCCGGTGGATGCGCCTACATCCATACATACTTTATCATTCAGCGTTACGCCGAAATTTTTCATGGCTTTCTCAAGTTTCAGTCCGCCTCTGCTGACATAGGGAAGCGTTTTTCCTCTTACTTCCAGCTTGGCAGTCTCCGCAAACATGGAGCCTGCCTTGTCTTCTTTCTGGCCGTTAACGTATACCTCTCCGGCCATGATATAAGCTTTTGCTTTTTCCCGTGACGGTGCAAGTCCCTGTTCCACCATCATGATATCCAGTCTTTTTTTCATGTTATCCTCCAACAGCCCGGCTTTTTATGTGCCGGGCTGTAAAATGCCCCGCAGGTCCTTATTCCCCCACAAAGGCTGTCTCTTTTATTTTCTGTTATTCCCAAGATCTTCCCAGCTCTGCTCTATGGCATCCAGGATTCCCTGTACATTTAAACCGGTTTTTACCCGTTGGCTGTCTACAGTTCCATGCTCGATAAAATGATCCGGGATTGCCAGCGGAAGCACTCTTACTTCCGGATGACAGGCTTCCATATAAGCAGATACATGTTCTCCAAATCCGCCACTTTTTACATTTTCCTCTACAGTCACAAAAAGACTGTGGTTCTGTGAAAGGCGGTCAAGAAGGCTGGTATCCAGCGGTTTTACAAAACGTACATTGACAAATGTAGCTCTTGCGATTCTGTGATCTCTTATCTCCTCACAGACTTTCTGACAGACAGAAACCATGCTTCCAACACCAAGGACAGCAATCTCACTGCCCGAGGTGATCACTTCACTTCTGCCCTTCTCAAGTGGCTCATCACGCTCTTCCATATCTGTACATGCTGTTCCCTTCGGATAACGGATCGCACAGGGACCATCCAGCTCTTCTACTGCAAATTTCAGCATCTGCTCCAGTTCTTTTCCATTCTTGGGAGCCATAACTGTCATATTAGGGATCATAGACAGATAGGAAAGATCAAAGCATCCATGATGGGTTTCTCCGTCTGCTCCCACAAAACCTGCCCGATCAATAGCAAAGATCACATGAAGATTCTGCATGCACACATCGTGGAGGATCTGATCAATTCCTCTCTGCAGGAACGAAGAATAGACCGCAAAAACCGGAATCATTCCTCCAAGAGCCAGCCCTGCCGCAAAGGTTACCGCATGCTCTTCTGCAATACCCACGTCAAAAAATCGTTCCGGGAATTTCTTACAGAACCGGTTCAGTCCGGTTCCATCGGGCATGGCAGCCGTAATGGCAACTACTTTCTGGTTCTTCTCTGCCACAGAACATATTGCGCTGGAAAAACAGTCCGTATATGTGGGCGCTGTTTTTTCTGCAAGAGGTCTGCCGCTTTTGATCTCAAAAGGACCGGTTCCATGAAAACGCTCCGGATGGGAAGATGCCGGTCCATAACCTCTGCCCTTTTCCGTAAGGACATGGACAACCACCGGTCCCTCCACTCTTTTTGCCTCATTAAAAAGCTTCATCATCTGACGCATATTATGGCCGTCTACTGGCCCCAGATAAGTCAGACCCATATTTTCAAAAAGCATTCCGGGAATGATCAGCTGCTTAATACTGCTCTTGGTTTTGCGGACCGTATCCACCACGGCTGTTCCAACATGTGGAATTTTTTTGAGCGTTTTTGTCACGCCGATTTTCATTCCCGTGTAAGTCTCCGCTGTACGCAAGGCACTTAAATAGGTGGACATTCCTCCAACATTCTTGGAAATGGACATGTTGTTATCATTGATGATAATAATAAAATTTGTCTTCAGCTCAGCCGCATTGTTTAATGCTTCATATGCCATTCCACCGGTAAGCGCACCATCTCCGATGACAGAAACCACATGATGTTTCTCTCCCCGCAGATCTCTGGCACGGACATAACCAAGTCCTGCGGAAATGGAATTGGAACTGTGTCCGGTATCAAAAGAATCACAGTCACTTTCATTTCTCTTCGGGAAGCCACTTAAGCCTCCCTCTTTGCGAAGATCCTTAAAGCCGTCTTTCCTGCCTGTAAGAATCTTATGCGTATAAGCCTGATGTCCCACATCCCAGATCAGTTTATCCTGTGGAAAATCAAGCACATTATGCAGAGCAAGGGTCAGCTCCACCACACCCAGATTGGATGCCAGATGGCCGCCTGTCTCACTTACACTCTGGATCAAAAAGCTCCTGATTTCCTCGGCAAGGCGCGGAAAATCCTCCAATGAAACTTTATGAATATCATTTGGCTTTTTAATTTTTTCCAGAATCATTCGTATCCTTCCTTCGTTCTTTCTATTTCCTGCGGCTTACTAGACTTTCCACAAGAAGATCCAGAAATTCATTCTTCCTGTCAAGACTGTTTAAAAGCTCTACCGCATGTTCAGAAAGTTCTTTAACCTTGCCGGCTGCTGCCGGGGCTCCCATGAGGCTTACATAGGTAACCTTATTGTTCTTCTCATCACTGTGGATCGGTTTTCCCAGTTCCTCCTGGGTACTGGTCACATCAAGGATATCATCCTGGATCTGAAAAGCCAGCCCGATGTTCTCTGCAGCCTGCTCCACAACTTCAAGTTCTTCCTCCGATGCCCCTGCCAGCACGGCACCGGCCATCATGGAAGCCTCGATCAGTGCGGAGGTCTTGTTCTTGTAAATATAATCCAGCATCTCACGTTCCAGAGGTTTGCCGTCATTCTCCACGTCCACACTCTGTCCTCCAAGCATACCGTTGATGCCGGTCTTATCTGCCATAATCCTCATGGCAGATATCACACGTTCTTTATCTTCAGTCAGGTCGAAAGCGGAAAGCATCACCTCATAGGCTCTGTTCAAAAGTGCCACACCGCTTAAAACACCCATAGCCTCTCCATATACCTTATGTGTGGTCAGCCTTCCTCTCCTGTAATCGTCGTTATCCAGTGCCGGAAGATCGTCATGGATCAGCGAATGCGTATGGATCATCTCCATCGCCGCCATAAAAGGCTCACAGAGCGCGCCCTCTCCTCCGAATAAACGATATGTTTCCATAATCAGAATCGGGCGGAGTCTCTTTCCGCCTGCCGTCATACTGTAATTCATGGCCTCTGCCATGGTTTTTGCAAAACCGGATTCTTCCGGAAGATATTTCCGGATCACCCGTTCCGCTTCTTCTGTTCTTTTTTTCAGTTCTTCATTAAAATTCACGAAATGTCCCATCCTCATTCATCTGAAGCATCTTTTTTTCTACAGTATCCAGTCTTCCATTTAAATCTTTAAGAAGTTCCATCCCCTGCCTGTAAAGGCAAAAGGATTCTTCCAGAGATGTTTCTCTGTCTTCCAGCTTCCGGGCAAGCAGATCAAGCTCTCCGAAAGTCTCCTCTATGGATTTTCCTTCTTTCTTTTCTTCTGTTTCTGCCATTATCGTTCTTCCTCCCTGATGCTGTCCACAACTGCTTCTATTACACCATCTGTTACTGCAACAGAAAGTCTTTCTCCTTTTTTAACCTGACTGATTTCCGTAACTGCATGTCCGTCTGTGTCGGACACAAACGCATATCCGCCATTCAGCTTCTTCAGTGGAGAAAGTCCTTCAAACCGTTGAATCCATACTGCCAGTTCATGACGTTTTTCTGTCAGTTTATGCTCCATGGAAGAGCGCAGACGTTCTTCCAGATCTGCGGCATGTTGTCTTTTCTCTCTCAGCACAGATTCCGGGTTTAAATATTTCAGCTTCGTTTCATATGCTTTCAGCCTTTCGGCAAAAAGTTCTGTTTTGCTGTTCATGGCACTCTGCAGACGTTCTCTGTATATTCGAAAACTCTCCATCACGCTGCGAAAATCATCTACCGCAAGCTCTGCCGCAGCCGAAGGTGTGGGAGCCCTCAGATCCGCCACAAAATCCGCGATAGTAAAATCGGTTTCATGGCCTACCGCCGAAATCACAGGTGTTTTACACTCAAAAATAGCACGGGCTACGATCTCCTCATTAAAAGCCCAGAGATCTTCAATAGAACCACCTCCACGGCCGACAATGATCACGTCCACCCCTGCTTCATCCAGCATTTGGATTCCTTTTACAATACTCTGTGCCGCACCTTCTCCCTGCACAAGTGCCGGATAAAGGATAATCTGCAGATAGGGATTTCTTCTTCCCGCAATATTTCGGATATCCTGCACAGCCGCACCGGTAGGCGCTGTCACCACACCAAGAGTATGAATAAAATGAGGTATGGGCTGCTTATATTCCCGGGCAAACATCCCCATATCCTCAAGTTCCTGTTTCAGTGCCAGATACCGCTCATAGAGAGCACCGGCGCCCTCCAGAGTAATCTCTTTCGCATAAAGCTGATAACGCCCGTCTCGCTCATATACATCTACAGCGCCGCCTACAACCACCTTATCTCCGTCCTTCATGCGAAAGGCAAGGCCACGACGGTGTCCCGCAAACATCACACAGCTTAATGTACCCGTCTCATCCTTCAGGGAAAAATAGATATGTCCACTGGTATGATATTTACAGTTGGATACTTCTCCCTTTACATAGACTTTCCGGAGAAAGTAGTCCTGGGTAAACATATTTTTGACATAATGGTTTACCTGGCCGACAGAATAGACATTTCTCATGCGTTCTCTTCAGGAACTTCCGCTGCTTTCTCTTCTGTGTCAGCAGCTTTCTCCTCGTTCTTCTCTTCTTTTTCGGATGCGATCTTTCCGAGGACTCCGTTTACAAAAGAACCGGAAGCATCGCCGCCAAATCTCTTGGCAAGTTCTACAGCCTCATTGATGGCTACTCCTGTCGGTACATCCTCATCATATTCCATCTCGTATACTGCCAGGCGAAGTGCTGCGAGATCCACACGGCTCATACGTTTGGTCTTCCATCCACGGCTTGCACTGTTCAGCTGTGCATCGATATCTTCCAGATGCTCCCTTACATGTGCATATTTCTTCTTCATATATTCCTGGTCCTGCTCTGAAAGTTCTCCAAGACCTTCAAAATAAAGAGAGAGCTGTTCTGTCATCTCTTCTTCTGAATTAAACTCTGTCATAAACATAAGTTTAAATACATGTTCTCTCTGTTCTCTTCTTCTCATAATTTCCTCCTAAGACGGAAAAAAGGAAAGGTTTACTTTCCTTTTTCGTTCTCCATATCCACGCTGGCAATATGAATATTTACATCTGCAACCTCAAGTCCTGTCATATTCTCGATAGCGGATTTTACTTTTTCCTGGACCTTCTTGCTTGTCTCAAGAATGTTTCTGCCATACTCGATATTCAGTGACAGATCCACGGTAACGACGCCTTCCAGAATGGTTACTCGTACACCCTTGGACAGGTTCTTCTTTCCAAGTTTACTTACCAGCTCATTGGTGATATTTCCTGCCATGGAAGCAACTCCGTCCACATCTGTTGCTGCAAGTCCTGCAACGATTGCAACAACCTCATCTGCAATGTGAACTTCACCGATTCCGCCCAGATCCTGTATCTTATATGTTGTTCTTTTTTCTGCCATGGGAAACCCTCCTACGGATATAATATTTTTGTTCGTAATTTTATACTATTATACCAAAAAATGTTATGAAATAAAAGGGCTTATTTACTGAATTCTGTCAGTACCAGATCCGGGTTTCTGTCCTCAACCATGCCGACGCTCCATGCATTGACAAAAAGAAGCAGCGGATTTCCCTTAAGATCTGTAACTTTCTTCATATCTGAAGTTCCCACGATCTTGTCTACCTTCACAGCTTCCTTGTTGGCGATCCAGCGGATATGCTCATATGGAAGTGTTTCCAGACGGATATCCACATTATACTCATTCTCCAGACGATATTTAAGGACATCGAACTGCAGAATACCGACAACACCCACAATGATCTCTTCCATACCAGTATTAAACTCCTGGAAGATCTGGATTGCACCTTCCTGGGCGATCTGATTGATACCTTTTACGAACTGTTTTCTCTTCATGGTATCGATCTGACGCACACGTGCAAAATGCTCCGGTGCGAAAGTCGGGATTCCCTCAAAGGCAAATTTCTTTCCAGGTGCACAGATAGTATCTCCAATGGAAAAGATACCCGGGTCAAAGACACCGATGATATCCCCTGCATAAGCCTCATCCACAACATGACGGGACTCCGCCATCATCTGCTGCGGCTGGAGAAGACGCATTTTCTTGTCGCCCTGTACATGGTAAACTTCCTTGGTCGCATCAAACTTGCCGGAACAGATTCTCATAAATGCGATACGGTCTCTGTGAGCCTTGTTCATATTTGCCTGGATCTTAAATACAAAGGCTGAAAAATCATCACTCATCGGATCTATTGGTCCACAGTCTGCAGTTCTCGGAAGCGGAGAGGTGGTCATCTTCAGGAAATGCTCCAGGAATGTCTCCACACCGAAGTTGGTAAGAGCAGAACCGAAAAATACCGGTGTCAGCTGTCCTTTGCTGACTTCTTCCTGAGAAAACTCCGCACTTGCGCCATCCAGAAGCTCGATCTCTTCCATCAGCTGTTCTTTCTGTTCCGGATCCATGACCTCATCTGCATGAGGATCATCAATATCGATCTCTTCGATCACACCTTCCTTGGTACCTTTCTGTGTATCAGAGAAGGTAAGGATCTTCTTTGTATTACGGTCAAAAACGCCTCGGAATTTCTTACCGGAACCGATTGGCCAGTTGATCGGACAGGTAGCAATGCCAAGCTCTTTTTCGATCTCATCCAGAAGATCAAACGTATCATTGGCATCTCTGTCCATCTTGTTGATAAATGTAAAGATCGGGATGTGTCTCATAACACAGACTTTGAAAAGTTTACGGGTCTGTGCCTCAACACCTTTGGAACCATCGATGACCATGACCGCGGAATCCGCTGCCATCAGGGTACGGTAGGTATCCTCGGAGAAATCCTGATGTCCCGGTGTATCCAGAATGTTGATACAATATCCGTCGTAATGGAACTGAAGAACGGAAGAGGTGACGGAAATACCTCTCTCCTTCTCGATCTCCATCCAGTCTGATACTGCATGGCGGGCCGTAGCCTTACCTTTTACGCTTCCGGCCAGATTGATGGCCCCTCCATACAGCAGAAATTTTTCTGTCAATGTTGTTTTACCGGCATCCGGATGGGAGATGATGGCAAAAGTTCTTCTTTTTTCTATTTCTTTCGTATACTTCGACACGTGAGCCTCCTGTATATTCTCTAATATCTCTATTTTACTATAACCTTACCTATTCTAGTATAGACAAGGCTTTGCTGTCAAGGCAATTCAGTCGTAAATTCCCTCTGTATCAATGGTGGAATCATTCTGGGCTTCTGCGGATGTCTCTGTATCTTTCTCCGACGCGGAATCTGCAGAATCATTTTCCACAGATGCTGCGGTATCCTGTGCTTCATCGCCTGTACTCTCCTCTGTATTTTCTGTACCTGCAGCATCCGATGCACTTTCATCTGCTGCTTCTTTGCTCTGGCTCAAAGGTGTAATCACAATACTCTCTGCCGCCACACCGGTTTTCCTTTTTACAATATCCTCGATCTGTGCACGTTTTGCATCTTCAAGATCCGCATCCGGCACTACCACATCCGCAGTTTCTCCCGTCAGATTTACGATCACATTCTCAAAGCCCTTCGCTTCCAGAAGAAGTTCTGCTGCCGACTCTTTTTCTGTAAGATCTGTCATGGAAACCATGGTATTGATGGCATTCTGTTTTTCTTCATCGCTGATATCCTTATTGCTGATGATCGCCTGCAGGTCCGCCTTGTTCTGAGAGCGCACCTGTTCTCTGCTGATTTTCGCCTGCGCCGCAAAATCCGACGCACCGGTAAGTACGGCTTCGCCCGGAGATGCGGTATCCATCACCTCCGACTGGGTTGTGCCATCTGCCCCGTTCTCATCCAGAAGGGCTGTTTCATCGGTCAGGTCATAATTCACATCGTCCAGGATACTGCTGCTGTCGGTGCTTGCCTCCTTATCTTTAAATCCCAGATCCACATCTGCGAAATTCAGATACCCGGCCACCGCGATCAAAATGGCCAGCGAGGTGATGATTACCTGGTTTTTCTTCATGATCTTTTTCACTTCTACTCTCCTCATTTCATTTTCATTACTCTAATTTTATGGGCGTCAATCTGAAATAATGCCATAATTGCCTGCTGAATATTCTGAACTGTCACTGCGCTGCCCGCTCCCTGGGCAGCTACCAGAACACCGGTAACTTCATTTTTGCTGCTTATGGAAAAACTGTCCGTATTTCTTTCTTCCCCGGTCATAATGATCACTTCCACCTTTCCGACTCCTTCCACATTGGAAAGTAGTTCCTCCAGGCGACTCTCCAGTCTTGTTTTTTCGGCCGCCTGGGTATTGATACTCTTATTGCTTTTCTGGGTTACCGGAAGCCCTGCCACCAGAAGAAGGATCCCCAGAAGAAGTACGATTCCCCACTCCTTCCACCCCATCGCTAGGATCCAGGATCTGATACTGATCTTTTCCGAGTCCGCAGATCCTTTCACACCCATCTTGTACCGCCTCCTTCTGCTTTTCTGTGATCTTCTCAGAAAGCCTTATAATCACCCGGAGATTTTTCTCCATATCCACTTCAATTTCCCTGCAAAAAATCTTTTGTTCATTTAAAATTTCCTCCACCTGTTTTTTCAACTCACTTTCATAAGCTTCTTTCAGAAAGGTTTCCCGGATCCCCTGTGCTTCCGCTTCCATCCGATCCTGTTCTTCCTGGCTGTAGTTTTCCCGGAAACCTTCCAGAAGTTCCTGACTTTTTCCCACAACAGCAAAAACAGGCGTACAGATAAGAAGTATCAGGAGAAGGCCCATAAACAGACGGACATACTGTTCATACCGCTTATCCGGCAGAATATGCAGGATCGCCGTAGTAAGCACATGAAAAAAAGCCAGATTTTTCATCCACTGATAGATTTCCTGCCTCATGATCAGATTCCTCCTGCCATCAATATCAGAAATGTCAACATACACAAAACTTCCGCTGTAAACAGGATCCGCATCAGAAGTCCGCACCCTTCTCCCATGGTACTGAATACTTCTACAAGCCGTTTATCAGACACCGGCTGTGCCACTGCCGCCAGAAATCTGTATACAAGTGCCAGCAGTCCGTAACGGATCACAGGGCCGGCTCCAACCACCAAGAGCACAAGAAGAAACACCACTCCCAGACTATTTCTTACAAGAACTGCTGTCGTAAGCACCAGTTCTGTTACTGCATTAACTGCATTTCCTACCCCAGGAAGTGCACCGGCAGTTTTTCCGATGGCACTTCTTTTCAGAGAATCCATCACCGGAGTTACCAGTCCCCGCACTACCTGCAGCCCTGCGACAACTCCCAGCAGCGTCCGAAGGCCCCAGGAAATCAGAGTCTCGATCAGTTCTGCCATTTTTCCCAGCATCTCTTCCCTGGAAAGATGATTTACAAACTTAAGAAGTATATACAAACTGACTCCAGGAAGCAAAATACTCTCCAGTATCCACTGAAACAGCCACACCAGAAGAAGTACTCCCTGATAAAAAACAGCGGCCGTAGATGCTCCGGATGCGGCAGCCACCGCCATAAAATACACCGGCGACAGCTCTTTCATAAATTCCGTAATCCACCGCAGCATAGAAAGCAGAGATGCACTTAACCCGGAAAAACTGTTCATCAGCAACGTAAAAACAAGAAGATACACAACATAAAAACTGATCTCCCCGATCTGTCCATTGTCAAAAGCACCTGCAAATCCGGAAAAAACTGCCGCAAATAAAAGAAGAAGCAGTAATTTTACAATCAGTTCTTTCTCTTTTTCAAGGCCGGAAAAAAGGAGACTGTGCAGAAATTCCCGCACACTCTCCTCCGAAAACATTTCTTCACCGGACAACAATCTGTGGAAAGCTTCTGTGACAGAAAAGCTGTTCTCACCAAGCATTTCATCTACCATGGACTGCAGATCCGTAAGTTCCAGCTGTTCTGTCAGCTGTTCTTCTGCTGCCGCATAAACAGGCTGTCCTGACAAAAAACATACCCAGAATATTCCTGCAATCCAGATTGTTATCAGCAACACTACTGTTCGTTTTTTCTGCCTTCCGTTCATGCCAGAAATCCCTGTATTGTGTCCAGAAGTGCCAGCAGCACCGGCATGCTCAGAACCATCACCGACAATCTGCAAAACAGATCGATCTGTGCCCCAGTAGAAGCATACCCTGCATCTTTGCATATACCGGATGAAAACTGTCCGATATATGTGATCCCGATCATTTTCAACAATGTAGTGATGTAACTTCCATCAACCGGAAGACTTTCTTTCAGCTTTTCGAGAGACTGAAAAAGATATCCGATCTTTCCTACCGCCAGCCCCAGGATCACCAGGCCAATTCCCGTAGTAAGCAGACTTGTATATTCAGGAGCCCGTGATTTCAGAAGGATTCCCAGAAGCACACCAACGGTTCCCAGAATAGAAATTCTTAAAATATCCACGTTTTCTCCCTCCTTTACAGAACAAAAAGCTGCTGGATATTTTCAAAGAGTTCATAGATATACGGTACGATCCAGAACAGCACAATCAGAAGTCCCGAAAGACTTACGAGAAATGCCTGTTCTTCTCTTCCGCTGTGCTTCAGGATCTGGGAAAGAACTGAGACCAGGATCCCTACTGCTCCGATCTTAAATATGATACTGACCTCCAAAAGCTCCCTCCTTTTTCTTCAAAAGCCCGTCCCATCTTATTTGTCCAGACAGAATCTTTACACCAAAAGCACTGCCAGAAGCAATCCTCCCAGAATTCCCAGACTCCGGTACAGTCTCTTTTTTCCGGAGGCTTCTTCTTTCAGCCGGGAAATCTCCTCTTCCAGATTTTTCTCATACAGAGAAAGCTGCTTTATCTGCATTTCCAGATCCATATATCCAAGATATTCTCCGACAGAAAAAAAAGCGTCCTTTTCCCCATGGGTAAGGCAGCTTTTTTTCAGGGAATTTTCCGCACATTCCCTGCATATCTGTGAGAGTTTTTCTCCTTTTCGCGCTTTCATTCTGTCAGCGGCAGTTATGAGAAATTCTCTGTATTTTCCATTCATTCTTCCGGCGGCTCCATAAAAAGCATCCGGCAGCGATGCATTCCCGCAGCGGATCTCCCCTTTCAGGCAGATCACCATCCTAAGCAGCATCTCCAGGGTATATATTCTTTCCGAAACCCTTATGCTTTCAGAAACTCCCAGCCCGGCTCCTGCAGCTACCACCAGAATACATCCTACAATCCGGTACATATGCATTTTCCGTTTTCATCATAAATTGCTTCCACAATTCCCGCACGGTCATGTTTCCCAAGAAAAATATATCTCTGGAAAACCCGCGCCTCCCACAGTTTCCGGAAAAACGGCTGTGCCAGTGTTTCTTCCATAGAATCTCCATGTGCAGTTGCAATCAGACGACATCCACAGTGGATGACAGATTCCACAGCTTTGAAATCTTCCTCTTTTCCAAGCTCATCTACAGCTACCACAACCGGCGACATGGACCGGATCAGCATCTGCATTCCTTCTGCCTTGGGACATCCGTCCAGAATATCCGTACGCATTCCCAGATCATTCTGCGGAATTCCCTGATAACAGCCGGCAAGCTCGCTGCGTTCATCTACCACTCCTACCGTAACACCGGAAATGTTCCCCCAGCCATTGCTCATCTGGCGGATGATATCCCGAAGAAGCGTCGTTTTCCCGCATCTGGGTGGGGAAACGATCAATGTGTGCATGATCTGCTCTCTTGTCTGAATATAAGGCATCACACTTTGGGCACATCCCTGGATCTCATGAGCCAGCCGTACATTGATGCAGGAAATATATTTCATTCCCCGGATCCGGTTTCCGTCCAGGATTACTTTTCCGGTAACTCCTACACGATGTCCGCCCTGTACACTTAAGAATCCCTGACGTATTTCATCTTCATAGGCATACAGAGAGTACCCGCTGACATACTCCAGTGTCTCCTTCAGATCCTCCCGTGTCACCAGATAAGGTTCTGTGTCTTTCTGCCGCAGAAAACATTCTCCCCCATCGTAGGTAAGAAACAGGGGCCTTCCCACACGGAGACGTATCTCATATAATTTATCATAATCAAGGTCTGCATCCACCAGAAGCTGGCGGACATTACTGGCAAACAGGTTCTGAATCTGGTTTGCGTCCATTTTTTCACCTCTTACACTTAAATATATTGCGGACGTGCCGGATTTAGTACCCCTTGTCTCCTTCGAAAAAGATCTGTTTCTCCCTTATTCCGACAGGAAAAACAGACTTTCTTCCTCATCATAGGCTTCCATCTTCGGAAGACTCAGCTTCAGTACACGGTCCACAATATTTACGGAGGACGCACGGTATGCATAGGCGCAGGATTCAAACATTACATAGAGATTGTCACCTTCCACCACGATCTGTTCCAGTCTCTCCGGAAAACGGTAAGTTCTGGCCGAATTTTCGTTTACATACAGACGCTTGTCGGACTGTTCATAAAATACCAGTCTGGATGGCAGGATTCCAAAAGAATGGGAGATCAGCAGTTTGTCATTGTAAAAAGCGATCCCCTGAACCTGCTCCGATATAGTAGAATAATCCAGCGGAACTGCCATTTCAAAATCCATGCCCAGTTCCTCATCCATGGTATTGATTAGATTTCCATCTGCGTCAACTCCGTATCGTGCAATTACACTTTCGTTATATTTTTCAAAGCAGCCTACATACAGACACCCTTCGTAAAAAGTCATAAACGAGTCCCTTACAATTCCATAAAGGCTGACTGTCTGGAAAGTATCCACCGGCAGGTGACTGTCATCATAATCATAGGCTTCTATTGTATCCATCTTTATACTTACTGCCTGTGCGATTCCGTTGATATTGGAAGAATACCACAGAATCTTATGCTCCGGGTCGTAGGCAAGGCCTCCCACATGAGGCTGTCCAGGCAGTATTATTTCTTTTATAAAATTATGCTTTTCTTTATCGATCACATAGATGACCGAATTATGTTTCTGTGTGCTGCAGTAGGCACTAACCATCACATAATCATCGGTAACTGCCAGTCCCTGAGGAGTCATGGACGTACACATGGCCGGTGTCGCACCTTTTTCCGTAAGCAACGTCCTTGTATTTTTCAGTCCGGGAATGACATAAGTTCCATATTCTTTCTCTTTTTCTCTCCCGTCAAAGGCAAAATAGGAAAATGCCTCTTTCTGGGAAAGCATCTGTTTCTGGCCCCGCAGCGTATACACCGCAGCACCTCTGTTTGTCACCACAGCTTTTGTGGGCAGTTCTGTCTTTGCCCTGTAAACAAACGCATATAAAAAATAACACATGCACAGCACAAAAACAACTGCCAGAATCTTCAGAAGGAAGATCCGGAAGCTGCGTTTCATCTCTTTGTTCATTTCATCGTCTCTATTCGCTATCTCAAAATGATGTCTTCGTATTCAAACCGTAATTCCAGGCTGTCTCTGGACCAGATCGCTCCACTGTATCCTGGCTCCATCTCAAGCATGATGTAATTTCCCTTATCCATGGGAATGGTTCTCAGATCTCTGGACAGACCCTCTCCAGTCCATTTGATATAGGCCTCCCTCAAAACCCACTGGGTAAAAAAGGCCTTTTCCATATCATCCGCATCCAGAATTTCCCTCACCATATCTGCAGGCACCATTCTTTCAAGAATTCTTTCGTAATTTACTTTCTTGTGAATCTGCACATCAATGCCCACTTCTTCTCCTGCAAACAGGCACATCACATATTTTCCGGAATGGGTGATATTATAATGAATTCTGGGAAGCAGGGTAAAAAACGGTTTCCCATGCTCCCCTTTTGCACGGGGTTCAAAGGCAAGTTTCCGGCCAAACTCTTTCTCGAGCCCGATCTCAAGAAGCTTTTCTCCGATCATGTGCTCCATGTTCTTGTTGTCATATTCGTCTTTTATTTTTGTATAATATATGATCCCGTTCATAATCCGGCCTCCTCAAGGAACCGGGAAGGCTCCCGTTCCTTCTCATACTGCTGTCTCACATAACACAGGGAAAGTTTTTTCTTTGCCCGCGTCATCCCAACGTAGAAAAGTCTCCGTTCTTCCTCAAGGTGTGCCTCCAGAACTGCCTTCCGGTAAGGCATACTGCCCTCATTGACATTCATAATATATACCCTGTCATACTCCAGGCCTTTTACTGCGTGAAGGGTAGATATCACACATCCTTCCCTTTTTACGTCCTGTTTCTTCGCCTGTTCTTCCAGTTTTCTGGTATATTCATCCATATAGGCCAGCCATTCTTCCAGTGTTTTCATTCCTCTGGCACTTTCGTGTATCCGGTTTAAGGTTTCCCAGAGCTCTTCTGTTTTTATTTTACGATACCTTGCGTATTCCTGCAAGTATTCTTCATATCCCATACCATTTCGGATAAAATTAATGGCAGCATAAGGGGCCATTGTTTTCAGGATCCGGAGATGTGTTTCTAGCGTTGTGATCCGGTCACCCATCCAGTCCTTATCTTTATAAAATTCTCCAAGAACTTTAAAATCTATATTTTTTTCGGTAAGAGCCTCTCTGGCTATGTAGCGGTTGGGACGATTCATAATTTCCAGAAATGTACTTCTGCTCCGGTCCCCCTGTGCCATCTTCAGATAGGCGATCATATTCTTGCAGATCCAGTGTCGGAACAGATTGGGCAATTTCTCTTTCATGGTAAAAGGAACCCCGTATTCCATCAGAGCAGCAACCAGTCCCTCTGCTTCCTGGTTGGTCCGAAAAAGAAAGGCCGTATCTTCAATATCTTCCCCTTTTTCCATCCGGTTTTTTAAGGCTCCTGCTGCTGCCATATACTCATCCCTGGGGTTTTTAAACTCTTTTACCACTACAGGTTCTCCCGGTTCATTGGGCGTGAAAAGTTTCTTTACATAACGGTTTTCATTATGATCAATTACCTTCATAGCTGTATTTAAAATATTTCCGCTGCACCGGTAATTAATATTCAGAAGCACTGTTTCCGCATTTTTAAAATCTTCCGGAAAATTCAGCATAATCTCCGGACGTGCCCCACGGAAATGATAGATAGACTGGTCATCGTCTCCCACCACAAACAGGTTATTTTCCGGAGCTGCCAGCATTTTTACAATATCATACTGAAGATGATTGATATCCTGAAACTCATCCACCAGAATATACTGAAATTTTTTCTGCCATGCAGCCAGGATATCTTTTCTTTTACGCAGAAGTTCATAGCAGCTTAAAAGCATGTCATCAAAGTCAAGCTTTCTTCTTTCGTTCAGAACTTTCCTATACCCTTTAAAAATCTGCCGGAACACTTCATCCGGACAGCAGGAAGAATAATAATGTTCCAGCGAAATTCTTCCCCCTTTGACAACGCTGATCTCTTTTGCCAGATCTTCCACAAAATCCCCCTCTTGGGACTGTTCTGTGGCACAGTTTACTGCCAGCTCTCTTAAGATCGCATATTTTTCCTCTTCAGAGAGAATATTGCTTCCATTGAGACCATATGCCTGTTTCAGGATTCCGTAAAATACACCATGAAAAGTTCCAAATGTAACGCCTGTCCTCGGAACTCCGGTAAATTTCAGAAACCGTTCTTTCATTTCTACAGCTGCTGCCCTGGAAAAAGTCACAACAAGAACAGAGGAAGCCGGTATCTTCCCTTCATGAATCATATGTGCTGTTCTTTCTACTATGACGGAAGTTTTCCCCGAACCGGGGCCTGCCAGAACCATCATCGGTCCTGACAGGTGGGCGATCGCCCTTTTCTGAGATGGATTTCGTTTCATAACTGGATGATTGACCACGCACTTATTCGCGCTCAAGTTTTTCGATTGCCGCATGTACACGTTTCAGTGTCTCGTCCTTGCCAATGATTTCCATGATCTCTGTTGCACCGGCCGGTGTCATCTGCTTGCCGGATACTGCTGTACGAAGCGGCCACATTACATAACCGTTCTTATAGCCATGCTCCTTTACAAAAGCACTTAAAGATGCATACAGCGGATCGTTGGTGTAATCCTCCTGTGCTTCCAGTACAGGAAGTACTTCTTTGAGAACTGCAAGGGAAGTCTCCTCTGTTGTTTTCATTTTTTTGTGACGGTACATTGCACTGTCATACTCCGGAACTTCCTCAAAGAAGTCTACAAGGTCCGGAATATCCGGGAATACTTCGATTCTGGTCTGAACCATACCTGCGATCTTCCTGAGATCAAAGTCTTTCTTCAGTACTTCTTTCAGATATGGAAGTGCTCTCTCATAGAATGCATCCGGATCCATCTTCTTGATGTACTCACCATTCATCCATTTCAGCTTGGCAATATCGAAAACTGCCGGTGATTTGTTGATATGGTGATAGTCAAATGCTTCCACAAGTTCCGGAAGTGTGAAGATCTCACGGTTATCTGCCGGGCTCCATCCAAGGAGTGCAACATAGTTGATCACTGCCTCTGTAACGAATCCCTGGTCGATCAGATCCTCATAGGAAGAATGGCCACATCTCTTGGAAAGTTTCTGATGTGTCTCATCTGTGATCAGCGGACAGTGAACATAGGTCGGAATATCCCATCCGAATGCTTCGTAAATACGGTTGTATTTCGGTGAAGAGGAAAGATACTCATTACCTCTTACCACATGTGTGATTCCCATAAGGTGGTCATCAATAACGTTTGCGAAGTTGTATGTGGGATATCCGTCGGATTTAATCAGGATCAGATCTTCCATCTCCTCATTGTTGACTGTGATATCGCCGTAAATAACATCGTGGAATGTTGTAGTTCCCTCTGTCGGCATATTGAAACGGATAACATGAGGCTCACCTGCATCCAGACGGCGCTGAACCTCTTCTTTGGAAAGGTGAAGACATCTCTTGTCGTAGATGGAGATCTCCTTACCTGCAACTGTACGTTTCATGCTCTCCAGCTCTTCCTTGCCACAGAAGCAGTAGTATGCATCTCCCTGCTCGATAAGCTGTTTCGCATATTTCAGGTACATACCGGTTGCCTGACGCTCGCTCTGTACATACGGACCGAAACCGCCGTCTTTATCCGGTCCCTCATCATGGAGAAGTCCGGTTTTCTCAAGGGTACGGTAAATGATATCTACTGCTCCCTCCACATAACGTTCCTGGTCTGTATCTTCAATACGGAGGATAAAATCTCCGCCTTCATGTTTTGTGATCAAATAAGCATAAAGAGCTGTTCTTAAGTTACCCACATGCATTCTTCCTGTAGGACTCGGTGCAAATCTTGTTCTGATCTTTGTCATTTCTTTTCTCCTCGTTTTGTTGTTTCTCATTATAAGTGATATTATATACCTAAATCCTTCAAAATGTCCATAGGTTTTCCGACGGAATCCCCCCGTCTTCCCTGTACACAGAAAAATCCCCTGAGACACCATTGTCCCAGAGGATCTCTTAATTCCTGCTTATGCTTCCACGCCTTTGTTTTTAAGGTACTCGATTACGTCTCCGACTGTATTCAGATCTGTAAGCTCCTCTGCCGGGATCTCAACGTTGTACTCATCCTCAAGAGCCATAACCAGCTCAAACAGATCAAGAGAATCTGCTCCAAGATCATCCTTAAAAGATGTCTCCGGTGTAATTATAGACGCCTCACAATTTAACTGCTCTGCAAGCATTTCTTTCATTTTTTCTAACATGTCTTATTTTCTCCTTTAATCGTTACAGATCGAATCTGTTTCCTCTTTTTGAGCAAAGTATATAGTCTGCAAAAACAGTTGTCAAGAGGATTTTCCCAAAAAATGGCTCCAGAGCAAAAATATTTTGATTTTAAAACTATTTTACTCTTGAAATTTTATCTGACGGGCCACACTGAGGGCAATTGCCATCTCCGACATCAGGAATACGATCGATGTTCCTCCGTAGCTGATAAAGGGCAATGTAACACCTGTATTCGGCATCAGATTCAGCACAACGGCAATGTTTAAGATTACCTGAAGTGCAATATGTATAAAAATTCCCGTAACGATCAGAGAGCCGAACAGATCCGGGGCATTCTGTGCAATAAAGAACAGTCTGTACAGAAGATACCCGAACAGGATCAGCACAAAAATACCTCCGAAAATCCCAAGTTCCTCACAGATAATGGAAAAGATCATATCGTTCTGAGCCTCAGGAACGCTTCCCAGTTTCTGGATACTGTTTCCAAGTCCCCTTCCGAAAAAGCCACCGGAGCCGATCGCATACAGTGCCTGTAACGTCTGATATCCGCCTTCATCGGAATATTTCTCAGGCTGAAGCCATACCAGTACTCGCATAATACGGAAGCTGTTACTGCTCTTGGTTGTCGCAACCAGAAACAGCACCCCAATCACGATCAAAACGATACCGACGATTCCTATAATGATAAAGGGGCGCATTTTCGGATGTGCCACAAACACCATTCCCACCGTAATTCCCAGAATGATCATGGCGGTACTTAAGTTATCGGTAAGCACATAGGCAGCCAGCGCAAGTCCTGCTCCCGGAAGGCCCAGAATCATACAACTTTTCAGGGTTTTTACCTTTCGTCCCATCTTCCCGATCATGTAGGCCATCATGATGATGACCGCAATCTTGGCCACCTCGGCAGGCTGAAAGTTAATCGGTCCGATATACAGCCATCTGGTTGCACCATGAGAAGAACGTCCCAGCGGAGTACGAACCAGGCCCATAAGGATCAGCGAAGCTACATACAGTGCGGTTGTAAAAGGAAGAAGGATATGATAATCCAGTATTTTTGAAATAAACAGCGCTCCGATCAGACATGCAGCACTGATCAGTGCCTGTTTCTTAAAATAAAACATATCATTGCCGTAATTCACTTCTGCCATATAAGAACTGGTACTGTACAGCATCACCAGTCCAAAACATACCAGAAGCACAATGACAGCAACAAGATTATAATCATAGTAATCCGATTTTGTATTCTGCTTTTTTAAATTGAGCAGAGGATTTTTCATTTTATCACCATCGCTTTCTGTATCTGCGAAGAAATTTCTGATATCGTAAAAAAGAAAGTAAAAAAAATTCCCGGAAAGCCGCATAAATGCTGTCTTTCCGGGACGTTCCATAAATGGACCTGAGGGGAATCGAACCCCTGTCCGAAAGCCTATCCCTTAAGGCATCTCCCATCACAGTCGCTGATTTAACATTCCCTCGGCAGCACGCCCACCGACAGGCTTACTGCTTCAGTAGCTTCATAATACATCTACCGGGGCAAAGCTTACCCGGCAAGGTTTCTCACATGGTCGACGCCAGATTCCCGATGTGTGAGTGCAACGGGGCTGACGAGCAGCTTAGGCTGCTAACGCTAACTTTTCGTCTGCGTTTATATTTAGTTCCCGGTTGGTACGCAGTCCAGGAGTCTGCGGATGGCTTCCCTAACTTCAAAGCCCCCGTCGAAACCAGTACAAGCCCTTGTATAAAAAAGACTTCTGATGACTTCATTCTCTTCAAGTCATCTCTGGTGGACAGACGAACTCTAAGCCAGTTGTTTTTTGACTGGATTTAATTATACCAGAATGTTTTTTCGTGTCAAGGATATTTGCAAAAAAGGTTCCGGGCTGTGCACGGTTTTTCTTACCCTCACAGCCTGGAACCCAAGTCTGAAACTGTCAGCCTTATATGCTCTGCATCATATTCATTCGCCGTCTTTTACTTTCAGACAGATGATATGTTTCTCTTTGTCATATCCGTTAATACGGACCTTCATTCCCTCTTTTGTCTCTTCGCACTGTACATTAAGTGTTGAATCCAGTGTCTCTGCACTTCCTTTTACGCCCGGAATCAGCACTGTATTCTCTTCCTGGGAAAGTCCCTCTATAAATACATAAAGATCTTTTTCTTTTGCTGTAAAAAACAGCTGTACACCATCTCCTGCTGTTTCCGGAAGATGTGCGGAACAACTGGTATCATAAATACCTTCTCCGTTGATCTCCAGCCATTTTCCAAGCGCAAGAAGACGTTTTTCCTGCTCAGCCGGAATAGTTCCGTCTGGTTTCGGGCCGATATTGAGAAGCAGGTTTCCGTTATCAGATACTGTTGCAACCAGAAGATGAATCAGATCCGGAACACTGATCAGCTGATCATCTCCTTCATTTTCATTGTATCCGAAAGAAAGTCCCATACCGCGGCACATTTCCCACTTTTCCTTGCGATTAGCTTCGCCCTGTTTGTATTCTTTTGTGCTGAAGTCATGATACAGTCCATTAAACCGGTCATTGACCACGCCTTCCTCCACCACATTATAATAATGTGCCAGGAAATACGGCATCATATGCTCACTCTGCTTTGGCCATCCAATATCATTCCAGAATACGGACGGGTGATATTTGTCTACCAGCTCTTTCATCTGGTTGTAAGAATAGTCTGCATACTCAAAAGTCGGGCAGGCATTTCCGAAATTGTCCTCTTCCTTGAAAATCGGATCATTGGCAAACTGCCAGTCGATCAGCCCTGAATAATAAAGTCCCATTTTCAGACCTTCACTGCGCACAGCATCTGTCAGCTCTCCTGTGATATCTCTCTTCGGACCAAGTTCTTCACAGTTGAAATCTGTATATTCACTGGGATACAGGCAGAAACCATCATGATGCTTCGTTGTCAGCACAACATATTTTGCCCCTGATTTGCGGAAAAGTTCTGCCCACTTCTGTGGCTGCCAGTTCTCAGCCTTCCACATTGGCAGGAAATCTTCATAAGAAAAATCCTTGCCGTATTTCTCAATGTGATGTTCATAAGAAGGTCCTTTTCCAACATTTATGGAATTATAATACCACTCCGCATAAGGATTGTTGCAGAACCATTCTTCATTGGTCTCCACCGCACCAAGCTCCCATGTTCTTGGCGCGAAGGCAGGAACTGAATAGATTCCCCAGTGGATAAAAATTCCGAATTTACAGCCGTCATACCATTTCGGTACCTCATGCTCATTTACAGAATTCCATGTTCCTGTATATTTTTTTGACATTTTTCATATCCTCCTTGATATTATCCGCATCAGCCCTTTACAGCACCGGCTGTCATACCTGCGATCACCCATTTCTGTGCAAAAATGTATACCAGGATTACCGGCAAAGAAACCAGTACAACGTCTGCGCATACAAGATTCCAGCTTCTGCTGAACTGTCCGTAGAAATTGTATACAGAAAGAGGCAGCGTCCACTTGGAAGAAGAATTCAGAAGATACATCGGAATCTGAAGCTCATTCCATACCCACATAAAATTCAGAACGCCTGTTGTTGCAAGAACCGGTTTCAGAAGCGGCATGATCACTGTGCAGAACAGTCTTCCGCCTACTGCACCGTCCATAACTGCTGCCTCATCCAGTTCTTTCGGGATTCCTTTAATAAATCCGCTGAACATCATTGTTGTAAACGGCATGTACAGAGAAGAATATACAAGACAGAGACCGATTCTTGATCCGTAAATCCCCATTTTCTGCATCAGCTGGATAGTTGGAAGTGCAGCAAAAGGTGCAATGATTCCAAGAGTGATGATCTTATACCCGATCCTGCATCCTTTTGTATCTCTTCGTACAATGATAAAGCTTAAGAATGCAGAAAGAGAAACGATCAGTGCCACTGATATAAAGGTGATAAACACACTGTTCCCGAGAGAACGCATAAAATCTTTTTCCAGAACTGTTATGTAGTTTTCCGGATGCCACTCACTTGGCAGGCTGATATTCATATAAGCAGCTTCGCCTTTGTTTTTAAAGGAAGTGAGAAGCACCATCAGCATCGGATAGATCGTCACGATGCTCACAAGCCAGAGAATGATCTCCAGTATCAGATTGATCCTAGTTTTTTTCTTATTCATATTATAACACCGTCTCCCATCTTGATGAAAACTTCTGATATACAACTGAAACAATGACCAGAAGCACTGTGAATACAAGGTTGACAGCTACAGATTGTGAATAACGTCCTGCAGACATTTCATTCATCATCAGCGTTCCGAAACTCTCAGTCGCATTTCCTGGGCCGCCGCCTGTCATAACGTAAATCAGATCGAACATTTTCAATCCATAAATCAGACTGAACAGAATATTAACGTTTACAGTAGGCATGATCAGCGGAAGTGTGATATGGCGGAAAAGCTGCCACTCAGATGCACCGTCAAGCTTACCTGCCTCCAGATAATCAGAAGAAACTGACTGCAGACCCGCAAGTGTGATGATGATCGCATATCCCACATTTCTCCATACCTCAGCTACGCAGATAGCAAAAACTGCTGTGCCTCGTTTTCCCAGCCACTGTATATTTGCAATTCCCATAAGGTTCAGGATATTATTGATCGTACCGTGACGTGTCTGAAATACAGCACTGAAGATAAGGCCTACAACAAGGCAGGAAAAGATAGACGGGATAAAATAAACCGTTCTCAGAGCAGTCCGTGTTTTGATCTCACGGTTCAGGATATAGGCAAATACAAAGCCCAGAAGTGTTACGGTAATGGTTTTTACGCCTGCGTAGATCAGGGTATTTACAAAGGCTACCGGCACTTTCGTACTCGTAAGAACTGACATGATATTTTCAAATCCCACAAATTTCAGATTGGTTGTTCTGGCTGCACTCCAGTTGGTAAATGCATAGTAATAACCCACAGTGGACGGTACAATAAAGAAGATAAAAAATACCACAGCAGGGATCAGTGCCAGATACAGCGGATATATTTTTTTTCGATTCATGAATTTCCTCCTTAAACAATTTCAGGTTTGAAGTTTTACCCTCAAACCTGAAACCATCTTTAAAACGGATGTTTATTTACTGGGCAAAAGACTCAAGTGTTGCAACTCTGTCATCATCGATCAGTTTTACACATTCTTCTACGCTGATGTCTCCGTTCATAAGCTGAAGCAGAGCCTTGCCACCTTCCTGCTGGTTGAAACCAACGATCTTCGGCTGTGCGGAAGATGCACGGATCAGTTTATCTACGCTGTCTTTGTTTCCATCATACTGAGTGGAATTTACATTGGTTGTCTCCTGTTTGAATACTGCTGCTGTGGAAACACCATCAAATGCCTGGTTGTAATTCTCCGGATCTGCCATAAAGTTTACGAAATCACTGGCAGCCTCTACATTATCACCATTTTTGTTTACAAGCATCAGGTTTACATTTCCGCCTTCATAGGTTCCCTCATCGCAGGTTCCCATAAATACAGGCATGATTCCGAAATCATCACCTACATAATCATAAGATTCACTGTCATAATCTGTGTCAAACCAGGTAT
Organism: Blautia luti; assembly: GCF_013304735.1. Taxonomy (GTDB): domain Bacteria; phylum Bacillota; class Clostridia; order Lachnospirales; family Lachnospiraceae; genus Blautia_A. The sequence continues at coordinate 103,038 of NZ_JAAITI010000006.1, forward strand.
CCCAGCAGAAGAGCATTGCAGCTTCACCTGTTCCAAGAACCTCACTTGTGTAATCCCATGTATCAGATGCAAAGTTCTTTCCAAAGTATCCTTTATCTGCTGCTTCTTTAAACCAGGTACACATATCTGTGAATTCCGGGATATCTGCGTAGGACATTTCTCCTGCATTCAGTTTTTCGATATATTCCGGATGCTCCTCAAGTACAGGATCCAGTGCGAACTGATAAAGGATTGGCCATGCATCAGCTGCTGCAAGGTAAATCGGCTGTACTCCGTTCTCCAGAAGTGTATCACAGGCTGCATTGAATTCTTCCTGTGTTGTAGGCTGCTCAATTCCCAGTTCCTCGAAGATCTTTGTGTTATAGAAGCAGCCGGAGTTGGATGCTTCCCAGAACGGAAGTCCGATCACTTTGTCATTGTAGGTTGCCTGTGGAAGAACTGAGTCCTGAATATCGGACACCCAGTCAGCATCGGACCAGTCTACAAAATTCTCTTCCGGATTAAAGTTTTTCAGGTTGCTGTTTCCGAAATGAATGTAAAGATCCGGGATATCACCTGTTGTAAATTTTGTCAGTGCAATGGTCTCTGCATTATCTGTATCAAGACCCTGCTGGTCAATCTTGTTTCCGGAAGACTCTTCCCACAGAGAAATGATCTTCTGCATGTACGGTTTTGCAAGGTCATCTGCATTTCCGTAAAGTGTCAGTGTTACTCCATCTGCTGCGCTGGCGGTTACCACGCTCCCGAATACAGATACCGTCATGCACGCTGCCATAAGTGCTGCAAACATTTTTTTCTTCATTGTAAATTTCCTCCCTTTGTTTGTTTTTTCGTTCTTAATATGGTCATATTATATAAAACTGCCTTCGGAAAATCCATGGACTTTTGTTTAATCCAACATGTACTTTTTTCCTTTTTTACATTCTTCCATCTATTTGTACAATTTTCCTTGTTTCTTTTTCGCTGTTCATATAAAATAGATACAAGAAATCTTCCGGAGGAACGATCATGAAATTCCATGAATTTTCTTTTCAAAAAAAGCTGTTCATTTCCTGCATCCTGCTAAACTCCCTTCTGCTTGTCGGTTTTTCGCTGTTTTTCTATTATTATTCGGCAAATTCCCTGCGGGAGAACATGCGCAGTACATTAAGCGGCAGTGCATCCATGATACAGAACAATCTGGACACCCTTCTCAATGATGCAGATAATACGCTGAAAGAGCTGCAGCTAAACGCCTCACTCCTTGATACTGCCAGAAATATCCCTGAGGGCGAAAACAACTACCTGCCTACCCATATCACAGCCAGATCTGCTTTTCAGGACCGGTTCCGCACTACCTTGATGTCTTCAGACCTGGATATATCCCTTAATTATGTCAGCAAATATTACGACCATCTGGGAACTTCTTCCCCAAACGGTACCAGTTATACAAAAAAAACCGTTCTGGAGAACAATCCCTATCTTACAGACGTTATAGATAACATTAATTATGTTTTATATGTCCCTCCTCACAAGGATTACTGGAAAAACAACCGAACTGTAATTTCTGTTGTACGTTCCATGCGGGATATTTATCATCAGTACGGACTTCTTATTGCTGATTTTGATATGGATACCCTGACCAGACAACTTCTCTCCGGTTTTGATACTCCTGAAGATTATGATATCACCATTCTGGATGATGCTGATAATCTGGTTTACACAAGTGCATCCTCACTGAACCGCAGGACTTTTCTGGCCAGCTGGCGTTCCGCTTCCGAGATTTCTCCTGACAGTGGCAGCTTTTCCTACGGAAATCTTTCTGTTTCCAGCTATCACCTTTCCGATAAGACCGGATGGACGGTGATCCTCAGTGAGAATTCTTCCATATTTGCAGCCTCCATAAAACGGCTTCTCATAATCAGCACATTGCTTTTTGTAATCATGTTCATAATTATGTCCACCTTCCTTATGGTACTGACGCGAAACCTCACACAGCCACTTCGACAGCTGACAGATAAGCTGACAGTTCTTGATCCCGGGGAAAATATTTCTGCTATTCCCGGAAGCAGCGATAATGAGATCATCTTTCTCACCAATGCGATCCAGGGATATCTTTCTGAAATTTACGACCAGAACCAGCGTCTTGCAGAACAACGGAAACGGACATTGATTGCCCACTATGACGCCATGGAAGCGCAGCTGAACCCGCATTTTCTGTACAATACTCTTTCTGTCATCGGAATGACAGGGCTGGCCTCTGGAAATATGGATGTTTCCAACATGTGCACAGAGCTTTCCCAGCTTCTTCGCTATTCCCTCTCCTACACAGGGCAGTCCGTTATTTTGTCCCAAGAGATCGACAATGCAAGACATTACCTCTATATTATGAAGATACGCTACGAAGACGATCTGGAATACGAATGGCAGCTTGATGAGTCCCTGAATTCCATTACTGTGCCAAAGCTGATTCTTCAGCCTCTTATTGAAAACTGTTTTCAGCATGGCTTCCACCAGGCCGGCGTGGAGATTCCTCCTCCCTGGAAGATTTCCATACGTTCCCACTGTGACGACACCCGGTGGTATCTGTCCATCTCCAACAACGGAGCTCCGTTTCCTGAAGAAAAGCTTACTGCTCTTCACCAGAAACTCTCCGGCTTCACCTTTACCGGAAACCAGGATATGGATTACGAAAACACCTTTCGCCATCAGGGCTATGGCCTGGAAAATACCATTCTCCGTTTTCATATTTATTACCGCGGCGAAGAATATTTCCATGTTTCCAAAAATGATTCTGACAACCTTACGACCGTCACCATCGGCGGCCCGTTAAAGCCCGAAAAATTATTCAGCCGGAGCACTTCCTGACAGGGAAGCCTCCGGCTTTTTTCCTTAAACTTTATTTACTCCTGATCTGATAGATCGCGTCTTTCTCTGTATCAAATACGTATCTTTCTTTTTCATCTATGATCACAGGAACTTTTATTCCATCTTTGGATATCTCCAGTTCCTCTCTGCATCTGAGAACTGCTTTTTCCCCATGTTTCGAAAGAAGCCACCCATGAGAAAATCTGCCCTTTTCCCAGGTCATATCCACCTCAAAACCGCCTTCTGCACAAATACCTGTGACGCTTCCCTCCTGCCAGTTTTTCGGAAGAGCCGGAAGCAGGAATATCTCATCCAGATGGCTCTGGAGCAGCACCTGGGCAATTCCGCACGCTCCGCCGAAATTTCCGTCTATCTGGAATACCCACGGAATACCTGAAATCCGCTCAAGTGGCGGATGCAGATCAAACATATTCGGTGCTGTCAGTTTATTGAGAAGATAATCGATATATTCCTCTGCTTTATCTCCATTTTGAAGTCTTGCATACAGATTGATCAGCCATGCACAACTCCAGCCTGTGTGACCGCCACCAAATTTCATTCGTCTCTCCAGAGATTTCTCACATGCTTTTACCAGCTCCGGATTCTCATATTCATTAATCTGGTTTGCCGGAAACAGGGGATATAAATGCGAAAAATGTCTGTGCCCAAGTTCCCACTCCTCATAATCTTCTCTCCATTCCAACAGCTGACCGTATTTTCCAACCTTGTACAAAGGGAGCTTATCAAGAGTTTCATGCACCCAGTCTTCCTGAGATGCTTTTTTCCCAAGGATCCTGTTTCCTTCCAGATAGGCATGAAAAATATCTCTCAGGATTCCGGTATCCATGGTACAGCCTGCGCAGGCACTTCCCGTTGTTCCATCTGCCTGATAATAGGTATTCTCCGGAGAAACAGAAGGACACACCACCATTTCACCCTGATCTTCGATCATGAAATCTTTAAAAAACAACACGCACTCTTCCAGAACCGGCATCATCCTCTCCAGAAAAGCCTGGTCCATGGTATAGCGGTAATGCTTCCAGATATGTGCTGCCAGCCATGCGCCGCCCATTACCCAGTATGACGCTGCCAGTGCCAGATCCTGCGGTGCTGTGTCTGCCCAGATATCTGTGTTATGATGTGCCACAAAACCTCTGCATCCATACATTTCCCTCGCTGTTTTCTTTCCATTCTCCACCATTCGTTCCAGCAGGTCAAAAAGCGGCTCATGACACATGGAAAGATTACAGATCTCTGCTGGCCAGTAATTCATTTCTGTGTTGATATTGATGGTATATTTGGAATCCCAGGTAGGCTCCAGCTTCTCACACCAGATTCCCTGAAGATTGGCAGGAAGTCCTCCCGGGCGGCTGCTCGCCATAAGAAGATATCTTCCGTATCCATAATAAAGAGCTGCCAGCCCTTTGTCTTTTTTACCTTCCCGGAGTCGTTTCAGGCGTTGATCTGTTGGAAGTCCGGACAGACCTTCATCCTCTTTCAGTTTCAGAACAGAACGGTCAAACACCTTGCTGTGTTGCTCCACATGTTCTGCCAGTATTCGGTCAAAATCCTCTGCTGTGTAAGAAGCCAGCTGTTCTTTGAGGTAGCTGTATGGATCCTCGACCTTCTTTTTTCGGTAAGGGAAAGTAGTCACTCCGTTTACATAAAAAATCACCCTGGAAGCATTTTGGATCACCAGGTGTTCTCCGATCACCTGTACACTTCCGCCTTCTGACACCGCGCGGGCCTGAATGCAGAATTCACTTCCACCCTTTCCCAGATCTCCATCAATATAAATACTGTCCTCACCGGCTTTTCCTGCACAGTTGTAAAATCGTCCCCTTGTTATCAGAACAGACATGGCAAGACCTTCTTCTCTGTCTGTGGAAAACTCCGCTGCCATCAAATCTTCTTTTTCAGAGATCAGACATCGCATTCTGTACTGTGCTCCATTATGTACAAACGAAGTACTTGCAACACCTTTTTCCAGATCCAGCTCTCTTCTGTAATTCTGGATCTCTCCCTCTTCGTGATCTATGCTGTAATTCACATCACACATGGTCTGATACGGCCGTTCGCTCTGAGGTGTTCCAGACAATGCAAAAAGTTCCAGTTTCTGAGCTTCCCGGATCTTTCCTTCCAGCACCAGTTTCCGGATTTCCGGGAAATACTTCGCCGCGTCCGGATTGATGCGGTCAAGCGGTCCTCCATAGACAATACTCTCCTCATTCATCTGGATCTGTCCGCAAAAAGGTTCACCGGATATCATAGCTCCCATCCGGCCATTACCAAGAGGCAATGCTTCGATCCAGCTTTTTGCTGCTTCTGTATACCATAAACAGTTCATATTCTTCCTCCCTGTTTTTTTTCCTATCATATCATACCTTCTGTATATACAACATGGAGAAAAAGCGACTTTCGTATGGACTTTTTTCTTGTTTTCAGGTCTATTCATGCTATAATTAGAACATATGCAAAAAATTTCTTTCACATATAAAGGAGAAATTATGATACACGTACTTATCATCGAAGATGAACCGGCCATTGCCAGGGGGCTTTCTCTTCTCATCACCAAAAATTACCCGGATTTTCAGATTTCCGGTATCTGCAAAAACGGCAGGGACGGTCTTCAGAAAATTCTGGAACTGAAACCGGAACTGGTTTTCACAGACATTACCATGCCTGTGATGAACGGACTGGATATGATCGAAGAAGTGCAGAGGAACCACCTTCACACCCGCTTTGTGATCCTCACCGGATATGCTGATTTTGAATATGCCAGAAAAGCCATCCATCTTGGCGTCTCTGATTATCTGCTTAAACCTATTGACCTCAAAACTCTGGATGACATCCTTCTCTCCTGCCTGGAACAGCAAAAATCCGAAACCCGGCTGCTTCAGAAAGAATATCTGCAATGTGCTGTCCGAAGTGACAAACTTTCCGCAGGTGATCCTGATTTTATGAATGGTTTTCACTGTTCTTTTGTATTTGTTTTTCAAGGCCCGCTGTGTTCCAGTGTTTACGGTGAAACTATCCCCGATTCCAGGTTCCGTCCTCTTTCCCCGGAGATCCTTTTCCAGCTGGAGCAGGAATACCCTGTTTACATTCATCTTCTCTACGGACGGCACCAGAACGAACAGGTTTATGCGCTGGTCTATGCATCTTCCGATCAGCCGGATCTTTTATCCCTTGCAGAAAAGATCCAACATTTATTATCCGCAAACACAGAAGACCAGGAATCAGATATCTGGCTGAATACTATCCTGGCACGAGCCTCTGACGGATCTTCTGTAACAGATCTTATCAAAGATACATACCTTTTTGCCCTGTTCCACAACTGTTTCGGAAGCAGTTCCATAAAAATCTGCAGCTCCGTTTCAGATCAGAAGATACTTATTTCCCAGGAAGTCAAGCAGCTTTGTGCAGGGATTTCTTCCAGCTCTGACCAGGATTGTTTCTACCATATGATCCATTCTCTGATCACTCTGGAAAACAGAAAAAATATCTCCCAATTCCAGCTGACTGCTGATCTCAGGTACTACATCTCTGCTGTGATCCAGAACTGCCACAGGGACATTGTCTATCCTGATGTTGCAGAGATCGTTTCCACCTGCTATTCTTACGAAGAACTGGAACGGGAACTTCAATATGAAACTGACAAGATCTGCGGTTTCCACAGCAAAACACCAGGTGAAGAACTCCCTTCTCTTGCACGCCAGGTACGGAACTATCTGGACCGGAATTTCACTCAGCAGATCACAACGAAATCCTTTCAGGATATTTTTGGTTACAATGAAAAATATATCTCCACACTTTTTAAATCAGAATTCGGGATCTCTCCCAGCAAATATATCAGTGAACTGCGCCTGAAAATGGCAAAGACATTAATGCAGAACAACCCGGATATCCTCACCAAAGATGTGGCTGAAATGGTAGGATTCTCCGATGCTTTTTATTTCAGCCGGGTATTTAAATCCCACGAAGGAATGTCACCCAGCCAGTTTCTGAAAAATCTCAGAAAAGATTAAATGTATTAAAAAAACCCGCTTGCGCGGGTTTTTTTATTGTATCGCATTATACACGGGAGAGATACTCTCCTGTTCTTGTATCGATTTTCAGTTTGTCGCCCTGGTTTACGAACAGCGGAACCTGAACCTGTGCACCTGTCTCAACAGTTGCCGGTTTGGTAGCACCCTGTGCTGTATTTCCTGCGAATCCTGGCTCTGTCTCAATAACCTCAAGCTCTACGAAAAGAGGTGGCTCGATTGCGAATACTTCGCCGTTATGAGAGCAAACCTTAACCATCTCGTTATCCTTAACGAATTTCAGAGAATCGCCAACCTGCTCCTCTGTAAGACCAACCTGGTCATATGTCTCTGTGTTCATGAAGTAGTATAAACCACCATCCTGATACAGATACTGCATATCTACACGCTCAATACGTGCAGCCGGGAATTTCTCTGTAGGACGGAAAGATTTCTCCACTACAGATCCTGTAATAATGTTTTTGTATTTTGTTCTTACAAAGGCTGCGCCTTTTCCTGGTTTTACATGCTGGAATTCAACGATCTGACATACGTTTCCATCAATTTCAAGTGTGATACCATTTTTGAAATCACCTGCTGAAATCATAAATATTTCCTCCTTAATATATGCGGTTCTTTTTCGCTATGGATTATTCTATAATACCTTTTGTCATTTTTCAACTGTTTTTTTGTTTAAGCCCTTAATTTTTCTTCAATTTCTGCAATCAGTTCGTCAAAAGGCTTCACTCCTGTGACAACTTTAATGTCTGCAAACTTCTCATAAACAGGATCTCTCTGCTTGAGAAGTTTCTTGATCTTGTCCTCTTTGTTCTCAGCTCCCTCCAGTGTTGGATTGTTGCTTCCTTCCAGACGTTTGATCAGTGTTGCCGCAGATCCCTTCAGATAGATGATCGTCCCCATATTCTGAAGATATTTCTGGTTCTGCTCCTGCAGAGGCAGTCCAGCGCTGACAGAGATTACCTTACGCTCACCATCTGTAGACAGCTCTTTAACTGCCATTGTCTCCAGTGCACGATAAAACGGCTCTCCAAAGCGTTCAAATACCTCCTTTACCGACATGTTCATTTTCTTCACGATCAGTCTGTCCACGTCAATAAACGGAAGTCCCAGGTCCTTCGCCAGCCTCTTTCCAACTCGTGTCTTTCCTGAACCCATAAAGCCGATAATTACAATATGGTTCATGAATTCTTCCCCTCCTCTTTTTGGTAAAAATATAGTACTATTTTTTCCAGATAGCGTTTCAGCACAATCTGAATTTCCTCTTTTGGATGAATCGGTTTTACAAGAATCGTACGGATCCCCGCCCGCTTCGCTCCGTAAATATCCGTAAACAGCTGATCCCCCACAAAAATTGTCCGGTCAGGTTCTGTCTGGATCACCTGACAGGCTTTTTTGTAATTCTTCACAGCCGGTTTATGGGCATTTTCTATAAAATTTCCCTCTACGGCCTTGGCAAAAGGCTCTACGCGGGGTTTCTGGTTGTTGGATACAAAACAGTATCGAAACCCGATCCCCCTCAGCTTTTCAAACAGTTTCCTTGCCCGTTCATCTGCCGGTGCGCCGTGCGGGACAATGGTATTATCAATATCAAAAAGAAGCCCTCTGTATCCTTCTCTGTAAAGCTTCTCATAGTCAATTACATACGCAGAATCCAGATATTCATCCGGAAAAAAACTTCTGAACATCTATTCCACCTCAGTTTTCTTTTTCCAGGTAATCATAAAGTTCACCCAGACGGTCTTTCATTACTTCATACCCATGCTTGTAAAATCCGCTTAATGCTTCCGCATTCTGTTCCGTACGGGAAACGGTCTCGATTTCCGGTCGGATCACAAAAATATGACCTTCTTTTTCCCATTTTTCAATCAGTTCCAGGGTCTTATTATACACCTGATAACGGTTGAGCAATGTATTTAAAAGATTCGGATACTTCTTAAAAGCAGCCACATATACGGCTTTGCTTTTACCTGGTTTTTTCTTACGGTATTCCTGATTTCTGGTAAGAATGACCACATTTTTCCGGTGGCCTTTTTTCATGGCATGGATAAGAGGTATGGAATCTGCCGCCCCTCCATCCAGATACAGCTGCCCGTCTATCGTTACCATCGGGCTCATTCCCGGAATGCTGCTGGACGCTCTGCAGATATCCATAAGTCTCTGTCTGTCCTGCTTTTCGGACAGATACTCTGCTTCTCCTGTAAGACAGTTCGTCACAACCATCTCACATTCAATATCCGATTTAAAGTACTCGTCAAAATCAAATGGGAAAATCTCATTGGGATACCTGTCAAAGATCATATCCATGTCAAACAGACTTTTCTTATCCAGAATATTTTTCAGACTGATATAACGGTATTCCTTATTTTCCACGATCATGCATCTTCTGGTACGCCCTACCTGCCCGGATACATAATCAATGGCATTGCAGGCGCCCGCTGATACTCCCACTACATATGGGAATTCCACTTTCTGTTCCATCAGGTAATCCAGTACTCCTGCAGTAAAAACACCTCTGTTTCCACCGCCTTCCAGTACCAGTGCTGTCTCATTATATTCTGTCATTTTCCATTGCCTTTCCTATCGCTCACCAAGAGGAATATACTCTGCTTCCGGAAGAACATTCTTATATGCAGGACGGATAATTTTATCCACATTGATAAGCTCTTCCATACGATGTGCACTCCAGCCTACAATACGTGCAATGGCAAACATCGGTGTGTAGAGTTCCAGGGGCAGATCCAGCATACTGTAAACAAATCCACTGTAAAAGTCCACATTGGCACTGACACCTTTATAGATCTTACGCTCCTCTGCAATAACCTTTGGCGCAAGGCGCTCTACCGTAGCATACAGCTGATAATCCTTCATTCTGCCTTTTTCTCTTGCAAGCTGCTCCACATACCCCTTAAATACTTCTGCACGTGGATCGGAAACAGAATAGATCGCATGTCCCATACCATAGATCAGCCCACGTTTATCAAAGGCCTCCTTGTGAAGAAGTTTCTTAAGGTAAACACTGACTTCCTCTTCATCACTGTAATCATGCACATGCTTACGCATATCATTGAACATTTTTACAACTTTGATGTTGGCGCCACCGTGTTTCGGGCCTTTCAGAGAACCCAGGGCTGCCGCAATTGCGGAATACGTATCGGTTCCGGAAGAAGAAACCACATGTGTAGTAAAGGTAGAGTTGTTACCGCCGCCATGCTCCATATGAAGGATCAAAGCAATATCCAGAATCTCCGCCTCCAGTGCCGTATATTTCTTATCCGGTCTTAAAAGGCGCAGGATATTTTCTGCTGTGGAAAGTTTCTTCTTCGGCTGATGGATATAAAGGCTCTTACCTTTCTCATAATGATTATAGGCCTGATATGCATAAACAGATAACAACGGGAAAACACTGATCAGATTGATACACTGACGGAGCACATTCTCCAGTTCAATATTATCCGGATCTTTGTCGTAGGAATAAAGTGTCAGCACACTTCTTGACAGAGCATTCATAATATCTCTGGATGGCGCCTTCATAATGACATCCCTTACAAAATTCCGCGGCAGCTGGCGCTGATTCGCAAGAATCCCGGAAAATTCATTCAGTTCTTCCTGATTCGGAAGTTTTCCGAAAAGAAGCAGATAGGTTACTTCCTCAAAACCAAAACGCCGGTCATTGATGAAGCCTTTTGTCAGATCCTTAATATCATATCCCCGGTAAGAAAGCTTACCTGCACAGGGAACCTCTTTCCCATCCACGATCTTGGTTGCCTGGACATTGGAAATCTGGGTAAGTCCCGCAAGGACACCCTTTCCATTCAGGTCACGCAAACCTCGCTTGACATCGTACTTGCCATATAAAGACAGATCCAGTTTATCATTCTCACGACAGATCTGCGTAAGTTTCTCAATCTCAGGTGTCACTTTCATGTTGAATTTGCTCATCCGTTATTTCCCCTTTCGATTTCTGTTTTATTGCTGTCCGATAACGGTCCCTCCTCATTCCCCTCTCAAGCAATTCTGGTCTTATTTCATATATCCCGGCCCTGATGACCGGGATATTTCAGATATGATTATAGCATTTTTTTCCGTTTTGGTCTATGCCGAAAATATTTGTATTGGTGATCAGACCTGCTTATATGTAGCAAAGAACTCTTTCATCTTCTTCATTGCCTTATCCAGCTGACGGATATCCGGCAGATAAACAATACGGAAATGATCCGGCTGGTTCCAGTTAAAGCCTTTACCCGGAACGATGAGAACCTGCTTGTCATGAAGGAAATCCAGGGCAAACTGCTCATCATTATAGATATTGAATTTCTCGGTATCGATCTTCGGGAATATGTAAAATGCCGCACGCGGCTTTACAGCGGAAATTCCCGGAATATCATTCAGAGCCTTATAGATAAACTCTCTCTGCTCGTAAACACGTCCGCCTGGCTGGATATACTCATTGACGCTCTGATATCCGCCCAGTGCAGTCTGTACAATAGACTGTGCCGGAACATTGGAGCAAAGGCGCATGGAAGAAAGCATGTTGATTCCTTCTATATAACCTTTGGCCTTGTTCTTGGCTCCGCTTAAGATCATCCATCCGATACGGAAACCTGCGATCATATGAGACTTTGACAGTCCTGAAAATGTCACGCAAAATACATCCGGCGCAAGAGAAGCGATGGAAGTATGTTTGTATCCATCCATAACAAGGCGGTCATAGATCTCATCGGAAAAGATGATCAGCTCATGCTCTCTTGCAATGTCCGCGATCTGCTCCAGGATCTCCTTCGGATATACGGCACCTGTCGGGTTATTTGGATTGATGATAACGATCGCTTTGGTCCTTGGTGTGATCTTACTCTTGATATCCTCGATATCCGGATACCAGTCAGACTGTTCGTCACAGATATAATGAACTACATTTCCACCTGCCAGAGTTGCAGTAGCTGTCCACAACGGATAATCCGGAGCCGGGATCAGGATCTCATCCCCGTTATCAAGCAGCGCCTGCATACAAAGGTTGATCAGCTCACTGACACCATTTCCTGTATAAATATCATTAATGGTAACTCCCGGGATCCCGCGAAGCTGGGCATACTGCATGATCGCCTTTCTTGCGGAAAAAATACCCTTGGAATCGGAATATCCCTGTGAAGTACGTACATTACTAAGCATATCCAGGATCACTTCCTGCGGTGCGGAAAATCCAAACGGATACGGGTTACCGATATTCAGCTTCAGGATCTCCATCCCATCTTCTTCCATTCTGGCAGCCTCATCCACAACCGGTCCACGCACGTCATACAATACATTATCAAGCTTTGATGATTTCCCGAATGTTCTCATAAAAACCACTCCTCTTCTCATTTTCACTATTATTTAACCATTTTATTTTCATAGTCAAAAAATATCTATTTCTATATCTTCTCACATTTGTGCTTTCAACGCAAGAAATAAAAATTTTAAAAATTTTAATTTAGCACTTCCCTTTTTTAGCAGGTTAATGTATAATAGCACTCGAATTTAGTTTTCAAACACAATTTAATACGTGATGAGGAGGAAACAACTATGTCTTACACAGAAGAAGTTTATGAAAGAGTTGTAGCACAGAATCCTGGCGAGCCAGAATTCCATCAGGCAGTTAAGGAAGTTCTTGACTCCCTTAAAGTCGTAATTGACAAAAATGAGGAAGAGTATCGTAAGCTTTCCATTCTTGAGCGTCTTGTAGAGCCAGAGAGAATCATCTCCTTTAAAGTACCGTGGATCGATGACAACGGAACTGTACAGGTCAACAAAGGTTACCGTGTTCAGTTCAACAGTGCGATCGGACCATACAAGGGCGGTTTAAGATTCCATCCTTCCGTAAACCAGGGTATCCTGAAATTTCTTGGCTTTGAGCAGACCTTTAAAAACTCTCTTACAGGCCTTCCGATCGGCGGTGGAAAAGGTGGCTCCAACTTCGATCCTAAGGGTAAATCTGACAGAGAGGTTATGGCATTCTGCCAGAGCTTTATGACAGAGCTTTGCAAATATATCGGCGCAGATACAGATGTTCCGGCTGGTGACATCGGTGTCGGCGGACGTGAGATCGGTTATCTCTTCGGACAGTATAAGAGAATCCGTGGCCTTTATGAGGGTGTCCTCACAGGAAAGGGTCTTTCCTTCGGAGGTTCCCTGATCCGTACAGAAGCTACCGGTTACGGTGTTGTATACATGCTCAACGAGATCGCAAAAGCACACAATGATTCCGTAGAAGGAAAAACTATCGTTGTAACAGGTTCCGGTAACGTAGCTATTTACGCTGTTGAGAAAGCTACTCAGCTTGGTGCCAAAGTTGTTGCAATGAACGACTCCAACGGATATATCTACGATCCGAACGGAATCAACCTTGATGTTGTAAAAGACATCAAAGAAGTTAAACGTGGACGTATCAAAGAGTACGCTGACCGTGTTGAGGGTGCTACTTACACAGAGGGACTTGGTATCTGGAACATCAAATGCGATGTTTACCTTCCATGTGCTACTCAGAACGAACTTGGTCTTGATGGAGCTAAAACACTGGTTGCAAATGGCTGCAAATATGTCGTTGAGGGTGCTAACATGCCTACTACTCTTGATGCAACAACATACCTTCAGGAGAACGGTGTTCTCTTCATGCCTGGTAAAGCCGCAAACGCTGGCGGTGTTGCCACATCCGCACTGGAGATGAGCCAGAACTCCATGAGACTTTCCTGGACAAGAGAAGAGGTTGATGAGAAACTTCACAACATCATGATCGACATCTTCCACAAAGCTGATGACGCTGCTAAACGTTACGGTATGGAAGACAACTATGTTGTAGGTGCAAACATCGCCGGCTTCGAAAAAGTTGTTGACGCTATGAAAGCTCAGGGTATTGTTTAATTTAAGTTTCCTGAATCATTAACATAAATTATAACAGGGATCGCAGAGGAATTTTCCCCATGCGGTCCCTGTTTTTTTATATGTTATTATGAGTTTTTCAGTTGATCAGTTTCTTCAGCTCGTCCATAAAGGTACTGACATCTTTAAATTCCCTATATACAGACGCAAAACGTACATATGCCACAGCATCCAGATCCTTCAGATGCTCCATGACGATCTCTCCGATCTTGGTGCTGCTGATCTCACGATCTTCTGACCGGAAAATATCCCCTTCTATGGAATCGATCATCTCTTCCACTCTCTCAATGGGAATGGGGCGTTTATAGCAGGCACGAAGAACACCATCCTGGATCTTGGAACGTTTATAGCTCTCCCGGTTCTGATCCTTCTTGATCACAGTCAGTGGAATCGTTTCCACCTTCTCATAAGTTGTAAAACGCTTTCCGCAGGCATCACAGAGACGGCGGCGGCGGATAGAATTGGTATCCTCTACAGGTCTGGAATCTACAACTCTTGTATTATCCTGGTTACAGAACGGACATCTCACGGAACTCTCCCCCTTTCCGGATCAAAAAATCATTACTAAATTTGTTTTTATTATAGAATAAATGCATATAATGTGTCAATAATCGGACTTGCATAAATTTTACAGATTTTCCATAAAATCATATCAGGTGATGAATTTTATGCGTATCTGCGAACTGAAACAGAAAGAAGTGATCAATATCCACACCTGCCGTAGCCTTGGCTGTCCTCTTGATGTGGAATTCTGCTGTGAAACCGCCCGGCTGAAAGCCCTGATCATGCCGGAACCCGGGAAATTCTGCTGGTGTTTTTCAAAAGAAAGTGAATGCATCATCCCCTGGGACTGCATCCGCCAGATTGGTGAAGATATCATCCTTGTTGATTTCCGTGATGAAAAACGGCTGGGAGGAGACTGAACCGACTACATTTGTCAAGGCCCTTTATTTTTTATATTTTCCCCGGAAAAGTATATTTCAACCGCCCTCTGAGAATCATCTTAATGTACTGACAAGACAAGGAGGATTCTAAGATGGCACTGAATAAAGTTGAAATCTGCGGAGTAAATACCTCAACGCTTCCTGTTCTCAACCAGGAAGAAAAGGATGAGCTCTTCAAAAGAATCAAAGCTGGCGATGAAGAAGCCAGAGAATTGTACATCAAAGGCAATCTGCGGCTTGTTTTAAGCGTGATCCGCCGTTTTCAGAACAGCAGTGAAAATCCAGATGACCTTTTTCAGATCGGCTGTATCGGCCTGATCAAAGCAATCGATAATTTTGATACCACCCTTCAGGTAAAGTTTTCTACCTATGCAGTTCCTATGATCGTCGGTGAGATCCGAAGATATCTCCGGGATAACAACAGCATACGGGTCAGCCGCTCTCTGCGGGATATTGCCTACAAAACCATCTACACCAGGGAAAACTATATGCGGCAGCATCTCAAAGAGCCTACCATCGCGGAGATCGCTGATGAGATCGGCATTGACAAGGAAATGATCGTCTATGCCATGGATGCGATCCAGAGCCCGGTGAGCCTTTTTGAGCCGGTGTATTCCGAAGGAGGAGATACTCTCTATGTCATGGATCAGATCAGCGACAAAAAGAACCGGGAGGAAAACTGGGTGGAAGATATTTCTCTCCGGGACGCCATGAACCGGCTGGGAGAACGGGAACGACACATTATTGATCTCCGCTTCTACGAAGGAAAAACCCAGATGGAAGTTGCCGATGAGATCGGGATCTCCCAGGCCCAGGTCAGCCGCCTGGAAAAACATGCCCTTCGCAGTATGCGAAATTATCTCAGAAATTGATTCATAAATATCTTCAAACAAAAACTGCGGCAGAATATCCATTATCCTGCCGCAGTTTTTATCTTTTATTTCAACGCTTTCTCAATTTCCTCAATCACGATCCGAAGCGCTTTCAGCCTTGCATATTTCTTGTCTACCGATTCCAGAATATGCCATGGCGCATAAACCGTGCTGGTTTTCTGCAGCATTTCATCCACTGCGGTTTCATACTGATCCCATTTTTCACGGTTTCTCCAGTCCTCATCTGTGATCTTCCACTGTTTTTCCGGATTGTTCTGGCGGTCATTAAATCTTGCAAGCTGGGTATCTTTATCAATGTGGACCCAGAATTTCACGATCACAGCACCCCAGTCGGAAAGTTCCTTCTCGAATTCATTGATCTCATTGTATGCACGTCTCCAGTCGTTCTCACTGCAAAAACCTTCCAGTCTTTCCACCATCACTCTTCCATACCAGGTCCGGTCAAATATGGCAATGTGTCCATCTTTAGGCAACCTTGTCCAGAAACGCCACAGATAATGACGGGCTTTTTCATGAGGTTCCGGGCTGGCGATGGGATGTACCTCAAAACCACGGGGATCAAGAGCTTCCGTGATCCTCTTGATATTTCCGCCTTTTCCGGCAGCATCCCAGCCTTCATAGGTGATGATCACCGGCACTC
This sequence comes from Blautia luti, assembly GCF_013304735.1. Taxonomy (GTDB): domain Bacteria; phylum Bacillota; class Clostridia; order Lachnospirales; family Lachnospiraceae; genus Blautia_A. The sequence continues at coordinate 119,320 of NZ_JAAITI010000006.1, forward strand.
TTTTGCGGTAGAGCCGATTATGCAGGCTTCCGAGCTTCGCCTGGAGTTCTTTAAGCTCTGCCTTGTACTCTTCGTCTCCCACTTCTTTTCCATCCAGAGGGATCTCGCTTAATTTCGGCATCTCCACCAGAGGAAAAACATTCTGGAGAATCGGCACAGCATGTTTGCTATTCTCCATGGCAACCTCGATGTTGCTGATCATGGTTTCCAGTACCTGTAATTCCGCCCATTTCCGGTCACTGGCATCTACGATATACCACGGAGCAGAAGAAGTGTTGGTATCCTGCATATACTGGTCAAAAACTTTTCTGCATTTCTTGTAGTGATCATTCTGCCAGAGATCGTATTCATTCACTCTCCATCGGGTATCTTTGCTTTCCAGAAGGATGCCCATACGTTTCTCCTGATCTTTCCGGTCGATCTGCATAAAGAATTTCAGAAGTACGTATCCGTTATCCGTCAGCTGCCGTTCAAATCTGCGGATGCTGTCAACCCGTTTTACATAATCATCCCCTTTCAGTTTTTTGTCCATGCGCTCCCGGCAGGTCTGATCCATCCATCCGGAATCCAGGAATGTAAATTTACCGGCTTCCGGGATCTCCTTAAAATACCGGTAAAGAAATGGTTTCCGAAGGTCCTCTTCTGTAGGCGCTGACATAGTTGCGACTTTAAAAAAACGGGGATCGATATTCTTGATCACTTTACTTATGGTACTGCCTTTTCCGGAAGCTCCCCAGCCTTCAAACAACACGATCACCGGAATCTTATGCTCCTTTAGAGCCATCTGCAGCTCATATAATCTGGTTCTTGCAGCACTTAAACGCACTTTGATATCCTCTTTTTCCGGAATCTGTTCCGGGTTCCAGTTTTTTAACATCTGCATCGTCCTTCCTCGAATTTTTTGAATATTCTTATTATACCACAGGAGTCCCTGTTTTACGACGAATTTTACATAGATTTAACGCATCATTCCGAAAAAATATCCATATTGCACAATTGTAACTCTTGTTAAACAGCTAAAAATATTTTTTAACCTATTGACATTTTGATCTTCTCTTCATACAATATAGGCGCTGTTCGTTATTTTTTTAACTCGTAGTCAAACGGATATTCGCAACCCCGCAGGGGACTTCCTTGATTCGGTTAAAACAGCACAAAAAAGCTGCCCCAAGCAGCAAATCTCAAGGAGCCGATCATGAAACTTACAGAAGAACTTCTGAAAGAAATGGAAAAGAAAAAAGAACTCTACGGTGACGGCATCATCATGCCGGATGGGGATTACCGCCTAATCCAGGACGGACATTTGAAGACCCTTATGGCCCTTTTACCATATACGGAAAATGAAATCTGGAAAATGATCCCGGATGATGATTCCGCTCTTTTCTGGCTGGTAGAAAAAACAGGCTGCGTGCTGACAGATGTCAATTCCACCATCGGAATGAAAATGACCCCTGCACAGCAGAAAACTTACGAAGCGCTTTCCAGCCGTGGGATCGTCTCTAATGAATATTATGATCTTACCAGGCAGCGGGAAAAAGCCCGCGCCCAGCATTCTGCAAAGCAGAACATATAGATTACGTAAATGTTCTCAATACGCATTTACCCCATAATTCCATATACTCAAAAAGCAAAAGCTGCCTTCCAGAACCATAAGCCTCAAACAGGCCCATAACTCCGGTGGCAGCTTTTATTATTTATATCTTTCAGTCGTCATATCCTTCCAGGAAGGAATGTTTCACGCCATCTTTCTTATAGGCAATGACTGTATGAAGATTCACATTTTCCACACTTCGGAAAATATTGCTTTCAATATGAGGATTTACCTTCTTAAGCTCTGCAATAAGATTCTTGATCTCCATTCGTTTGGAAACACTGGTTCCATCTGTACGACAGGTAGTACAGGTATCGGTAAACTTGCAGGCACACTGGATAAAATGCAGGTCATTGTAATCTCTCCAGTGCTTGATATCTGCCTCCCGGATCAGATACATCGGGCGGATCAGCTGCATCCCTTCGAAGTTTGTGCTGTGGAGTTTCGGCATCATGGTCTGTACCTGTGCTCCATAAAGCATTCCCATCAGGATAGTCTCGATCACATCGTCATAGTGATGACCAAGGGCGATCTTGTTGCATCCAAGTTCCTTTGCCTTACTGTAGAGATATCCTCTCCGCATACGGGCACAGAGATAACACGGAGATTTCTCTACATTATAAACTGCATCAAAGATCTCCGTCTCAAACACTGTGATCGGAATTCCGAGAAGTTTGGCGTTGTGTTCGATCACCGCACGGTTGGCCTCATTATATCCCGGATCCATCACAAGAAATACCAGTTCAAAAGGAAACTTGTTATGACGTTTCAGTTCCTGGAACAGTTTGGCCATCAGCATGGAATCCTTACCGCCAGAAATACAGACTGCGATCTTATCTCCCGGTTTCACCAGTTCATAGTCATTGATCCCTCTGGCAAATCTGGAAAACAGCTGCTTGTGGAACTTCTTGCGGATGCTCAGCTCAATATCTTTCCGGCGCTGTTCCATTGCCTCATTTTCCTCTTCTTCACTGTCCCCTTTATCGGACTCTTTCTGCATCTGCTGAAAAAGCCATCCTGTATATCCGCCTTTCAGGCTCAGTGCGGGAATTCCTTTTTCCCGGAGCATCCCTGCCCCTTCCTGGCTGAAAAGTCCTCTGGTACAGTAAAGGACCGGGATCTTATCCCCATTCAGTTCTTCTGCCCGTTCTTCCAGTTCCTGTTCCGGAACAGAAATCGCTCCCGGGATCATTCCATATTCCACAGTTACTTTATCACGGGTATCTACCAGGAGATATTTTTCCCGTTCCTTCTCTATTTCATCAAAAGAAATCTCCAATGTTTCTTCACTCATGCTGTTTTTATTCCTTTCCTTACAGCTCCTCCCTGATCGTGCCGTCACAGGCAATGGTCACTACCTGCCATGGAATCATCTTTCCGCTGCGCTCCATAGCGCGGATCACTGCATTTTCGATACCTCCGCAGCAGGGAACTTCCATACGGACAATACGGATACTCCGGATGGAATTATTCCGTATGATCTCTGTAAGCTTATCCGCGTAATCTCCCTCATCCAGTTTGGGGCAACCGATCAGCGTCACATGATCTTTCATGAATTTCTCGTGAAAATCTGCATAAGCGTAGGCCGTGCAGTCCGCTGCGATCAGAAGCTGTGCATTTTCAAAATATGGTGCATTGACAGGAACCAGTTTGATCTGTACCGGCCACTGGGCAAGACGGCTTATCTGTTCTCCTATATTCCGGGGAACTTCTTTCTTCTCTGCCTGCACCGGCGGTTCCTGTTTCTTTTTCAGGCTTCTTGCCATACTTCCGGGACACACGTGTGGCATCCCTTCTGGCATCGAAACCTCTGTTTTCTTAAGCTTCATTCTTTTTTCCACTGCCTCCGCATCATAATCTGCGGCTTCCCGCTCTATAATACGGATCGCATCGACAGGGCAGGCCGGAAGACAGTCTCCCAGTCCGTCACAGTAATCATCCCGGATCAGTTTCGCCTTGCCATCTATCATGGCAATAGCCCCTTCGTGGCAGGCAGCTGCACAGGCACCGCAGCCGTTGCATTTCTCTTCCTCAATGTGTACGATCTTTCTTATCATGATATCATCTCTCCCTGATTTTTATATTTCTGCAAATGTTTTTTTGTTTTCACTGACATCATACAAAAATCCCGGAGATTCTTCGGTAACATATGTTACCTTACAGATATAACTCCATTTTTTCCTGATCTTTCACAAGGATCTGACGCCTGTCAAGTTCCAGGATTCCTTCTTCCTGCATCTTTCCCAGCTCTCTGGAAAGAGACGGCCTGGTGATGTTTAAATGATCCGCCATCTCTTCTCTGGACAGGTTCATATGGATCTTCCCTTCACTGTCCTGGCATTCCACAAGAAAACGGACGATCCTCTCACGGAGACTGCCACTTCCCAGGATCCGAAGCTTCTGGTTCATATTGTAAGCCTTCCCGGCAAAAACCTCAAGAAGATTTTCCCGCAGTTTCCGGCTTAAACTATTTTCTTCCCTGTCCGTAAAGATCCTGCTGCTCATGATCAGGACAGAAGTCTGCGTCAGCGTCTCCACATACATATCATAGGAAGATTTTCCCATAAAGGCATAAACCTCCCCAAACAGAGCACCCGGATCTTCCAGTTGAGCCAGAAGGATCCTTTTTCCGGAAAATGTTTCTTTGGCAATGATCACACTTCCGCTAAGAAGCATATAAACCGAATCCGGCCGGTCTGTTTCCTGAAAGATCCGCTTCCCTCTGGAATAAGTCCGTACCGTTCCTTCCCGCTCCATGAGGCTTAGTAGCTCTGTTTCTTCCAGATTTCTGCAGAGCCGGCTTTTTCTTAAAACTGCCATCCACTCTTCTCTTTTTTTTTCTTCCACTTTTTCACCTCATCTCTGTACAGGTTTTTACCATATTTCTGCAATCTCTGTCAACTCCTGCGAACTTCATAAGACCCCAGCCTGTACTTTTTTCTGAAAATCAGTTATAATATTTTTTGTTTGTAAAAAATTCTACCAAGGAGGATACCGGAAATGAAAACACAGAATCAGACTATGCTTTCTGAGAATACACTGACATCCCGACCCACAGATATTATCGCGGGATTTCCTGTACGTCCCGGTTTTTTTGAATTAAATGGCGCTACTCCTCTTTCCAACGGAGTCAACTTTACCGCACATACCCGTCACGGTACATCCTGCGAACTTCTTCTTTTCCACTCCGGAGAAGAGGAACCTTTCGCAGTTCTTCCTTTTCCCAATGCCTGTCGTATCGGTGATGTATATTCCATGGTCGTTATGGGACTGGACATCGAAGATCTGGAATACGGCTACCGCATCGACGGTCCTTATGAACCGGAAAAAGGCCATATCTTCGATAAGACAAAAGTTCTTCTTGATCCTTATGCCAAAGCCGTTGCCGGTCAGCGCGAATGGGGACAGCAGAAGATTGGAAGCTATCACGCCCGTGTGGTACGCGATTCTTTCGACTGGGAAGACATGCCTCAGTCCACCCGTAAGATCAGTGACCTGATCATCTACGAACTTCATGTCCGCGGATTTACACAGGACGCTTCTTCCGGTGTCACACACCCGGGAACTTTTGCCGGGCTTCGTGAAAAAATCCCTTACCTCAAAGAACTGGGAATCAATGCGGTGGAGCTGATGCCTATCTTCGAGTTCGACGAGAACATGAATGCCCGTACCGTAAACGGCAAGCGTCTTCTGGAATACTGGGGATACAATTCCGTTAACTTCTTTTCCCCAAACACCAGCTATGCTTCCAAGGCAGAACATAACTGTGAGGGAACCGAACTGAAAGAACTGATCCGTGAACTTCACGAAAATGGAATTGAAGTAATTCTTGATGTTGTATTCAACCACACTGCCGAAGGAAATGAACTTGGAAAAACTTTCTGCTTTAAAGGATTTGACAATAAAGTTTATTATATGCTGACTCCGGAAGGAAATTACTACAATTTCAGCGGATGTGGAAACACTCTGAACTGTAATCATCCGATCGTGCGTCAGATGATCCTGGAGTGTTTACGTTACTGGACCATCAACTACCGCGTGGATGGTTTCCGTTTCGACCTTGCAAGTATCCTGGGACGTCATGAGGACGGTTCCCCTCTTAACAACCCGCCACTTCTGGAACTTCTTGCTTACGATCCGGTTCTTCGAAATGTCAAGCTGATCGCAGAGGCCTGGGATGCCGGCGGACTGTATCAGGTAGGTTCTTTCCCTGCCAGCCGCAGATGGGCTGAGTGGAACGGCCGTTACCGTGACTGCCTCCGTTCTTTCCTGAAGGGAGATTTCTGGAACGCCTGGGACGCCGCATGGAGCATTTCCGGTTCCGGTGACCTGTATGGCGGTTTTTATTCCGATCACAATGACAACTATGCAGGATACAATTCCTGCGTCAATTTCCTTACCTGCCACGATGGTTTTACCATGTATGATCTCTATTCCTACAACGAGAAACACAACGAGGCAAACGGCTGGAACAACACAGATGGTTCCAACGACAACCGCAGCTGGAACTGTGGAGAAGAGGGTGATTCCACCAATCCGGAAGTCCTTTCCCTCCGCTTCCGCATGATCCGAAACGCCTGCGCGGTACTGATGTCCAGCCGTGGAACCCCGATGTTCCTTGCAGGTGACGAATTTGGAAACACCAAACATGGAAATAACAACACCTACTGCCAGGATAACGAAACTTCCTGGATCAACTGGGATCTTCTGGAGAAAAATCACGATCTTTTCGAATTTTTCAAATATATGATCCAGTTCCGAAAAGACCACCCTGTCATCTCCCGCAAGCTTCCAAACGCAGTATGCGGTATGGAAAGCATACACACCCATAACATTGATGCAAGGGATGTGACCATCCCAAGAGATGCCCACACCTTCGCCGTAAGCTTTGCAGGTTATGATAAGAGTAAAGGCGCCGATGACCTGATCTACATCGTTATCAACGCATACTGGGAAGATGTAACGGTTACGCTTCCGGAACTTGCACGCCCTGGTGCATGGTATCTCTGTGTCAACACATTTGGAGACGGAGATGGCCGTTATTTCTATGAAGAAAGCCAGGAGCCACGTATTGAGCACGATTTCTGCATGCGGCCCAGATCCGTTGCCATCTTTACCGGTCGTAATTATTAAAATTCATATCAGGGACAAAATCTTTTTTGTCCTTGTCCGAAAGAAATGGAGTATTTTGAATGGAATTAAAAAACAGAACTTTGTCCAACTTCGCAGAACTTGTGGAAACCGGTGAATGCAAAAAATTCCGCGGCCGTCTGAAAACGGGCATTGACCTTGGTACTGCCAACACCGTTCTTGCTGTCGTTGACCGGAACAACCGTCCCATCGCCGGAATTTCCGCACCGTCCCATGCCATTCAGGATGGTGTGATCGTTAATTATTACGAATCCGTCCAGCTTGTAACAAAGCTTAAAAATGAACTGGAAGAAAAACTTGGCACAGAACTTACCTACGGTGCAGCTGCCATCCCTCCTGGTGTTTCGGAAGGCAGTGTCAAAAGCATCGGTTATGTCCTGGAAGGTGCAGGTTTTGAGGTTACCAATATCGTAGACGAGCCTACCGCTGCCGCTGCTGTCCTCAAAATTACAGACGGCGCCGTTGTAGATGTGGGCGGCGGTACAACCGGCATCAGTATCCTGAAAGATGGCAAAGTCATTTACACAGACGATGAGGCTACCGGAGGCAGCCATATGACCATGACTGTGGCCGGACACTATAAAATCCCTTATGAGGAAGCGGAAATTTTAAAGACCACTCCGGAAAAAGAAGATGAAATTTTTCCTGTAATCAAAGCAACCGTTGAAAAAATGGCTGTTATTACCGAAAAATTTCTCCATGGTTATCAGGTTCCGGCTGTTTACGTTGTAGGCGGATCTTCCATGTTTAAAGAATTTACAACCGTTTTTGAGAAGAAACTGAAACTTCCTGTGTACAGACCTGTACATCCTCTTCTCGTTACACCCCTTGGCATCGCATATCACTGTGAACTGCCCAAAATATGATTGATTCCTAAAATGATCATCTCTCTGCTTTGTATGTAAAAACTGACCAGAAGGCTGTATAACAGGCCCCTGGTCAGTTTTTACATTCATTTATATACATATCGGTTAATGTTCTGTCAGTTATCTTTCATAATCTTATCAATCGTATTGATCAAAGCTTCCGCACTGACAGGTTTTGCCAGATATCCATTCATACCGGCTTCGTAAGATTTTTCTCTGTCTTCCTCAAACGCATTTGCCGTCATTGCAACAATCGGTACAGACGCTGTTTCTCTGTTTTTTAATGAACGAATCTGTTTTGCAGCTTCATAGCCATTCATAACAGGCATCTGGATGTCCATCAGAATCAGATCGTATTGTCCCGGAACCGCCTGTTCCATTTTTTTGACCGCGACCACACCATCACCGGCTGTCTCAACCATAAATCCTGCATCTTCCAGGATTGTCTGCGCAATCTCCTGATTCAGTTCATTGTCTTCTACCAGAAGAATTCTTTTTCCCCTGTAAATACATCCTCTTTTTTCCGGTTCTTTGTTCTTAGGAACAGGATTCGTAAGCAATTCCCGCAGCTGCGACATAAACAGTGGCTTTTCGCAGAAGGCAGTTACACCTGCTTCTTTTGCTTCCTCTTCTATATCTGACCAGTCATATGCAGTCAGTATGATGATCGGGCTGCTGTCCCCGATAACCCGTCGGATACGTCTTACCGTTTCAATTCCGTTCATATCCGGCATCAGCCAGTCAATGATATATGCGTAAAATTCATCACCCATTTCCATGGAATGCTTCGCCCGGATCACCGCTTCCTTTCCGGAAACCGTCCATTCTGACCGCATACCTATTTCTGTCAGCATGCCGGAAATGCTGAGACAGGTATCTGTATCATCGTCTGCAACCAGAACTTTAAGGCCCTGAAGCTGTTCAATCTTTTCGTAGCTTTTTGCTTCGCCACATAATTTAAAGGTCAGATTTACAGTAAATTCACTGCCCTGTCCTTCTTCACTTTTTACTGTGATGGTACCTCCCATCATATCTACAATATTCTTGGTGATCGCCATTCCAAGGCCGGTTCCCTGGATTCCGCTTACCGTTGAGGTTTCTTCTCTGGTAAAGGATTCAAATATATGTTCCTGAAACTCCGGCTTCATGCCGATTCCGGTATCCCGGATAATAAACTGATAGTTTCCATATCCTGTCGGTGCAGATTTCAGCTGCCGGATCCTTAAACTGATCGTTCCACCGGTCCTGTTAAATTTGATACCATTACTCAGAATGTTCAGCAGGATCTGCGTCAGCCTCAATTTGTCCGCAATGATATCTTCATTTTTTACATCTACGGTATCGATCAGAAAATCCAGCTGCTTGGAAGTAATATTGGGTTGCACGATAGTACGTATGTCGTGGAGCAGCTCCGGAAGATGCAGCGGATTCTCATTGATCTTTACCTTTCCGCTCTCAATCCTGCTCATATCCAGGATATCATTGATCAGCGAAAGCAGATGTTCGCTGGAGGTTGATATTTTGGAAAGGTATTCTTTTACCTTCTCCTTATTGTCCACATGAGAAGCAGCAAGGGATGTAAAACCAATGATAGCATTCATAGGTGTTCGGATATCATGGGACATATTATTCAAAAATGTAGTTTTTGCAGAGTTTGCACTTTCCGCATGCATCAGGGCAGTTTCCAGTTCATGATGGCTCTCTTTCAGCTTCTGGTTCAGTTCATAAGACTGTCTGGCTGCCTTTTTGGCTTTTGTCTCTGCGCTCCTGGCTTTCTGCAGGATACCAAGGATCACCAGCAATACTGCCAGAAATACACAGATAAACACAGTTGCCACCGCCAACAGATTCTCCTTTATGAAATCCAGCAGAGTAACTTTCTGGGAAGCATTATCGTAGGCAGACAGTGCACCTGTAAGTTTGGATGTAGGCATAGACTTCAAAGTCTTATTCAGGATCGACAGAAGAACGGAATTTCCCCGGCTGACTGCAAAGGATATATTGTCCGGCTGTGTCAGAAAAACACTGTAAAGCTTTTTGTCATTGACATACTCTGTCGCCCGGCCTGAACTGGAAAGAAAACAGTCTGCCTTTTTATCCTGTACGGCTTTTCTTGCATCCTCAAAGGAATCATACTCCATAATTTTCCATGTCGGATAATTATAGGAAATAAACCATTTTAAATTCAGATCACTTTTCGGTATAGCAACGCTGTTTTCTTCATTTTCATCAAAGGATCTTTTACCGGTCACTGCTGCCAGACTGGAAACAAGGACCGTATTGGACAGGGCCATGTCATTTTGTTCTGCAGCATAAGGGTTCTGGCTGGTATGAAAGATCATGTCGATCCTGCCGTCTTTTAATGCCTGGATCAGTTCTTCCTGGGAGTCAAAGCCTTCTATATTAAACTTCAGGCTGCTGTTTCCCAGACAGTCCACTGCATATTTAATATAATCGTTGATCACACCCGTCATTTCACCACTTTCTTTGTCAAAAGTACTGAAACTCTGGTCGTTATTCAGAAATCCCACACCTATCTCACCGTGCTGTTCCAGCCATTCCTTTTCTTCACTGGAAAGGACGGCAACAGACTGTGCAGAAAGATATCTCTGGTAAAGTTCATCGCCGTAAAATGGTTTATCATACTCCATGGAACGCATGGCTGCATCCAGTTCTTCTTTCAGATCCGGACGGTCTTTGCTGATGCCATAATAAATATCAGAGCCACCGATCGTCACAACCGCTGACATTCCGGCTTCAACCCAGGCAGGAGTCTCTGTAGATATCACTCCGTCAATCTCCCGATTCCCGGCCATTTTTTTCGCCCGTTCGAAGCTGTCCACATCCAAATGCTGTGTCTTTATATTCTGCTTTTCTTCCCATTCGCGAAACTGAGTTCCCTGTACGCTCTCTTCCATTACCGCGATCCTTTTGCCATTCAGGGTAGAAAGATCTGACGGAGAAATATCCGTATTTGTAAGATCTGCATACAGATAATATTTTTCTTTTCCCATGGGGAGATCTGAGAACAGCATCGTCTCAGCACGTTCATCGGTATAGGAAAGTGCAGCCATCAGGTCGATCTCGCCATTTTGGAGCTTTTCCACAAGCTCTCCCCAGTCGCCTTTTATATATTCGTAATTCCAGCCTGTATAGGCGGCAACTGCCTGTTCGTATTCATAACCATATCCGCTTCGTTCACCATTTTCACCGGTAATATGATAGGAATCCGGATACCAACCTACCCTGACTGTTTTCGATTCTGTATCTGTCTTCGTTTCCGAAGCAGCCACAGGAACCGGAAGTACTGTAAAGATCATCAGCAGACATAATGCCAGCCCCACATGTCTGCATAAAGTTCTCCTGCTCTTATTCATACTTTTTCCTCGATAATATCGTATTTTTTGTCAAACTCTCCCGCTGTTTCGTTTCCCCGGACGGGTTCTGCGGTTTTCCAGGAGACAGACGACTTCGACTGTGTTTTCTTCGGGCATACGAATTCTTGTCCCTTTACAATCTCCATAATACACCGGAAACGCAAGATCAATATGTTCAATGCGTGACCCCTGACCTGTCCCATTATTAACAGTTTCATTCTTCAATTCAATCTTCTCAATAAATGTATTCATAAATTCTTTCTTTTCCATATCTGTCATTTTATCATACAGTATATCAAAATCCAGAAGAAATTCATACAATTTTTTACCCGTAATTTCTTTCCCGTAAGATGCCCCAATCTTAGCATCAATATCTTTCATCGCCTCCTCAAACTCTGCCACCTTATCATACAGGTTATCCAGCCTGTCCTGCATATCCTGGTATTTTCTTGTATAATGCTTATCCCCAGTATCCAGACGATCCAGCATCTGTATCAGTTTCAGTTTCGACCCTTGTACCTGTTTCAGCTGTTTCTGCAGCTGCTCCCTCTCAGTTTTCAAAGCAGAAACATCCACCTTCTCTTCCAGTTTCTCCTGCACAAACTTTCGGAATTCATCCCCCGCAACCATATACCGGATAAATTCCTCTACTTCTGCATTAAACATTTTCTGGTTCAGCATCGGCTTGTAGTCACAAATCTTTCCATCAACTTTTTTTCTGTGATGGCATCTGTAATAAAATGTATCTTTGTATTCCCCAGTTTTCTTATTCTGCCGTCGCTGAACAGTTCCACTCATTCCACCGCCGCAAAGAGGACATCTGATTAATCCAGTTAAAATATGTTCATGCTCCAGACTATGAGTTTTAACAAATCTAACCCCCGTCCTCTTCCTTTTCTCTCTCGCCGCTTCCCACGTCTCCTCATCCACAATCGCCTCATGCAGTCCGTCCGCCAACAGGTAATCATCAGTCTTCACCCGCCGGTATTCATCCCTCGTTCCCTTCACCTTCTCCGTAACATTCTTTCCGTAAGCAATCTTCCCTGTATAAACCGGATTATCCAGAATCTTCATGATCAGCCCTCTGGCAAAATAATTCAGTTCATGTCCTCGTACCTTTTTCTTCGTATAACCTCTCTGGTTCAGATAATTGCAGATAGCATCTGCTCCCATATCCGTATGCACAAACCTGTCATAAATGATCCGCACAATCTCCGCTTCTTCCTCATTCACCACCAGAGTGCTGTTCCTGGAATCCAGATCATATCCGAAAGGAGCCTGCCCGCCATTCCATTTCCCCTCTCTGGCCTTCTGCTTTCTTCCCTCCATCGTCTGGACCAAAATATTCTCCCTCTCAATCTCAGCCACCGCAGACAGCACCGTGATGGTCAGCTTGCCGGAATCCTTAGAGGAATCAATCCCATCCTCCACACAGACCAAGTTCACACCATAATCCTGGATAAACTGCAGGGAATTTAAAACATCCGCCGCATTCCTTCCAAAACGTGACAGCTTAAACACCAGAATAAACGCCACCCCGTCACGTTCCTCAGACACGTCCTGCAGCATCCGCTGAAACTCCGGTCTGCCTGTAATACTCTTTCCGGACTTTCCTGCATCACAGTATTCCCTGACCACTTCCATTTCTTTATAGTCCGCATACTTCCGAAGCCGCTCTGTCTGTGCTTCCAGACTATATCCCTCTGTCTGAGCCGCCGTAGAAACACGGGTATATATGTAACATTTCTTTCTCAAATCTTCACCTCATTTCGGTTGCCCATCGTCATACGGTTGCCGTACATAAAATATATCGGAATCACCAGTCTGCGCCAACTCGCAGAACGACCAAAAAAACTGCCCCAAAATCCACCTTCCCTATGCGGTTTCCATAGCACAAAAAGACCGGCAGCCCCAAAAGACCACCGGCACACTCGATCACTTCCCCTGCAGCTGTGCATTTTTCTCCTCAATCTCCCCCAGAACCACATCCCCGTACTTCTGGATCATCCTTGCCAGAAACTCTGCACACTTTTCCATGTTTAGCCTGGCCTGTTTCTCCGTCAGTCTGCCGGTATCGATCAGTTCAATTTTTCCCATAGCCAAAAACCACCTCCTACTGTTCCAAGGAGTCCTGGTCCCTGATTTTTTGACTTTCCGGACAAAAAAATAAACCCGCTGCCATCCACAGATTTCTCCGCAAACAGCAACAGGTTTCCCCTGATGCATTTATTTACTTTATCATCCGTTCAATACCATCGGTCATACGGATTCCCACGCACCTTCTTTGTCTCTGGTGCCTTCTCAATACTCTTTTCAGCTTCTTCCCTCGTTGCAAACAGCCTGTGAGCCTTCACCTGTATTCCGCCACCCGTATCTGTAAAACGTACCAGGAACATCCCGCCTGAACACCTGCGGATCTCCACCTCTCTCACATACCTGTTTGATTCCACAATATATGCAGTATCCCCGACTTTCATAAGATCACACTCCCACACTCAGAACATCCTTCATCCTCATCAGAACCGGAAGCACCTGCCCGTCAGCAAATCTCCGGTCAAAAGAACCATTGGAAAAATGATCCTCTCTCAGCAGCATTGTCAGTAATGCTGTACAAAGCTCATAATCTGCACCCGAAATTCGTTTCAGTTCCTCATTACAGTCAATCGGCTCCGTAATCATGTAATCCCCATAATTTGTTTTCAAATCTCCCATTGTCTTTAACAGATCTGCATACAGATTCTCTTGTGGATTCTTTAATTCCAATACTTCCTGAATTTTTCGTATCTTCTCTGCCTTTGTCAATGCTATACACCACCTTGATAAACACTCGAATATATGTTCTTTATATTTTAACATATACCCAATAATTATTCTAGCGCAAAATATATTCATGTAATATCCACAACAGCAAGGTTTCGTTGTGACTACGAAATTGATACAATTTAACGGTGCACACCCTTGTGAACACCCCTGTTCGCCTTTCGTTAAATAATTAAAATAGGCTACTCTTTTGCATATTTCTGATCAGCCTGTTTCTTCCATAAAAAAAGAGACATTGACATAATTTGATCAATATCTCTTCTGCTGCTTTGCTGAGACATATTCTTCCGACTGGATATACTCTCTCAGGGAAGCATCAAATTCATCCTTGACGGAATCCAGTCCATAATAAAACCGCTACCACACCGAAACAAAGGATATGTCTCTATTTTTGGTAAAACCATAGATGTAGGTTAATCATGTTTTTTTAATCAGCGTTTTGATACTCACTGTCTTCCCCAAATAGCTACCGAATTTGACCTCACGATCAATTCTTCGACAGGCAGACCAATCGGGCAAATGTTATGGCAAGCTAATGATTTCCCGCATCCCTCAAAATAATTTTCCTTATATTGAGTTGAAACCTCATTCCGATGGCTTATTTCCTGTTCTTCATTCAGAATCCGAAATGCGTTGACTGCAGCAACAGCGCCTGCGAAAGTCCCATTTGCAGAGAAGTTAGGACACACTTCAAGGCAGCAGCCACACATCAGACAGCGTGCCGACTGGTATCTCGGTTCATGTGTCCACGGATTCATATAAGCTTCACTTTCAAGCCAAAGGTTCAGTTTTTTCAAATTTTCAAACAGAATTGACCGGTCAACGATCAAATCTCTTACAAGCGGAAATTTGCTTAAAGGTTCCAAGGTGATTGTAGAACCTTTTAACGTATGTAGAAATGTAGAGCATGCCAGCCTCGGACGTTCGTTAATCAGCATGGCGCAAGCCCCACATTTTCGCACCATACAGCTACATTCCCAGCTGATGGGAGTAACTATATTCCCTGAATTATCTTTCAAAGGTGTTCTACTGTTCAATTCCTTTAGAACATTGGCAACAGAGCTGTTTTTGCTTCCGTCAAACTCACATTCCTGCCAATAACTGTCTGATTTCTGACTCTCCTGCCGCCTGATTCTTATTTTATATACCAAGTGAATCACCGCCTTTCTGGAACAGGTACAAAGGAAATCTGTATCTGCTTTCCATCAAATCTGGCTACCGTTGTTTTAAGGTAATCATCGTCATTGCTCTTCGGATAATCCTCCCGCCAGTGTGCACCACGGCTTTCTTTTCTTGCAAGAGCACTCTTTAGAACTGCCATGCCAAGCAATGGAAGATTTCCTGTCAGCGCTTGTACCGTTTGAATCCCATTTAACAACGTATTCTCATTTCTGACAACGCCCATAGTATCCTGCATCACTTTGTTTAATTGCTTTATTTCTGAAATTTGAGACGTTGGTGGAAAATCTATCTGTGTCGCACAAGATAGATCTACTACATCTGCCTGTTCACATGCTGATTTTGCCGCAACACGTCCTCCGTATAACGCTCCTAACAGAGAATTTCCACCAAGACGGTTGGCACCATGATATTGGGCACAGCATTCTCCGGCAGCATAAAGATTCTGAATCGGCGTTCTGTGCTGCTCATCCACCAGAATGCCTCCCATAAAATAGTGAATTCCCGGTAAAACAGACACCGGTTCCTTTCGTATATCTTTATGCAGATAGGTCATACAATCGTCTGCCAGACCAGATAGCTTATTTGAAATAATCTCCTCCGATATTTCCGTCATGTCAAGAAATACCTCTGATTCATGGCTGACCTTCCATATCTCTCTGGCGGTAATATCTCGTGGCATCAGATTTCCAAGCTCCGGGTATTTTTCCTCCATGAAATACCATTGTTTTCCATCTTTCATGGCAAACAACCTGCCACCTTCCCCTCTGGCCGCTTCGCTGATGAGCATGCGTTTTCCACCACATTTCACAGTTGTCGGATGGTACTGGATCATCTCGCCATTTGCCAGAGGAACACCAAGCCGGAACAATTCTGCGGTGACTTCTCCTGTATTGCTCAGCGAACCCGTTGTATTTCCAAACAATCCGTGCATACCACCGGTGGCAACAATAACCGCATCCCCCGGTAATTCCACAATTTCCTGACTGTATTCATCCCTGATTACGCAGCCACAACAAATATTGCCACACAGACGAAGTGTTAGGAAAGAATGATGGCTGAACCGTTCTACCATACCAGATGCTTCTTTCCTGCGAACAGCGTCTATCATAGCTATCATGATCTGCTTCCCGGTATCGCTCTGTGCAAAAGCAGTCCGTTTCTTTTTCTGCCCGCCAAAATTCCGCAGATCCACATCATCATAGCCACTCATGTTAAATTTAACTCCAAGTTTTAGCAGCCAGTGCACCAGCTCCGGTGCTGCCTGTGTCATTCCCCAAACTGCATTTGGATCTGCCAGACCACATGCTGCCTTTATTGTATCTGTAAAATGTTCTTCGGGACTGTCGTTTTCATCTTTTGTATTCAAAGCTGCGTTGATTCCGCCCTCCGCCATAACAGACTGTGCCCGCTCTGACGGAAGGGAGGAAACCAGTTTTACATTGCATCCATTTTCCGCTGCCTGCAAAGCCGCTGAAAGTCCTGCCAGTCCAGCACCTATAATAATAATTGTCTTACTCATAGATATTGCCACCCAATATAATATAAAATAACCGCTCCCGCTATAAAAAGAAGAAGCACCGAAAGGATCAAATAAATATCACTCCTTTGTTCTTTATAACTGATGATTCCCAGTGATACGAGCAATGGGCGGATATTGATAAAAATATGGACAAAGATTGCCGCTACGAACAAAAGCTGAGTTACCATCTTTACAGTTGTAAAAGGGAACAAAATATATGTCCCATTCTGCACCTTTCCAAACAAGCCAATATGGAATAACAGCAGAATCAGTATTGCCATCCCACTGGCTCGTCTCGCCCAAAATATGACGTTTTGTTTCAGATACATTTTTCCTGATTGCTTCGCTGTCTGTAAACTCTGAACTGTCAGGATGACACCAATCACCGTATGCACAACAAGAATACCAACACCAATCCATGCAAGAAGTTTCCCTGCACTACTTCCAACTCCGTTCAGCATAAAGCTGCCCATGATTCCATGAATCATAAAAATGAGAAGCATTAAAACAGACAAAATCGTATTCCATTTTCTCATAAATTCCCGCTCACCTCATTTCTTCGCTGTCCATGATCATATAGTCCATCTGTGTTAGCGTTGTAACGTCAATAAAATCATCCGATGCCAGGAATACATCATACTTTCCACTTACCACTCTTGATAGCATCATTGTGTTACTGTACTCTTTCAGATCTACGGAAAAACCGGCCTGTTTCAACCTGTCACAGAGTTTCTTAGCATAACTGACAAGCGGATAATCCGTCTCAGATACATATAACCGAAAACTAATGTCCGTTTTCATGAGATCTGTTTCATTTGTTTCCGAATCGTCCAGTGCCAATTCTTTTAATTTATTCCGGGTGTTCTCGTTGTCGAGACCATCTGACATCATATTAATACCGAGAACATAAGAGCCTTCCAACTGTGCGGAGGCTTGAGCCGCCTTTTTTGACTTCGGTGTTGCTCCTGTGACTGCATCAATCATAGAAGGCGGTGAGTGCAAAAGTGCACCGAAACCTGCAAGAAAAACAATTGTAACTGCTAACAGAATCAATTTCCGTTTCACATTGCCACCTCGTTTCTTATTTTTTCAAAATCCTCATTGCGTTCAAGACGGCAATTATGGTAACGCCTACATCACCAAATACAGCTTCCCACATTCCAGCTATACCCAGAGCACCAAGGATCAGGAACACACTCTTAATTCCAAGGGCAATCACTATATTCTGCATGACAATCTGTTTTGTCGCTTTTGCCACATCAATCGCATCCACCAGCTTAGATGGTTCATCTGTCATCAGAACCACATCCGCAGCTTCAATGGCCGCATCTGAACCAAGACCACCCATTGCGATACCAACATCCGCACGAGCAAGGACAGGAGCGTCATTGATACCATCACCAACAAAAGCTAATTTGCTTCCCTGTCTCTTTTTACTGTCTAAAAGCTCAATCTTTTCCACTTTTTGATCAGGAAACAGTTGTGCATAATATTCATCCAACTGCAATTCTTCCGCAACAGCCTTTCCGATTTTTTCATCATCACCAGTAAGCATGACTGTTTTTTCCACACCGATATGTTTCAAATCAGAAATTGCTTTTTTGCTGTCCGGCTTTACTTCATCTGTTATCAGAATGCATCCGGCATATTGACCATCTACTGCTACATAAACCTTTGTACCAACTTTTTCACAGGCTGTGTACTCCACATGCTCTGAATCCATAAGTTTCGTATTGCCAGCATAAACTTTCTTCTTTCCTGCCATGGCACTGATTCCATATCCAGAAATTTCCTTGTAATCAGAGATAACTGATTGGTCAATTTCTTTTCCATAAGCAGAGAGAATGGATTTTGCAATAGGATGGTTAGAAAAGCTCTCTGCCTGGACCGCATACTCCAGAACCTGTTCTTTTGAAAATCCATTTGCAGGCAGAATATCAGTCACATTGAAAACACCCTTTGTAAGTGTTCCAGTTTTATCGAACACAATAATGCTGACATTATTAAGCGCCTCTAAATAATTACTTCCTTTTACAAGAACACCTCGTTTAGATGCCGCACCAATACCTCCGAAGAAAGTCAGCGGGATTGAAATGACCAATGCACATGGGCAAGATACCACAAGGAAAACAAATCCTCTGCGAATCCACTCTGTCCAACCTCCACCAAGAAGGATCGGTGGCAGAATTGCCAGAATAGCTGCTAAGATTACAACAACAGGAGTGTAATAACGTGCAAATGTAGTAATGAAATTTTCTGTTGGTGCTTTTCTACTGGACGCATTCTCCACAAGATCAATAATCTTTGAAGCAGTAGATTCACCAAATGCTTTCGTTGTCTTAATCGTTAAAACACCCGTCTGATTCATACAACCGGAAAGTGCTTCGTCTCCTTTATGAACGCTTCTCGGAACCGATTCTCCAGTTAAAGCCCTCGTATCCAGCATAGAATCTCCATCCAATACCACACCGTCTAATGGGATTTTTTCACCAGGCTTTACAATAATAATCTCGCCAATGGCAACACTTTCAGGAGATATGGTAATCAATTCTCCGTTCCTTCTGACTGTAGCACAATCCGGACGTATATCCATTAAATCTGATATAGATTTTCTGGAACGCTCAACAGCCAATGACTGGAAAAATTCACCAACTTGATAGAACAGCATAACAGCAACTGCTTCCGGATATTCACCAATGACAAAAGCACCAATCGTAGAAACGCTCATCAGGAAATGTTCATCAAATACACGTCCCTTTGAAATATTCCTCACAGCTTGCCATACAACATCCCCGCCAAGAATAATATAGGAGACAATGAGAAAAACTAACTCGACAGGCAGTGGCACTTTCGCAAAAACTGTCAATGCCATACCAATACCATAGATTGCTGCGCCAATCGCTAAACGAATCGTCAACTTCTTGTCCTCATTGTTATAGGATGTATTGGTATCCTGTTTTTTTGCAGGTATATAGTATTCCTGTGCAATTTCGGAAACTTCTACATCTGGCTCATGGCTGTGGACAATCGTTTCAATCTGACTGGCTATTGTATTTGCGGCAACTGGAGCAACATTGATTGTCAGCGTCTGCTTCATCAAATTTACAACTGAGGATTGTACTCCATCCAATTCTCCGACTTCTTTTTCAATTTTTGCGGAGCAGTTCGGACAGTCCAAGCCCTTTAACAAATAACTCTTTGTAACGGGGATAATTGTTTCTTCCTGAACCTCCACACCCGGCTCATGGCTGTGGACAATCGTTTCAATCTGACTGGCTATTGTATTTGCGGCAGCTGGAGCAACATTGATTGTCAGCGTCTGCTTCATCAAATTTACAACTGAGGATTGTACTCCATCCAATTCTCCGACTTCTTTTTCAATTTTTGCGGAGCAGTTCGGACAGTCCAAGCCTTTTAATAAAAATATTCGTTTCATAATGACCTCCTTGTAATTTGTTTAGTTGCTCAATTGCTCAACTATAATGCTAAAAATATTATTTCTGCCATAGATGCTCAAATCCCTTATCAATAATCTCTTTCACATGATCATCTGCCAGAGAGTAGTAAACTATCTGCGCTTCTCTACGGAATTTTACCAAATTCGCAAGACGCAATGCCTTTAACTGGTGTGAGATTGCGGATTTCGTTACCCCCAGTAGCACAGCAAGATCACATACACACATCTCACTCTGTTCCAGAGCGTGTAAGATTTGTACTCTGGTACCATCTCCAAATAGCTTAAATAAAGATGCCAACTGGATATAATCATCTTTGGGTTGCATCTTGGATTTCACATCATTCACAATATCCTCATGAATCACATCACAATTACAAATATAAGACGGTTTAGACATACACTTACCTCGTATAATCGAAGTTGAATAGTTGTTCAACTATGATTATATTCATTTTTTGTTCTATGTCAATAAGATTAGTAAATATCTTCTTGGATTTTTGTTTTTAACTGCTTAATACTTTTGTACCGCATCAAAGAATGTGTAGATGAGTTTGAATATAAATTCAAGGACTCCGAAACAGGAAAAATTAAAAAGTTCAAGATAACAGAAAAAAGGATTGTTACTTTTAATCCCAAACTAGCCAAGAAGCAGATATATGAGATTAACTTCTCTTTTTTCTTTTCGTAAAGATTCCTCAAAGTATCTTCCTTTTTCTGATATCTATAAATGAGCAAAGTTCGTGATTTTGCAGAAAAAAAAGATACCTCGATTCCGGATGTTATATTGAAAGCGACCAAAAGCTCCGTTTTTCGAATCAACGAAAAACTCCACAATGGCAAACAGGGCTTTGCCCTAACAAAAAAAGGCTTCACACCACGACCACCGCCGCAATGCAAAGCCTCATCACTCACTATTATATTCTTGTCACAAAATCCAGCGAGATCCACCCATTCCGCTCTTTCTCATACGCTTTCAGCAGCCCCCACTTTGATGCTCCGACACCGTCAGCCTCAGCAACAATAGTAAAACAGCCAACACCCGTATATTTTCCAACCTTCTCCTGATCCGTTCCCGGCTTCTTCCGGATATTCAGATCCGAAATCTCCACACGAACCAGATACGGACGAAACACCTCTTCCTGCTTCTTATCCACGGAACTGTACACTGCCTTTCCATTCTCATCAAACACCGAAAACCCCGGATGCTCGTCTGCACTTTTCTTTGCGTTTTCCAGCACCTTAAATGCCCCCACCTGGCTCTCCGCATCCTGCCAGTTCTTCCTCACACGGTACCAGATCTCCTTTTCCGTCTTCCCGCCATCAAACCGTGTCAGCCCATACTTCTCAATAATAACGCAAATCTTCTGCACATATAAACTATCCGTTGCATAGCCGCCATCCTTAATAATCTGGACAGCTTTCCGGTAATCCTTCTCCCCAGCCAGTCCTGCATATCTCTTTTTCTTCCCATTCATCGCTCCCAGAAGATAAGCCGAATGATCCGCAATCGACTGCTCCACGCAGGCATACTTCCGGAAATCCGCAGTCACAGTGTAAAGCTTTCCAGTTCCATCATCCTCCTGCGTTTTCTTCCGGTACTTACTGGTTCCATCCCAGGCACTTCCGCCCCAGCTATTCCCAGACAGCATACATTTCATTCCAAAGCAGTTATTTGCTTTCTGTGCCAGTTCCGTCCTGCCATAACCGGATTCCAGAATAAACTGTGCCGCAGACACAGATGCCAGAATCCCACTGGTTTTCATATCCTCTGCACACAGCACTCCAATCCGCTCCGCTGCCTTCTCATCGGAAATCCCCAGAAACACAGAAGCCTGCGTCCCTTCAGCTTTCCCAGACATAGCAGCCTTCACAGCTTTCCTGAATCCATCCATCGTATAAGGCAGTCCCAGACCTTTCCACAGATGCTCCGGATCTCCATGATTTGTAGCAATTCCCCTTGCGTGTCCCTCTCTATGGGAAATCACCACACCATCTGCCAGCGGATCCAGACCAAACTTCTTACAAAGCATGGCAAACAATTCCACCGCTGCTTCATACGTCCGCACTGCAGATGCTCTTGCCTTCTCCAGATCAGAGCAGGTAAAGCCCGATCCGCTGGTATACCGGATATAGGCAGGCTCACACATCTCCACACCAATATGCGTGTTATTTCCACTTCCCTTACTACCGGAGCCACAGTGCCATCCCCTGTGATTCCACGGCAGTGCCTGATACACTGTTCCATCATTCCCATCAATAAAACCATGCACACATGCACTTCCAAAAGAAGTGTGATTCCAGGAATCAAGAAAAACCTGTGCCCTCGGCTGCGGACATCCAACCGAATGAAGCATCAGGCCTTTTACTGTAATTTTTCTCCCTGCAGTATAGCAGGGATTCTTCGTCAGAAAACTTTCAACCAGTCTCATTCCCCATCACTTCCTTCTCCTCTGTCATGCAGCTGTTCCAGCACATCCTTCATCTTCTGCGGGATCGGCAGTCCCAGATGCCTTGCATTCTCCAACAGACTCACACCCTCATTGGAAATATAGAAAAAGATCACCGCTGTCCTCAGCACAGATCCATTCCCGATCACAGCCACATCCAGAATGTTTGCCATTCCCACCAGTAAAAAGATCAGCACCTTCCTGCAGATTCCCCGGAATCCCACCTCACTGGAAAGCGTATGATCCGCAAAAGCACACATCACCCCGGTCAGGTAATCGATCACCACAAAAGCGATCAGGGCATACAGAAGCCCGTCACAGCCTCCCATAAACCAGCCCAGCCATCCGCCTACAGCCATAAAAACCATCTGAATAAAGTTCCAAAATTCCTTCATGCCAGAATCCTCCTCCCATGAAAAAAGCAGCCCCCATTTCTGAGAACTGCCGTAAATAAGTTTTCTATCTTCATGCCTTGCGGCAGAAAGACCTACATTGTTTCCTCCGTCAGCGTATACGTGATCTTCATCGTTTTGTCCGTATTCTTCACCACTGCTGACGAAAGATTATTAATACTTGCCAGATAAGGCGTCAGAAGGTAAGCACACCTGTGCTCCTTCCCGTAACTGCCGCCCCACATAAACACAAAGTTCTTATACTGGAACAAAGGCGTTGCCATGGCCTCAAACCTTGCGCTCCCCTGTGTCTTGATCACCCTGTCATCCGCCGTGATCTGGAAATCCCCTGCCACGATCATGTCACCGAGAAGCGTCATATACACCTCACAGGAACCGGCCTCGCCAAGAGATTTCAGCTTGGAAGTAAAGCCCAGCGGGATCAATGTCACATCCGCTGAATTTGCAGTATTGATCTTATAAACTCCCTTTTTATCATAGGAAGGCACATACAGATATCCCTTCCTCACACAGCATTTTACATTCCTCTCCGGATAGGAACCGTCCTTTGCCCTTGTGCCCACTTCCGACAGCTTCGCCTTGGACAGTGTCCAGCTTCCCTCCGTAAAGGAATAATCCTTTTTGGAGATCCGGATCCACACCATCTTCGCATCCCCGGAAGCATTCGGTTCATTAGAAAATCCATACCAGTATCCGTCATGCCCGTCCATAAATTCCCCGTACTTCGTATAATCCCCCAGGAACGTAAAGCTTTCCGTTGTCAGCGTCTGTTCCTCCAGTACAGTATACGTGGTATCATCCAGCTTCTCATTCAGCCCGATGTTAAACACCGGGATCCTGATCTTCGTAATGGTCACACTGGAAGTCCCAAAGGTGATGGAATACAGCAGGTTCTTTTCAAAATCCAGCTCCACTGCCTCAAACAGTGTCATCTGCTTCGCCTTCGGGATATCCCCGATATCCACCTTTTTCAGAAGCAGGAACGTGCTGGCATCCCCTGCCGCACTGCCAAAAGCATTCTGCCCGCCCAGGGCACTGGTCAGTGCCACAGCTGCAATATTCCCGTTTCCCTGGCTGGGAGTGAACTCCCACACAAACTTATATCCATTGTCCAGTTTCTTGCTCTCCGTCTGGTTCAGGCTTCCCCTCGCCACATTGGAACCGGAATTAACATTGTTGGAAGCATAAGCCACCGGCAGGTTCTTCCCCTGCTCGTAAATATGATCCGCCTTTTCTTCCAGCACTGCCGGAAACAGCAGGATCCCGCCGATCATGTTCGGGCAGATGGGAAGCAGCGTCCCGTTCCACAAAACAGAATTGTCATACTCCCCGCTGGCTTTCAGATAAATCCCCATGGGATTCAGCCCCAGAATATTGTTCACTGCCTCCGTGATCATGTTCGTCTCCTGAACTGTCTCCACCGCACCCGTATTCGTATCGGTCAGTTCAATGACCATTTCACCTTTCAACTTCATCACACACCCTCCATTTCTACCGGCCTGCAGAAACCGCTGATTCCCGCTCTCTCAGCAAAATACACTTCAAATCCTCTGTTCACCGTCTCCTTCATCTGCATGGACAGCGATTCCCGGAAACCATTCACATCCAGTCCTCCGCCAATGGCAAATCTCGTGGTATAATCTTCCACCTCAAGCTTTCCGTCCCAGGCTTCCCCAGCCGCCATTGCCTGTCCGCTGACAGAAGCAATGCAGTCTCCCACATCAACCGTACCGCTGCCATACTCCATCCAGAGATACACATTGAATGTATTCGTATAATTAACAACGATCTTCTCAATGGGATAATACAGCGACAAAATATGTTTCCCGGAATGCCAGGTCTCCACCGGACAATGCTCCACAATCTCCTCATTGTTAAATTCAAAGACCACATGGCAGACCGCCTGTCCGTCCTCCTGCCACTTCACCGGCAGGCTCACATCCACAGAAACCTCCGAACCACTCCCGGTTCCGGTTCCGGAATCCGAGCCACCAGCGACATCATCCGTACTCCCTGTATTCTCATTCCCAGAAGTGTTTCCAACTTCATTCCCTGCCGCATCATTTTCAGAACTTCCTGCATCCGATGTCTCCCCGGTTCCATCAGAACCACCCGTACCACTTCCAGTTCCACTGCCGCTTCCGCCCGGAAATGGAATCACCACAGTCCCGGAAGCCTCCGCAGACCGTTCCACCGGATCCGCAGCCACATCCACAACAACCTGCGCAAAAAACTGCATGTGGTTTTCCTCAGAAGAAGCAAACTGGATACTGATCAGCTTCACCCTGGTCTGCCCGATCTCATGCACGGAAGCATTGGTAAACGTGTGAATCCCGATCTTCCCAGTCTTCGCATTGTCTTCAATCTGGTTCAGCAGCCCCGAAATATTCTTGTCATTCCTTGACTTCGCCTGAGCCAGCCTCGGATTTTTCCCCACACATTTCAGACTCTGCCTTCCCCCGATCTTCTGCCGGATGGAAGTGATACAGGTGATCTGTCCCTCATCCGCCTGTCCTCCCGCAAACGTCAGCACATCCCCCGGATCCAGTGCAGGGTTCCCGATGGTATCCGAATCAAACGGCACATACCGGATCACTGACAGATCTGTCAGGATATTCCTGCACAGCATCTCCCTGGTCTCCTTTAACCCAAACTGCAGAAGTGGGTTCACACCCAGGTTCATGGTCAGCCCGTTATCCGGGTCCAGAGCATAATACTCTGCAATCTGCGTCTGCTTGTTGGTGGAACTCACTGCCGTGTACCTGGTGATTAAATCCGAAAAGCTGGAAGAAAACCGGTGCCGCTGCTCCACCTTCATCACAGGATCCTTCCCGTACTTCCTCAGTTCCAGTTTCCCCTCCCGGTTGATAATAAAGAAACCTCCCAGAACCTGTGCCACATAAAACAGCACGTCCCGGCAGGTCTCAATATCATTTTCAGTATAAACAGAAAGCGTCACCCCGCCATTCGGCATGGCATCAATCTCCGCCCTCTTATTCGCAAACTCCACTTTACACCGCTTACAGCACAAAGCAATAAAATCATAAGCAGTCCCCACAGTCTCAAACCCGTTGAAACTCTTATCAAACCGCAGCATAAAATCATAGGCTTTCAGTTCCAGGCACTTTGCCAGACGGTTCGCCTCACTGACCTCAAAAACTCCCATCGGCACATCTTCCACCGAACCATCCGCCAGCACCAGATGAAACACCAGCGTCACCAGCGCATCCTCCAGCGTATACCTGTCAATATCACTCAGAAGCGTGATCCCCATCTCCGCCGCATACACCGTCCCCAGCTCAATCTCGGTACTTCCGCAGCACTGCCTGGAAATATACCCGGAGCCCTTCACAATCTCCTTCGCCCCGAACTCATACGTCATTCCGCCCTTGGTAACGATCGTACCCGTCCAGAAATATTTTCTTGTATTACTCCTGACTGCCCTCAGAAAAGCATCCGACACCGGATACATCCCGCCACCTCCATTTCCCCCACGAAAAAAGCACCAGCCAACTAGGTGACTGATGCTGTGTTATGTTATTGTTTATCACTACAACCTGGAATTTATCGTCTTGTTCCATTCTTATCAAAATTCTTTTTTAATGCTATTTCTGTTGG
>NZ_JAAITI010000070.1 GCF_013304735.1 Blautia luti
GTTCTTTCTGGAAAAATCCCAACCTGTCCTGACAGATTGACATCAGGTTTCCACTGGTCAATGTTACATTCAGCGTGTCCACATCTCTGATTCTGGTCACTTCGACTTCATTGCTTCCGTTATCATCTGCAAGATAACATTCCCAGGTCTGATGTCCATGTGCAGATGCTGCCGCATGACTGTCATAATAGACATCAAATTGTACACCGTATCTTGCGAAAGCTCCGGTATCTTCTACGGTATATTCGACACCATTCATAACTACCTTTGTTCCCATTGGAACAAACGGATTGGAAGCATCTACCGCTAAGGTATGATTGGCAGTTGGATATGCTCCACTGGCAGTCGGTCCTCCGCTCCAAATACCACAACAGATTGGACAGTTACAATATCCACTGGTCACAACCTGTCCCAAAGATTCTCCAACTCTTACTGTTGCTGTCTCCGTTACAGTCTCATTGACTGCTTCAGTAGTTAAATGATATTGCTCTGCAAACAAGGCGTCCAGCTCCGGCTTGACCTGTTCAAAAGTAAATTCTTCATACTTTGCAGACAGATAACTAATCAGGATAAACGGATCATGCTCAATAGGTCCGATGTTATATCGGTATTCCTCATGTCCTGGTTCTTCAGATTCCATATTGTTGATCCGCTCCTGCAGATTAGCTTCCAGCTGTGTGTAATACAGTTCCGCTTCCCGGATTGCCTGATCCGATGACAGATAACTGGTTCCGGTGTAAGTGATCACATTTTGTAAAAACACTGCAGAGCATGACGTGACATTCGTTATGATCAGAAACATCAATCCGATCAGAACTGCTACACTGATATACACCTTCCGGTTTTCTTTAAAAAAGTTGGTGACTTTGCCGCCAATCTTCTTGATATAATCAATCGTACCTTTTGTAGCTGTTCCTACTGTCTGTTCACTTCGCTTCGCTTTGGCATAATCCCGTTTGATCTGTTGCTTCTGAATCTGTTTTTTCAGTTTCTTCTGTTCCTGACGGGCTGCCGCCTGTGTCTGTTTCTCTTCCTGTCTTTCAAGTCTGCTTCTTTTTCTGAATGCCCTCTGTTTCCTGCGTCTGGCACTTCTCTGTTCCAGCCGGTAAACACCTTCGCCGCTTTCTTCTAACTTATGGGCACCTTCTACCGCCGCATTATCGTCTTCATTTTTGCTGATCTCACGGTGCAATGCTGCGGAAGCTGCACTTCCTGCTTTCTTGACAACAGAAGTTTTTTCTGTTTTCACAGATTCCCCTTCGCCAAACTTCAAGCGGGATTTCTTCTTTCCAGGAGCTTCTCCATCATTTGCCTGATAGACCTGTGCCTTCTTGGAATGCTGCTTTGCTTCCTTCTTCTTTTTTGCTTCCTCATAAGAAAACTTTTTGGCTTTTTCCTTCTGTTTCTGATGTCGGAAATTGACTCCATCCGTATCCATCTGGTTCAATTTCTCCATATCTTTATCATTTTTCACAGAAGCACCAGTTTCCTCATAAGCAAACTTCAAACGCTGTTTTTGTTTTGGCTTTTTGCTACCACCGGTCTGATTTCTCCGGCTGTCTCCTCTGTTTTCTGATAGATCCGCACGTTTTTCTTTCAGTCTCCCTGACTGTCCGGCTTCGGATTTTTCTGCAAGTCTGGATTCTTTTCCGACTTCAGCACGGATTCTTTTTCTATTTTGCTGTTTTCTACTCTGTCCAAGATCCTCACTTTGCTTCTCTGCCCGTATCAGTTCCGGTGCATCTCTGGATTTTTGCACAGAGGGACGAATATTTTTCCCACTCCGTTCAGACTGGCGGGAAGACTTATCCACAAGGCTTACTTCTTTTTCCCCCTGTTTTCCTCCCATCTGCACATCACTGGCACGGTTACTGACACGAACAGAAGATTTATCCGTCAGGTTTTCTTCCACCAGACCATCCTTGGTCATTTTCTGGACTTTCTTATCCCTGACTTTCATTCTCTGTTCTGCCACTGATTACTCCTCCTTCTTCGGATACCCTTTCCCTGCCTGTAATAAACAGAGAATAGCGATGCCAAATACAGCACCGCCACAAAATGTCAATCCATATGAAATTACCTGTAACATTGTTTTACTCCTCCTGTATTACCCTGCTTCGGCTGTTTCCTCCGGGCGGGTTGTCATAATCTTATAAAGGGAATTCTTCGGGAATCTGTCTACAAACGGAATAATCACATTTCCATAGAACAGAAGTCCTTCACCCTCATTACTGTTGGTTACATAAGACAGCTGGGTTGGTGAAATATTCAACTGTTTAGCCAGAATCTGCCTGTCACCGGATGCCTGGTTGAGCATATAGATAAAATCAGAGTTTTCAAAAATATTCTCGATTTCCCTGGAAGCTAAAAGATCCTTAATGTTCTGGGTAATTCCTGTCGGAATACCGCCCCATTTACGGAATCGCTTCCAGATTTCCACGCTGTAGGCTGCTGTCTGTTCTTCTTTTAAGAGAAGATGGAATTCATCCACATAGTAACGGGTGGATTTATGAGCGGAACGGTTGATCGTCACTCGGTTCCATACCTGGTCCTGCACAATCAGCATCCCGATCTTCTTCAGCTGTTTTCCAAGCTCCTTGATATCAAAACATACGATACGGTTGTTGATGTCCACATTTGTGCGATGATTAAATACATTTAGGGAACCTGTAACGTAAATCTCCAATGAAGTTGCCAGACGCTGTGCTTCCGGCTCTTCCTGTTTCCGCAACAGATTATATAAATCCTCCAGTATCGGCATCTTCTCTGGCACCGGATCAGCGAGATATTCCTGATAGACCAGCCGCACACAACGGTCAATGATCGTCTTTTCTACCGGTTCCAGTCCATTCTTTCCACCGACAATCAGTTCACACAGGGACAGAATAAAATCTGCCTTTAAGGACAGCGGATTATCTTCCTCTGAATAATTCAGGTTCAGATCCATCGGATTGATATACTGGTCTGATACCGGTGAAATCCGGATGACCTGTCCGTGCAGTGCCTGCACCAGTGGATAATACTCGGCTTCTGGATCACAAATAATAATATCGTCCTCCGTAATCAGGAAACAGTTCGTAATTTCTCTTTTTGCTGAGAAGGATTTACCGGAACCA
The DNA here is from genome assembly GCF_013304735.1 of Blautia luti. Taxonomy (GTDB): domain Bacteria; phylum Bacillota; class Clostridia; order Lachnospirales; family Lachnospiraceae; genus Blautia_A. Next base: position 3,117 of record NZ_JAAITI010000070.1, read on the forward strand.
GGTGTACCAAGAATCAGTCCATTCGGGTTCTTCAGACGCTTCCGGTCAACCATAATCATGTTGTTGGATAATGCATTCAATCCATAATAAAGAGCTTCCCCTTCCTGGAACAGTTCCTGTGTCGTAAATGGCACAAAGATCGCTGTTGCCGATGTGGTAAGCCCTCTCTGAATCTCAATTCGATTGACTCCCAGTGGAATACAGGACATCAATGCTGCTTCCTGCTGATAGTCCAGCTGTTTTAAGGAACAGTTGTATTTTTGTGCGATACCCTGTACCTGGAAGATATTGTTATCCAGCTTCTGACGCTTCTTTGCGGTATTCATCACCAACACTGTCACAAGAAACATACGCTCATTTCTGGACTGTAAATCTTCCAGCAGATTCTTTGCTTCTTCCCCGTAGGTCACAAGATCCGATGGAAGCACATCCATGTCATACCCGGAACGTACCGCCCGCTTCTGCTCTTCAATCTTCATCTTATCCAAATCTGAAATCTTGCTCTTGATCATCTTGATCGCAGAACTCTGGTCAATGGACTGGATATGAATATTGACATTGATGCTGTCATCCACATCCAGGAAATCTGCAAGCATCCGGTCTGTAAGCTCCGGTGCCAGGATCTGCAGATAACTCACGCTTCCCATGGTCTTTCCCATCAGAAATGTCTGATTCTTGGAAAAGTTAAAGGAAGTTGGTGCAATAAAGTCTTTGGTCTTTAATCCTGTTTCCGGCAGCATCTTGTACTGGAACTTAAATGGTTCAATCCGATCCTGGTTGAACACATGATACAGAATCTCCAGTCGCTCCAGACCATTTAAGGAATGTGCCTGTGCTCCCAGAACTTTAAAGTTGTTCAGGATATCGGCTTCAATCCTTTCAAGCCTTGGTCTTGCCACCTTCAGGCTTTCTGCTTCGATTCCAAAAGTGATATACTTGGTTTTCACCAGACCATTGTTTCCCTTGGAAAGCTGATTTTTTAACATGGTCCGGTACTCCTCACGAATGGCATTGAAGTCATCGTTCTGATCCGGAATATCAATACTTTTCTCAAATTCAGCCACATCCACCTGCTGATTGATAAAGGACAGCTGCACACTGATGGAAGAATCAAAGTAATTTAAAAAATCACAGTAATTCTCAAATATCGTGGTCTTATCCTCATTTAAAGCCAGCTGATAATTGATGTCATAAAACTGAATTGTCTTAGAGAAAAAGGTCTTTGTCACCTGGCAGATACCATCCTGCAGCATCCGAATATACGGAATACTCTGCTGTGCAGTTGTAGGAATGTTTTTCTGTTTCCTACGATCCCGTTCCTGCTTCTTCCTACGCTTTTCCTGTTCTCTTTCTTTTCTGCTTTTTT
>NZ_JAAITI010000071.1 GCF_013304735.1 Blautia luti
TGTTGCTTCCGGTTTCTGCATGGTGATCAGCAGTGTGTTATTAAAGCTGTAATTGTGGAACTTTGACATGGTATTCAGATATTCGGTATATCTCTCCGATGTAAAGATTTCCTTTACTCCCTGTTCCAGCCGTTCCGATATTTCTTTTAACTGTTTTTCTATATTATTTGCCATAAACAAACCCTCCATTTTATGTCCCCGCCAGAGAAAACTCTGACGGGAAATCTTTTATAACTCCTGTTCATGTTTTTTCTTTGCAGCTTTCTGTACAGATGGCTGTTCCGCTGTATTCTGCTGTGCCTTCTCCTGCTTTAAGCGTTCCAGAATAGATGGCTTATGGATTCTGTCTGCTGTTTCCGGAAGTTCTTTTTCTTCTATGGCATCCCTGCTGTCTGTGTTGCTTCCTTCTCTGCCAATATCCTCATCTGCCATAATCGTCTCATTACCCTTTTCATCCATGTTCAGCAATGCATTTAACTCGGATAGCCGTTCCATCTTTTCATTCAGCTCTGTTTCTTTCGGAAATGGCTTCTTTACCTCTTCCTGTGCAGTAGCAAGCTGCTGTTGTACGGTTTCTAACTTCTGCTCACTTTCCGTCAGCTTCCTGTCAATGGAAGAAAGCGTGTTATGGATACGCTGCATATTTCCTACAGGGTCTTTTCCGATCTCCAGCTTATAAGAGCATTTTCCTTTGACCGTCAGTTCAAACGCATTGGAGAACATATTGTAGGAAGCAGATAACGTAAACCCATGATATTCCCCAACCTTTCCGCCGGTGCTGACGGTTTTTAAACCTGCACAGGCGGCGATCAACGCTTCGCCTGCTTCTTTCTTATCTTCATAAAGGACATTCCCTACCGTCATGGCAAACGTGTCATTATCCTGTAAATCCACGCTTTTTACTACCTGCGAATCCACCTGCATCCCGGCAATCCGCTCTTTCAATGCACTGATCTGTACCGGGAAATTCTTTGCAATATCGGATTCCAGACGGTAAATCTGACTGGTATGGTTTGCCTTTAAGAGTTTCAGCTTACTCACCTGCACATCCAGATCCATTTTTTCTTTAATGTGCGGATTACCTGTGGCAAGTGCCTTGATCTCTGCATAGGACAGTGCCGTATCATCCACATCTTCACAAGCCCTGACCGGGGATTTACTGGTCATGATCTGGCTGATGAACTTCTGCTTATTCTCCAAAATCTGCCACATATACGCATCAAAAGTGTTCTCCGTCACATACCGGAATATCTTTACTTTGTCATTCTGGTTTCCCTGTCTTAAGATACGTCCTTCCTGCTGTTCCAGATCAGACGGCTTCCACGGACAGTCAAGGTGATGGAGGGCAATGAGCCTGTCCTGTACGTTGGTACCAGCACCGAGTTTTGGAGTGGAACCCATAAGGATTCTCACCTGCCCGGCCCGTACCTTTGCAAACAAATCTGCTTTCTTTGTCTCCGTGTTGTATTCATGGATAAACGCAATCTCTTCTTTCGGGATTCCCCTGGCAACCAGTTTGTTTCGGACATCATCATATACATTGAAAGTCCCATCCCCTTTTGGAGTAGACAAGTCACAGAAGATCAGCTGTGTTGTCCGATCTGCTTTTCCCTCGTCCCATACCTGAAAAGCATTTTCCACACAGGTATTGACCTTGCTTTTTTCTGCATCCGGAAGGAGTTCATTTAATAGCCTCTGATCCAATGCACATTTTCTTCCGTCATTAGTAATCTTGAGCATGTTGTCCACTGTTGGATTCACAAGACTGGCTCTTACTTCTTCCGCACGTTCCGAAAAGGCACTGACCATTTCCTGCTGTTCTTCACTTGGTTTTAAGACTTCATTGATAAACTCTGCTTCCGGTACAGGAAGATTCAGCATATCCGATGTCTGAATATCCGCAGCTTCCTTAAAAATGGAGATCAGCTCTGGAAGATTAAAAAAACGGGCAAACCGTGTTTTCGCACGATAGCCCGTTCCTTCCGGCGATAATTCGATTGCGGTTACTGTCTCCCCGAACGTTGCAGCCCAAGAATCAAAGTGTCCCATGCCCATACGCATGAGTGTGTCATACTGGAGATAACGCATGATAGTGTAAAGCTCGGTCATACTGTTCGATACGGGAGTACCCGTAGCAAAGGTAATTCCCCTGCCGCCTGTCAGTTCATCCATGTACCGGCATTTCATAAACATATCGGAACTTTTTTGTGCATCCGTCTGTGAAATACCTGCTACATTTCTCATCTTTGTATATAGGAAAAGATTTTTGAATGAATGGCTTTCATCCACAAACAGTCTGTCTACACCTAATTGCTCAAAAGTTACTACATCATCCTTTCTGGTCTGGTCATTGAGTTTTTTCATCCTCGCCTGCAGGCTTTTCTTTGTTTTTTCCAACTGCTTGATGGTATAATTCTGCCCTGCCTGATGTGCTGCTTCTTCAATGGAGAACGTAATATCTGCAATCTGATCTTCCAGCATGGCAATCTGCCGTTCTTTTGAAAGGGGGATTTTCTCAAACTGCGTATGTCCAATGATCACGGCATCATAATCCCCTGTCGCAATACGGGAACAGAACCGTTTTCGGTTTGCCGGCTCAAAGTCTTTCTTCGTTGCCACCAAGATATTTGCTCCCGGATAGAGACGTAGGAAATCACCGCCCCACTGCTCGGTCAGATGGTTTGGCACAACATAAAGATTCTTCTGTGAGAGTCCCAGCCGTTTTGATTCCATACCAGCTGCGATCATCTGGAACGTCTTCCCTGCTCCTACGCAATGAGCCAGAAGGGTGTTATTTCCATACAGCACATGAGCCACTGCATTTTTCTGGTGCGGCATCAGGGTGATCTCCGGGTTCATGCCGACAAACTGAATATGGCTTCCATCATATTCCCGTGGACGGATGCTGTTAAATCGTTCATTATAAATCTTACAGAGATCTTCCCGTCGGTGCAGATCTTTAAATATCCACTCCTTAAATTCCTCTTTGATCAGCTCCTGCTTCTGCTGTGCCAGCATTGTTTCCTTCCGGTTTAATTCCCGGTGTTCCCCCTCGGCATCCTGTACCGTGTCATAAATCTTGGTATCTCTAAGGTTTAAGGCATCTTCCAAAAGACGGTAAGCATTGGCTCTCTGTGTTCCATATGTGGAAGTGACAAGGGCATTTCCGTAGCTATCCACATTCTTTCCCATAACATTCCACTGTCCGGTCACTTCGGCATACTGGACTTTGACCTTGCTCCCTACATAATATCTTGGTGTATGGAATGTTTCTGCCATGAACCGTGTAATGTAATCCTCGGAGATCCAGGTTGCCCCAAGTCTTGCTTCAATCTCTGATGCATCCAGATCTTTTGGCTGTACCTGCTCCAAATACTGCACATTCACCTGATATTCCGGGTGATCTTCTGCAAACTGTTTGGCGATCTGCAGTTTCTCCCTCACATTTCCAGAAAGATATTCGTCCGACGGCTCCCATTTTTCACCGATCGGATTCTTAAAGATTACCCCTGCCAGTTCTTCTGTAAGCTCCTCTTCTGTTTTCCCTGAAAGCTGTGCCATATAGGAAAGGTCAACGCCTGCCCTCTCACCAATGCAAACCGCAAGTGCTTCACTGGCAGTATCCACGGAAGTTACCGTTTCTGCCCTGCGGATCGTCCTTTTGGTAAAAATATCCGCTTTCCGTTTCAGTTCTCCCTTATCATCCAGAAATTCCAGAGAAGTCAAAAGACAATAGCTGCTGTCCTGACTGAATGCCCTCTTATTGGCATTGCTGCTGATAAGACCATATTTTGCTGTAAAGATATCATATTCTTCATTGAGTTTTTCCTGCAGCTTTGTGATCTGCTCATCGCTTCCCTCTTCCATCTGACACCGGATCAGTTCATTCGTAACATCACGGATCTTCACCATCCCTTTGACACGTTCCGCTGTCATTGCCGGAAGCTCCATGCAGTTCATCACAGAATTTTCCCGGTAATAGACTTCCTCATTCACTACGGTAAAACTGAAATTCTTTACATCCGGGTCTGCCGGTATAAAGACAACATCCTCCTCCAGCTCTGTATCCGAAAGTTCCAGTTCCGT
>NZ_JAAITI010000072.1 GCF_013304735.1 Blautia luti
CACTTCCTGCTTTCTTGACAACAGAAGTTTTTTCTGTTTTCACAGATTCCCCTTCACCAAACTTCAAACGGGATTTTTTCTTTCCAGGAGTTTCTCCTTCATTTGCCTGATAGACCTGTGCTTTCTTGGAATGCTGCTTTGCTTCCTTTTTCTTTCTTGCTTCTTCATAAGAAAACTTTTTGGCTTTTTCTTTCTGTTTCTGATGGCGGAAATTGACTCCATCCGTATCCATCTGGTTCAATTTCTCCATATCTTTGTCATTTTTCACAGAAGCACCAGTTTCCTCATAAGCAAACTTCAAACGTTGTTTTTGTTTTGGCTTTTTGCTGCCACCTGTCTGATTTCTCCGGCTGTCTCCTCTGTTTTCTGATAGATCAGCACGTTTTTCTTTCAGTCTCCCTGACTGTCCGGCTTCGGATTCTTCTGCAAGTCTGGATTCTTTTCCGACTTCAGCACGGATTCTTTTTCTATTTTGCTGTTTACTACTCTGTCCAAAATCCTCACTTTGCTTCTCTGTCCGTATCAGTTCCGGTGCATCTCTGGATTTTTGCACAGAGGGTCGAATATTTTTCCCACTCCGTTCAGACTGGCGGGGAGACTTATCCACAAGGTTTTCTTCTTTTTCCCCCTGTTTTCTTCCCATCTGCACATCACCGACACGGTTACTGACACGAACAGAAGATTTATCTGTCAGGTTTTCTTCCACCAGACCATCCTTGGTCATCTTCTGGACTTTCTTGTCCCTGACTTTCATTCTCTGTTCTGCCACTGATTACTCCTCCTTCTTCGGATACCCTTTCCCTGCCTGTAATAAACAGAGAAAAGCGATGCCAAAAACAGCACCGCCACTAAAAGTTAATACATATGAAATTGCTCGTAACATTGTTTTCTCCTTTGTTTTAACCTGCTTCAGAAGTCTCCTCCAAGCGGGTTGTCATGATTTTATAGAGGGAATTCTTCGGGAATCTGTCTACAAATGGGATAATGACATTTCCATAAAACAGAAGTCCTTCACCCTCATTACTGTTGGTTACATAGGACAGCTGGGTTGGTGAGATATTCAGCTGTTTTGCCAGAATCTGCCTGTCTCCGGAAGCCTGGTTCAGCATATAAATAAAATCTGAATTTTCAAATATATTCTCGATTTCCCTGGAAGACAGCAAATCCTTAATATTCTGAGTGATGCCAGTTGGAATACCACCCCATTTACGGAATCGCTTCCAGATCTCCACACTATAAGCTGCAGTCTGTTCCTCTTTTAAGAGAAGATGGAACTCATCCACATAGTATCTGGTGGACTTATGGGCAGAACGGTTCATCGTTACCCTGTTCCAGACCTGATCCTGGATTACAAGCATCCCGATCTTTTTCAACTGCTTACCAAGCTCCTTGATATCAAAACAGACAATGCGGTTATTGATATCCACGTTTGTCTGATGATTAAATACATTCAGAGAACCTGTAACATAGATTTCCAACGAAGTGGCCAGTCGCTGTGCTTCCGGCTCTTCCTGTTTTCTCAGAAGGTTATATAAATCCTCCAGGATTGGCATCTTCTCCGGCACTGGATCGGCAAGATATTCCTGATATACTAACCGTACACAGCGGTCAATGATGGTCTTTTCTACCGGCTCCAGTCCATTCTTTCCTCCAACAATCAGCTCACACAAAGACAGAATAAAATCTGCTTTCAGTGACAGTGGATTATCTTCCTCGGAATAGTTCAGGTTCAGATCCATTGGATTGATATACTGGTCAGATACTGGCGAAACCCGAACTACCTGCCCATGCAGTGCCTGCACAAGTGCCGAATATTCGGCTTCTGGATCACAGACAATGATATCGTCTTCCGTAATCAGGAAGCAGTTTGTAATTTCCCTCTTTGCTGAGAAGGACTTACCGGAACCAGGTGTACCAAGAATCAGTCCATTCGGGTTCTTCAGACGTTTCCGATCAACCATGATCATGTTGTTGGATAATGCATTTAATCCATAATAAAGAGCTTCCCCTTCCTGAAACAGTTCCTGTGTCGTAAATGGCACGAAGATCGCTGTTGAAGATGTGGTAAGCCCTCTCTGAATTTCAATTCGATTGACTCCCAGTGGAATACAGGACATGAGTGCTGCTTCCTGCTGATAATCCAGTTGTTTTAAAGAACAGTTATATTTCTGTGCAATTCCCTGCACCTGGAAAATATTATTATCCAGCTTCTGACGCTTCTTTGCGGTATTCATTACCAGAAATGTCACAAGGAACATTCTCTCATTTCTGGACTGCAGATCTTCCAACAGGTTCTTCGCCTCTTCTCCATAGGTTACAAGGTCTGATGGAAGCACGTCCATATCATAACCGGAACGTACCGCCCGTTTCTGCTCTTCAATCTTCATCTTATCCAGATCTGAAATCTTGCTCTTGATCATTTTGATTGCTGAACTCTGATCAATGGACTGGATATGAATGTTGACATTGATGCTGTCATCCACATCCAGGAAGTCTGCAAGCATCCGGTCTGTCAGCTCCGGTGCAAGAATCTGCAGGTAACTCACACTCCCCATCGTTCTTCCCATCATAAATGTCTGATTCTTGGAAAAGTTAAAGGAAGTCGGTGCAATAAAATCTTTGGTCTTTAATCCGGTTTCCGGCAGCATCTTATACTGGAACTTAAATGGTTCAATCCGATCCTGGTTGAACACATGATATAGAATCTCCAGCCTTTCCAGACCATTTAGTGAATGTGCCTGTGCTCCCAGGACCTTAAAGTTGTTTAAGATATCTGTTTCGATTCTTTCAAGCCTTGGTCTTGCCACCTTCAGGCTTTCTGCTTCGATTCCAAAAGTGATATACTTTGTCTTCACCAGACCATTATTTCCTTTTGAAAGCTGATTTTTCAACATAGTACGGTACTCATCACGAATGGCATTGAAGTCATCGTTCTGATCAGGAATGTCAATGCTTTTCTCAAATTCTGCCACATCCACCTGCTGATTGATAAAGGACAGCTGCACACTGATGGAAGAATCAAAGTAATTTAAGAAATCACAGTAATTCTCAAATATCGTGGTCTTATCCTCATTTAAAGCAAGCTGATAGTTGATGTCATAAAACTGAATCGTCTTGGAGAAAAAGTTCTTTGTCACCTGGCAAATACCATCCTGCAGCATCCGAATATACGGAATACTCTGCTGCGCAGTTGTAGGAATATTTTTCTGTTTCCTGCGGTCCCGTTCCTGCTTCTTCCTACGCTTTTCCTGTTCTCTTTCTTTTCTGCTTTTTT
>NZ_JAAITI010000073.1 GCF_013304735.1 Blautia luti
CTCACCCTTTCTTATCATAGAAGAATCCTATTTACAGAGATTTTTTCATAGTCTCGTTACGATAAGCATCTCGCCATTTTTTATTATACGATGTCATGGTCAGAGTATCTGTAAATTATAACATATTATGCATCAGCTGCGATACAGGTATTTCCACAACAGTTACAAAAAGATGGTGAACCGGACTGAATCCACCATCTTTTTTTCTTTATCTTCTGTTATTAATAACCTCTCTCGCCATATCTGCAAGTTCTCCGGCAGATAATTTTCCATCTATTTGCAGCAAATCATACCGGATGCCATCCTTATTCCAGTTAACGCTTTGAACCTGACTGACTTCAATCTGAGAAGCACTGTCATCGTAACTGAATACAACTTTTCCACTGGACTGGTCTTTTTTATCTTGTTCTGTCAATTCGTAATCATCTGATACCACTTTATTTATATAATGTACATAATACAAATTTGTTCCATTTACAGTGGCAATAATATCACCTGACGGAGTAAGTTTTGAGTTAAATTTCTGCTGTTCAAACAATACAACATCTCCATTCTTCTGATAATCAAAGGACACAGATTTAAAATTCTCAATTACATTTGCATTGCCATCCTTAAAACTGTTTTTTATAATATTGCCCTCTTTGAAGCAGTACCCGTTCTCAAAGGTATCAATCAATACCGGTCTATACCCAATATCCTTTGTAATCTGTTCTGACGTTGGAAGAGATGTATAATCAGCACGTGATGCAGATGAACCTGTCCACATTGAAATCTTTCCTGTTGCTGCCATAGCAGTAACTCCAATTGTAAGTGTTGCAGCTATCAACAAAGGTAATATTTTCTTTTTTGATCTCATAGTCGTTTGCTTCCTTTCTGTATCTGCGAAGTCAAGTTTTGCATAAACTCTCTGTCTGACATTCTCTGTATCAATATCAAGAGCATTGCAGGAAATATCTGCCTGTTTTTGTATTCCCAATTCTTTAAGCAAATTTTTTCTTCTCATAATTTTTCCTCCGCATCCGATAACATTTTTCTGAGTTTTCTTTTTCCTCTTGAAAGTCTGGTCTTAACTGTAGAAATATTAAGTCCCATTGCTTTTGAAATATCCTTGATTTTTTCATCAAATTTATACCGCCTTACAAAAATCTCGCTGTCAGGTTCGCCAAGGCTCATAACTGTTTCCCATACATAATTATTGTGAAAATTCTCTTCCATGAAATTTTTGCCATCTGACAGCTCAATATCTTCAAGAGATGTATGATCCATCTTTCTGTTTATCCGTTTCAGAGCAAAATTCCGGGCAACAGCAGCAAGATATGACCGTAATGTACCTTTCTGCAAATCTATCCTCCCGGTATTCTTCCAAAGTACAACAAACACATCTGCCACAATTTCTTCAATATCCTCTTTCGGCAGTGAATTGCCGGCCATATGATACAAAACAGTACTCAAATACGGCGTATAAATTCGGATTGCTTCATCTATTGAATTTTTTTCTCTGTTCCTGAGACGCTGCAAAAGTTCTGCTTCATCTGTCATATCAATCCTACTTTCTTTTTAATATTTTCAAAAATTAAAAGCTTTTAACCTTTACATTCTTATATATCCTGTCAAAGAGCAAAAAGTTTCAATTTTAGAAAATTATGATATTGATACACCACTTTACAACTTTTTTATAAAAAAATATCGTACAGGATTTCCTGATGTATAATGAATTTGGCATAAAACATTACAAAGGAAAGTGACCCTGTACGGCAAAAACATTATACAGCGAAAAAACACTGATAGGTAGACTTCAGCAATATTTTTTGATCTATTTTGAAACTTTTTTTGTTCCGACAGCAGATACCTTATTTCTGCTGATATTATCTATACTGGGCCGCACACAACGGTTCCAACTATCTGAATGGACACTGCTTTGTGAGAGTCATGTTATGCCTGAATTTCACAGCAAAGATCATGTCATCATCCCTTGTGACAGCTGGGATACAAAACACAACCTGCTATCCATCGTTGATGAATATCCGAATCCGGATCTGATTGGCAATGCAAGGAGTGCTTCTGTCATGTATGATCTTGCTTATGTCCATCTTTTTGTTTGTAAAATTTCTGAAAATATTCTGGTGAAATGGTAGTATAATACGGAGAATGTAAAAAACGTAAGAGAGTAAAAATGAAACTACCGGATAAATTAGCACCGTTTCTGGAATTATTGCATATATACAGAGAAACTGGGTGAGAAAACAGTAAAAGCATATCGGATTGATCTAAGCAGTGTTTTGTTTTTGTCGCCTGTGAAGAGCAAGACAAAGAGAGGCTAGAGGAATATATTACGGAATTACATAAAAAATACAAATAGAACAGAGATTAAAAAAAGTGGATATTTCGTTGGCAATGGAAGAGGCAACGGAAAAAAATACTTTTATGAGAACCGATTTCCTTTCCGATGCATCTAATAAGTGTAAAAGTAAACATGAGTAGTAATCCGGCTGGACAAAAGGAGAAGACAAAGTTATGACAAAAGATGTATTTATTAAGGAGGTTCGGGATGCAGAAGCCATGCTGTATCATATATCAAAGTCCATTCTGAAGAATGACTCTGATTGTGGGGATGTTGTGCAGGAAACAATTCTTAAGGCATATGAAAAACTTCCCACTTTAAAGAAAGAAAAATATTTCCGAACATGGATCACAAGGATATTGATCAATGAATGCAAAGGGATTCTTCGGAAAAGAAAAAATGTTATTCCATATGAAGAATATATGGACAATATGAAAATGACTGAGGAGGACAGATACAGTCATTTGTATATGGCGATTATGGAACTTCCGGAGGATCTGAGGGTTTTGGTAACATTGTATTATTTAGAAGGATTTTCCTTGAAAGAGATCAGTGAGGCTCTGGATATTCCGGAAGGAACGATCAAAAGCAGACTTTCACGTGCAAGAGAGTTTTTGAAGGTGCAGTTATCCGAAGAAGAGAAAAGACCGGCAACTGGGAAAAACAACAAGCAATTAAAGAGAATAACAGGAAAGGGGAAAATGTCATGTTAGAGAAGAAATGGAATAATATCGCACCGGAAGTACCACAGGATTTTCATAATAAATTTGAAGATACACTAAAACAGATTGAACAGGCGGATTCAGTTGATAAAAAATACAAAAGAAAAAAAATCAGTGGACGATTATTGATTGCAGCAGCAGTAATCTGTACTGGTATGGCTGTTACTGTGGCTGCAAAAGAGTTCTTTAAATGGAATGATTACCTGGTG
>NZ_JAAITI010000074.1 GCF_013304735.1 Blautia luti
CTGGACGTGACGCTTCCGAAATGATGGAACTGCTTTTCTGGCTGGATGAATTTAATCCATCTGCATTGCATCTGTTTCTTCCTCGAAAATTTCCTGGTGAAAAATGCAATGAAGTAGCAGACACTTCCGTTTACTATCACGACAATGATAGCTGGCCGGCTCATGCTCCTGTCTGTATGTGGTTTGATTATGGGGTTCTGAATGATTTTCTGAAAGAATGGGTGGTTCGAATGAATGAGCTGAAATCCGGTGTGATTACCAGAGCTGAATATTTTGAATGGAAAATCAACTGGCCACAGACTTGTGATGGATGTGGGAAATTTGATTCTAAGAAACAGTGGAGAAAAAACTTTTAAAATTACAAACCGGAAATTTTAAATGGATTCCCGTATATTTAACCCATAAAGCAGATACAAAATCCCAGATGTACAGGTGAACAGACATGAAAAATATCCATAGCATTGAATTTTATACCGGAAGCAAGGAAGAATTGCTTCCCGGTTTTGAAAAAGATTTTCCCTATATCGCTTCGAGGGCAGAACTTGACAAATATATAGGGTGTTATGTACCGTGGCACTGGCACAGGACAGTGGAACTTTTTTATATGGAAAGCGGCAGTATTGAATATGATACGCCAGAAGGAAAAATATTGTTTCCGGCTGGAAGCGGCGGCATGATAAATCCCAATGTACTTCATATGACAAAAGCAATATCGCAAAAAGAAAAGAATATACAGCTACTTCATATTTTCGACGTTTCCTTACTTGCCGGAGAACAAGGAAGCAGGATTGAACAAAAATATATTTCGCCTGTCATAACAGCACCGCAGATTGAGGTAATCCCGCTTTTTCCGGGCAATGCAGAAGAAGAAAGGATTTTGAAACTGCTTACTGCCTCATTTCGTTTATCCAGTGATGAATTTGGATATGAAATAAAACTACGGAAAGCCCTAACGGAAATATGGCTCATGCTTTTTGAACTTTCACGTTCTATGCGTAAAAAGAAAGTGGGACATAACAAAAGCAACGATAAAATAAAACTGATGATGATATACATTCATGAACATTACAGAGAAAAAATATCTATTCCGGAACTTGCTGCGGCAGCATATTTAAGCGAAAGGGAATGTTATAGAGTGTTCCATGACTGTCTGCACATGACACCCATCGAGTATATAACAACTTACCGTTTACAAGTTGCCTGTCAGATGTTGGCAAAGGGGCAGGAAGCTGTTACTGTTATCAGTCATGAGTGTGGTTTAGGGAGCAGCAGTTATTTTGGAAAAGTTTTTCGGGAATATGCACATTGTTCACCTACAGAATACAGGAAAAAATGGCAGAATAGTGATAGGTAATGGCGGAAAAGAAATATTTTCCCTATGTCTTTTGCATTATAATGATACCTGTAAAGTAAATCAGCAATTTACAGGAGGTGAGTGCAAGGTAATAAAACTGAACATTCTGAACATGGAAAATTTTTTAGATACTGTCAATGCCTGTACCGATAAAGTATATATGCTCTGTCCGAACGGTAAAAAACAAAACATTAATGGGGAAGAAAAGATACAGGACAGTTTGTGGCGGCAATACTTCCAAAACAAAAACTGTCTGTGTCTTATTTTAGAAATTCCGAATCCAACGGACTATATGAACATTGTTTCATACTATGCAGGGGATTGCTGATTTGTCTGCAAATATTTCATTATAAAGGGGCCGAGCGTTTTATTTTCCATCCCCGCCCTTTTGAAAGGAGTTAAAAATGAAGTTGAGCATTCAGACCGCAGAATTGGCATTAAGGGAATCGTCAGAATCCAATCCGGGAGCATGGGCAGATCATTCCCGGTTTGTAGCCGAAGCCTGTAAAAACATTGCATCACATTGTAAAGATTTATCTTCTGAACAGGCATATATTTTCGGGTTGTTGCATGATATTGGACGCTATGCCGGAGTGAGTTCGGAAAGGCATCTGATAGACGGCTATCGGTACTGTATGGAGCGCGGATGGGAAAAAGCTGCACAGATATGTATATCCCACGCATTTATGATTCAGGATATTGCCACATCTATCGGTGTGTTTGATGTCAGTGATGAGGATTACCTGTTTATGAAAGAATTTGTTGCAAATGCGATATATGATGATTATGACCGTCTTGTACAGTTATGTGACGCATTGGCTATGCCGACGGGGTTCTGTCTTTTGGAAAAGAGATTTGTAGATGTGACAATACGGTACGGTGTTCACACGGCGACAATAGACAGGTGGAAAAGGATTTTAGAGATCAAAGAACAGTTTGAAAATCAGATCGGCTGTTCTATCTATTCTCTGCTTCCGGGTATTGTGGAAAACAGTTTTTGTTAGGGGGATACCACCCTATCCCTCCTAATTGTGTTGCAGTAGGGAATCCATACAGGGTGATACGTTATTTTGATACAGGCAAGGAAAGGTGGCAGCATGAAGTATAAGCATATTGTTTTTGACATTGACGGTACTCTGATTGATACGGAATATGCTGTATTACATTCTTTACAGGAAACTATAAAGGAATTGTCCGGGAGAAAGATACCATGTTCTGAACTAAGATTTGCGTTAGGTATTACAGGAACAGACGCTTTGAAAAAACTTGAGATAAAAGACACTTCCTATGCGATAGAATTATGGGATAAAAATATGCGTAACTATACAAATACCATTAAAGTATTTGACGGAATCATTGAATTATTGAAAAATCTTCTAAGTCTGGATTATGAAATGGGGATTGTCACATCAAAGACAAGGGAAGAATTTACACATGATTTTTGTCCGTTTGGTATCAGTCATTATTTCAAAACAATCATATGTGCAGACGATACACAGGAACATAAACCCAATGCCGCACCGATTTTGAAATATGTGGAATTATCAAAAACAGACCATAGTAAAGTGCTTTATATTGGAGACAGCAAATATGACAGTAAATGTGCGGAAGATGCAGGAATTGATTTTGCTTTGGCAGTATGGGGCAGTCATAATAAGCACATAAAAGCAGATTATTTTTTAAAAAGACCTGCTGACCTGTTATCTGCTATCACTTCAGAGAAATTATATTGGCAATGAAAGACCGGGCGAAAATGACTCTGGCAGTTAAAATGTTCATAGAATATTTAAATAAGTAGCCTGTATGTGAAATAAAGGAAACTATGAAAAAATCTCTGTAAATAGGATTCTTCTATGATAAGAAAGGGTGAGTAG
>NZ_JAAITI010000075.1 GCF_013304735.1 Blautia luti
CCCATTCCTTATTGGTCATGGTGGCAAACGGAATTGGTGCTATGGAAGTATAAAGTAGGGTAAGAACCCGGCGCCTTGCCATATTGCTATGGTAGGTTTCCGAGAACTCCCCTCCGAACCGGACTTACACCTCTCAGCGTATCCGGCTCTCCAGATGTCAGTCTAATTTCCCAGCGTGTAACTTATCGTGACAGTAGACGCAGAGTGCCATTGTCTTGCGCTTACGCCCAATCATGGCGATTTCCCATTGTTTTCTGCCACTTAAATCTTTGAGTTTTCGTACATGGTGTATTTCAAGCGGCACATTTTCTGCGCCGCACCACTCGCATTGGTTCGCTTGCAGTCTTTTAATCAGGCTGTTGCGTCCATAATTCTCAACGGCTCGTGCTACTATATCGGGATTTCCGCTTTCTACTTTGGTATTCCGGCGGAAACCGTCATTGTAGAACAGCACTTTTCCCACCTTGCCGTTTTTCTTCGGATACTCCACAACAAAATCTTTCCCTTGACGGTACTTGCGGATAATTCTGCTGATTCGTGTCCGATATTTTCCAGCAAAGGTTTTGAGCATACTGTATCTCATTACATAGTAGAAGTTATTGAGTACAGACACGTTGTTTGCAAGTCGGTAGTAGTTATACAATCCACGGATTTCTGCGTTGTATTGGTTTAGGATTTCCAAATCGTCCAAGTGCAACAGGCGAGTGCGCCGGACAGGTTCCCAAACCTCTTTGTTTCCATTTTGTTTGTCGTATTTAATCTTGAGGGCATTGTAGGAGAACAGTCGTTTTACCCACTTATCATGGGGAACATAAAGTAAGACTTTTCCATTGTTTACCCGTCTGGTAGCCCCGGTTTTGGTCTTTTTGTTGTGTTCGCCTTTGGCGATTGTGACCTCATATCCCAAGAACTTCGCAGCGTCGTGTCCATGAGTAATCAATGTCTTTTCCTCGGACATTTCCAGATGGAGTTTGTCCCGGATAAAGCAGCCTACATCTTGTTTAATCTGTTCTGCGTCCTCTTTGCTGCCGATAACTCCAATTAAGAAATCATCGGCATATCGGATATAGCAAATCCGTTTATAGCTATCGTCCATCTGGTCGCTATACGGCATAGATTTCAGACTACGCCGCAGTTCCCGGATTTCTGCAATTAAGCCCTCTTTTTCTTCCTCGCTCATTTTAGAGAGATTTCTTTTAAGCCTTTGTTCTTTCCCCCGGCAGACATCCAGCTTCTTCTTGAACGCAGGATTGATTTTACGGCGGTTTCCGCAGTTGAATTTCTCTGCATACTCTGCCATATAGCTATCCAGTTCGTTCATGTAGATGTTTGCAAGGATAGGGCTGATGATGGAGCCTTGCGGAGTGCCGGAATAAGTATTGTGATAATTCCAATCCTCCATATATCCAGCTTTCAAGAACTTCCAGAGCAGACCGATGAAATGTTCATCTGCAATCCGCTTTCGCAAAATAGCAATCAACACATGATGGTCTACGTTGTCAAAACAGCCCTTTATATCTCCCTCAACGAACCACTTTGTCCCCGTAAAATATTTCTGCACATATTTGAGTGCCGTATGACAGCTTCTGTTTATACGGAAACCGTGGGAATAGTCGCTAAAGGTTGGCTCATAAATACTCTCTAAGATGAGCCGCACCACCTCCTGTATCAGTTTATCGTCGAATGACGGTATCCCCAGAGGACGCATTTTCCCATTGGATTTCGGGATATACGTTCTCCTTGCCGGGTTAGGCTGATAACTAAAATCCCGCATCTTTTCAATGAGGGCGTTTATCCTTGCCATTCCCATTCCGTCAATGGTTTTGCCGTCTGTTCCGGCTGTCATGTTGCCTGGTTTCGCCTGTATCCGCTGATATGCCAGCAGATAGAATTGTGGATTGTACAGGTTGCGGTATAACCGCTCGTACTTGTAACTCTTGTTACACGCCTTGGATTTTAGGCTTTCCAACACATTTTCAGGACTTCTCATAATGCCTCACGCACCTTTCCTTTTTATGAATTGGTTGACATCCTGCCTCCCTTCGCCATGTAGACGGCTTTCCCGCCCTCGGACTACTACGGAGGCTCCGTTGCCATGCCGGATATTCAGCGTCATCTTTCTTGGGTTTTTACCCCTTGAAATTTATCGCCTTGCGGCATTACGCATAGCCGGATAGTTCCGGCGTTCCGGTTTAGGCAATCTCCAGTTAGACACTTTGGGAAAAGCGTATTGTGATGTCGGTAGTGGGTTTTCGTCCTTTTCCGCTTACTGCGGCTGGCTGTCATAAGTATCGTGCGGTCTGTGTTTACCTGTCACATTCCGCTATGACATACGGCGAATACAACCATCCTGCGCCGTCGGGTCGAGTATCCCGCCTCGGACTGCCCTTAAAGCAGTTTAGCCTTGCTCCTCATTCACAATGTTGCGTCTTGCCGCTCAGTCGTGGGTAGATGGTTTTCCCAACTTGCGATTTTTCCGATACGCTATTGTCCCCCTTGTGGTTTCCCTCCGAGGTAAATCGGATGACGCTAAAGTGACGCTTTTCACGTCTTTGATACTTTTCTTTACCGGCTTGCTAAAGCCGGGTTCCCAAAATGCCCGCACACCGCCTTTGGATGAAAAGCGGCGCTTCTGGACGCGCGGTAAATTTCTATCATTCTTCCGTACAAAATAACGGTTATGATGATCGACAGAATCCGCATGGTAATACTGATCAACAGCGTTTCCATGGATAGCAGGAACAAATCCCCCAGTTCCATATCTTCCAGTGCATCCACAATCCTTGCGACTGCTTCTGATGCATCCACCGCTGTGTTCCCGGAGATCACCCCGGCGGCATTGTTGACCACATGCTGGCCAACATCAAAGACCGCCATCGTGATATTGAACGTATTTGTCACCAAATAAATGGCTACATACGCCTTGAAAATCCAGAGGAAAATGTTGTAAGTCTCAAATTCATGGAAATTGTTTTTCTGCGTTA
>NZ_JAAITI010000076.1 GCF_013304735.1 Blautia luti
TAGTTTCAGATTAAAATTCATAAAGTCACCTCTGCATTAGTCCTGATAAACATCCATTGAAGATAGTAAAATTAAGAAATGGATAACTATTTGTCCATATTATAACACAAACATGGCAGCTTTGTTGCCGCACAAAGAACTGACAGTAGAGGTTCGGAACGATATTTTGACGGTTTTGGCAGATGGGCAGTCTACGGCAAGTACTTATAGGGATAAGGTTCTGAAAACAGAAGACTCGGCAAGCGTGGTTTTAAAGTATAATGACATCATTGCTATGAAACGAGCGGAAAGAAGTGCTTTGGTAAAAGGTATGGATGTGGTCTATATTTACCACGATACCATAGATGAAGCCAGCCACACTTCGGATACTGCTGTTTTTGCTGCGTGTGACAAGGCGATTTCAGAATTAAAGAACCTTGTGCGTATCATTGTAAATGAATTTGGCGGAACGAATATTTTAATTACGGCAGACCATGGATTTCTTTATACATACAGTCCTTTGAAGGAAGAGGACAAAGTAGATAAAAGAGGCTTTTTTGATGTGGATGTAACAAACTCTGACATTACAAAGAAAGAAAGTATCAAGCGATGTGTGGAGTATGGCAGAAGATATGCAATTATGCAGAAGGGTGTGCAACCAGATTACTTGATGCCTGTAAAATTCTTGGGCGGAAATACGGAATTCGATGGATTTGCACCGAGAGAAAGTATTCGTATCAAAATGAATGGCGGCGGTATGAATTTTGTGCATGGTGGTATCAGTTTGCAGGAAATGGTTGTTCCGGTGATTGAGTATCATTATCTCCGTAATGATTCTATGGAATACAAGCGTAATAAACAGAAATATGATACCAAACCGGTAACGGTTAATTTACTGTCCGCAAACCGTAAAATCAGTAATATGATTTTTTCGTTGAACTTCTATCAAAAAGATGCGGTCAGTACAAATCGTGAAGCAGCAACTTATCAAGTTTATTTTACAGATGAGGACGGCAAACAGATTAGTGATATTCAGAAGATTATTGCAGATAAGACCAGCGATAACGGTGCAGAAAGAACTTTCCGTTGTCAGTTTAATCTAAAATCTCTAAAATACAGCAATACAGCTACTTATTATCTGGTAATTGCAGATGAACAGGGATTACAGCTGCCACAGCGAGAGCCATTCCAGATTGACATCGCCTTTGCGGTGGACGAGTTTGATTTTTTTAGTTAATGCCATAGGAGGAGAGAAAGATGGAGCAAGGGTTACGGGTTACAGATTTTGCACATAAGAGGGGTCACAAATTCGGTTGAATGAAAAAGTAACTTCCACCATGTGCCAATACTGATAAGTAAAGGGATTTTTGCAGAGTTAACTTCTACTAGATATAGATATTTACACAAAACAAAACTATAATATAAAGAGAAAACACCGTGTTTTTACGGGATTGGAACATCACCAAAGGACCGCTGGCTGTTTTTTTGCAAGGGTAACTTCCACCGGTCTGGAGAATACGATGCCGGAAATGAATGTGATATTTAGTGCTTTAACAGAGTGGGTTTTAATATCACCTGATCCGTAGGTACATCTTCAAGACTGCAAAGTTCCAATAGTTTTCTGTCTATCAGTAACTGAGCCAGTTTAAATGGGGTACAGCCGTTTAAACTGGCTCTTGCTACGCTATTGATATGGTTGGCTATCTGCGTTACCTTGTTCTGGTTCAGCCGTGCGAAACTTACGCCTTTGGGAAGGATATAACGGATAAATTCGTGGTTCTTTTCCAGCTTGCCTTTCTGCCAGGAAGACATAGGATCACAGTAGAAAACCCGGGATAAACGAGCTGTATTTCCAGGACGTTCAAATATTTCAGGGTCTTTAAAAGAGGAGCCATTGTCTGTGAGGATAACAGGGAATAACTTGTGGTATAGATCAGCTCCAAGCTGTTCATACAGCCAAAGGAAAACTTCCCTGATATTTTTACGGTTATCGGCTTCAAGTAAAAAAATGAGCATAAGGTTACAGTTACGAAATAACATAGTCAGGAGGACATTCTCAGATTTTCCACCAGCTCCTTCCACAACATCTAACTCTACAACATTTGTGTCTGGATATTCTTCAAGATATTTTTCAAAATGATGGTATGTCCTGTTTTCACGGTAGCCGGTGTTTTCAGGAGCTTTTCTGGTCTTGTGACGCTTTTTATAGCGTACTTTGCGGGGGAGGTCCAAATTGATAGCAGTAAAATATCCATGATCAATGTAGTTATACAGTGTACGGATGGAACAATCGATAAGATGTTGATTGGAAGCGTAAATATGAGATAATGGCTGCCCTTTAAGGAGAAAAGGCGAAACAGGAATGAAAGAACCGGCATTCTGAGCGTTTCTTCTGCAGGTCATCCTGATAATGAGGAACATGTATGAGATGCCGCCGTATCTCCTTTGAGATGGTAGAGGAATCTTTGTTTAACCTCTGAGCGATCTGTGTAAAGTTTTCGCCAATCTGTATTCCATGTTCGATAGCAGCACGGTCAGCGAGAGTAAGGTGTTTGTGGTTTCCAATATTATTAGTAGCCATAGATAAATCCTCCTTTGTAATAAAAATGGATCATTTCCGGCGATCGGAGGATATGGGCCAGTGTACCCTGGTATTTGTTATAGGATACCTTATTGCAGGACTAAGTTCCACCCCTAATTTCAATATAAGAACGTAAAGGACTAATGGTGGAAATTACTATTTCATTTAAGGTGACCCTACTTAATGAAAAAAAATTAGCACTCACCTCTTGATAATGGAAGTTGATTTTTATCCTGCCTTGTGTATCCCGGAAGTGCCTGTTTTACAAGCTTTCCGGGACATTAGTCATTTTATCTGGTATTGTAAAGCAGTGTCAGATTTGTCGTAAATGTCGTAAATTTGTGGTCAAAAAATGATGAGAAATGGAGA
>NZ_JAAITI010000077.1 GCF_013304735.1 Blautia luti
GATAGCGATAGGTAATCCTTTGAAGTTATCTCCGGATTTTCCCCCGCTCCACACCGTGCATGCGACTTTCACCGCACACGGCGCTCCATCGAATTCAGCCGTCCAGGGTTTTAAACACAACTTACACACTTCGTTACAGCATTAAATTCAAAGAATAATAGGTGGCATTTCTGCCATACTACGAAGTTTGTTAAGCTTTTCTATTTGTTTATTGTCAAGATTTAAGGATTTCAGGTACTTCTCAATCGTGGGTTCTGAGGAAGCATGGATAAGGATATGAACCTCTTTGCTGACAAGAATTAGATTTGCGTATTCATCCGAACCACCATTGCTTACCGGCACTTTATGGTGGCAATGAATATCATGAGAATCCATCGGAATTCCCGTCACTGCACATTTACCATACTGTGCCGCATACAAAGAAATACGGTTATCCGCATATTCAATGGTTCTACCCTTTACAGGATTTCTCATCAGCCATAACATCGTCGCTGTGTCGATTGCAAGATTCTTATGAATCTGTTCCCGACCTTTGACCGTGTATTTATTGATGGATTTCCTTTTATGCTGGGCGTTCTTCGGCTGGACATATCCCAGTGGAACCACCGGACGTCCATGAAGGAACCTCATCTGTCTGCTTGTTCCATACTTTTCTTTGATGAACCCATTTCTGAGTTGTCCCTTTTTGGATAAGTCGCCTTTCAGTCTGTTTCTGAGCTGTTTGTTGATACTAAAGGCAAGTCTGCTGAAGTCATGAGATACTTCTGTGGAAATACAATAGTATTCATGAAGTCCAGCAACTACAGAGTTGTATTTCTGAAGCTGCATGAACTGAACATTATCATCTGACGAATGAGCCAGTTCCTTTACTTCTTCCGAGACTTTATCATGAGCCTTTTTGTATGCTTTATCGCTCATATGAGACCGAACCACATATTTCTTACCCTTTCTACGGACTTTCAGCTTGAACCCGAGAAAATCAGAATACTGTCTTTTGAGATTAACTACTTTGGATTTGTCAGGGCTGATTTCCAGCCCCAGCCTGTCCTTTAGCCATAACTCTGTTGCCTTGTATGCTCTGACGGCATCCTCATGTGATGCGCAGAAAATTTTAAAATCATCTGCGTACCGAACTGCATGCATCTCTTTTAATCTGCTCCGGCGCAGAGCCCTGTAAGCGTGGCTCTTAATCTCTGTTCCCTGCGCATTGCTCCTCGTTTTGAATTTTGTCTTTGTTGGCATCTGTTCCCATTGGGAAGCAATCCACCAGTCCAGTTCATTTAATACGATATTTGCAAGCAATGGCGACAAAATACCGCCTTGCGGAGTACCCCGTGTGGGATATGTTTTCTCCCCATTTGGCAGAACAACAGGTGCTTTCAACATCTCTTTTATAATGCATAGCAGCTTTTTGTCCCGAATTCCCAATGCCCATATCTGACGCATCAGCTTTGTATGGCTGATATTATCAAAGAAGCCTTTAATATCGAGGTCAACCACATGGTACAGATGCTGTACCTGTATCAGCCTCATGCATTGCGCAATAGCAGTCTCAGCGGAACGGTTCGGGCGGAACCCGTTGGAGTTCTCACTGAATTTTGCTTCACATATCGGCTCCATGACCTGCAAAATACATTGCTGTACGATCCGATCCACGATAGTTGGAATTCCCAGCGGTCTGGTCTTTCCATTGGGCTTTGGTATTTCCACTCGCCTTACGGGTCGTGGATGATAATTACTGAATTGTTTCCGTATGAGACGGACGTATTCTTCCTCGCTTAACTTTGCAAGGTCGGCTATCGTCCTTTTATCCACTCCCGAAGTATCACTTCCTGTATTCTTCTTTATCGTTCTGTATGCAAGCTTGATATTTTCTTCACTCTCGATGATTTCCATCAGATGGTTGAAGGTTTTATCTTTCTTACTTTCTGCATACAGCCTGTCAAAAGTACCTTCCATGTCGTAATACTCTGAGTTGCGGATTTTTCTCTGTTTACTTTTCCTTTCTTGCTGCCCCGAAGTCAACACAGGCATCCTCTCCCTTCGGTTTGGATTTTCTTTGTCATACTCGAAGCTGTGTTTGTTGTGTTTTCATTTTCATTGCTGAATTCGACTTGTGGCTATCCCTCCACCGCTTACTTATTCACGGCTTCATAGGTACTGTGCCACTACTCTCACTGGAATAAAGAATGGTTATTGCCCTCTCGCGAAGGTATTCCCATCCACCACATCACTGGCTTGCAACCGCCTCCGTGTCCCCAGCTTTCCACGTTCCGATATTCCTATCATTGGATATCTTTAGGTTCTTCCTCTAAGCCTGTATCTGGTCATGCATAACCGCACCGCCTGTAACGATGCATGGACTTTCATAACAACCAATTTTACTTGCCCACAGATACCACCATGAAAGGTGTACTGCCTTTCGACAGCATCAACGTTTAGACTCGTACATTCGGAATTTCGTCAGTATTTTCATACATTCTCACCATGGATATCCGACCCCCGGCATATAGGCAACACCATCCACCTCTGGACAGCTTTCGTGTCTGGCCTGAAAACCAGTCTTACGATTGCTCTCTGCCGACTTCACCGAGCTCTATAAACTTTTGGAGAGAGCCGTTGCATGCTCCCCGCCATTCGGAGTATTAGGGTGGCGCTTCGGGACGTTACCCCCTCATTTCACCCATCGGAATATCAGTTCTCCAAAGTTTCGGGCTACAATTGCCCTTCGACTTTGTGCGTAAGCTTTTCACTTACGAACGTGTCGCACG
>NZ_JAAITI010000078.1 GCF_013304735.1 Blautia luti
TGTGTTACCACACTTCCACCTCTGCCCTATCTACCTCGTCGTCTTCAAGGGGGTTTACTTCTTAAGAATGGGATATCTCATCTTGAGGGGGGCTTCACGCTTAGATGCCTTCAGCGTTTATCCCTTCCGGACTTGGCTACCCGGCCATGGCTTTGGCAAGCCAACCGGTCCACCAGCGGTCCGTCCATCCCGGTCCTCTCGTACTAAGGACAGCTCCTCTCAGATATCCTGCGCCCACGCCGGATAGGGACCGAACTGTCTCACGACGTTCTGAACCCAGCTCGCGTACCGCTTTAATGGGCGAACAGCCCAACCCTTGGGACCTACTACAGCCCCAGGATGCGATGAGCCGACATCGAGGTGCCAAACCACTCCGTCGATGTGAACTCTTGGGAGTGATAAGCCTGTTATCCCCAGGGTAGCTTTTATCCGTTGAGCGATGGCATTCCCACTTAATACCACCGGATCACTAAGCCCTACTTTCGTACCTGCTCCACCCGTCGGTGTCGCAGTCAAGCTCCCTTCTGCCTTTGCACTCTTCGAATGGTTTCCGTCCATTCTGAGGGAACCTTTGGGCGCCTCCGATACCCTTTCGGAGGCGACCGCCCCAGTCAAACTCCCCGCCTGGCATTGTCCCACCGCCGGATCACGGCGGCTGGTTAGAAGCCCAATATCACAAGGGTGGTATCCCAACAGCGGCTCCGCGGCAACTGACGTTACCGTTTCTCAGCCTCCCACCTATCCTGTACATGCAACACCGGACCCCAGTGCCAAACTGGAGTAAAGCTCCATGGGGTCTTTCCGTCCTGGCGCGGGTAGCCAGCATCTTCACTGGCACTTCAATTTCACCGGATGTATTGCCGAGACAGCGCTCAAATCATTACGCCTTTCGTGCGGGTCGGAACTTACCCGACAAGGAATTTCGCTACCTTAGGACCGTTATAGTTACGGCCGCCGTTTACTGGGGCTTAAATTCAAAGCTTCGCGTTGCCGCTAACCTCTCCTCTTAACCTTCCAGCACCGGGCAGGCGTCAGCCCATATACCTCACCTTTCGGTTTCGCATAGACCTGTGTTTTTGCTAAACAGTTGCTTGAGCCTATTCTCTGCGGCCTGCTCTCGCAGGCACCCCTTCTCCCTAAGTTACGGGGCCATTTTGCCGAGTTCCTTGGCAATACTTCTTCCGCCGGCCTTAGGATTCTCTCCTCATCCACCTGTGTCGGTTTACGGTACGGGTACAATATAAACAATAGCGGCTTTTCTTGACGCATGGCTCACGGGCTTCGTTACTATATTTCACTCCACATCACGTCTTCCCATTGCATGGCGGATTTTCCTACCATACTGGTACCTCGCTTGTACCGGGACAATCCATCCCCGGCTCCCGCTCTCCTTACGTGTCCCCACAGTTCTGTTATACTGCAGTACAGGAATATCAACCTGTTGTCCATCGGCTACGGCTCTCGCCCTCACCTTAGGTCCCGACTCACCCAGGGCAGATCAGCTTTACCCTGGAAACCTTGGATATTCGGCCTAGAGGATTCCCACCTCTATCTCGCTACTCATTCCGGCATTCTCTCTTCCATGCAGTCCACAGCTCCTTACGGTACTGCTTCTTCCCGCATGCAATGCTCCTCTACCAATCCTTACGGATTCCTTAGTTTCGGTGGCGCGTTTCAGCCCCGGACATTTTCGGCGCAGGACCTCTCGACCAGTGAGCTATTACGCACTCTTTGAATGTATGGCTGCTTCTGAGCCAACATCCTGGTTGTCTTCGAAATCCCACATCCTTTTCCACTTAACGCGCACTTTGGGACCTTAACTGTAGGTCTGGGCTCTTTCCCTTTTGACCGCCCAACTTATCTCGTGCAGTCTGACTCCCGGTGATATCTACACGGCATTCGGAGTTTGATATTCTTCGGTAGGCTTTGACGCCCCCTAGGAAATTCAGTGCTCTACCTCCGCAAGACTCACACCGAGGCTAGCCCTAAAGCTATTTCGAGGAGAACCAGCTATCTCCGGGTTCGATTGGAATTTCTCCCCTATCCACACCTCATCCCCACCCTTTTCAACGGATGTGGGTTCGGTCCTCCACTACCTCTTACGGCAGCTTCAACCTGGACATGGATAGATCACCCGGTTTCGGGTCTACTCCTACTGACTCTGGCCCTGTTAAGACTTGGTTTCCCTTCGGCTCCATCCCTTGAGGACTTAACCTTGCCAGTAAGCGTAACTCGCCGGACCGTTCTACAAAAAGTACGCGGTTGTGCATATAAAGCACTTCCACAGCTTGTAGACACAGGGTTTCAGGTTCTCTTTCACTCCCCTCCCGGGGTCCTTTTCACCTTTCCTTCACAGTACTATGCGCTATCGGTCACTAAGTAGTATTTAGCCTTAGGGGGTGGTCCCCCTTACTTCCCACAAGGTTCCTCGTGTCTCGTGGTACTCCGGATCCTGCTCAGTCAGCTTGGTTTTCACGTACGGGGCTTTCACCCTCTC
>NZ_JAAITI010000007.1 GCF_013304735.1 Blautia luti
GAATAGTCCCTTATAGGGACAGAGCAAGCCACCCGCTAAGCGGGTGGTCTTGACTTGCGTTTAAATCATGTAATTATCAGGGAGAAAATAGTCAGATTTTGTCGTATATAATAGGACGGTACAAAAATTATACGACAGAAGAAACAGCATGACGGATAAGTTATGTTATATCATAGCAGAGGGATTGGATAGTATGAGGAAATATTCAAAAGAATTGTATAGTAAAGATGTTTTGATGAAAGCAGCATATGCATTTACAGATGATGTATATGTTCACCTTGATTGTGATAATGAAAATTATATGGTTTCTGTAACTTCAAAATTGGATGAGTCAGAAGAAAATATTTTTAATAAATTTGAAAATGAACTGATAGCGCAGGAAACAAGAAAAATTATTGCGGGACAGACAAAAAATATTCGGGAAATGATTGTAGCAAGAGCTTTATCATCCACAATGGTTCATCTGAATGAAGAAAATGTAAAGGATGAAGAAAGTTTTGATGCAAAAGAAATTTCAAAAAGCTGGTTTGATAAAAATGAATGATTTAAAATTAAATAAAGAATTATATAAATACGAAGATATTATTTTAGTTACGAAAGTATTTTCTCATCTGGCATTGATTGAAGTTGAAGAAGACAATAATTATTGGAAATGCAGATTTAAAAACTGCAGATATAATACAGAACAGACAGAGTTGGAATTTGAAAATTATCTTATTGATTATATAAACAGCAAAGGGAGAAAAAATGATCATCTGTGAATCCGCTTTGATTGGAATTATTTTTATGTTGGGCATTTATACTTCTGTCACGGATATCAGATATGGAATTGTCAGTAATAAAAGTATAATTTTGGCATTGGCGGCCGGAACACTGGTTAATATTTTTTATTATCTGCGATATGAAGAAACATTTGTGAAATTATATTTTGTCAATCTTACAGGTATGATAATATTATCTGTTTTGTTATATGGATTTCATTTCTGGGCAGCAGGTGATTCGAAGTTACTTATATGTATGACAGCGTTGATTCCGGCAAGATTATATGAAACAGGAAACATGGTACTTGTTCCGGGAATCTATCTTTTTGTTATGATCTTTCTTCTGGCATATATTTATGTTCTGTCAGAATCAGTCATATATCTGTTCGGACAAAAAAAACGCTACCAGGGTAATAAGCTTACCAGACAAAAAGTGAAAAGTTTTGTTGTACAATATCTGATCAGCATGCTTTATCTGACAGCGCTTGGCAGTGTATGGAGAGTTTTTTTCGAAAGACTGTATGATGAGAATATTATTTTGTTTACAACAGGTAATATATTTGCTGTGATATTGATAAATAAAATTCAATTTCTTAGATCAAAGATATGTATACTGATTATTACACTTATTGATTTATATGTGATTGTATTTCAGCATGGAGTCCGGTTTCAGCTGATCAGTCTTTTGATCCTGCTGATAATATATTTACTCAGACATTTTATGAATGAATATAATTATGAGGAAATACCGACAGAAGCGGTTAAAAAAGGGATGGTTTTATCCTATATGGTGATCATGCAGTTTACCAGATCAAGAGTAAAGGGATTGCCGGAAGAAACAAGTGAAGATATGAAGAGCAGAATTACCGAAGAACAGGCAGAAGCAATTCGCAGATGGAAAGACAGCAAATATGGTAAAGAAACAATTATTATTGTAAGAAAGATTCCATTTGCAATATTCATTTTTCTTGGAACAGTGGTATTTCTGACAGTAAGGACAATAGGATGATAATTGGAAAAGTAATAAACTGGGGATTTTCAGAGGTATTGGCAAGGTATGTGGGGAGAGAGAACGATATATCACAAGAAATAACCCCGATGGTATCTTTGCTGGATAAAGATATTTATAATATATGGATAAATAAAAAAGCATATACTATAAAAATTTGGCTGAATGAAGGAGAACAGCTGGAAGATAACGATATTTTAAATATCAGAGAAAACGGAAACATAGAAAAAGTGTTTTCAGGTTGTGAAAGAGAGGCAGACATTTTTGTAACAAATCAGTGTAATTCCAACTGCATCATGTGTCCAGTGGCTGCTGCTGTACGAAAAAAAGAAAACAGGGAAAAAACGGAGTGGATATTAAATTATATAGAGGCGCTTCCGGATAATATTGAATATATTAATATTACAGGCGGTGAACCTACACTGGCAGGAGAAGACTTATTTAAGATTCTTGAATCTCTGAAAAATAAATTTCAGTATGCGGGATATCAGCTGCTTACAAATGGCAGAATATTTAGTGATATAAATTATACCGAAAATATATTAAACTATATACCTTATGGACTGAGATTTGCAATACCGGTTCATTCGGCAAATGTTGAAATTCATGACAAGATCACACAGGCTCCGAAAAGTTTTATTCAGACAGATCATGGAATTCGGAATTTGTTGAAATATAGACAAAAAATAGAAATTCGGGTTGTGGTATCGAAGCGGAATGTGAATACTGCTCTTGATACCGCAAAATATATTGTAAAAAACTATAAGGGTGTGTTTTGCGTCAATTTTATTGGAATGGAAATGATGGGAAATGCAGCTGTAAACAGAAAAGATTTGTGGATAGATTATAAAGATGCTTTTATCAAAATAAAAAGAGCAATCGATTATCTCATTTTAAATGGAATTGATGTTCAGTTATATAATTTTCCGCTGTGTGCGGTAGAGCCCGGGTATAGACCTATCGCAGTGAAGAGTATTACAGATTACAAGATACGTTTTAAAAAAGAATGTACACAATGTGCAGTAAGAAAGATATGCGGTGGTTTTTTCTGGTCTACACGGAACTTAATGGATCCTGATGTATATCCTATAGGAGAACAGTAGATGAAGTCAAATTATTACAATTTTAAAAAATATAAAGATAAGTATTTGCTGACAAATGAAGAGGGTAAATACATATTTTTATCGGAAGAAGAGTTTCATCATTTGGTTTACAGAGAGTATAATAAGCTGGAAGAGGGTATATTTGTCAGATTAAAACAAAATTATTTTATATATGATGAAAATGATGAGGTTTTTATAGAAAAAGTGAAAGAACAATATCGAGGTATGAAATCTTATCTGTTTTCAGCAACTTGTCTTCATATTTTTGTACTGACAAATGCATGCAATTTAAATTGTGTTTATTGTCAGGCACAGGATTCAGAGCAGAATAATAAAGGGAGCATGTCTGTGGAGACCGCAAAAAGAGCTGTTGATATTGCTTTGCAGTCTCCGGAGAAGCATCTTACTTTTGAATTTCAGGGCGGTGAACCACTGCTTTGTTTTGATGTAATTCGATTTATAATAGAATACAGCCAGAAAAATTGCAATGATAAAGAAATTGAATACTCTCTTGTAACGAATACGTTATTACTTACTGACGAAATGATAAGATTTTTTAAAACACATGCTGTGAAGATTTCCACATCACTGGATGGTCCGCAATGGATTCATGATGGCAATCGTTCAGATAAAAGTGGAAGAGGATCGTTTTCAGCAGTTCATGATAATATTGGAAGATTAAAACAATATAAAGTTCCGGTTGGGGCTATTCAGACAACAACAAGGAAAAGTTTGGAAAATCCAAAAGGAATTATCGATGCGTATTTGGAAGAAAGACTGCCATATGTTTTTATAAGACCGCTTACCCCTTTGGGGTATGCCAGTGAACACTGGGATGAAATAGGCTATACAGTTAATGAATTTATAAGTTTTTACAGAGAAATACTGGAATATATGCTCCGACTGAATCAGAAAGGGGTTCGCATAATAGAAGGACATGCCAGAATCTTTCTCAGGAAAATATTGGGCGGTTTTTCCGAAAATTATATGGAGTTGCGCAGCCCCTGCGGAGCAGCGGTGGGACAGATTGCATATTATTACGATGGAAATATATATACCTGCGATGAAGGAAGAATGCTGGCAGAAATGGGAAGTGATTCTTTTCGGCTTGGAAATGTCTACGATACATTAGAATATGATGAACTGATGAATTGCGGAGTGTGTAAGGTTACATGTCAGGCATCTGTATTGGAGGCGTTGCCGGATTGCTGCGAATGTGTTTATCATCCATACTGTGGTGTTTGTCCGGTCATAAATCTGGCGTTGGAAAAAAATATATATTCCAGACAGGCAAATTCTTATCGTTGCAGAATATATAAAGGGATGTTGGATACCATATTTGGTCTGATATACAACAATGAGAAAGCATTAGAGGTTTTTGAAACATGGATATGAAAAAAGGAAAAAAGAATAAAAAAATCAAGGGTATTGCACTTGTTATAGCCGGAGTGCTGGCAGCTACAGCGTATGGTGGAGTTCAGTATCATGAAAAGCCAAAAAGTACAGAGGTTTCAGTCCAGGTACAGGAAAGTCAGCATGCGGCTGAGGCAATTAAAGTTAAAAATATATCAAAAAAAGCATTAAATGTAAAAGGCAAAACCAGACAATCCCAAAATACAGAGAAAAACAGTAACGTTGTGAAATATACTGTACTCGATGATTCTGAAACAGTAAAGATCACTTATAAGGACGGATCTGTATATGAAGGGAATGTTGATAAAAACAAAAAGCGTTCCGGGCAGGGGACATTATGGGTTACGGATGGAACTACATATACAGGAGAATGGAAAAAAGACGCTATAAACGGAAAAGGAGAATGCAGAACTTCTGATGGCAGCGTCCTTTCCGGGGAATTTAAAAAATATTCTTTGAAAAATGGAACTTATACATATACAGATGGAAAGCAGACCATTACCAGATATATTAAAAAGGGAAAGCTGACCTCACAGGTACATATAACGGTGGAGGGAAATAATTATGATGGTAGCATCAGAGATGGTGAATTGGAAGGAAAGAGTTACATTGTATATGCAAATGGTGATATTTATGATGGAACATTGAGTGGAGGGCTGAAAAGTGGCACTGGTACTTATACATGGACATCTGGAGATCATTATGTTGGTGAGTGGAATGGCGATGTGATGTCTGGCAGTGGAAAGTATTATTTTTCAGCTGGAGAGGCTCCGGTTCTGGAAGGAGATTTTGCCAATAATAAACCGGATGGAAATTGCACATATTATCGAGATGATGGGAAAATATATGATACGCAATGGGCGAATGGTGTTTGTATCCGTATACAATAGGAGGAAAATAAAATGAAAAATGATTTTTTTCCAAAATTGGAAAGATCGTTGGAAGATTTTTTATATGAGGAAGAGGGCAATATTACAAGAAACAAAATGGTTATGGTTGGTTCGCTGGTATTAGTGCTGAGCTTATTAATGTATGATGAAGTGTTTGCGGGACACCGTTCTCATAGTTCTCATAGTTCACATCGTTCACACAGCTCGGGCAGTGGTGGTGGACATGGAAGCCACAGCAGTCATGAAAGCCATACGAGTCATGTCTCGGGAGAGACATATGGAACTCACAGTAACGTGGCAACTCATGGAAGTCACAGCAACCATGCGAATCATGCATCTCACAGCAGTGAAAGCCATTATAATAATGCAGATGCATCTACCGGTCTGCATTCAAATACTTCGGTTATTACACCGGATGAATCAATCAGTGTGGCAGATGTATCCGGAATATTAACACCTCAGAACAATTACATTGCACCAGTTGAAGGAACATTAAATACGGCAGTCAGTATTCCGGATGAGGTAAAGAACTGAAAATACATACGATATACATGGAACAGGAGAGAAAACAACAATGTCAAACATCATAGAAATCACAGATTTTAACGCACCGGAGCTGGATGTATATGCCAGGATTTCTGAGATTCAGCTTCTGAACCGGGCAGAACCGGAGAAGGGAATCTTTATTGCGGAGAGCCCGAAAGTTATTGAGAGAGCATTGGATTCCGGGTGCCGGCCGATTTCTTTTCTGGTGGAACATAAGCATATCGAGGGAGAAGCAAAGGAGCTGATCCGGCGATGTGGAGACATTCCGGTTTATACAGCAGAATTTGATGTTCTGACACAGCTGACCGGTTTTAAGCTGACAAGAGGAATGCTCTGTGCCATGCACCGGTCGGCACTTCCGGGGATTGATGAGATCTGCAAAAATGCCCGCAGGATCGCGGTTCTGGAAAATGTGGTAAATCCTACTAATATCGGCGCGATTTTTCGTTCTGCGGCGGCTCTTGGAATGGATGCGGTGCTGTTAACGCCAGGATGCAGCAATCCCCTGTACCGCCGTGCGATCCGTGTCAGCATGGGAACTGTATTTCAGATCCCATGGACGTTTTTTGATGAAAAGACAGAGTGGAAGACCGAAGGCATCCGGCTGCTGAAGGCAATGGGATTTAAGACCGCAGCCATGGCACTGAAGGAGGATTCTTTTGATATTGACGATCCCCATCTGATGGCGGAAGAAAAACTGGCGGTTGTTCTTGGGACGGAAGGAGATGGACTTGCCTCAGAGACCATTGCGGACTGTGACTATACGGTATGCATTCCCATGGCCCATGGAGTAGATTCATTGAATGTGGCTGCAGCCAGTGCGGTGGCATTCTGGCAATTGGGGAAACATTAAAAAATCTGTGCCGGACAGGAAGAACGTATTCTTTTATAAGATGTGAGATTTTGTCTGGAATATCTATGGAAATTAAAAAATGCCAGTGCTATAATTTTCCTGAAAAACAGCGGAAAATCCAAAACAGATAAGAATCAGAGGATTTCCGAAAAAAGAGGGAGGAATCACAAATGAAAAAGTTTCTGGAGGAATTCAAAGCCTTTGCATTGCGGGGAAATGTCATGGACATGGCTATTGGTGTGATCATTGGAGGTGCTTTCTCAGGTATCGTAACATCACTGACCGACAACTTTATCAATCCGATCCTGAATGTGCTTACAGGAGGAGCAACGTATACACTGAAGGATGTATCCGGATTTGCTTCATCCTTTGTCTCATCAGTGATCAATTTTGTGATCATGGCATTTATTCTTTTCTGTCTTCTGAAGGCGGTAAACAAGATCACTTCCATCGGAGCAAAAAAAGAGGAAGAGCCTGCACCAACTACGAAGGTATGTCCGTTCTGCAGAAGTGAGATCGACATCGAGGCTACAAGATGCCCACACTGTACTTCAATTCTGAACGAAGAAAAAAAGGAAGAATTATAAAAGAGAATATCCGCTTTACATAGAAAAAACGGGAAATCAGGAAGCATATTATGGTATGCATGAGATTTCCCGTTTTTTTTATGCGTTTGTGTTCTGATTTTCTTCTTCCATATCCATCAGATGAAAAGAAAGCAGCAGATAAAGGATTTCATCTCTGTCTGTGAGATCCGAATCCAGAAATGCTTTGATCTTATCCAGACGGTAAAGAAGAGTGGTTCTGTGGATAAATAAAGCGCTGGCAGTATGGGCAATGTTCTGGTTGTGTTCCAGAAAACAACGCAGTGTGTCATAGAGATGAGATTGTTTTGCCTCATCTTTGTATTTCAGTGACAGAAGCTTTTCGTGGCAGATCATGTAAGCTGGAAGTTTTCTGGTAGCCTGTTCCAGGATATAGGGCAGAGCGATGGAGTTAAAATAGTGGATACTTTCTGCAGGATTTTTGCGTTTGCCAACCTGTAAAGAGACAGAAGCTTGTGTGTATTGCCGGTGGAAATTAAAATGTCCAAGCATCTTCCGGCTGTATCCGGCACTTAACATGCTGCTTTTGATAAAACCCTCGATCTTATCAGAAATTTCATGGACAGTCATGGTACATAGGTCCAGATTGATAAAAAGCACAGCATTGCCTTTGTATTCGGTAGCACAACTGGCCGGGATCGTATTTTCCAGATAATTGCAGATGGCATTGAGGGTCAGATTTTTCTGGTCGATCAGTCCGGTCTGGATCAGGATGCATTGATACATATGGGAAGAAAGCCATCCTACATTTGTCAGCTGCTGGCTGACTTTTACGTAATCAGCTCCTGGATCAGTCAGGATAGATACAAAAATCTGGTGCAAAGGAAACGCTTTATCCCGGTTGTGCATGATACCGGTGGAAAGGGCATGAGATATCATCTGGGAAAGGTACTCCAGGATAAAACCAAATGTATCATCCAGAGGAACTTCGCCTCCGGAAAACATCAGTCGGTATACAGCTTTATCATTATTGGAAATGTTTACGCAGAGAGAAGGAACCGTAAGGCCATTTCCGGGATAATAAAAGTATCCGGTTTTATAAAAAGCTTCCTCATAATGGGGATCCTGTTTCAGACTGTCAACAACAGCCCAGGAATTTTCGTTGGAACCCAGAACGGAATTGGAAAGATCGCCCAGATCCCAGCCTCTGGAGGCAATGATAGTAAAATCCATACCGATCAGCATCATTGGGTTGGGAATAATGGAAGCGGTAAGATCCAGAAGTTCCTGAATAGAAGCGTTCCGAAGACGGGAATCCATCAGAGACTGATTCCACCGGTCATAAAGGATAAAAATTTCCTGAAGTTTGTTAAAAATGGTATTGGCAGGAAAATCTTCAGGAATGACGCACATGTTTGGCTGAGTTAATTCGTAATTCCGGTAAGTTTTTCCGATCATCAGGAACAGGATATTTTTGGGATGATGAAAAGTCGGTTGAAAATCAGGATCTGTAATAAGATAAACACGTCCTTCCTGAAGCGGTGTGTTTTTTTCGTAACAGGCAGGACATAGCAATGTGGGCTCTGTATCCAGCCTGGAGGTATCCATAGGAAATGATTTCTGCAAATGATAGCAGATAAGTTTTGCGCTGAGTTTCAAAGAAAATCCTCCTTCCTATATTTTATAGGAAAAAATAGGAATAATCACCATATTATGTGGAATTGTGATTCTTCTGATTTTCAGTATAATAGAATCATAAAGAAAAAACAAGTGCAGAAATAAGCCTTTTATATTGGGGTGTAGCAAAACAAGTGCGGAAAAAAGGCTTTCCTGCATAATAACGTAGCGGAGGTGTTTTTATGTTAACAAAAAGACAGAATATGATGGAAGTAATCCGTGGAGGAAATCCGGATCGTTTTGTAAAACAGTATGAGGGACTGACCTTTGTTCTGAATACTCCCTATCAGCAGCAGTATCCGATGATGCCGGAAGGACCTGGTGCACCAACAGTAAAATGTGGCTGGGGATATTATAATTCCTGGCCGGCAGGAACGCCAGGAGCGTTTCCACTTCATGATCCCGAACATCTGGTATGCCCGGATATCACAGAATGGAAAAAATATGTAAAAGCACCGGATATCAATTACACAGCAGAAGACTGGAAAGCATGCCAGGAGACCATTGCCGGAATTGATAGGAATGAAACAATGGTTGCCACACTGATCGCACCGGGAGTTTTTGAGATGTGCCATTATCTCTGTGAAATTCAGAATACTATGATGAATTTTTACGAAGAACCGGAAGCCATGCATGAACTGATCGAATATATTACAGAGTGGGAACTGAAATGGGCAGAGCAGATCTGTACCTATATGAAACCGGATGTTGTATTCCATCATGATGACTGGGGAACACAGAAATCTACATTTATCAGTGTGGACATGTTCCGTGAATTCTTTATGGATTCCTACAAACGTATTTATGGCTATTACCATGATCACGGGGTAGAACTGATCATTCATCACAATGACAGTTACAGTGCAACACTGGTTCCAACAATGATCGAGATGGGAATTGATGTATGGCAGGGATGTATGTCAGTCAATGATCTTCCAAAACTGATCAAAGAATATGGAAAAGATATCACATTTATGGGCGGTATCGATAATGGTAAAGTAGATCGTTTTGACTGGAATCAGGAAATGATTGAAGAAGCAACCGATCAGCTTTGCAGAGACTGTGGTAAACTTCATTTTATTCCATGTACCACCCATGGCCTGAATTTTTCCTGCATCCCAGGTGTTTATGAGGCAGTAGATCAGGAAATCGATAAAATGACGAAAGAAATGTTTTGATCGAATTCAGATTGGCCTATATAACTATATAATAGGAAGAAAATAAAATAAATAAAGGTCGGAAAAGCCTGCAAAACTCAGCAGAAAAGCGCTTTCCCGACCTTTTTTCTGTGAAATTTTGGAAAAAATAAATTTGTAAAGCAAAAACCCTTGACAGGCATGCCGGAATCGTGTATGATAGCCAAGGTGATTACAGATGGAGAAATTTGTAGAGCAGACTTTTTTATTTGATTTTTATGGAGAGCTTCTGACAGAGAGGCAGCGGCAGGTGTACACCAGTGTGGTATTTGAGGATTATTCCTTAAGTGAAGTTGCTGAGGAACTTGGCATCAGCAGACAGGGTGTACATGATATGATCAGACGGTGCAATCGGACGTTGGAAGAATACGAAGAGAAACTCCATCTGGTCGAGAAATTCCTGAACATCCGCAGTCAGGTTATGAAGATCCATGAACTGGCTGACAAGTACCACGCCGAAGATATTGCGGCGATTTCCAATGTGATATTAGAGGAGTTATGATCAATGGCATTTGAGAGTTTAACAGATAAACTGCAGAATGTATTTAAAAAGCTGAAAGGCAAAGGCCGTCTTACAGAGGCTGATGTCAAGGTTGCGCTGAAAGAAGTTAAGATGGCACTTCTGGAAGCGGATGTTAACTTTAAGGTCGTTAAGCAGTTTACGAAATCTGTTCAGGAAAAGGCTATCGGACAGGATGTTATGAATGGTCTGAATCCGGGACAGATGGTGATCAAGATCGTAAATGACGAGCTGGTCAATCTGATGGGAAGTGAGACAACAGAACTTCCGATCAAACCGGGAATGGATCTTACCGTTCTTATGATGGTCGGCCTCCAGGGTGCAGGTAAGACAACAACGGTTGCCAAGCTGGCAGGCAAACTGAAATCCAAAGGAAAGAGACCACTGCTTGTGGCCTGTGATGTTTACCGTCCCGCAGCGATCACACAGCTGCAGGTGAATGGTGAGAAGCAGGGCGTCGAGGTCTTTTCCATGGGAGACAAGCAGAATCCCGTGGACATTGCAAAAGCAGCTATCGAGCATGCGAAATCCAATCAGCAGAATGTTGTGCTGATCGATACCGCAGGACGTCTTCACATTGATGAGGATATGATGCAGGAGCTTGAGAATATCAAAGCGAATGTGAATGTGGATGCCACAGTGCTTGTAGTTGATGCCATGACAGGACAGGATGCGGTAAATGTAGCGCAGAACTTTTCTGATAAAGTCGGCATTGACGGTGTGATCCTGACCAAGATGGACGGTGATACACGAGGTGGAGCTGCACTTTCCATTAAAGCCGTAACCGGCAAACCGATCTTCTATGTTGGTATGGGAGAGAAGCTTTCGGACTTGGAACAGTTTTATCCGGAACGTATGGCTTCCAGAATCCTTGGTATGGGCGATGTGATGAGCCTGATCGAGAAGGTGGAAGCATCTGTGGATCAGGAACAGGCCCAGGAGATGCAGAAGAAGCTGAAGAAAATGGACTTCGACTTTAATGACTATCTTACCAGCATGGAACAGATGAACAAAATGGGTGGTATTTCCAGTATCCTGAACATGCTTCCTGGAATGGGCGGCAAGATGAAAGATATCGAGGGCATGATCGATGAGAAAGCTATGGATCGCACCAAGTCCATCATCCTTTCCATGACACCTCAGGAGAGAAGCAATCCGAACATTCTGAACATATCCCGTAAGAACCGCATCGCCAGAGGTGCAGGCGTGGATGTCACAGAAGTAAACCGTCTTGTGAAGCAGTTTGAGCAGAGCAAGAAGATGATGAAACAGATGCCGGGTTTAACAGGCGGCAAGATGAATATGGGAAAAAGGGGCGGCTTTAAGCTTCCCTTTTAATAAACAACAATAAATTTTTAGAAAGATAATTGGAGGAAAACAAAAATGGCAGTTAAGATCAGATTAAGAAGAATGGGACAGAAGAAAGCACCTTTCTATAGAATCGTAGTAGCAGATTCCCGCTGCAAACGTGACGGAAGATGTATCGCAGAGATCGGAACATATGATCCGAACCTTGACCCAAGCGTATACAAAATCGACGAAGAGGCAGCTAAGAAATGGCTTGCAGCTGGTGCTCAGCCTACAGAAGTAGTTGCTAAGCTTCTTAAACTTGCCGGAATCGAGAAATAATACCTGACAGATTTAAGATCTGTGGGCCCCGTAAGGGCAGAGCAAGGAGGTATGTAATGAAACAACTTGTAGAAGTAATTGCAAAATCTCTTGTTGAAAATCCGGATGAGGTAGTCGTTACTGAGACTGAGAAAGACGACGCGATTGTTGTTGAACTGAAAGTCGGACCGGCCGATATGGGTAAGGTCATTGGAAGACAGGGAAGAATTGCCAAGGCAATCCGTACTGTTGTGAAAGCGGCTTCTTCAAAAAGCAGCAAAAAAGTGATTGTAGATATTCTGCAATGAAAAATGAGACAGGAGCTGTGGATTCCATGGCTCCTGTTTTTACTCTGAAAGGGAGCAAAAATGGAAGATTTATTAAAAGTAGGAGTTATCACAACAACGCATGGTGTCCGTGGTGAAGTAAAGGTTTTTCCAACAACGGATGATGCAGAGCGTTTTCTTGATATTGAATATGTGCTTCTGGATACAGGAAAAGAACTTCGCAGACTGAATATTCAGAATGTAAAATTCTTTAAGAATCTTGCGATCCTGAAGTTTGAAGGCGTTGATAATATCAATGATATTGAAATGTATAAAGGCCGTGATCTCTGGATTCCGCGTGAGGAAGCACAGGAGCTTGGCGAGGATGAATATTATGTGGCAGATCTGATCGGAATGGATGTACTTCTGGAGAATGGGGAGAAATTCGGAGTACTCCGCGATGTTATGGAGACCGGTGCCAATGATGTTTATATCGTAGATCGTGTGGATGGAGAGGAAGTTCTGCTTCCGGCGATCCATGACTGTGTTCTTGATGTAGACGTGGAAAAAAATACCATGACTGTGCATTTGATGAAAGGGCTTGTTTAAATGAATTATCATGTACTTACACTGTTTCCGGAAATGATCGAGAACGGAATGAACACAAGTATTACAGGCCGTGCGATTACAAAGGGACTGTTATCACTGGAAGCGATCAATATCCGGGATTTTGCCTTCAACAAGCACCAGAAGGTAGATGATTATCCATATGGCGGCGGTGCCGGAATGCTGATGCAGGCAGAACCGGTATATCTGTCCTATGAATCCATTGTAGAGCGCATCGGAAGAAAACCACGTGTGATCTTTCTTACTCCTCAGGGAAAAACTTTCAACCAGAATATGGCGAAAGAGTTCGCACTGGAAGAAGACCTGGTTTTTCTCTGCGGTCATTATGAGGGAATTGATGAGCGTGTTCTGGAAGAAATTGTGACGGATTATGTTTCTATCGGTGATTATGTACTTACTGGTGGGGAACTTCCGGCTATGGTTATGATGGATTCCATTTCCAGAATGGTACCAGGAGTTCTGAATAATCAGGAATCCGGAGAGACGGAATCTTTTTCCGGAAATCTTCTGGAATATCCCCAGTACAGCCGACCGGAAGAATGGCATGGAAAAAAAGTTCCGGAGGTGCTGCTTTCCGGACATCATGCAAATGTGGATAAATGGAGAAGAGAGCAGTCTATTATCCGTACTGCCAAATGGAGACCGGATCTGCTGCCAAAGGCCGATCTTACAAACAAAGAGTGGAACGAGGTCCGCAGGCTTCGCAAACAATGGAAAGAGGAAGTGGAAAAATAATTATGAAAACATCAGATTTTTATTATGACCTGCCGCAGGAACTGATTGCTCAGGACCCGCTGGAGGACAGAAGTTCTTCCAGACTGATGCATCTGTCCCTGAAAGACGGAAGTATCGAGCATCGTCATTTTACCGATATACTGGATTACCTGCATAAGGGAGACTGCCTTGTGATCAATGACACCAAAGTTATTCCGGCACGTCTTTACGGACATAAGGAGGAGACAGGAGCACTGATCGAGATCCTGCTTCTGAAACGCCGTGAGAATGATATCTGGGAGTGTCTTGTAAAGCCCGGCAAAAAGGCACGTCCGGGTGCCAAAATTACTTTTGGCGATGGCATTTTAAAAGGTGAGATCATCGATATTGTAGATGAGGGAAACCGCCTGATCCAGTTCCATTATGAGGGAATTTTTGAGGAAATTCTGGATCAGCTGGGAGAAATGCCGCTGCCGCCATATATTACCCACAAGCTGAAAGACAAAAACCGTTATCAGACCGTGTATGCCAAAAATGAAGGATCTGCTGCCGCACCGACTGCAGGACTGCATTTCACACCGGAACTTCTTGAGAAGGTAAAAGAAATGGGTGTGAATATTGCCCATGTAACTTTACATGTAGGCCTTGGAACGTTCCGACCGGTAAAAGTGGATGATGTGGAGAAACATCATATGCATTCGGAATTTTACATTGTGGAAGAAGATCAGGCAAAACTGATCAATGATACAAAGAAAAACGGTGGAAGAGTGATTTCCGTGGGAACTACCAGCTGCCGTACCCTGGAGTCCGCAACCGGAGAAGACGGAATCGTAAAAGCCGGAAGTGGCTGGACAGAGATCTTTATTTATCCAGGCTATAAATTTAAAGCGATTGACGGACTGATCACCAATTTCCATCTTCCGGAGTCCACGTTGCTGATGCTGGTTTCTGCCCTTGCAGGAAAAGAACATATTATGGCTGCCTATGAGGAAGCGGTGAAGGAAAGATACCGATTCTTCAGTTTTGGGGATGCCATGATGATCGAATAACAAAACACAATTATCTTTCATAAAAAAATCCTGACAGATTTTCGCATGGATCATGCGGTATCTGCCAGGGTTTTTATTTTACCTATTCTTCGCTGTTATCTGAGAAATCTGCTTCTTCGTCTGAACTGTAATCTTCTTCATCTGAAGCATCATAATCCGAACTGTCAGATTCATCGGAAAAATCCGAGCTTGTATCAGATTCATCAGAAGTGTCAGTGTTTCCGGATGCCTCATCTGCAGAAACAGTATCAGAACTGCCTGTATCGCCGGATGATTTGGCTGTAGAATCAGCGGATGGAATCGCTGCACTGCGTTCATCGATCTTGGCTTTGATTCTGGTAGCTTCATCGCCGGTAGCAGGAGTTGGTTGATAATTGTTATAACCGTCTGCGGAAGAAATGGAGCAGGGAATGATGTTTGTTACATTATCGGCCTGTACACCGTTGGAAGTGATAGTAAAGGTCTGCTGGAAGATCATGGTGTCCATATCGCTTGGTGAACTGTTTCCGCCAAAGCAGAAGTTTCCGAGGCTGTAAACGATATTTTTGCCCTTGTAAGTTTCAATTCCCTGAAGTACATGTGGATGATGTCCGCATACAAGATCAGCACCCTCATCGATAGCCAGACGGCCCAGAGTCATCTGATTGGTATCCGGAACGGTTTCAGTCTCATTACCCCAATGGAAGATTACAATAACAAGTTCTGCTCCGTCTGCTTTGACTTTTGCGATATTATCTTTCAGCTGTTGTTCACGGCCAAGATGGTCATTCAGTTCATAAATGCCAACAAGTCCGACTTTAACTCCTTTGATGTCCATAACTGCAGTATCATCATATCCGAAATGGGTGATCCCTTCATTATCCAGAGCAGTCAGGGTGTCCGTGTAACTCTGGTCTCCGTAATCATGGCTGTGATTGTTGGCAGTATTTACAGCTTCTATGGAACCACTGGTGAGGATCTGGGCATATTCGGCAGGTGCTTTAAATGCAAATGTTTTATCTTCACGGGTATCCGAATCCGTAAGTGTTCCCTCAAAATTGGCGATGGTCAGATCATCAGCTGAAAAAATACTTTTTACATTCTGGAAAAAGTAATCTTTTCCGTTGCTGTCGTAGTAGGCGTTCAGACTTGTGTCATAGTCGAAGGTTTCGTCTGTACCAAGGGTGCAGTCACCCACAACACTGATGGTCAGTGAAACAGGATCCTTCTGGGCTGCTTTCGCTGCTTCTTCGGCTTTTTTTGCCGCTGCTTCTTCCTGCGCTTTTTGGAGGGCAGCAGCTTCAGCTGCTTTTCTGGAAGAAATACATGCGCGGGCAGAAAAAATAATTACAAGAAGTAAGAGCAGAAGTCCACCTCCTGCAAGCATCATTTTCTGACGACGTACTTGCTGATATCTGGAATTTTTCTTGATGGTTTTTCTGCGTGATGCGGCAGAACTGTGCGTGGACGGGCGGTTGTTTTCCCGTGAAGTGTTTTGGCGATGGCCGCTTTCTTTCTGACTGGAATGATGTGTGCGTGTCTGTCTGGCCTTAAGTGCTTCTTTTCGTGCCAGTTCCGGATCATGTTTGTGGGGCGGCTTTCGATTATCATTTGCCATACTTTTTCTCCTTCATATGTAAAGATACATTTATTATAGGAAGAATTGGAAGCAATGTAAAGAATGAATACCGGACTTTGCAGAAAAAAGAGTTTTTGCTATAATATACAAAACTCCACAATCGTGGCTTTAAGTTACCGTAAATAAAAAATACAGGGAGATCAGAAAAAAATGGTATTATATATCGGAAATCATACAAGTTCATCCAAAGGCTATGCAGCCATGGGACGTCAGATAGTAAAAAACGGAGGAAATACATTTGCATTTTTTACCAGAAATCCAAGAGGCGGTAAGGCGAAAGAGATTGATCCGGCAGATGTGCAGAAATTTCTGGAACTTGCAGGAGAGAATCATTTCGGTAAGCTTGTAGCTCATGCACCATATACAATGAATGCCTGTGCGGCGAAAGAAAATCTGAGAGATTTTGCCCGGGAGATTATGGCGGATGATCTGAAACGCATGGAATATACTCCGGGGAATTATTATAACTTTCATCCGGGTAGCCATGTAGGACAGGG
This sequence comes from Blautia luti, assembly GCF_013304735.1. Classification (GTDB taxonomy): domain Bacteria; phylum Bacillota; class Clostridia; order Lachnospirales; family Lachnospiraceae; genus Blautia_A. Next base: position 16,893 of record NZ_JAAITI010000007.1, read on the forward strand.
AACAGAAACTGGAATTGCAAAAATTGCGGAAATTCTCAACGATGTTCTTAACGAACAACAAAGTACCACAGTTCTTCTGGAAACCATGTCCGGCAAGGGCTCTGAGGTGGGCGCAACGTTTCAGGAACTAAGAGAGATCATTGACCGTGTGGAAAAAAATCACAAACTGGGAGTCTGCCTGGATACATGTCATGTCTGGGACGGCGGGTATGACATTGTCCATGATCTGGATGGAGTACTGACGGAATTTGACCAGGTGATCGGCCTTTCCAGATTAAAAGCCGTTCATCTTAATGACAGCATGAATGGCCTGGGAAGCCATAAAGACCGTCATGCAAAAATTGGCGAGGGAGAAATTGGTCTGGATGCGCTGGTTAATGTGGTGTGCCATCCGGCACTGAAAGGAATCCCCTTTATTTTGGAGACGCCTAATGATGATGAGGGATGGAAAAGAGAGATTGCACTTTTAAGAGAACAGTATACAGTGAAAGGAGCTTGATTCATGAAGAAATTCAGAATTTTTCTTTTGGTAATGACAGGTGCTGCTGTTTTGATGCTGGGAGGATGCAAGGAGAAAGCCAAATATGACGAATCAGCATTTCAGGATGATCTGGAACCATTAACAGATGATGAACTGGAGGACATGGACGAAAACAGTGACGATGAAATGATAGTGGAAGATGATGCGGAACTGGAGCAGTCACAGCAGCAGGAAGATTCCACAGAGAAAGCAGATGCGGAAAGTACAGACAGTAACGAAGAAACGCAGAGTAAGCTGGATGAAAAAGGGACATACACAGATAAAGATGAAGTTGCCCAGTATATTTATGAGTATGGGCATGCGCCGTCAAACCTTTCTGCAAAAAGTTACGATAATGCAGATAAAATGCTTCCGGTAGAAGATGGAATTACCTATCAGCAGTGCAGCCTGGATTCTGAAGAAAAACAGAAGATAATATTTACACAGGATGGAAAACGTGTGTATTATACAGAAGATGACGGAAAATCTTTTGAAGAAATCTATTAAAAAATAAAAATCCGGGTACAGAATTGCTTGCGGATATTCGCTTTGCTTAATTCTGTACTCGGATTTTTTTGTGAAAATGGAACTATATCAGTGAACCAGATTTTTCATTTCAGCTCCATCCATAAAGGCTTTTGCGTTTTCCAGAGTTGTCTCGGCAATATTGGTCAGTGCTTCTACCGTGAAAAATCCCTGATGGGAAGTCATGGTAACATTCGGGAAGGACAGAAGACGCTGGATCGTGGAAGTAGGAAGAATGCTGCTGGACATATCTTCATATACATAAGCAGATTCTTCTTCGTAAACATCCAGACCAACGGCAAAGAATTTATGGTCACGGATACCTGCGATCAGGTCGTCAGTTTTGATCAGTCCACCTCTGGAGGTGTTTACAAGGATCACTCCATCTTTCATTTTTGCGATGGTCTCGGAGTTGATCAGATGTTCAGTTTCCGGAGTCATCGGACAGTGGAGGCTGATCAGATCACTGGTGGCAAGAAGTTCGTTCAGCGAAACATATTCCAGAAAGTCAAGATTTTTATTTGGGAAAAGATCATAAGCGATTACTTTCATACCGAAGCCACGGCAGATTTTTGCCATTGCCTGGCCGATTTTTCCGGTACCGATGATACCGGCAGTTTTCTGATAAAAGTTTACGCCCATGAGACCGTTCAGTGCAAAGTTGTTTTCACGGCATTTGATATATGCTTTATGGGTGTGGCGGTTGGCGGTAAGGGCAAGTGCCATGGCGTGTTCGGCAACTGCTTCCGGAGAATAACCTGGAACACGTGCCACCTGGATTTCGCATCTGGCAGCAGTTTCCAGATCAACGTTGTTGTATCCTGCACAGCGCATTAGGATCAGTTTTACACCTTGTCGGTGAAGTTCTTCGATGACCGGTGCGCCAAGATCTGCATTTACAAATGCACAGATAGCGTCGTAGCCGTGGGCAAGAGCTGCGGTTTCTTCATGGATATTTGCTTCAATGAATTTAATCTCAATACCTGGATAGGACGGAAGCAGCTTCTCAAAAAATTCTCTATCGTAGCTCTTAGTGTCATAAAACAAAATTTTCATAATCGTTGCTCCTCTCTGAAAATATTTTATTTTCCGGATAAATATTACCATAATAGTAGGAATTTGGAAAGTGGGAAAATAGATAAAGTTTATCAAAAAAATGATTTTATTTTGGAATTATGATACCACTAATAAATAAAAAATATACGAAATATAAAAAAATACAAAAAACAGAGAGCATTTTCATGCACTGCTATCTGATAGAACAGATGCAATGAATTATGCATAAAAATGCTTTCTGTCGGGATATCTGATAATTATTCTGCCAGACTGTAAAGATCGGAATAGAATTTCGGATAGGAGATATTGACACATTCTCCGTTTTTGATGGAAAGAGTTCCCTCCGAGAGAAGTCCTGCCACTGCGAAAGACATGGCTATACGGTGATCCAGATGAGAATCGATCTCTGCACCGTGGAGAGGCTTTCCACCGTGGATGATCATGCCGTCTTCCGTTGCTTGGATATCTGCCCCCATTTCCTGGAGGTTTTCTGTCATAACCTGGATACGGTCGGATTCTTTGACACGAAGCTCCTGGGCATCACGGATAACAGTGGTTCCTTCTGCAAAGGCTGCCATAACCGCGATCATCGGAAGTTCATCGATTAGGGTAGGAATGATGGCACCTTCTACGGTTGTTCCGTGAAGAGTGGAGGAGCGGATCAGAAGATCTGCAGTAGGTTCGCCTTCTGTGGTTTCATTGAGAAGGGTGATATCTGCGCCCATGGCTTTGCATACACGGAGGATACCGTCACGGGTCGGGTTGATTCCCACATTTTTCAGAAGGATCTCGCTGTTGGGAACAAGGAGGCCGGCTGCGATAAAGTAGGCAGCAGAAGAGATATCTCCCGGAACCAGGATCTCACGTCCGTAAAGAGATGGGTCCGGTTTGATGGATGCTGTTGTTCCCTCTGCGGTTACATTGGCGCCAAAGTAATTCAGCATGATCTCCGTGTGATTTCTGGAAAGAACCGGCTCTGTTACACGGGTAATGCCGTCAGAGTACATTCCGGCAAGAAGTACGCAGGATTTTACCTGGGCAGATGCTACCGGAGAATTGTAGTGGATGGCATGGAGCTTTTTTCCGGAGATCTTAAGCGGTGCACATCCGTTTCCGTTGAGACTTACGATATCGGCACCCATTTGGGAAAGCGGAGTCATGATCCGTTTCATAGGGCGTTTCTGGATGGAAGCATCGCCGGTAAGCTCTGATACAAAGTCCTGTCCTGCCAGGATTCCGGAAATGAGACGGGTGCTAGTACCGCTGTTGCCTACATCAAGAGTCTCCGTTGGAGCGCAAAGGCCATGGAGACCTTTTCCGTGGACCAGGATCTCTCCGCTTGTATTTTCAATGTCAATGCCCATTTTCTGGAAGCAGGAAATGGTGGAGAGACAATCTGCACCTTCCAGAAAGTTTGTGATCCTGGTAGTGCCTTCTGCAAGAGAGCCGAACATAATGGCTCTGTGGGAAATGGATTTATCTCCGGGGATGACAAGAGAACCGGATAATTTTTTTGCTTTTTTGATTTCCATAATAAATACCTCGTTTATATATCAGCGTTCGCAGATTTTGTAATTGCGTTTGGTAAGAAGCACTTTTGCCTGCTCCAGGGCTGCATCTGTATAAAATTCGATTTTCAGAACGCCATCTTCAAATTCTCGGTTGTGGATGATGCCGATATTTTTGATGCTGACTTTTTCGGTTGCAAGGATGGTTGCGATGGTTGCGATGGCACCGGCCTCATCTGCCACATCGATATAAAGGACATAGGAGCGTGGGATCAGGCTGTTATCCACAATGTCAATGGAGTCGCGGTAATCCTTGGAGCTTGCGAACATGTCAAAAATATTGTCAGCCTCTTTGTTATCAATGGAACAGCGGATCTGGATCAGCATACGGATAAATTCATCCAGAACTGTGGAAATGTTTTTCTGATTTTCCAGACAGATCTGCTCCCACATAATCGGAGAGGAAGAGGCGATACGTGTGATGTCGCGGAAACCACCGGCCGCGATCATTTTCATATACTGGGAATCGTTGTCCAGAAGGTTTACAAGGTTCACAAGAGCGGAGGCTACGATATGAGGAAGGTGGCTGACTCCTGCTGTGATAAAATCATGTTCTTCCGCAGTGAGAACAAGGGGGATTGCACCAAGAGAGGCAACCAGCTCTGTGAAATCGGAAATTCTTTCCAGAGCAACTTCTCCTCCGGGAGTAATAATATAGTAAGCATTTTCCAGGAGATGATCACTGGAATTGGAAAAACCGCTGCGCTCGGAGCCTGCCATTGGGTGGCCGCCGATAAATTTTCCTTCGAGTCCAAGTTCGGTTACTTTTTCGTGGATGATGCTTTTTACACTGCCCACATCTGTGAGGATACAGTTTTCTCCAAGAGAATCCTTGATCTTTTCCATGTACTCCACATTGAATTCTACAGGGGCACAGAGGAAAAGATAATCACAGTTGTATAATCGTTCATCTTCAATATCGCAGATCCCGTCGATCACATTTAAACTGACTGCCTCTGCCAGAGCGTCTCTGTCTTTGTCAAAGGCGAGCAGGCGATAATCCGGGTGAAATTTTCGTATGGTTCTGGCAATGGAGCCGCCGATCAGCCCAAGGCCGATAAAACCTATGGTTTTCATAGTACTTCAGAGTCCTTTCCGGTTACTTTTACTTTTATTCTTTAATAGTGTAAATCACGACTATATTGTAAAAGAAAGTACGAAAAATGTCAACAAATGTTAGAGGAAACAGAAATATTGCCAATGAGCAGCAGCAAACAATAAACAGTAATAGAAAAGGGCTTGAGAAATCAGGGATTTCGGACGTATAATAAGAAAAAACAACGTAAGATACAGAGGAGAATTTATTATGAAATATCAGTCAGTAATGGATCTGCACACACATACTGTAGCCAGCGGGCATGCATACTGTACCCTTCGCGAGATGGCGAAGGCGGCTTCCGATAAAGGCCTTGAGCTTTTGGGAATTACAGAACATGCACCGAAGATGCCAGGAACCTGCCACAAATTCTACTTTCAGAATATAAAAGTGGTGCCCCGTGAGATGTACGGGATCCAGCTGCTTCTGGGTTCGGAGGTAAACATCCTGGATGCGGCAGGAACCGTGGATCTGGCGCAGAATACCCTGGAAAAGCTGGACGTGGTCATTGCAAGTCTTCATGTTCCATGCATCAGACCAGGCAGCAGACAGGAGAATACGGAGGCCTATCTTAATGCTATGAAGAATCCGTGTGTCAATATCATCGGACATCCGGATGACGGAAGATACGAGGTTGACTATGAGGCGCTTGTACAGGGCGCCAGAGAATACGGTAAAGTCCTGGAGCTGAACAACCATTCCATGGACCCTGACTGTAACCGTGAGAATGCAGTAGAGAATGATACCATCATGCTGGAATACTGCAAAAAATATCGGGTACCTGTGGTTATGGACAGTGATGCCCATTTTGACCTTCTGATCGGGGAATTTGACCTTGCCAGAGATCTTCTCACAAAGCTGGATTTTCCGGAAGAGCTGGTACTGAACCGTTCCGTGGATGCTGTGAAAAAGTATGTAAATCGGAAATTCTGACAGGAGGGCACCCTGTTCTGTATCAATTGACGGTATAGCTGAAAACTTTCTGAAAAAAAGTTGTCAAAATTGAATAAAATACTTGAAATTTGCATGGAAATTTAGTAAAATGTGAACATATTAAGTAAGACAAACAGGGAGGTATTACATATGGACGTTTTCAGAACAGACCGAATCAGAAATGTAGTCCTATTAGGTCATGGTGGCGCAGGTAAAACAACACTGGCTGAGGCAATGGCTTATCTGGCAGGTATGACAAACAGACTCGGACGTGTTGAGGATGGCAATACTGTCAGCGATTATGACAAGGAAGAAATAAAGAGACATTTTTCCATCACAACTTCTTTGATTCCGGTACCATGGGATAAGATGAAGGTAAATGTACTGGATACTCCCGGATATTTCGATTTTGTGGGAGAAGTTGAAGAGGCAGTCAGCGCAGCAGATGCAGCGATTATCGTTGTTTCCGGTAAGGCCGGTGTTCAGGTTGGAACACAGAAGGCATGGAATCTCTGCGAGAAATATAAACTTCCGCGAATGATCTTTGTTACCGATATGGACGTGGATGATGTCAGCTATCGTGAGGTCGTGGAAGAGCTGACAGAGCTGTACGGCAAGAGAATCGCTCCTCTTCATTTCCCAATCCGTGAGGATGGTAAGTTTGTAGGTTATGTCAATGTTGTGAAACAGGCCGGAAGAAGATACATTGACAAGGCCGGTAAAGAAGAATGCCCGGTTCCGGACTATCTGACCGAATATCTTGAGAAATATCATGAAACTCTGATGGAGTCTGTTGCAGAGACAAGTGAAGAGTTTATGGACCGTTATTTTGAGGGAGATACTTTCTCCGTAGCAGAAGTTTCTGCAGCTATTGCAACCAACGTACAGGATGGAAGCATTGTTCCGGTATGCATGGGTTCACCGGTGAATCTTCGCGGTGTATCCAATCTTCTGGATGATATCTGCGGTTATTTCCCGAGCCCCAGCGGACGTTCCTGCAACGGTATCGCACAGAAGACCAACGAGATCTTTGAGGCGAATTATGACTTTGCCAAGGCGAAATCCGCTTATGTATTTAAGACTATCGCAGATCCGTTCCTTGGTAAATATTCTCTGATCAAGGTATGCTCCGGTGTGCTGAAATCCGATGATACACTTCTTAATGTAGAGAAGGGAACAGAAGAGCGCGTAAATAAACTCTATGTTCTGGAAGGTTCCAAACCGATCGAAGTTCCGGAACTTTTTGCAGGTGATATCGGTGCCATTGCAAAACTTGGAAGCGTACAGACCGGTGACAGCCTTGCGACCAAGGCAAACCCGATCCTTTATCCGAAGGCTGTACTTTCCACACCATATACATATAAGAGATTTAAGGCAGTGAAGAAGGGCGATGAGGATAAGATCGCACAGTCCCTTGCCAAGATGATGACAGAGGACAGAACTCTTAAGGTTGTCAATGACAGTGCTAACCGCCAGAGCCTGATCTACGGTATGGGTGATCAGCATCTTGATATCGTTGTCAGCAAGCTGAAGGAACGTTATAAAGTGGATGTGGAGCTTTCCAAACCGAAGGTTCCGTTCCGTGAAACACTCCGTAAGAATTCAGATGTAGAAGGCAAACATAAGAAACAGTCCGGCGGACACGGACAGTATGGCCACGTTAAGATGCGCTTTGAGCCATCTGGCGATCTGGAGACACCTTATGTATTTGAGCAGGTAGTTGTAGGTGGTGCAGTTCCGAAGAATTACTTCCCTGCAGTTGAAAAAGGTCTTCAGGAATGCGTCCTGAAAGGCCCTCTGGCTGCATATCCGGTAGTTGGTGTGAAAGCAACCCTTTATGATGGATCTTATCATCCGGTAGATTCTTCTGAGATGGCATTTAAGATGGCAACGATCCTTGCCTTCAAGAAGGGCTTTATGGAGGCTTCTCCTGTACTTCTTGAGCCGATCATCTCCATGAAGGTTACCGTTCCGGATAAATATACCGGTGATGTTATGGGTGATCTGAACAAGAGACGTGGCCGTGTTCTTGGAATGAATCCGGATCACGAAGGAAATACCATCATTGAGGCAGATGTTCCGCTGCTTGAGATTTATGGTTATTCCACAGTACTTCGTTCCATGACCGGTGGAAGCGGAGATTTCTCCTATGAGTTTGCACGCTATGAGCAGGCTCCGAGTGATATCCAGGAGAAAGAAATCGCAGCACGTGCAAGTAAGGTCGACGGCGCTGACGAATAAAAAGGTACAGACAATTATCTTATGGGGGTAGGATAAAGAGTTGACAGGCTGCAGCATTTGCTGTAGCCTGTTTTTAATCGAATAACTGCTTCACAGTTATTCGGTGTAGAGCTACGTAGCGAATGCGGATGATTTTGTCTGCTTGATTGCAGCTGCAGAAAAAAATAAAGAGAGAGGATAAATTTAATGTTAGTATGTGATTATATCGTAAAACAGATCGATGGAGATTACGCCCACCTTCAGCGCACAGACCAGCCGGAGGAGGAACTGAAAGTGGTTGCCAGAGCATTACTTCCGGCAGAAATCTATGAGGGCTGTGAGCTTCATTATGAGCTGATGCAGTATTCAATGAAATGATAAGGCTGCAGGATATCGCGGATATGGCAGGTGTCAGTCGTACAACCGTATCCAATGTGATCAATGGAAATACGAAACGGGTTTCACAGAGCACCATTGACCGGATCACGGCGATCCTGAAGGAGCAGAATTATGTTCCCCACATGGGATCTGTGATGCTATCCGGACACGGCTCAAGGATCATTGGAGTGGTTCTTGGTTTTTCCTTCATTCATGGTATGCAGTCTCTGCAGGATTCTTTTGTGGGAGAGATCACCGGAACGCTGCAGGTCGAAGCAGAAAACAGAGGCTATTATATTATGCTCATTGGCGGTGAACGGATCGATAATGTGGTAGATATGGCATCCCGTTGGAATGTGGAGGGTCTTATCATTATAGGGTATAATGAAGAACAGTATCATCAGCTTTCCAGAAAGCTGAATAAAAAAATGGTATTGATCGATGCCTATCCGAAGGGTGGATATAGCTTTCAGAATGTAGGAGTGGATGATTATTCCGGTGGATATCAGATCGGGGAATATCTGCATTCCTGTGGATACCACCGGGCACTTTTTGTTGCGGAAACAGAGCAGGACAGTGATTATGCCAGATGGCTTGGATTCAAACAGGCTATGGAAAAAAATGGCGGCTTCTGCAGCCGCTCCCGCTATGTGGTGGTTCCCCAGGAACCCCGGCGCAGACTGAAAAAATATGAAGAGCTGCTGCCTCATTTTCTGGAGACAAAGGCTCTGGCATTTTCTTCGGATTACACAGCTGTGGAGGCCATCAATTTTTTTACAGACAGGGGAATCCGGATTCCGGATCAGATTTCCATTACCGGCTTTGATGATAATTTTTATGCGCAGATCGTCAGGCCAAAGCTGACCACCATTCATCAGGATGTTCATCAGAAAGCAGTTCTGGCCTTGCGGAAGCTGCTTCTTATGGCAGAGGGAAAGGAACCTGCCGAAAAAAATGTAAAAAGCCCTGTCTGGCTTGTAAAGAGAGATTCTGTAAAAGAGTAGCAGGATCTCTTTTTTTATGTTGTGATGACTTTTCCTGGCACATCATCGAAATACGGTGGAAATTCTTTCACCGGACAGTAGTGACTTATTGTTAAAACTGCATAAAAAAAACAGAAAAGTTTGGCAGTAATTTAAGTTTCACGAGAAACTTGTTGATTTTAAAGGGTGGATAGGATATGCTGATTTCAGAATCAACAGAAAAAGGAGGCAATTTACCATGAAAAAAAACTGGTGGAAAGAAAGCGTGGTATATCAGATCTACCCGAGAAGTTTTAAGGACAGCAACGGAGACGGAATTGGTGATATTCCCGGAATTATAGAAAAGCTGGACTATCTGAAGGAGCTGGGAGTAAATGTTCTCTGGATCTCACCCATGCTGGAATCCCCGCAGGATGACAATGGCTATGATATTTCCGATTACCGCAGGATCTATAATGAATATGGAACCATGGAGGATTATGAAAAGCTTCTTGAAGAAGCGCATAAACGGGGCATTAAGATCCTCATGGATCTGGTCGTAAACCATACTTCCGATGAACACAACTGGTTTATTGAAAGCAGGAAATCCAAAGATAATCCTTACAGGGATTACTATATCTGGAGAGAGCCGGTGAATGGAAAAGAACCGAATAACTGGGGAAGTGCGTTCGGAGGACCTGCATGGGAGTATGATCCTCAGACAGAGATGTATTATCTTCACCTGTTTTCAAGAAAACAGCCGGATCTGAACTGGGAAAATGAAAAGGTTCGTCAGGAAGTTTACGATATGATGAATTTCTGGTGTGAAAAAGGAATCGACGGTTTCCGAATGGACGTGATCAGCATGATCTCCAAGGATCAGTCATATCCGGATGGAGAAATGAATGGAGGATTATACGGTGATTTTGGTCCTTACTGCGTCCATGGCCCGAGGATCCATGAGTTTCTTCAGGAAATGAACAGAGAGGTTTTATCCCGATACGATGTGATGACAGTTGGAGAAACCTCCGGTGTGACTATCGAAGAGGCACAGAAATATGCAGGTGAGGACAGAAATGAGCTGAACATGGTGTTTCAGTTTGAGCATGTAGAGGGCCAGGGATCAGAACATGGTAAATGGACTACCGAGAAATACGATTTCCAGGAATTTAAAAAGGTTATGATCAAATGGCAGGAAGAGCTTGCGGGAAAAGCATGGAACAGTCTGTTTCTTGGAAATCATGACCAGCCAAGAAGTGTTTCCAGATTTGGAAATGATAATCCGGCATACAGGGAAACTTCAGCCAAGATGCTGGCAACCTGTCTTCATATGATGCAGGGAACTCCTTATGTTTATCAGGGAGAAGAGCTTGGAATGACCAATGCTTATTTTACAGAACTTAAGGATTATCGTGATATCGAGAGTATTCAGTATTTCCATGAATATACAGAAGCAGGTATTTATACACCGGAATATATGATGAAGTGCCTGATGCTGAGAGGACGTGACAATGCCAGAACACCAATGCAGTGGGAGGATTCTCATCAGGCCGGCTTTACGGTGGGAACGCCATGGATCAGGGTAAACTCTAATTATAAGGAGATCAATGCGAAGCAGCAGCTTTCAGATCCGAATTCTATTTTCCATTATTATCAGAAGCTGATCCGTTTAAGAAAAGAAAAACCGGTGATCGTTTACGGTGTTTTTGAGGCACTTTACAGAGATCATGATCAGATTTTTGCATATACCAGAACCCTTGAGGGAGAGAAGCTTCTCACAGTCTGCAATTTCAGTGAGCATGTGGCAGAAATGGAAATTCCGGAAGAATTTCAGAAAAATGCAGAATGTCTGATCACAAATCTTGGAAGAAAGGATTTTGGAAAGAAAGTGATCCTGAAACCTTATGAGGCATTTGTTCTTTACAGAAATCTGTAACAGGAGAGGGAAAAATGATAAAAAAATATGTATATGGAGAGCCCTTTGAGACTGAGGCACTGACAGAAAACATTGAGACAGCAGAAGGAAAGCCAGGATATGGAGAAATCTGTGCAGAAGATGGATTTTCTTTTACTTATATCATGGATGAAGAGGATATCGTCTACGGATTGGGAGAGTCCAACCGCGGTATCAACAAGAGAGGATTCATTTACACCAGTAACTGTACCGATGATCCGGAGCATACAGAGGATAAACATTCCCTGTACGGTGCACATAATCTTATCATTGTGTCCGGAAAAGAAACCTTTGGAATGTTTTTTGACTATCCGGCAGCGATCACCTTTGACATTGGCTATACCAGAATGGATACCATGAAGGTAACCTGCGAAAATGCAGACCTGAAGCTTTATGTGATCGAAGGGGAGAGTCCCTATGATATTGTAAAGCAGTTCCGTCATGTGATCGGAAGAAGCTATATCCCACCGAAATTTGCCTTTGGATTCGGCCAGAGCAGATGGGGCTATACTACAAAAGAGGATTTCCGGAAGGTTGCAGCTGGATATCGTGAAAATCATATTCCTATTGATATGATTTATATGGATATTGATTATATGCAGTCTTATAAGGACTTTACATTAAGTGAAGAGAATTTTCAGGATTTTCCGGAATTCGTAAAGGAACTGAAGGATCAGGATATCCGTCTGATCCCGATCATCGATGCTGGCGTCAAGGTAGAGCCGGGATACGATGTTTATGAGGAGGGTGTCAAAAACCGCTACTTCTGCCAGAGAGAGGACGGCAGTGATTTTGTAGCTGCTGTATGGCCGGGGGATACTCATTTTCCGGATGTATTGAACAAAGATGCCAGAAAATGGTTCGGTGACAAATACCGTTTCCTGATCGAGAAGGGAATCGACGGTTTCTGGAACGATATGAATGAGCCGGCGATCTTCTATTCCACAGAGGGAATGAAAGAGGTCAAAGAGCTTGCAGGAGAATTTGCAAAAGATACGGAAGGAAAGATCCATATCTGGAAGATGCAGAGTGCACTTCGCAATGTTGCAAACAATCCGGAAGATTATCGGAGATTTTACCATAATGTGGATGGCAGAAAGATCCGCCATGACAAAGTCCATAACCTGTTTGGCTACAATATGACCAGAGCAGCAGGGGAGGCTTTTGAACGGATCGATCCGGAAAAACGTTTTCTGATGTTCTCCAGATCATCCTATATTGGTATGCATCGTTATGGTGGGATCTGGACCGGCGATAATAAATCCTGGTGGGCTCATATCCTTTTGAACCTGAAGATGATGCCCTCTCTGAATATGTGTGGTTTCCTGTATGCAGGAGCAGATCTGGGTGGATTTGGCGCTGATACAACAAGAGAACTGCTGCTTCGTTTCCTGGCACTTGGAGTATTCACACCGCTGATGCGTGATCATACAGCGATCGGTACCAGAGAGCAGGAATGCTACCAGTTTGAAAATGTGGAAGATTTCCGTCATGTGATCGGTGTAAGATATCGTCTTATTCCATATCTTTACAGTGAATATATGAAGGCGGCTCTGAACGATGATATGTATTTCCGGCCGTTGGGCTTTGTTTATCCGGAGGATAAGATTGCTGTACATGTGGAAGACCAGCTGCTTCTTGGAAATGAGATCATGATCGCTCCGGTTTATGAACAGAACGCAAGAGGCCGTTATGTATATCTTCCGGAGGAGATGAAGTTTGTGAAATTCCTTCCGGATGGAACCATTGCAGAGGAGATCCTTGAAAAGGGTGTTCATTATGTAGAGGTGGCACTGAATGAGATTCCGTTGTTTATCCGGAAGGGAAAATGTATTCCGGTTGCAGAAGCAGCGGAATGTGTGGCAGCTCTGGATACGAAAAATATGCAGCTTCTTGGATATGAGGGTGCAGAGTATACCTTATATGAGGACGATGGGGTCCATAAGGATTACGACAGAGAAGAAAATTATCGTGTTCTGAAAAAATAAGGACAGCAAGAAGTGAAATGTAAATTTCGGTATTGTATCGTTTATGTTAAACAGTATAAAGAATACGGGATGTTGAACAACCGATAAATGATAAAACAGAAAAGCCGTAAGTATATGTGAAAGTTTCTTAAACATATATCTTACGGCTTTTATTGTTATTTGTTTACATAAAATATTTTATGTAAAGTATTTCTACATTCCGCATAAACAACATTTCAGACAGATTTGTTTTTATGCTTCTTCCTCAACTTTGATAACATTTTTCAGTACCGCACAGCATGCCATATCACCGATAACGTTAACGCAGGTAGCACCCATATCGCAGAGTGTATTGATGCTGATATAAACACCAAGAACACCGGCTGGAAGTCCGGCCATGGTTGCAAGTGCCGCAAAGGATGCGATAGCTCCGCCAGGAACACCAGGAGTCCCCACAGAAAGCAGAACATTTGCAAGAAGGATGATGATCATCAGGGAAACGCTTACATGGATTCCACAGGCATTTGCAAAGAACATGATCATAAAGGACATCAGGATGGATACGGCATCCATATTAACCGTAGCACCGAGAGGAATGGCGATACTGGTAATCTGATTGGAAACGCCCATTTCTTCTTCCATACACTGTTTGCTGAGTGGAATAGTAGCGGAACTTGAACAGGTTCCGAAGGCGTTCAGGGCAGCAGGCAGGATCGCTTTCAGGAATTTAAACGGGCTCTGTTTTCCGATGATCTTTACAGACAGGCCATACACCACAATAGCGAAACCGAAGAATGCCGCATACAGGATGACAAGCTGTGTTGCAAGGGAAATAATAGTCTCGGTTCCGTTGGCTTCCACAACTGGTACGATAGTACAGAAAACACCGATCGGAGTGAAGTACATGATCGTTGTGATGATCTTCAGACATACCTCATTGACGGAATCGATCAGATTCAGGAACGGAGTTCCTTTTTCACCAACTGCGATCAGTGTGAAACCAATGATCAGGGCAAACACCAGAACCTGAAGCATGTTTCCGTTGGCAAATGCAGCGATGGGGTTGGACGGGATCAGGTTTTTCAGTGTGTCCAGGATGCTGCTCATCTCTGTAGCCTGGATATCTGAGGTTGCCATTTCGAATTTTACGCCTTCACCGAGGTGAATAAGGCGAGGGATGATCAGTCCGCACAGGCTGGCAAGAGCAGTTGTACAGAGAAAGAAGATCATGGATGCTGCAGTGATCTTGCCGGTAGTACGCGCGTTTCCGATGGAACAGATTCCAATGACAATGGAACAGAAGACCATGGGAAAGATCATCATGTTCAGGGCGTTCATGTAGATACTTCCGATCAGACTGGTCACAGTGAGGACAGGTTCAAACCGTCCGGCCAGGAAAAGTCCTGTGAGGATACCCAGGATCAGTCCTGTAAAGATCGCACCGGTAATATGCTTCCGGTACCAGGAATAAAAAGATTTCATTTATGCGTTCCCTCCTAAGATAAATATGTATGGTATGTATAATATAGGAAAATACATGCAGGAAATTATATCATGTGAAAAAAGAAGCGTCAACTAAACCAGGCCAGGATTGCAGGTGCATGTATATTTTGATGGAAAAAGGCTGTTTTTGGATTTCTGTTTGACAAATACATCATAAGTAGTTAAAATTAATAGCAGTGTGTGAAAGCATTAAAGTATTAATACTGAGTAATTTGTCAGGAGGAATAAAAAAATGGCTGCACCTTATAACCATAGAGCCATCGAAGCGAAATGGCGCACAAACTGGGAGAAAAAGCCGGTAAATGTCAACGACGGCAAGAAACCGAAATACTACTGTCTGGATATGTTCCCGTATCCGTCCGGAAACGGTCTTCATGTAGGACACTGGAGAGGCTATGTGATCTCTGATGTATGGAGCCGCTATAAAATGCTTCAGGGTTATTACCTGATTCACCCGATGGGATGGGATGCTTTTGGTCTTCCGGCTGAGAACTATGCCATCAAGATGGGTGTTCATCCGGCAGTATCTACTGCAGCAAACATCAAAAATATCAAACGTCAGATCAACGATATCGCAGCGATCTATGACTGGGATATGGAGGTTAACACAACAGATCCGGATTTCTATAAATGGACACAGTGGATCTTTGTAAAAATGTTCAAAGAGGGTCTTGCTTATGAGAAGGAATTCCCGATCAACTGGTGCCCTTCCTGTAAGACAGGTCTTGCAAATGAAGAGGTTGTAAACGGATGCTGCGAGCGTTGTGGTACTCCGGTTACCAAAAAGAACCTCCGTCAGTGGATGCTCCGCATCACAAAATATGCAGACAGACTTTTAAATGACCTGGACAAACTGGACTGGCCGGAAAAAGTTAAGAAGATGCAGACAGACTGGATCGGTAAATCCTACGGTGCAGAGGTAGATTTCCCGGTTGAAGGAAGAGATGAGAAGATCACCGTCTATACAACAAGACCGGATACTCTTCACGGAGCAACATTCATGGTACTTGCACCGGAGCATGCTCTTGCGAAATCTCTTGCAACAGACGAGACAAGAGAGGCTGTAGAGAAATATATCTTTGATGCTTCCATGAAATCCAATGTAGACCGTCTTCAGGATAAAGAGAAGACCGGTGTGTTCACAGGTACTTATGCGATCAATCCGCTGAACGGCGAGAAGCTTCCAATCTGGCTTTCTGACTATGTACTTGCTGATTATGGTACAGGTGCTATCATGTGTGTACCTGCTCATGATGACCGTGACTTTGAGTTTGCAAAGAAATTCGATATTCCGATCATCCAGGTTATCGCAAAAGATGGTAAAGAAATTCAGAATATGACAGAAGCTTACACAGAGGCTTCCGGAACCATGATCAACTCCGGTGAGTGGAATGGAATGGAATCTTCCGTACTGAAGAAGGAAGCACCGCATATCATCGAGAAGCTGGGTATCGGACGTAAGACTGTCAACTACAAACTGAGAGACTGGGTATTCTCCCGCCAGCGTTACTGGGGTGAGCCGATCCCGATCGTACACTGCCCGAAATGCGGTGCTGTACCGGTACCGGAGGATCAGCTTCCGTTAAGACTTCCGGAGGTAGAAAGCTACCAGCCGACAGGAACCGGAGAGTCACCGCTTGCTGCCATCGACGAGTGGGTAAATACCACATGCCCATGCTGTGGTGCACCTGCAAAACGTGAGACAAATACCATGCCTCAGTGGGCAGGATCTTCCTGGTATTTCCTCCGTTATGTAGATAACAAGAACAACAACGAACTGGTATCCAAAGAGAAAGCAGACAAGTATCTGCCGGTAGATATGTACATCGGTGGTGTAGAGCATGCGGTTCTTCATCTTCTGTACTCCAGATTCTACACCAAGTTCCTGTATGATATCGGAGCTATTGATTTCGATGAGCCGTTTGTCAAGCTGTTCAACCAGGGTATGATTACAGGTAAAAACGGAATCAAGATGAGTAAATCCAAAGGAAATGTTATTTCACCGGATGATCTTGTAAATGATTACGGATGTGATTCCTTACGTATGTATGAGCTGTTCGTAGGACCGCCGGAACTGGATGCAGAATGGGATGACAGAGGAATCGATGGTGTATCCAGATTCCTGAAACGTTTCTGGAATCTGGCTCTTGACAGCATTGAGAAAGATATCCCGGCTACCAAAGAGATGGAGAAGACCCGTCATAAGATGGTATACGATATCACCAGCAGACTTGAGGCCTTCAGCCTGAATACCGTAGTGTCCGGATTTATGGAATACACAAACAAGCTGATCGCTATCGCAAAGCAGAACGACGGCGCTGTTGACAAAGAAACCATCGAGACAGTTACCATTCTTCTTGCACCGTTTGTTCCTCATATTGCAGAGGAGATCTGGGAGAAGCTTGGTCATGAGGATTCCATTTTCCATGCACAGTGGCCGGCTCACGATGAGGAGCTTATGAAGGATGATGAGATCGAGGTTCCGGTTCAGATCAACGGCAAGACCAAGGCTGTTATCAGTATTCCGGCAGAAATCTCCAAAGAAGATGCGATTGCCGAAGGAAAGAAGGCAGTTGCAGATAAGATTTCCGGAAATATCATCAAAGAGATTTACGTACCGAAGAAGATCATCAATATCGTAGTAAAGTAATAAGATAAATCAAAAACACCCGAAGCAGGGCGGAAGATATTTCTGCCTTTGCCAGGGTGTTTTTTATATGGATAAACATCGTGAAGTAAGTATGCACAAAAATAACTAATGTTATTTAGAATAAATGCCAATAATATTTAGGCATTTTAACAGATTTGCCTAGTTTTTGGTCATACCAATTATATTGTCTATTGTTATTCAAATGGAAAAAACGTACAGTAACACCATGAGTCAGGCAAAGATAGTAAGAAAGCTTTGGTACTCGAAATGCAGTGTGACGGAATGAAGATGTTCGTTTAGCTGGATTGCATATTTACATTGAGAGAAATAAGGAGAGATAGTATGAGCGCAATGAACACACTTAAGAAATTCGGACTTGAGCAGGCATTCAACTATGTTTATAAAGATCCGGATAAAAACTTTATCAAGATCATGGACTGGGCCGATAAATTTTCAGGTGGCGGGTTCCCTACACAGAGAGCAATGATCCGCGAAGCCATTTCTAATCCGGAACATCCGTATTATCCGTTTATTCATAGATTGGTAACTGATATTGATCCGCATGTTATGAAAACTCTGGTTGCAAACTTCTTTATCAATGCAAATCTTGCAGGCTGGAAGAAACAGGATGAATGCCGTGAGAAATATGGCTGTAATATCCCGTGGGCGATCCTTCTTGACCCAACAAGTGCATGTAACCTGCACTGTACAGGATGCTGGGCAGCAGAGTATGGAAACAAGCTGAACCTCACCTACGATGAGATCGATGACATCATCCGCCAGGGTAAGGAGCTTGGCGTTTATATGTATATTTACACAGGCGGAGAGCCACTTGTAAGAAAAAAGGATCTGATCCGTCTTTGCGAGAAACATAATGACTGTATCTTCCTTTCCTTCACAAATGCCACACTGATCGATGAGGATTTTGCAAATGATATGCTTCGGGTAGGAAACTTTGTTCCTGCAATTTCACTGGAAGGATTTGAGACTGCAACAGATGGCAGAAGAGGAAATGGTGTATACCAGAAGGTTATCAAGGCCATCAATCTTCTCAGAGAGAAGAAACTTGTATTTGGTATCTCTGCATGTTATACGAGTGCAAATTTCGAGTCTATCACATCAGAGGCATTTTACGACAGCCTGATCGATCTTGGAGCGTACTTTATCTGGTATTTCCATTATATGCCGGTTGGAAATGATGCAGCACCGGAGTTGCTTCCTACTCCTGCACAGAGAAGAGAAACCTATGAGCGTATCCGTAAATACCGTGCAACAAAGCCGTTGTTTGCCATGGATTTCCAGAATGATGCAGAGTTTGTGGGAGGATGTATTGCAGGCGGCCGTCGCTATCTGCATATCAATGCAAACGGCGATATCGATCCATGTGTGTTTATCCATTATTCTGATTCCAATATCCGCGAGAAAACACTTCTGGAAGCACTGCAGTCTCCGATGATGATGGCATATCATGACGGACAGCCGTTTAATGACAATATGTACCGCCCATGTCCGATGCTTGAAAACCCGCAGAAGCTGAGAGAAATGGTAGAAAAATCCGGAGCACATTCCACAGATCTTCAGTCACCGGAGAGTGCAGAGCATCTCTGTGCGAAATGTGACCGGTATGCTGAAAACTGGAAACCGGTAGCAGAGGAAATGTGGAAGGAAGACCAGGAGAGAAAGGCAGTGAAGAAAGTCTGCTGATCCTGAAACTTAAAAAAGCAGAACTTATGAAAGAGCACGGTACCGGAAACAGGTGCCGGTGCTCTTTTTTTGAAAACGGAGTGATCAGACCATGAAAAAAATGATTGATAACATCAGAAAATATCTGCCGGCGGTGCTCCTTCTTTTGCTTCTCCTTTTCTGTATCCGTTATAGAGAGGATCTGTCTGTGGAAAGGATCTTAAGATATACACCGGAGGAACCTGTTAAGGCTGCATTACTTATGCTTGGGCTTTATGCAGTGAAAAGTGTCTCTTTTATATTTCCAATTGCGATCCTGCAGCTTGCTGTAGGGCATCTGTTTGCTACAGGAACAGCACTTCTGGTGAACTTTTTGGGAAGAGCAGTCACATTGGCACTTCCATATTGGATGGGACGCTTCTCAGGTGCATCCATGGTGGAAAGTCTTACAGCTAAATATCCGAAACTGAAAACAGTAGTAGATTACCAGAACGGAAATTCCCTGTATATTTCATTTTTTATGCGGACATTGAACTTTTTACCGGGAGATGCTGTGAGTCTGTTTCTCGGAGCAGAAAAGATCCCATTTGGAACCTATATGGCAGGTGGCGTGCTTGGAACGCTGCCGGGAGTTATTCTCGCTACAATATTTGGAGCAAATATCAAAAATCCGAAGTCTCCGGCATTCTGGCTCTCTGCAGTGCTTCTTGTGATGATCAGTGTGTTCTCGATCCTGATACACAGGCATATTTCCTGGAAGAAAAAATAACAGGGCTTTCTCTTCCTGCTTTTACTGAGAGGAAAAATGTAGTATAATGCAGACAGTAAAGAAAAGAAGGGAAGGAACATGGGGATCGATCATAACAAAAGATTAAAGGAACATTTATATTATTACGGTGCAAGAATCAGCCGGGATATTTCAAATCTGATCAAGTGGCTGGTTCTTGCTGTCATTACAGGATGTATCGTAGGTGCTGCCAGCACACTGTTTTCTTTTACGTTGAAGGCAGTGACCAGTTACCGGAAGGCGCATGAATGGATTTTTCTTTTGCTGCCATTATCCGGACTTGTCATTGTATTTTTGTATGAGAAGCTTGGAAAAGAGGATGGAGGGACCAATCAGGTTCTTTCTACCGTGCGTTCCAGAGATGATGTGCCGATCCTTTCTGCGCCTCTGATCTTTATCACAACGGCGCTGACTCATCTTACCGGTGGTTCTGCGGGACGTGAGGGAGCAGCGATCCAGCTTGGAGGAAGTATTGCCAACCAGCTTGGAAGATGGATCCATCTGGACGAGGAGGACCGTCATGTAATTGTCATGTGCGGCATGAGCGCGGCGTTTTCCGCATTGTTTGGAACACCGATGGCAGCGGCAGTTTTTGCGCTGGAAGTGGTCAGTGTGGGCGTGATGTATTATGCAGCACTGATGCCGTGTATGATCGCGTCATTGATCGCTTCCGGATTTGCAGCCGGAATGGGAGTCACACCGGAAAGTTTTCATGTGACGGATATTCCGGCACTGACTGTGGAAACTGGACTGAAAATGGGAGTGATCGCTCTGGGCTGTGCAGTTGTCAGCATTATGTTCTGTATTGCGCTGAATGGTGCAGCAGGACTTTATGGCAGATGGTTTAAGAATAAATATGTCAGGGTTGCAGTGGGCGCCTGCCTGGTCATTGTTGTCACCTTTATTCTGAGAACAGATGAATATATGGGCGCTGGTGCGGAGCTTATTGAAAAAGCGGTGGAAAACGGACAGGCGGATACTTTCGCCTTTTTCTGGAAAATGGTGCTTACAGCACTGACTATGCGCGCAGGATTCCGCGGGGGAGAGATCGTACCTTCTTTCTGCATTGGAGCTACCTTTGGCTGTGTGATGGGTAATCTTATGGGAATTTCTCCGTCGATCTGTGCAGCCTGCGGAATGGCAGCAGTTTTCTGCGGTGTGACCAACTGTCCGATCACTTCGATCCTGATCGCTTTTGAAATGTTTGGATTTAAGGGAGTATCCTTCTATCTGATCGCAGTATCTATCAGCTATGCAGCATCGGGATATTATGGCCTTTACAAGGATCAGACCATTGTGTACTCCAAATATAAAGCAAAATATGTGAACCGACATACCAGATTCTGATATAGAACGAAATGTAAAGGGGTGTGTATACTGGCATAATATCTTATGGAATACTGCATGGACATGGCTGGAAAATATCTGGACATCTGCGGAAATCTGATGTAATATATTAAACGTTAGTATTTACAGAAAGGCAGATTTTGAGGTATGGAAGAGAAGATTCTTGATTTTATCATGGAGTATGCACAGGAGAATGAGGGAGTTCCGTTTCAGGTGATCGAGGAGAATTTTAATATCGTTATGGATGATAAGCTGAAAGATATCATCAGCGATGCGATCTGGGACAGAGATAATGTTTCTGATGTGATCATAGAAAGTGACCGCTATGTGATCACCTGTTTTGAAGATTAATGAGGATATCTGTGACCGTTACGGTAATGGAATTAAGAAGTCTGAATATGAGGAGAATGCGTATATGGCATTCTCCTTTTTTCGTCAATCTGTCAAAAAGATCCAAAAGAATTGAAGTCCCCGAAAAAGAATGGTATCCTAAGGAAAAAAGCAGATGGGGTGGTTAAAATGAACAGCAAATATGAGATCAACACAAATGAAAACCGGGAATTCCTGAAAGCGTCCTGTGAGGATCTTCTGAATTTTGGACACAGGTTTCCTTCTCCAAATGGAGGTTCCTACTATCTGGGGGATGACGGAACACCATGGAAGGACAGAAACCGGGAAACCTGGATCACCTGCCGTATGGTACATGTATACAGCCTGGGACTGATGCTTGGCCACGAGGGAAGCGGAGAGCTTGTGGATGCGGCGCTGAAAGGCCTTAAGGGAGAACTTCACGATGACAAAAACGGTGGCTGGTATGCAGGAGTGACACCGGAGGGTGGCATTGTGCCGAACAAACAGTGTTATGCCCATGCATTTGTGATCCTGGCAGCTTCTTCCGCACTGACAGCAGGAAGGCCTGGGGCAAAAGAACTCCTTGAGGAGGCGCTGGATGTTTATGATCAGCATTTCTGGAATGAAGAGGAAGGACTGGCCTGCGATACCTGGAATACAGAATTTACCGTGCTGGACGATTACCGGGGATTAAATGCAAACATGCATACTGTGGAAGCTTTTTTGGCAGCAGGAGATGTCACCGGGGACAAAAAATATCACATCCGCGCAGGCAGGATCATTGACCATGTGATCCGTTGGGCAGAGGATAACTCCTGGAGGATTCCGGAACATTTCACAAAGGAATGGGTGGCAGATCTTGACTGCAACCGCGACCGCCCGGATGACCCGTTCAAGCCATATGGTGCAACACCGGGCCATGGAATTGAGTGGGCAAGGCTGATCACTCAATGGGCACTTGCAAACTGCGGGGAAGAGAAAGAAAAACTGGAAAATTATCTCCAGGCAGCAGAGAACCTTTATACAACAGCCATAAAAGACGGCTGGGATGCAGATGGTGCACCGGGGATTGTATACACAACAGACTGGCAGGGAAAACCTGTGGTACATGACCGTATGCACTGGACACTTGCAGAGGCAATCAATACTTCTGCGGTTCTTTATCATGTGACCGGCAGGGAAAAATATGCGAAAGACTATGCAGAATTCATGAAGTATCTGGATGAAGTGGTCATGGATCACGAGAATGGCTCCTGGTTCCATCAGCTGGACGAGCATAATCATCTGAAAGGAACCGTATGGCCGGGAAAATCCGACCTGTATCATGCGCTGCAGTCCACATTGATCCCGTATCATAAGGCAGATACATCCATTGCGCCTGCCGTAAAGAAAAAACTGGAAATCTGAACAAAAATCATAAAGTGATTTCCACTTATGGGCATGTAACGAAGTGGAATGCGAATGTTTGTTGCAAAAATAAAAACCTTCCTGTGTTTACAGAAAGATTTCTCAGGACAGATACTTACATAGATGCAGGTATCCTGGCCAGAAGAAATACTAAAACACAGGAAGGTTTTTTATTGATTAATTATTATTCTGTAACCTCTTTCAGATCCGAGATATCCGGAGAAGCCATCAGAGAATAGTTGGTATAATATACAACGAAACCAGGTTTTGCACCTGCAGGCTTCTTTACATGTTTTTTCTGGATGTAGTCGATTTCTACTTTAGGAGCAGAATGACCTTTGGAATACCAGGCAGCCAGACGTCCGGCCTCCTCAAAGGTACGATCCGGAAGTTCCCCGTCTTTGGTGCGGACGATCACATGTGAACCGGCCATTTTTTTTGCATGGAACCACCAGTCATTTCCAGTTGCGAACTTGAAAGTCAGCTCATCATTCTGGAAATTGTTTTTGCCCACATAGATATCAAAACCGTCGCTGGATATGTAGTGGAGCGGCTTGGATTTCGGCTGGGCTTTCTGGCCTTTCTTGTTGGTGTAGTGACGTTTGATATAGCCGTACTCGGTGAGCTCTTCCTTGATCTGGGAAAGGTCACTTTCAGATCTGGCAATATCCAGAGCATTGGAGATGGATTCCAGATGGGAGATCTCACTTTCCGTATCTGCGATCTGCTCTGTGACAGCTTCTTCGGTACGCTTCAGCTTTCCGTATTTATCAAAATATTTTTTGGAATTCTGTGCCGGAGTCAGCGTCGGATCAAGTGGAATGGTGATCTCCTCGTTGGTATAATAGTTCAGAGCCTTAAACGATTTGCAACCCTCCTCAAGCCCGTATCCGTAGGTGTTGATCAGTTCGCCGTAAACCTTGAATTTATCTTTCTTGGCAGTATCGTTCAGCTGTTTTTTCTGGATGTTATATTTTTTTCGGTTACGTTCCAGAGCAGTCTGTACTACGCGACGAAGATCGGAAGATTTCTGGTGGATCCTTGTCAGCAAACTCTTGGTAGCATAATAAGTCTCCAGCATGGCAGAAACACTGTCAAAAGTTTCGCTGCGGTATTCACTGCCAAACTGCTGATAAGGAAAGACACCGTATTCCACAGGTTCTTCTCCGCGGTAGACAATATTCGGAGTGAACTCTCGGTTCTGGATCTGTTCCATCAGGCGGAGGAAGGTGTGGTAAAGATGGGTGCAGGCCGTCTCATCCAGAGACTGTGCCGCATCACTTCCGTCAATAGATGCACGGTAGCAGATCTCCTCAGCCATTACCGGGCTCATACCGGTGAGGGAAGTATAAAGCGCTTTGGAAATGTTTACCGGTTTTTTGCAGATATGTCCGGTAAATTCTTCCTCGGAAACTGTCAGCGGATTTTCTTTATCCCGGGTATTTGGAATGAAATATTCTCTTCCTGGAAGGACTTCACGGACAGAACTCATATGGGAAGAGACATGTTTGATACTGTCCAGGATCATGCCTTTTTCATCGCAGAAGATGATGTTGCTGTGTTTGCCCATCAGCTCCATGATCAGGCGCTTCCGGCAGGGGTCGCCAAGTTCATTGAGGTGCTCCAGCTCAAATTCCACCACACGCTCCATTCCCGGCTGTTTTACATCCAGGATTCGGGCGCTTCCGATATGCTTTCGAAGAAGCATACAGAAGTTGGGTGCAGTTAAAGGGCTGATACGGTTCTTATCTGTAAAATAGATCAGAGGAAGAGATGCGCTTGCACTTAAGAGAAGACGTTTCTGTCCGTTGGCGCCTTTTCCTGTGATCAGAAGTTCATCGTTTTCCGGCTGGGCAATCTTGTTGATACGTCCACCTTTTAAATTATCATCGATCTCTGCCACAAGGGCGGAGACTGTAATTCCGTCAAATGCCATGATTTTTACCTCCATTTCAACATCAGTTATTATAACAGTAAAAAAAGAGTTTGACTAGGGTTTTGGAATGAACTATAATAAATCCGTATGCAATCATTGGCTGCATTTATCTGCAGCCGATAAACTTAAGAGGCAGTATTGGAGGATAACATGATAAAAAGTATGACTGGCTTTGGCAGAGCAGAAGCAGTTTCCAGGGAGCGTAAGGTTTCTGTTGAGCTGAAATCCGTCAATCACAGATATCTGGACCTGAACATCAAAATGCCGAAGCGACTCAGCTATTTTGAGGGAGAGATCCGAAATGTGATGAAGACCTATATCCGCCGTGGCAAGGTTGATGTGTTCATCACCTATGAAGACTATACAATGGGCGGAATGGCTCTGAAATATAACGCAGAGCTGGCAAAGGAATATCTGGGCTATTTAAACCAGATGAGTGAGGAACTGGGGATTGAGAATGATATCCGTGTTTCCACACTTTCCAGATATCCGGATGTGTTTACAATGGAGGAACAGGCTCCGGATGAGGAAGAACTCTGGAACTTTCTGGAGGGACCTCTTCATGAGGCATGTCGGAAATTTGTGGAAACCCGTGAGCGTGAGGGCGCCAATCTGAAACAGGATCTTCTGGAGAAGCTTAACGGCCTGGAGGAGAAAGTTGATATTGTGGAGAAACGTTCGCCGGAAGTTGTAAAGGCTTACAGAGAGAAGCTGGAAGCCAAGATGCATGAGCTTCTTGAGGATAACCAGATCGATGATTCCAGGATCGCCGCAGAGGTGATACTTTTTTCAGATAAGATCTGCAATGACGAGGAGACGGTACGTCTTCGGAGCCACATCCACGGAATGAGAAAGATCCTGGATGAGAACGAAGGCGTGGGACGTAAGATGGATTTCATGTCACAGGAGATGAACCGCGAGGCGAACACCATCCTGTCCAAATCCAATGATCTTACCGTATCCAACGCGGCCATCGATCTGAAAACAGAGATCGAGAAGATCCGTGAGCAGATCCAGAATATCGAGTAATCGGACAGATAAAGACTGTACACAGACAGAAAAGGAGAGCGGAAATGGCGAAACTGATCAATGTAGGCTTTGGAAATGTTGTCAATTCACGCAAGATCGTGGCTGTGGTAAGTCCGGATGCCGCTCCTGTGAAGCGCATGATACAGAGTGTCAAGGGAACCCGCACCCTGATCGATGCCACACAGGGAAGAAAAACAAAAGCAGTGATCGTTACTTCCGATGATTATCTTGTGCTTTCCGCTTTGCAGCCGGAAACCATTGCCAAGAGATTTTCGGAAGCCTACGGAGAGGAAGAGAGGGAGGAAGGAAATGAGTAAGGGAATTTTAGTTGTTGTTTCTGGCTTTTCCGGTTCCGGAAAAGGCACCGTCATGAAACGGCTGATGGAGAAATATGACAATTATGCATTATCCGTTTCTGTTACCACCAGAAATCCAAGACCAGGAGAGAAAGACGGAGAGGCATATTTCTTCCGCACAAAAGAAGAATTTGAACAGCTGATCCGGGAAGACGGACTGATCGAATACGCACAGTATGTGGAGAATTATTACGGTACTCCTCGTAAATATGTGGAGGAACAGCTTGCAGCAGGAAAAGATGTGATCCTTGAGATCGAGATCCAGGGAGCCATGAAGATCCGTGAGAAATTCCCGGATACTCTGCTTGTATTTGTCTGCCCGCCATCTATGGAAGAGCTTAAAAACCGTCTGGTAGGCCGCGGAACAGAAACTCTGGATGTGATCAACGGACGTCTCAGAAGAGCCGTTGAAGAATCCAAGGGAATGGATAAATACGATTATCTCCTGATCAACGATGATCTGGAGGAATGTGTTGATACACTTCATGAAACCATCCGATGTGAGCGTATGCGCGCATCCAGAAACCATGATTTTGTATCCAGAATTCAGAAAGAAGCGGAAGCTTTTTTATAAATACCAATTAACAAGTTAAATACGGCCCTGCCGTTACAGAAGGGAGAAAAGATATGATACATCCATCTTATTCAGAATTAATTGAGGCTATCAACACAAATAACGAGGACGACGATGAGGCTCTCGTGCTGAACAGCCGTTATTCTCTTGTACTTGCAGCAAGCAAACGTGCACGTCAGCTGATTGCAGGAGCAGAGCCCCTTGTACCAGGTGCAGCAGGCAAGAAACCGCTTTCTGTTGCCATTGACGAGCTTTATAAAGGCAAAGTAAAGATCCTTCCGGGACAGGAAGAAGAGGAAGAGATCGAAGCTCTGGAAGCAGAGAAAGAGGCTCTTGAGGCAGCAGAAGGTGAGACCGCAGAGAACACTGAGACTGCAGAGACAGCTCAGACAGAAGCGGAGTAACTGTATGAAGATATTATTCATCTCTCTTGGCTGTGATAAAAACCTGGCAGACTCTGAGGAGATGCTGGGACTTCTCACAGCCAGAGGTCATGAGATCGTAGACGATGAGACACAGGCAGATGCCATTGTGATCAATACCTGCTGTTTTATCAAGGATGCCAAAGAAGAGAGTGTGGAAACCATTCTTGAGATGGCAGAATATAAGAAAACAGGAAGTTGCCATGCTCTGGTTGTTACCGGATGCATGGCACAGCGGTATCAGAAGGAGATCATCGAGGAGGTTCCGGAGGTAGATGCTGTCCTTGGAACTACATCTTACGGAGACATCGTAAAGGCGCTGGAAGAAGCAGTAGCCGGAAATCATTTCGAAGAGTTCCGTGATATTGATTATCTTCCGGATACAGGAAGCAAACGTGTCCTTACCACTGGCGGACATTTCGGTTATCTGAAGATCGCAGAAGGCTGTGACAAGCACTGTACCTACTGTATCATCCCGAAACTCCGTGGCAAGTTCCGAAGCGTTCCCATGGAGCGCCTCATTGCCCAGGCAGAGGATATGGCAGAGCAGGGTGTGAAGGAACTGATCCTGGTAGCACAGGAGACCACCGTTTACGGCAAAGATCTTTACGGCAAAAAATCTCTTCACATTCTTTTAAAGAAGCTCTGTGAGATCAAGGGTATCCGCTGGATCCGTGTTCTTTACTGCTATCCAGAGGAGATCTACGATGAGCTGATCGAGACTATCCGTGATGAGAAGAAGATCTGTCATTACCTGGATATTCCGATCCAGCATGCATCGGACCGCATTCTTAAGAGAATGGGTCGCCGTACTTCCAAACAGGAACTGATCGATATCGTCGGAAAACTCCGTAAGGAAATTCCGGATATCGTGTTGCGTACAACATTGATCACCGGATTCCCGGGAGAGACAGAAGAAGACCATGAAGAACTGAAAGAGTTCGTAGATGAGATGGAATTTGATCGTCTTGGTGTCTTCACTTACTCTCCGGAAGAGAATACCCCGGCAGCAGAGATGGCAGACCAGGTTCCGGAAGAAGTGAAAGAAGAACGCAGAGACGAACTGATGGAACTCCAGCAGGAGATCTCTTACGACAAAGGACAGGATCGTATCGGACAGGAACTTCTTGTCATGATCGAGGGAAAAGTTGCAGATGAAAGTGCCTATATCGGACGTACCTACGGGGATGCACCGAAAGTTGACGGATACATTTTCGTTCAGACAGGCGAACTGCTTATGACTGGTGATTTTGCGAAGGTACGTGTGACAGGTGCGCTTGAGTATGATTTGATAGGAGTGCTGAGCGATGAATACACCGAATAAACTGACAGTTGCAAGAATGATACTTGTACCGTTTCTTGTAGTTTTCTTGCTGACAGGATGGGGCGGAGAAGCCAACCGCTGGATCTGTCTTGCGATTTTTGTCGCAGCCAGTGTAACGGACTGGTTTGACGGCCACCTTGCCAGAAAATATAACCTGATAACCAATTTTGGAAAATTTATGGACCCTCTGGCAGACAAGCTTCTGGTATGTTCTGCTATGATCTGCATGATCGAGCTTGACAAACTTCCGGCATGGGTTGTGATCATCATCATCGGACGCGAGTTTATCATCAGCGGTTTCCGTCTGATCGCAGCGGAGAACGGAATTGTCATTGCCGCAAACTACTGGGGAAAATTCAAAACCGTTTCCCAGATGATCATGATCATACTTCTGATGCTGGATTTTGGAGGTATTTTTACAGTGCTGACACAGATATTTATCTGGCTGTCCGTTGCACTGACCATTATCTCCCTGCTGACTTATATCATGCAGAACAGAAAGGTCCTTTCCATGCAGGAGTAGGGATCGGAGTATACGAAAGGAGTTTCTTTCCATGATTACAGAACTGATATCCGTAGGAACCGAGATCCTTCTTGGAAATATCGTAAATACCAACAGTGCCTATCTTTCTGAAAAATGTGCTCTGCTTGGATTAAGTGTTTACTATCAGGATGTAGTAGGTGATAACGAAGGCCGTATGCGCGACGTGATCCGTACCGCACTGGACCGTTCTGATGTTGTGATCCTGACCGGAGGCCTTGGACCGACAGAGGATGATATCACCAAGGAAGTAACTGCTGATCTGATGGGAATGCCGTTAGTGGAAGATTCCCACTCAAAGAAACTGATCGATAAGTATCTGAAGGAATATGAAAAAAACAATCCTCAGAGACGTATCACAAAGAATAACTATAAACAGGCCATGGTTCCAAAGGGAGCCATTGTCCTGGATAACCATAACGGAACCGCACCGGGACTGATCCTTGAGAAAAAAGGAAAAACCGCCATCCTTCTTCCTGGGCCTCCAAATGAGATGAAGCCTATGTTTGAGGAGTACATTGTTCCGTATCTGCAGAAAAACCAGCCGGAGATCATTGTATCCCAGATGGTGAAGATCAGCGGGATCGGTGAGAGCCAGGTAGCAGAAGAGATCCAGGATCTGATCGAAAGTCAGACCAATCCTACCATTGCACCTTATGCCAAAACCGGTGAAGTGCATCTTCGTGTGACAGCAAGTGCAGAGGATGAAAAAGCCTGCAGAAAGCTGATCAAACCGGTTGTCAAAGAGTTAAAGAAACGTTTTGGTGAGAATGTGTTTGCAACCGATGAGAGTAAGACCCTGGAGGAAGCAGTGATCGATCTTCTGAAAGAAAAAGATCTAAAGCTTTCCCTGGCGGAGTCTTTGACCGGCGGTATGATCGCTCAGCGTATTGTCAATGTATCTGGTGCATCTGAGGTATTTGGTTACGGCTTCGTGACTTACAGTAACAAGGCCAAACATAAATGCCTGGGAGTGAAGAAGAGCACTCTGAAGGAGCAGGGGGCAGTTTCCGCCAAATGTGCCAGAGAAATGGCAAAGGGCGCCTGCAAAGCATCCGGAGCAGACATCAGTATTTCCGTGACGGGTCTGGCAGGACCGGGAGGCGGAACAAAGGAAACTCCGGTTGGTACTGTATTTATGGGCTGCTGCTATAAGGGCAAGGCTATTGCCAAAGAGTTCCACTTTACAGGAAACCGCATGCGGATCCGCGAGCAGACTACAGCGCATGCACTGGCGATGTTACGTGACTGTATCATTATGGGCAAATAGCGAATGCCTTTATCGGCCTGGTGTTACAGATCAACATAATATTTTTTTATAAATAGGACTGATTTTTGAACAGATGAAACTTTTGATTTCAAGTATCTGTATCAAAAATCAGTCCTGTTTTATTTTGGTTTCCTGACAATAAGCCCGGTATGGACGACGAAAGAATATAAATGTTTATAATGATACTATCATAAGTGCTAGTGTTTTTGTCAGGGATTTCCTCTAAAATGTGATTAAAGCAATATATGACGTAAATATACGTTTTACCGGAAAGGGGGAAATCAGAATGAAAAAGAAAAAAAATCTGTTATGTTTTATGCTGCTGATCAGTCTTGTTTTTACGATGGCATTTGGAAGTGTGACTGTCAGCGCCGCACCAAAACTGAACAGAACAAAAGTAACTCTTTTAAAAGGTGAGAAGACAACACTTAAGGTTACCGGAACCAGACAGAAGGTTGCCTGGAGATCTTCCAAAAAGAGCGTTGCAACCGTAAACAGCAAAGGCCAGGTGGTTGCAAAAAATAAAGGCTCCGCAACGATCTATGCAAAGGTAAGCAAAAAAACATACAAATGTGTTGTAAAGGTAGAGACACCAAAGCTCAGCAGGACATCGCTGACATTAACAGAAAAGAATTCCAGTGCCATTAAACTGACAGGAACAACTGTGAAGGTGAAATATTCTTCTTCTAATCCTAAGGTCGCACGTGTGGATTCCAAAGGAAAGATCACCGCAGTGAAAAAAGGAACGGCAGTGATCACAGCGAAGGCAAATACTAAGAAATTTAACTGTAAGGTTACAGTAAAAGCAGCGCAGAAACCGAAGCCGACACCTACACCGGTGCCGAAACCATCTTTAAGTGCCACCACCTTAAATATGAATAAAGGTGATGTGAGACAGCTTCAGGTAAAGAATTATAAAGAGATTCTTGTATGGACCAGTGATGATACATCTGTTGCAACTGTAGACAGTAAAGGCAAAGTAACGGCAGTGAATGTGGGAACAACAAAGATCCAGGTCCGGGATAAGAGTACCTGGCGAGGCAGCTGTACTGTCCACGTGACACAGACAGTAAAGAAACAGGTGGAGCCGGTTCTTACAAAAGGAACTAAATCTGCAAAAAAAGAGATCACCAATGATAAAGGACAGAAGGAAGTCATTGATGTAACGATAAATACCTATACTTACACCTTTACCACGATCCCGACCAATGCGGAGGAGCTGAAACAGTATGATATCACAACGGCAGACAGCCGCTATAAGACCATGGCTTTTCTGATCCTTGCATATCGTACCTGGACACCGACCAATCCGACGGACTGCGAGGAGATGATTTCTTATCTCAATAATAAAGAGATGACCCAGTATTACAAAAACTTTTTGAGGGATCGTATGAAAGCGGATAACGGATATAAATATCTTGGCAATTCTTACCTGAATGGAGCAACTCCGGCCAACAATTATACTCCGTCTAAACCGATTTCCATTACGTTAAGACAGGACACACTTCCGGGTAAAGGAAATTCCATCAGTGAAGATATCCCGTATTTTGAACCGACCCAGACCACTCCTGCGATCTACAGATCATTTACTGATTTTGCAGGCAGTGACAGTTCCAGATGGATCTGTACATATAAGCACTCCAAAACCGGAAAATGGTATATCTGGGATCAGTCCTGGCATGATCTTCTTACCAGGATCTTCTTACCAGGATCAAACAGCCGGCAGGAAACTATGAATATTGATCGAATGTGAATGTACCGCTATTCAATCCCATTCTAAAAAAGGAACCGACAGCGTAAAAACTGTCGGTTCCTTTTTGACATACATAATAGAATATCTCATCGGTGCAGTGCAAACTTTTCAATGGCGCATGCTACGCCGTCTTCGTCATTGGAAGCAGTAATATAATCGGCTGCTTCCTTCACCTGGGGCTGTGCATTAGCCATGGCTACGCCAAAACCAACTTCCCGGAGAAGATGGACATCGTTGTCGCCGTCTCCGCATGCCATGATGGATTCTCTTGGGATCCCCAGCATTTTGCCAAGAGCGACAAGAGCAGTTCCTTTGTTGACACCTGCGGCGTTGATCTCAATATTGTAGCTTAAAGAGCCTACCAGTTCCAGCTCTTTAAGTTCACTTAATTCCTTCCAGGCAGCGGCACGCTCGTCCATATTTGCAAAAAGTGCCTGGACTTTATCCATGTTTCTGTTTTCTTTTGCAATAACATCCCAGATATCCGGAACGGCGATACGGGTAGTGCGTACATAATTCCACATATTGGGATCGTGATGATATTTTCCCACATTGTCAAGTTTGGCAGCGTCCGCATATCCCTGGCCGTCAAAATAAATCTCACTTAATGTATCATATTTCTCAAAGATTCGGAGAGCTTTTTTGGCACTTTCCATGGGAAGAAGCTGTTCAATTAAGATTTTGTTGTGATCGGTATCCAGAACCCGGGCTCCATTGGAAGTTAAGGCATAGTGGATACCCGGAAAAGTACGAAGCTCTTCGGGAATGCCTGTAAAGGGGCGGCCGGTTGCCATAAGAACCAGGATACCTGCATTAATAGCCTCCGCAAGGACACGACGGGTATGGTCTGTAAGCTCTTTTTTGGTATTCAGAAGAGTGCCGTCCAGATCCAGGCCGATCATTTTTATCTGCTGCATGTTTATGAAATTCCTTTCCGTGATAGATAGAAAGACAGAAAAACCGTCCTGAAAGAAAAAGTTCTCCAGGACGGTAAAAATCTGTTTATCAGATGTTCAGAAGATCGCTATAAACTTTCAGTGCTCCGTCTGTGTCATGAGCAAGAACACGTTTTGCAAGAACTTTACCAAGCTGTACACCTTCCTGGTCAAAGCTGTTCAGGTTCCAGACAAAGCCCTGGAACATGATCTTGTTCTCAAAGTGTGCAAGAAGAGCACCCAGAGACTTCGGTGTAAGTTCCTCACCAACAATGATGCTGGAAGGACGTCCGCCCTTGAAGTTTTTGTTCAGGTTCTCATCTTCTTTTCCGCATGCAAAAGCAACGATCTGCGCTGCAACGTTTGCGCAAAGCTTCTGCTGGCTTGTGCTGTTCTCAATATCAACATCAACACCAAGCTGGCTCTTCTTAAAGCCGATGAACTGAAGCGGAACAACATTGGTTCCCTGATGGAGAAGCTGGTAGAAGGAATGCTGTCCGTTGGTTCCTGGCTCACCGAAGATCACCGGTCCGGTCACATAATCCACCGGCTCACCAAAGCGGTTTACGGATTTACCGTTAGACTCCATATCACACTGCTGAAGATGAGCAGGGAAGCGGCTTAATGCCTGGGAGTATGGTAAAACTGCTGTAGAAGGATATCCCTGTACGTTTCTCTCATAAATGCCGATCAGGGCATCCAGCATATCCGGGTTTTCAAGAATGTTCTTATTTGTTGCAAGTTTATCCTCCTCGGCAGCTCCGTCAAGGATGTCTGCGAATACTTCCGGTCCGAATGCAAGGGAAAGGATCGCTCCGCCTACGCCGGAAACTGAAGAGTAACGTCCGCCGATATAGTCGTCCATGAAAATAGCGGTAAGGTACTCATCACTCTTTGCAAGAGGAGAGGTCTCACTGGTTACAGCAAGCATATGTCTGGACGGGTTCAGGCCCGCTTTTGTAAGGGCGTCTTTTACGAATGCCTCGTTTGTCAGAGTTTCAAGTGTTGTACCGGATTTGGATACAACGATGAAAAGAGAGTGAGCAAGATCTACAGATGCAAGAACAGCAGCTGCATCATCCGGGTCAACGTTGCTGATGAATTTTGCTTCCATCTTGAAGGTGTTGTTTGCCTTTGCCCAGTTCTCAAGTGCGATATATAATGCACGCGGTCCCAGGTCACTTCCGCCGATACCGATCTGTACAACAGTAGTAAATTTCTCACCGGCTTCGTTTGTGATCTCTCCTGCATGTACTTTGTTTGCAAAATCTGCAGCTTTCTTCTGCTGAGCTACATAGAATTCTCGCTTGTCTACACCGTCAACAACAACAGGATCACCAAGCTGTGTACGTGCAAGATGATGAAGGACCATACGTTTTTCACCTGTGTTGATCACTGCGCCGTTGTATAATTCCTGGAATTTCTCAATCAGTTCTGCTTCATCAGCCAGTTTGGAAAGTGCGTCAAGAACGGTCTCGTCCACTTCCTTAGCTGCGTAATTGTAAGCCAGACCTGCTGCCATCGGTACGCTGTACTTCTTTACACGTTCTGCACCCTGCTCGCCGGACATTGCCTCTGCAATGTTCACGTGATCTTTCAGACCGTTAAGTGTGCTGTAAGAAGCAAGAGTGTCCAGATTTTTCCATGTTGCCATAATCATATTCCTCCTTTAATGACTGTGATCAGAGATATCACCATAAATCCTTCGGATATCTTTTTCACAATTGTCTACAGCCAATTATACTGAAAAAAGCTCCGGATTTCAACGGAAGGAATGATTTAATTAATGAAAATCTTGTTAAATAAGGTAAAAAATATTAGAGATAACAGGATCGTGCCGGAAATATGAAGAAGTTTCCGTCAGCAGCAGGACAGGAATAGGGAAATATGATATGATAGAAAACAGATCACCCGGAGAAAAAAGCCGGGAATATAATAAGTGATGAAGGGAATTGTTTTATGGAGGAAATGAAGAAAAAAGGAAATGTGATCGCACTGCTGCCTATCGGTGTTTTTCTGGTCCTGTATCTGGGACTGGGAATATTGTTCGAGTATGTGATGGAGATCCCCATGGGATTTTATAATGTACCGATCGTTGTGGCTTTTCTGGTTGCGATCCTGGTGGCATGTGTTCAGAACAGAATGATCAGCTTTGACAGAAAGCTGGAGCTTATGGCAAAAGGAGTAGGAGATAAAAATATCATCACCATGCTTCTGATCTTTCTGACAGCAGGCTCTTTTGTGGGCGTTGTGGGGCGCAGCAGTGCAGAAAGTGTGGCCTACTGCATGCTTTCTCTGATACCTGCACGTTTTTCCGTTGCGGTACTGTTTGTAGTTGCCTGCTTTGTTTCTGTGGCGATGGGAACCTCCGTTGGGACTATCACGCTTCTTACCCCTATTGCGGTAGCGGTTTCCAAAGCCTCCGGTTTTGATATGGCATTTTGTGTGGCGTCGGTGATGGGAGGAGCCATGTTCGGTGACAACCTTTCTTTTATTTCTGATACCACGATCGCGGCCTGCAACGGTCAGGGCTGTCAGATGAAGGATAAATTCCGGGAAAATTTCTGGATCGCATTTCCAGCAGCTGTTGTTACACTGATCCTGATCCTTATCCTGTCTTTTCAGACAGAGATCCAGGGAAGAGTGGTACAGGATTATCATCTTATACAGATCTTTCCGTATGTTCTGGTTCTGATCGGCGGGATCATCGGCATCAATGTATTTGTGGTACTTCTGATCGGAATTGTCTCCGGAGCGTTTATCATGCTTCTTGGAGGACATATCACACCAGTGGAGCTTCTGACCAATATCGGCTCCGGTGTTTCCGGAATGTTCGAGACCTGTATGGTGGCTATCCTTGTAGCAGCCATGTGTGCGCTGATCCGGGAGTATGGCGGTTTTGAAGCACTTCTTTCCGGAATACAGAGAGTTTTTAAAGGAAAAAAATGCGGACTTCTTGGCATGGGACTTCTTGTTGGGGCTATGGATATCGCAACAGCCAATAATACGGTAGCCATTGTTATGGCAAACCCAATCGCAAAGGAGATGGCACTGGAATATAAGATCACATCCCGAAAAACAGCGTCCATTCTGGATACATTTTCCTGCATCTTCCAGGGGGTGATCCCCTACGGAGCCCAGATGCTGGTGGCTATTTCTGCGGCAAATGAGCTGGGATGCGAGCTTTCCGCTTTTCAAATCATGCCGAAGCTGTTTTATCCCATGCTTCTCCTTGTAAGTTCTCTGATCGCAATCTTTGGTGTGAAAGGCGGAGATAAGAAATGAATCAGGAAGAAATAATCCACGATGTGCAGAAAAGACTTTTTGAAATGCAGGATGCAGAGTATCGGGATTTTCATGCAAAACTGGTGCCTACAATGGAGAAAACGAAGTTTATCGGGATCCGGACACCGATGTTGCGGAAATTTGCCAAAAAGTTTGGAAAAACAGAAGAATCCGAAATATTTCTCCAGGTTCTTCCCCATCAGTATTACGAGGAAAATAATCTCCATGGACTGCTGATCGAACAGATCAGAGACTATGATAAATGTCTGGAAGAACTGGAGCGCTTTCTTCCGTTTATTGATAACTGGGCAACCTGTGATCTGCTGGCACTCCATATGATGAAAAAACACCGGGATGTATTTATCCGGGAAGTTTTTCGCTGGATAGAATCGGATCAGCCGTATACCATCCGGTTTGGGATCAGTATGCTGATGCGCCATTATCTGGATGAGGAATTTAAGACAGAATATCCTGAAAAAGTAGCAGCGATCCGGTCGGAAGAATATTATGTAAATATGATGCGTGCCTGGTATTTTGCCACAGCTCTGGCAAAACAGTATGAGAAAGTTCTTCCTTTCCTGGAAAAGCGTCAGATGGATGTCTGGACTCATAACAAGACGATACAGAAGGCCATTGAAAGTTACCGGATTACATCGGAGCAGAAGGAATATTTAAGGACACTGCGGATAAAGAAATAAACGGTAAAGTAAGGGGCAAAATATGAAAGCAATATCGATCTATGCACTTACAAGAAATCAGAATATGGAATGTATCCAGAAACTGGAGCGTCAGCTTTCTGGCAGAGATTTTTTCCTCCGGATTAAAGAGTGGGAACTGGAAAGTATGAAAGCGCTGGTGAAACAGCTGGAACTACATATGGAAGAAGTATATAAACTCCGTTTTTTTTATTCGTTTCAGATTCCGAAGCTTGGAAAGGAGTTTGACCTTCTTCAGATCAAAGATGACCAGATTGTGAATATTGAACTGAAAAGCGGCAGCGTATCGGACGAGGCCATCCGGAGACAGCTGATCCAGAACCGGTATTATCTGTCCGTTTTCGGGAAACCGATCCTGTCGTATACTTATATCAGCAGTGAAGACCGTCTGGTGAGACTGACCAATCACGATCATATTGTGGAGGGGGACTGGGAACAGCTTTGCAATGCATTGGAGAAAGAAACTCCGGACTATGAGGGAGATATCGAGGATCTGTTTCAGGCAGAGCTGTATCTGATCTCTCCACTGACAGAACCGGAGCGCTTTCTCAAAAAAGAGTATTTCCTTACTTCCCAGCAGCGAGATATTGAACGGCAGATCCTGAAGAGGATCCGTGGAGAAAGGAAAGGATATTTCTGGTTCAGCGGACTTCCCGGAACAGGAAAAACATTGTTGCTTTATGATATTGCGATGAAGCTGTCCGTGCGCCAGAAAGTCTGTATCATTCACTGTGGAGAGGCGGGAAAAGAATGGAAGATCCTCCATGAACGTCTGCGGCGGATAGATTTTCTGGAAGATACTCAGCTGGAAGAGACGACAGATCTTGGCTGCTACAGCAGCATTCTGGTAGACGAAGCACATCTTCTGTCTCTGGAAAAATTATCGGTTCTGCTTACTTGGAGTGAGCACAGGCCAGTGATCTTTTCCAGTGACTCCGAAGATGTGATTTCACCGGAAGAGCTGGACCGTAGCATTGTGGAAAGACTGGAGAATCTGCCGGGGCTCCAGAAATTTCATCTGACAAACCGGATCCGTACCAATGCGGAGCTTTCCACTTTTATCCAGAACATGATGCACCTGCCGGAAAAAAGAAGTCCCAGATGGTATCCGAATATTGCAGTGGTGTATGCTGGTAATGGCCGAGAATCGGAAAATCTTATGAATGATTTTGTGAGACAGGGATATCAGCAGCGGATGCCAGAGGGTTCTGGACAGCTTGGTATCCAGGCAGTGAGAGATGTGGAGAAGATCGTTGTATTGCTGGATGAACAGTATTATTACGACGAAAAAGGATATTTAAGATCCAGGTGCTCTGCGGAAAAATATTCCAGTGTACGAAAACTTTTTCATCTTTTGAATCAGGCGAAAGAGAACCTGGCTCTGGTGGTGAGAGAGAATATGGCGGTATATGAAGTGATGATGGAGATTTTGCAGATGCACAGAAACAGATAAAAACAAAAGATTAAAGACAATGGAGAGGAAGACAGAGAGATGGAAGTTTTGGAGATTGTTTTGCCTGTACTGGCGATGATCATTCTTGGAATCCTGTGCAGAAAATGGAAACTTTTAGATCAGAGTGGTGTCAATAACATGAAAACACTGGTAACAAATATTATGCTTCCTGTGGCAATTTTTCATGCACTGGCAACAGCAGAGTACAGTGGAAAGATCGGAATTCTGGTTCTGATCATGTTTGTGATGCTCTTGATTTCATTTGGGGCAGGATTCTGGATGAAAAGATTTATGGACGAGCCATATAAGAAATATCTTCCGTTTCTGGTCTGTATCTATGAAGGTGGAATGATGGCTTACCCGTTGTATACAAGTCTTTGTGGCAGCGAAAATCTTTCACAGATTGCAGTGCTGGATATTGCGGGACTTCTTTTTGGATTCAGTGTGTATATGGGAATGCTGGGACAGACGGAAAACGGGGAAAAGATCAATGCAAAAAGCCTGTTTTACAGTGCATTGCGAACCCCTGCTTTTATAGGAACGGTTCTTGGAATTATTGCGGGACTGACACGAATGATCACCCGGCTTCTGGACAGTCCTTTTGGCAATTGTTATCTCAGTGTGGAGAATATTCTGACAACGGCCATTACGCCGATTATTCTTATTGTAGTTGGGTACAGTATGGAACTTGCGCCGGAACTTATCAGACCCTGCCTCAAAACCATATTGCTGAGAGTCCTTTTGCAGGCAGTGATGATTGCGGGAGTTCTCATGGCAGTAAAATATTTGGCAGGAGGTTCCAGGCTTCTGAACCTGGCGGTTATTACATATATGTCCTCGCCTGCTACATTCAGTATGCAGACTTTTCTGAGAAAGAAAGAGAGCAGTGCCTATGCATCCACAACAAATTCTCTGTATTGTGTGGTCTCAATCCTGGTTTATATCACACTGGCAGTGGCAGGATGATGGAACTGAAAGAAGGGATCAAATGACGACAACGACATTATGTTATATAGAAAACGATGATAAATTCCTGATGCTTCACAGAGTAAAAAAACAGGATGATATGAATGAGGGCAAATGGATCGGCGTTGGCGGGCATGTGGAAAGTCAGGAAACTCCGGAAGAATGCCTTGTTCGTGAGGTGAAAGAGGAAACAGGGCTGACACTTACCTCCTATAAGTTCCGTGGCCTGGTGACATTTATAAACAGTGAATGCGAATCAGAACTTATGTGTGTGTTCACGGCCGATGAATATACAGGAGAACTGATTGAATGTGATGAGGGAGAACTTTGCTGGGTTGACAAAGCCATGGTGCCGAATCTTCCGGCATGGGAGGGGGATCAGGTATTTCTTGATTTGCTACTTTCAGGAGAAAAACGCTTTTTTTCTGTAAAATTGCAGTATGAAGGTGACAGACTTGTGGAGAAGAAAATTCATTTGTATTAATAGTAGATTGTTTCATAGCTGGAGGGGAAATCATGTTTAATAAAATGATTGCACAGCAAACCGCAAAAAAAGAAAAACTTCTTGATAATTTTCTGAAAAAACATGAAGCGGAATATCTGTTTCCGGAAGATGTGGAACTCATTTGTGACATTGACTATATGGGAGATGGAAAGCCCTGTCATTTCATGGATATTTACCGTCCCCGAAATTATGAAGGAAAACTTCCAGTCATGTTTAACCTGCACGGAGGCGGTTTTCTCCTTGGGAAAAAAGAAGAGGGCCATTTGTTCTGTGCAGAAATGAGTCAGAGAGGTTTTTTGGTGTTCTCATTTGAATATCCGCTTGCACCGGAAGCGTTGTTTCCGCAGATTCTTAAGGATCTGATGACAGGAATGGGAAATGCAAAGAGATATTTTGAAACCTATGATGGTGACGGAGAACATATTTATATGACAGGAACCAGTGCGGGGGCGAGCCTGTGCGTATATCTGGCCGCTATGTTAAAAAGTCCTGAATTGGCAAAGGCTTTTCAGGTTGTTCCAAATGATCTGAAAATTCGGGCGCTGGGTCTGGCAAGTGGAATGTATTATACAACCAAACCGGACAGTATAGGGATTTTTCTTCCCTCCTATATTTACGGGAAACACTGGAAAAAGAGTTCGTTTTATCCATATATAAATCCGGAAAACAAAGAAATTATCCGAAACCTGCCACCGTCATTTCTGGTCACAGCTTATGGAGATACTCTTCGAAATTACAGCAGACAGTATGCAAAAGCGATAAAAAAAGCCGGTGTGATCTGTCATCTTGAGGATTATGAGGTGGACAAAAAACTTCCGCATGCTTTTAGTACAACTTTTCCTGAAATGGAGGAAAGTAAACGTGCAAATACGCAGATGGTGGAATTTCTTTTTAAATACTGATGAAATGCCAGGAAACCTTACTGGAGTCCGGATCCGGATTATTCTCCCTGCACAAGGATGCAATCGCTATATACAGTTAAGAACACAATTTTCTTGAAATCCTAACCATAGATGATTATAATAGGGAGAAGGTGTGTCAATTTTGTGCTATTAGTGATATTTGGCATTGCATTGTATTTTAATATACAAAATGCCATTTTTCTTTACGATAAGTTCGCGAAAATCCGCAGGATATTAACTGTTTGCGGGTAATGATAACCATTGTTGGCAAGTTGAAAAAATGTCCATTTTTGACCAAACGGGGTTTTGGGCACCATTTTATAGCAACTTTTTACACAAGAATTGGCTTACAAATATAAACATTTTTGATGTTTCACTGAATTTTATATCTTTAAATTCTTTGTGAAATACTACTAATTTTAGAAAGGGATAGAATGAGAAAACTAGCATTAAGTGATGAAATTTTGCTCAAAGTTGATAAAGCTGCCCGCTATATTGGCGGCGAAGTCAACTCTGTAATGAAAGATAAAAATGAGGTAGAAATCCGTTTTGCAATGTGCTTCCCGGATGTCTATGAAATCGGCATGTCCAACCTCGGTATGATGATCCTCTACAACATGTTTAACCAGCGTGAGGACGTATGGTGCGAGCGCCTTTTTTCTCCGTGGCCGGATCTGGATAAAGTGATGAGGGAACAGAATATCCCGTTATTTGCACTGGAGTCCCAGGAGCCGATCCGTGATTTTGATTTTCTTGGTATTACTCTTGGTTATGAAATGTGTTATACCAATATCCTCCAGGTACTGGATCTCAGCGGGATTCCGCTGAAAAGTGCGGACCGTGGTGAGGATTTCCCGATTGTGATCGGTGGTGGTGCCTGTGCGTATAATCCGGAGCCGCTGGCGCCGTTTTTTGACCTGTTCTATATTGGAGAGGGCGAGACGGTTTATGATGCTCTTTTTGATGCTTATAAGGCCAATAAGAAAGCTGGCGGCAGCAGGAGAGATTTTCTTCTGGCAGCAGCTAAGATCCCTGGAATTTATGTTCCATCTCTTTATGAAGTTACCTATAAAGAAGACGGCACGATCGCATCCTTTGCGCCAACAGAGGCTGGCGTTCCGGAAAAAGTCCAGAAACAGCTGATTATAGACATGGAGAAGGAATACCGTGCAGTGGAAGCACCGGTTGTTCCACATATTAAAGCTACACAGGATCGTGTAACTCTGGAAATCCAGCGAGGATGTATCCGTGGATGTCGTTTCTGCCAGGCAGGAATGATCTACCGTCCTACCCGTGAACGTGATGTGGAGACTCTGAAAGAATCCGCACGTATCATGCTGAAAAATACAGGACACGAAGAGATTTCCCTCAGTTCTTTAAGTTCCAGTGATTATTCCCAGCTGAAAGAACTGGTGAATTTCCTGATCGAGGAGTTCCATGGAAAAGCGATCAATATCTCTCTTCCGTCTCTCAGGATCGATGCTTTTGCGCTGGATGTTATGAGTAAAGTGCAGGATGTAAAGAAAAGCAGCCTGACTTTTGCACCGGAGGCCGGTTCTCAGCGTCTCCGTGACGTTATCAACAAAGGACTGACAGAGGAAGTGATCCTCCATGGTGCTGGCGAGGCGTTCAAAGGCGGCTGGAATCAGGTAAAACTTTACTTTATGCTTGGCCTTCCAACAGAAACAGAAGACGATATGAAGGGAATTGCTCATCTGGCACAGAAGATCGCAGAGACCTATTATGAGGTAGTTCCGAAAGAACAGCGTAAAGGCAAGGTACAGATCAACGTCAGCACATCTTTCTTTGTGCCGAAGCCGTTCACCCCATTTCAGTGGGCACCAATGTATACAGAGCAGGATTTTGTGGAAAAAGCCAAGGTGGTTAAAAATGAAGTCCGCGCCCAGCTGAATCAGAGAAGTATCCGTTACAACTGGCATGAACCGGATGTAACAGCTCTGGAAGGATTTCTCGCACGTGGTGACAGACGATGTGCGGACGTGATCCTGAAAGCTTATGAAAAAGGTGCTCTCTATGACGCCTGGACAGAAAATTTTGATTATGATATCTGGAAAGAAGCCATGGCTGAGTGTGGTGTGGATATGACATTCTATACACTTCGTGAAAGAAGCCTGGATGAGATCCTTCCATGGGATTTCATTGATACTGGTGTCAGCCGTAAATTCCTGGAGCGTGAATGGCAGCGTGCAAAAGAGGGCGTTGTGACAGAAAACTGCCGTCAGAAATGTTCCGCATGTGGAGCTATGAAATTTAAAGGAGGTGTCTGCCTTGAAGGTAAGAATTAAATTCAGTAAAGAAGGCCCTATGAAGTTTGTGGGACATCTGGATACCATGCGTTATTTCCAGAAAGCACTTCGTCGTGCAGAACTTCCGGTAGCTTTTTCCGGTGGGTACAGCCCCCATATGATCATGTCTTTTGCAGTTCCACTTGGTGTTGGAATGGAAAGCCTGGGAGATTATTTTGACCTGGAAATGGCAGAAGATATGTCTACGGCTGAGATTGCAGCCCGTCTGGATGAACAGATGGCAGAGGGAATGCATATCGTAAGTGTCCGTAAGGTAGAGGATGGAAAAGCGGGTAAAGCGATGGCGCTGGTGGCAGCAGCAGATTACTTTGTGGAGTTCCGGCCGGGCAAGGAGCCTTCTATTGAATGGAAAAACCGTGTGGAAGAATTTCTGGCACAGCCGGAGATCAAAGTGACCAAACAGACAAAGCGCAGTGAAAAGGAAATCGATCTTCGTCCGAATATCTATAAAATGAAAGTAAGAAATAATGGTTTCTTCTATATGCTGGCATCCGCAAGCTCCAATTACACGAAACCGGAACTGGTAACAAATACATTCTTCAAATGGCTGGGAGAAGAACTTCCGGAATTTGCCTTTACAGTAAAACGTCTGGAAATGTATGCAGACCAGGGAGAAAATGCAAGCCCGCGTTTTGTAACGCTGGAATCATTAGGTGAGGAAATTGA
The DNA here is from genome assembly GCF_013304735.1 of Blautia luti. Taxonomy (GTDB): domain Bacteria; phylum Bacillota; class Clostridia; order Lachnospirales; family Lachnospiraceae; genus Blautia_A. The sequence continues at coordinate 60,760 of NZ_JAAITI010000007.1, forward strand.
GTAAACTGATCATAACAAGGATGGAGATCCATGATGTACCCTGTACAGTTGCGGCTCTTATTGAAGAGGAACGGATCATGGAGGTCCGGCTGGAATCCGATCAGGAAAAATCCATTCTTGGAAATATCTATACCGGACAGGTTGAGAATATCGCATCCAATATCCAGGCGGCTTTTGTCCAGATCGGACCTGGAAAGAGATGTTACTATCCTCTTGCGGAAGCGCAGAGAGCTGTTTTTTCCGCAGGAAGAAAAGGGAACGGGCCATTGCGTCCGGGAGATGAACTTCTGGTCCAGGTGAGCAGGGATGCTATGAAGGGAAAACTTCCTGCACTGACATCCAATCTGAATTTTACAGGAAGATATCTTGTTCTTACGACAGGAGATAAAAAATTTGGACTGTCTTCCAAACTGACACAGGAAGACCGCCATCGCCTCAGCGGATGGCTGAAAGAAGAAGCAGACCGCCCGGATAAAGAATTCGGGATCATCGTCCGTACCAATGCCGCAGACGCTTCCAAAGAAGAAATCCTGAAGGAACTGGAATGGCTGAAAGGCCGTTACTACAAAGCTGTAGTTCAGGGGCGTAACCGCACCTGCTTCAGTCTGGTACTGGAGACAGAACCATTTTATGTGGCGGCTGTACGGGATGCTTATGGCCGTGACCTGGATGAGATCATCACCGATGTGCCCGAGATCAGGGAAACGATTCAGGGATATCTGGAAGAGATCAGCCCGGAGCTCAAAGAAAAGCTTCGTTTTTATCAGGATAAACTGCTTCCGCTTTATAAACTGTATCGCGTAGAAACTGCACTAGATACGATCCAGAAAGAAAAAGTATGGCTGAACAGTGGAGGATTTCTGGTGATCCAGCAGACCGAAGCTTTTGTATCCATTGATGTAAACAGTGGGAAATATACCGGAAAGAAGAAAATGGAAGAAACGTTCCGCAAGATCAATCTGGAAGCGGCGGCAGAGATCAGCCGGCAGTTACGGCTTCGCAATCTTTCCGGCATTATTCTGATCGATTTTATCAATATGGAAAACCCGGATCACAGAGATGAACTGTTCCATGTTTTACAGAAGCTTCTCAGAAAAGATCCGATAAAGAGCCGTGCCATTGATATCACGCCATTACACATTTTGGAAATGACCAGAAAGAAAGTAAGACGTCCTGTGATCGAAGATATCCGGGAACTTGCAAAAAAATAATAAAAATGTCAAAAAAACTATTGACAGAACAGCATGTCACTGTTATGATAATCGAGTATGCCGCACAAAGAGGTTAAAGCGCTTCGGTTTTAGGACAGAAGCCACCGAATTTGGCGAGTAAATAATTAGGAGGTGCCACAGATGTACGCAATTATTGCAACAGGTGGTAAACAGTACAAGGTTGCCGAGGGTGACGTAATTAAAGTTGAAAAGCTCGGTGTAGAAGCTGGTGAAACCGTAACATTTGACAACGTAATCGCAGTTAGCAATGACGGATTAAAGGTTGGCGAAGATGTAAAAGATGCCAGTGTTACCGCTTCTGTAGTTGAAAACGGTAAGAATCGCAAGGTCATCGTTTACAAATACAAACGCAAAACTGGATATCACAAGAAAAACGGACACAGACAGCAGTACACCAAAGTTAAGATCGAAAAGATTAACGGTTAATCTGGTGTCATCATGATTACAATTAAAGTCAGAAAGAAAAACGGATCTTACGAAGAATTTATTTCGAAGGGACATGCCGGTTATGCGGAAGCCGGGCAGGATATTGTCTGTGCTGCTGTGTCTGCGCTGATTATTAACACGGTGAATTCTCTTGAGAAATTCACAGATGATAATTTTGATGTGCATGAAAAGGATGGATTTGTTTCCATTCATTTCAGAAATGATCTTTCTGAACAGGGAATGCTCCTTATGGATTCCTTACTTCTCGGTCTGACGGAAATTGCTGGTAGTTATAACAATCGATATTTGACAGTAAAAGTCAAGGAGGTGTAACAACAATGATGAAGATGAACCTTCAGTTATTCGCACATAAAAAGGGAGTTGGTTCTACAAAGAACGGTCGTGATTCCGAGTCTAAGAGATTAGGTGCGAAAAGAGCAGACGGACAGTTTGTAAAAGCCGGAAACATTCTTTACAGACAGCGCGGAACCAAGATTCACCCAGGTGAAAACGTAGGCTGCGGTAAAGACTATACTTTATTTGCACTTACAGACGGAGTCGTAAGATTCACAAGAAAAGGTCGCGATAAGAAACAGGTTTCTATCGTTCCTGTAGACGCAGAGTAATGAAATAGGTAAAAGGCTTCAAATCGATCCGGTTTGGAGCCTTTTTTTGGAATAGAGGTGTAATATGTTTGCAGATAGAGCAAGGATCATTATCCGCTCCGGTAAAGGCGGCGACGGACATGTAAGCTTCCGCCGTGAGCTGTATGTACCGAATGGTGGCCCGGACGGCGGCGATGGTGGCCGTGGCGGTGATGTGATTTTTGAGATCGATGAGGGTCAGAATACTCTCGGAGACTACAGACACAGAAGAAAATATAAAGCTGAGGATGGCCAGGAGGGCGGTAAGAAACGCTGTCATGGCGCTGATGGCAAAGATGTTGTCCTGAAAGTTCCGGAAGGAACAGTTATCATGGATGCGGAATCCGGTAAAGTCATTGCAGATATGTCCGGTGAGAACCGCAGACAGATCGTGTTAAAAGGTGGCCGTGGCGGAAAGGGAAATCAGCACTACGCAACAGCTACCATGCAGGTACCGAAATACGCGCAGCCAGGACAGCCGGCTCAGGAGCTTGAAGTTCTCCTTGAGCTCAAAGTGATCGCGGATGTTGGTCTTGTAGGATTCCCGAATGTTGGTAAATCCACGTTCCTTTCCCGTGTGACCAATGCACAGCCGAAGATCGCCAATTATCATTTTACAACATTAAGCCCGAATCTTGGCGTTGTAGATACGGATAACGGTGGTTTTGTTATCGCGGATATCCCGGGACTGATCGAGGGTGCATCCGAAGGTGTGGGACTTGGACATGAATTCCTCCGTCATATTGAGCGTACACGAGTTATTATCCACATTGTAGATGCAGCTTCTGTAGAAGGTCGTGATCCGGTAGAGGATATCCACAAGATCAATAAAGAGCTGGAAGCTTACAATCCGGAAATTGCGGCAAGACCGCAGGTGATCGCAGCCAACAAGATCGACTGCATTTTTGACGATGGTGAAGAAAACCCCATCGATCGACTGAAAGAAGAATTTGAGCCGCAGGGCATTTCCGTATATCCGATTTCAGCTGTTACCGGACAGGGTGTCAGAGAGCTCCTTTTCCATGTGAAAGAGCTTCTGGACAAGAGTCCTATGAAACCGGTCGTGTTTGAGCAGGAATTCTTCCCTGAGGATGTTCTGGTAAATGAGAATCTTCCGTTTACTGTAGAACGCAGCGAAGAAGATCCGGAAGTCTTCCTTGTGGAAGGTCCTAAGATTGAAAAAATGCTTGGTTATACAAATCTGGATTCCGAGAAGGGATTTGCGTTCTTCCAGAGATTCCTGAAAGAAGGCGGCATTCTGGAAGAACTGGAAAAGGCCGGTATCCAGGAAGGCGATACGGTTCGTATGTATGGCTTTGATTTCGATTATTATAAATAAGAGGTATAACAAATGACAAGTAAGCAGAGAGCATATTTAAAAGGCCTTGCCATGACCATGGATCCGATCCTTCAGCTTGGCAAGGGAGGTCTTACTCCTGAAAATACTGCTGCTGTTGAGGAAGCTCTTGCAGCAAGAGAGCTGATCAAGATCAGTGTTCTTCAGAACTGTCTGGAAGACCCACGTGAAATGGCACAGGTCCTTGCAGAGAGAACAAGATCTCAGGTAGTACAGGTGATCGGTAAAAAGATCGTCCTCTACAGAGAAGGTAAAAAGGATAAGAAAAAGATCATTCTTCCGTAATTTCGGGAGGTCATAATTGAGCAAAAAAGTAAAAAAAATAGGAATCATGGGCGGCACTTTTGATCCCATTCATATGGGACATCTGATTCTGGGAGAAAAAGCCTATGAACAGCTGGGCCTTGATAAGGTTTTGTTTATGCCCTGTGGAAATCCCCCGCATAAACGAAACCGGAAAGGCCGGGCTACCGATGAACAGCGTGCGGAAATGGTTCGTCTTGCCATAAAGGACAATCCTCATTTTGAGCTGTCTCTGATCGAGATGCATGAGGAAGGCTATACGTATACTTACCGGACGTTGGAACAGTTGAATGCAGCGAATCCGGATACAGAATATTATTTTATTATCGGTGCGGATTCCCTTTATAATTTTGATACCTGGAGGGAACCGGGACGCATCTGTCAGGAAGCAGTGCTGGTAGTAGCAACCAGAGATCATACCCCGTTAAAGGAGCTTGATCAGCAGATGGAACTTCTGGCACAGAAGTACAGCGGGAATTTTATCCGATTGGATACGATGAATATTGATGTTTCCAGCGAGCTTCTCCGTTCCTGGCATAAAAGTGGACAGAGTCTCCGCTACTATGTTCCTCAGCCTGTGATTTCCTATATTGAGAAAAACGATATATATAAAGGAAATGATTCAGATGGGAAAATATGATTTTATCAAGATAAAAAAGAAACTTTCCAAATATCTGGATGAAGCCAGATTTGAGCATACGATGGGAGTTATGTACACCTGTGCCGCACTTGCCATGGTTTATGGTTATGATCTGGAGGATGCACAGGCTGCTGGTCTTCTTCATGACAGTGCAAAGTGCATTCCTAATAAAAAGAAACTGAAACTGTGCAGCCAGCATGATATTCCGGTATCAGATTTTGAAAAGGATCATCCATTTCTTCTTCACGCAAAGCTGGGGGCTTATGTGGCCAGCAGTAAATATGACATTAAAGATGAAGAGATCCTGACAGCGATCACGTATCATACGACTGGAAGACCGGGAATGAGTCTTCTTGAGAAGATCGTATATATTTCAGATTATATTGAACCAATGCGTGACAAAGCCCCGAATCTTCCGAAAGTACGAAAGATCGCTTTTGAAGATCTGGACGAATGCATGTATGAGATTTTGAAGGATACACTGGAATATCTGGAGGAAAATCCCAAGGAAATCGACAGTACGACCAGGGATGCTTATGTTTATTATAAAGACCTCCATGACAGAAAAATGCAGGATGCAGCCAACAGACAGGAGGATTAAAATTCTATGAGTATCGAAAAAGAGATGGTCCGGATCGCCTGCAAGGCACTGGATGATAAAAAAGCAAAAGATATCAAGATCATTGATATCCATGAGGTTTCTGTGATCGCAGATTATTTTGTGATCGCAAGTGCTTCCAACCAGAATCAGGTACAGGCAATGGTTGACAATGCAGATGAGATGCTTGGTCGTGCCGGATACGAGGCAAAACAGATCGAGGGAACCAGAAACTCCAGCTGGGTTCTTATGGATTACGGCGATATGATCATCCATATCTTTGACGAAGAGAACAGACTGTTTTATGATCTGGAGAGAATCTGGAGAGACGGAAAGATTCTTGATGCCCAGGAATTCCTGGCAGAGGGTGAAGAATAAATAAGCTGAACACTAAAAATGCGGTATCCTTTAAACAGATACCGCATTTTGCTGTTTTCGCATAACTGAAAACCATAGTTTAAGAAAAGAAACGGAACACCCCAAATACCTTGCCGAGGATTTTCAGGTTTCCTGTGATAATAATCGGTTCCATATTGTCATTTTCCGGCTGAAGACGATAATAACCATTTTCTTTATAGAATGTTTTGACTGTGGCAGAATCATCAATCAGAGCAACTACCATATCTCCGTTTTCGGCGGTAGACTGCTGTTTTACAAGTACCTGGTCGCCATCAAAAATACCGGCGTTGATCATGCTGTCACCTTTTACTGTCAGCATAAAACTCTGTTCATTTGGCATATATTCTGCCGGGATTGGAAAGTAGGCATCAATGTTTTCAACAGCCAGGATCGGCTGTCCAGCTGCAACGGTACCTACAAGCGGGACGTTGACAACTTCACGACGCACCAGATTGAAATTATCGTCTATAATTTCAATTGCACGGGGTTTGGTGGCGTCTCTGCGAATATATCCGTTTTTTTCGAGAGCTTCCAGGTGAGAATGAACAGAAGATGTGGACTTCAGATTTACTGCTTCACAGATCTCACGTACAGAAGGTGGAAAACCTCTGTTGAGAATTTCATTTTTCATATAATCCAGTATTTCCTGCTGCTTTTTGCTGATTCTGCCATATGTCATATGTATTTACCTCCCTGGGTTAAAGTTTATCTGCTGCCGGACGTAATATGACAGCGTCACGAAATTATATTTTAAATATTATAACATACTTTTGTAAAAATAGCAAACGGATATTCGGAAAGTATGTTCGGACGTTTTAAAGCTTGTATTCAGGAAAAGAAAATGTTACAATAAAACGGATTTTAAGAAATGAAAGATGTAAAGGAGGCATTCGTTTGCCTGATAATAAAGCACATTCCAGCAGCACACCTGGAATACTAGCAAAACTTCGTAAAATTTTTGGTCTGAACATAGGAACGGTAATGTTTGGAGCGATTCTTATTTATATGATTTTCAGTGTGATTCTTTATCTTACGGCTTCTCATATGGAGTCCTATCAGGTTCCGTCAGGTCCCTTGTCCATGAATGAAACATACACCGGGCTGTCTATTATGACAGAAAATGTAGTACAGGCAGATGCCGGTGGGTATGTTACCTATTATGCAAGAGAGGGAACCAAAATCAATGCAAATGGAGCTGTATACAGTTTAAACAGTTCCAAGGCCGCAGACAGTGGTTCTTCTCTGAGTAAGGATGAGCTGGCAGATATCCGCAGTAATATGCAGAGTTTTTCCAAAGGCTTTGATGCAAGTAAATTTAACAGTACATACAGTTTTAAATATCAACTGAGCGGAAGTATTCTTCAGTATGCCTCTGATAACTCCAGTGTGTCTACCACCAGTACGGTGAATGAAGATGGGGAGGAAGTTACAACAACTACAACAACTGTTTCCAGTGATCCGAATATCCGTCGTGCACAGACCGATGGGATTATTTTGTATTCTACGGATGGATACGAGTCAAAAACGGTTGACACTGTTACAGCTGCAGATTTTGATCAGAATTCTTATCAGGAGACAGATCTGAAAACAGATGGCCAGGTAAATGCCGGAGATGATGTTTATACAATTATTACAGATGAACGGTGGAGTCTGTTGATTCCGCTAAGTGAAAAACAGGCTGCCAATCTGAAAGACCGCACATCTATACGTGTTAAATTTTTAAAAGATGATCTGACTCAGACCGGAGATTTTTCCATTATGGAGATTGACGGATCTAAATATGGAAGGATTGATTTCAATAAAGGCCTTATCCGATATGCATCAGATCGTTTCCTTGAAATAGAGCTGGTTACCAATAATGTGACCGGACTGAAAGTTCCGTTATCATCTATAGTAACGAAGGAATTTTATGCAATTCCCTCAAAATATATGACAACGGATAAAGATACACAGCAGTCAGGCTTCATGCTTTCAGGCAGAAACAAAAAAGGAAACAGTACTACAACGTTTATAAATACGGGTATTTACGGACGTGATGAGGTTACGGATGAAAAAACACAGAAAGTAAGTTATATTTATTACGTTGATAAAAGTAAATTCAATGAGGGCGATGCAATCATTGATCCGGACAGTGGAGAAAAGTTTGTAATCGGAGATACAGAAGTTCTGGAGGGCGTTTACTGCATCAACCAAGGGTATGCTGTATTTCGCAGAATTGAAATTCTGGATGAAAATGAAGAATACGCGGTTGTTTCCAAAGAAACATATAATGGACTTGTCAGATATGACCGTATTGTAAAAAATGCAGATAAAGTAAGTGAACAAGATATACTTTATTAATAAAGGAGGCTTTCGGCTATGGTAGCGGAAAATTTAGTACAGGTACAAAAAAATATTGAAGAATCCTGTAAGAAGGTAAATAGAGATCCGGGAGAGGTGACACTTATTGCTGTCAGCAAAACCAAACCAGTGGAAATGCTTCAGGAGGCTTATGCCGCAGGTGCACGTGTTTTCGGAGAAAATAAAGTACAGGAGATTGTGGATAAATATGATCAGATGCCGGCGGATGTTCAGTGGCATATGATCGGACATCTGCAGCGTAACAAAGTAAAATATATTGTGGATAAGGTTGCGATGATCCATTCTGTAGATTCTCTTCGACTGGCTGAAACCATAGAAAAAGAGGCAGAGAAAAAGAATGTAGTCGTACCGATTCTTATAGAAGTAAATGTAGCTCAGGAAGAGAGCAAATTTGGCTTAAAACCGGAAGAAGTTTTGCCCTTTATTGAACAGATTGCAGGTTTTTCCCATATACAGGTCAAAGGCCTTATGACAATTGCTCCTTATGTAGAAAATGCTGAGGAAAATCGTGAAATTTTCCGTGAACTCAAGAAATTAAGTGTTGACATTGCAGCTAAAAACATTAATAATGTTACTATGAGTGTTCTGAGTATGGGAATGACCGGAGATTATATGGTCGCCGTGCAGGAGGGCGCTACGATGGTGCGTGTAGGTACCGGTATTTTCGGTGCAAGAAATTACGCAATATAAGACTAATAAGATTGGAGATTTAAAATGGGCGTTTTAGATAAATTTTTAGATGCCATCAAACTGAACGACGATTATGACGATGACGAATTATTAGATGACAGCATCCTTGAGGAAGAAGATGATTACGACGACGACTTCCTTGATGATGACGATGATATGGAAGAAAAACCGAAGAAAAAGTTTTTTGAGAAATTTTCCAAAAAGAAAACAGAGGACGAAGAGGATTTTCTGGATGATGAGCCGGAAGAAGAACCAATTAAAGTGGCTTCTCCAAAGGTAACAGCCAAGACTGCTGCAACAAAAGCACCTGCAAGACAGGAACGTGTTTCCAGACCAGCTCCGTCTTCGAAAATCACACCAATGCGTACAAGTAAGCGTTCCGCACAGACTGTAAATATGGAAGTCTGTGTAATTAAACCGACTACTATGGAAGAAGCCAGAGAGATTGCGGATACACTTGTTGACAATTCTACTGTAATTCTGAATCTTGAGGGAATTGATGTGGAACTTGCTCAGAGGATCATTGATTTTACTTCAGGAGCATGTTATTCCCTGGGAGGAAGTCTTCAGCAGGTATCCAGCTACATTTTTGTACTTGGACCATATAATGTAGATATTACCGGTGATCTTCAGAATATCCTTGGAGGATCTGTACCATCTGTAAGAGTAGGGTACTGATTTCATGGATAAAGAAGAACTTTTTATCAAGAGAATCCGTGAACTGGCGAATATGGCATATCAGCGAGATATTACCACATTTACGGATTTTCTTAATTTAAATGAACGAAATATTTTAAACAGCCAGAATTTTCATAAGCTGGGCGTAACAGCGGAAAGTTTTGGAGGATATGAAAATGCAGAGCGTCAGATGGTAGCCTTTCATTCTGATGCTCTTACTTTTACAGGGGAATATCCTATTGACTGTATCCGTCTGGAACCCAAGGCAGTAAAATTTTCGGAAGATTTGACACATCGGGATTATCTTGGAGCCATATTAAATCTTGGTGTTGATAGAAGTGTTGTGGGGGATATTCTCATAGAAGATCATACGGCAAGTTTCTTCTGCCTGCATAGAATGACAGATTTTTTTCTGGAGAATCTGTGCCGTGTAAGACATACCACCGTTGTGGCTTCCAGGATAGAAGACCCCGGTGAATTTCCACAGCCGAAAATGACACCAATTACAGGTACCTGTGCTTCTGTACGTCTGGATTCATTGATCGCACTGGCTTTTGGGACGTCAAGAAGCAGTATTGTACATTGTATTGAAGAAGGTCTTGTATTTGTAAATGGAAAACTGATTACATCCAATGGCTATGAGCCTAAAGAAGGCGATATTATATCCGTTCGAAAAAAAGGACGTTTTATTTTTGATGGAGTATCCCGCCGGACGAAAAAAGGACGTCTCGGTGTACGTATTCTGCTTTATATCTGACAGCAAGGAGGAAAACGCGATGGCTGAATCAAAATTACTTGTAAAGCGTGAGGGGGATTTTAGATATCCAATCTGTTTTGAAGAGGATTTTTCCAATCTGGCTCAGGTTATGAGAGAAGAAGGACTTGCGGACAGAAAAATCTGTATTGTAACAGATTCTAATGTAGGTCCATTGTATGAAGCACCTGTAAAAAAAGCTTTAAGTGAAGTAAGCTCTGATATTTCCGTGTTTACTTTTGAGGCCGGAGAAAAAAATAAAAATCTGGATACCGTTTCCAGCTTGTATCAGGCACTGATTAGTAACGGACTTGATCGAAAAAGTCTTCTTGTTGCTCTGGGTGGCGGTGTTGTAGGTGATCTTACCGGATTTGGAGCGGCTACTTATCTTCGGGGAATTGATTTTATTCAGGTTCCAACGACGTTACTTGCTCAGGTAGACAGCAGTGTTGGTGGAAAAACAGGAGTAGATTTCCAGCAGTATAAAAATATGGTTGGAGCTTTTCATCAGCCACGTCTTGTTTATATGAATATGAGTACTCTTTCTTCTCTGCCGGCAGAACAGTTTGCGTGTGGAATGGGTGAGATCCTGAAAACAGGGCTGATCTGTGATGAAGAATTTTTCCGTTTTGTATGCCGTGAGCAGAAAGAGATTAAAAAACTGGACATGAAACGGATTGCCAGAATGGTACGCAAATGCTGTGAGATCAAAGCTGGTGTTGTGGAGCGTGATCCAAAGGAGCAGGGAGAGCGTGCACTTCTCAACCTGGGACACACCGTAGGTCATGCGGTAGAAAAACTCAAGAATTTCACCTTGCTTCATGGGCAGTGTGTGGGAGCCGGACTGGTAGCTGCGGCGTATCTTTCCATGAAACGAGGACTTTTGACAGAAGAAGAATATCAGGAAATTCGTCAGGGATGTGCGGACTATGATCTTCCTGTACATGTAGATGGCCTTATTCCGGAAGAAGTTCTTTTGGCAACAAAGAAAGATAAAAAAATGGAACAGGGTCATATTAAGTTTATCCTGATGGACGGCATCGGAAAAAGTTTTATTGACAAAACAGTTACCGATGAAGAACTGTTATCCTGTATTCAGGAGATAACTTTATGATCAGCCGTGTTAACCATCATCAGAAAATGTCTCCTGGCAAATGTCTGGCAGGGGATATTTTCCTGATGATCTTACTTGTAGCCGCAGATCAGGTGGCGAAATGGCTGTCATATCTGTATCTGAAAGGGCAACTGTCGATTTCGCTGATTCCCGGTGTACTTGAACTTCATTATCTTTATCCGGAAAACAGGGGAATTGCTTTTGGAATGTTTCAGGGAAGTGTACTTTTCTTTGCAATTGTAAGTGTGCTGTTTCTGGGAGTGATTCTCTATGCATGGATCCGTATTCCAAAAGAGCGTTTTTATCTGCCGCTGCTTACAATTGCCACAGTACTTGCTGCCGGTGCTCTGGGGAATTTTATTGATCGTTTTTTCAGAGGATATGTGATTGATTTTATCTATTTCTCCCTGATTGATTTTCCGGTGTTTAATCTGGCAGATATTTATGTGGTTGCAAGTGGGATTTTTCTGATTCTGTTTGTTTGTACCAAATACAGAGATGATGATTTTTCATTTCTGAATATTAAACGGTGATTTGGTCAGGGGATGATGGATTCATCTGATTTTGCAGGAGATATAAAATGGAAATATACGATTATACAGTAGAAAAAGAAGAATCAGGTATACGAATCGACCGCTATCTTGCAGAAAAAGACAGCGGTCTTTCCAGGTCGTTCATTCAGAAACTTCTGAAAGATGGACAGATTACAGTTGGGGATAAGGCTGCCAAATCCAATTATAAGGTCAGGGAAAACGACAGAATTCATCTGGAGATTCCGGATTCCAGTGAACCGGATATTGTTCCGGAGGATATTCCGCTGGATATTCTTTATGAGGATGAAGATTTGCTGATCGTTAATAAGCCCAAAGGAATGGTGGTACATCCTGCTGCCGGGCATTATCAGGGAACACTGGTAAATGCGGTTATGGCCCATTGTGGTGACAGCCTTTCCGGGATCAACGGGGTGATGAGACCTGGAATTGTCCACAGAATTGATAAAGATACTACCGGTGCGCTTCTGGTGTGCAAGAACGATACGGCCCACCGGGATCTGGCAGAACAGCTGAAATGCCACAGTATCCGGAGACGTTATCGTGCAGTTGTACAGGGAAATCTGAAAGAGGACGAGGGAACCATAGAAGGTCCTATCGGACGTCATCCAACAGATCGTAAAAAAATGGCCATCAATTACAAAAATGGGAAAGATGCGGTAACACATTACAAAGTACTGGAACGTTTTGGACAGGCAACCTATGTGGAATGCCGGCTAGAAACAGGGCGTACCCATCAGATCCGCGTGCATATGGCCAGCATCGGACATCCACTTCTGGGAGATACGGTATATGGGTCTTCAAAAAATCCCTATCATCTGGAGGGACAGGCTCTTCATGCAATGATTCTTGGGTTTGTTCATCCACGTACCTGTGAATATATGGAATTTACAGCTCCACTTCCGGAATATTTTGTTAAATTGCTGTCAAAATTGCGAAAATAACTGGAAAACTTGTGAAATATAGTGTATAATAGCTGTATTAAAGAGGAAGCGAAGTTCATATTTATGAATTTGCTGAATCGAAGCAGAAAGGATGTGGCTGTTATGAGTAACAATACAACAAGTTCTATTATTACAATTGGTCGTAAATATGGTAGTGCCGGAAGACAGATCGGCCAGGAAGTTGCTAAGTATTTTGGAATTAAATGCTATGATAAAGAGCTGCTGGAGCACGCAGCCAATGATAGTGGAATCTGTAAGGAACTGTTTGAGCATCATGATGAGAAACCTACAAACAGTTTTCTTTATTCTCTTGTAATGGATACGTATTCTTTTGGATATTCATCCGCAGGGTTTACAGATATGCCTATGAACCATAAGATTTTCCTTGCACAGTTTGAGGCGATCAAGAAGCTTGCTTCAGAAGGCCCCTGTGTAATGGTAGGCAGATGTGCAGATTATGCACTTGCAGATAATCCGGATTGTTTCAGCGTATTTGTCCATGCAAATCTTGACTGGCGTATCAACCGTATTTCCCAGAAATACAATAAGAACGCCAAAGAAGCCAAAGACATGATCAACAAAACAGACAAGAGCCGTTCCAGTTACTATAATTATTACACCAATAAGAAATGGGGATCTGCCGACAGCTATAATCTTTGTCTGGACAGCAGCAAGCTTGGTATTGATGGAACTGCGAAGGCCATTATTGAAGCCATTCACATTTATGACAGCCTGAAAAAATAAACGTCAGATTTTTATAGGCACCCTGCCATTTTATGGCAGGGTGTTTTCGGTATCAGCGAAAAAATACAGACAGAATTCATCCTTATGAGTTTTGAGAGAGAATGTTTATGCTTTTTTTAGACACAAACCGGAGATGCTATGTTATAATCACATGGTGGAGGAAATTACTATGAAAATTCGTTGGAATCATCGCTACGTGCAGTTAGGTGTGACTGCATTTCTGGTCATTGCTGCCAGTATTTTATTTTATTACGGGATTTTCCATATGAAATCCCTGGTTACCGGAATTAAAACATTTTTCAGCATTATGGCGCCGATCATTTATGGAGCCGCCATAGCATATCTGTTAACCCCCATTGTTAATTTTCTGGAGCGGAAGATTATTTTTCCTATTTTTGAAAAAAGACACAAAACCCTTCAGAAAAAGGGCAGGAAAGCAGTACGCTGGATCTGTGTAATTCTTTCTGTGTTTTTTATGTTCCTGATCATTTATGCCCTTGTCATGATGATCCTTCCGCAGTTAATCCGAAGTATCATGAATATCATCTACAGTTTTCCTCATTATGTAAATGTTGTGGAGAACTGGCTGAATTCCGTTGTGGAAAAGGGCTGGAAGCTGAATCCGGATATGATCAGCCAGATCAACCAGTATTCCAGCAGATTGCAGGAATATCTGACAAATACGATCCTTCCTCAGATGCAGTCCATGATGAAAAACATATCTGCGAGTTTTCTGGATCTTCTTGTTTTTTTGAAGAATTTCCTTATTGGAGCGATTGTATCACTTTATATCCTGGCAGATAAAGAGGGATTTGTTGCAAAGGCCAAAATGGCTACCTATGCGGTTCTTCCGGCCAAATGGGCGACTTTTCTTGTTCATTCCATGCGTTTTACGCATAAGACTTTTGGCGGATTTATCAGTGGCAAGATCCTGGATTCTGCAATTATCGGTGTATTGTGTTATGTGGGAACATCCATCATTGGAACGCCATATGCGATTCTGGTCAGTGTGATCGTTGGCGTGACAAACGTTATCCCGTTTTTTGGACCATATCTTGGAGCGATTCCGTGTATTCTTCTTATTTTGCTGGTAGATCCGATTCAGAGTCTGTATTTCCTGATCTTTATTCTGGTTCTTCAGCAGTTTGATGGAAATATTCTTGGACCTAAGATTTTGGGGGAATCTACCGGATTGTCCAGTTTCATGGTCATTGTTGCAATTATGGTTGGCGGTGGTTTATTCGGAGTTCCGGGAATGATTGTCGGCGTTCCGGTTTTTGCGGTTCTGAATGCGGCTGTATGGAAGCTGATCGGACGTAGCCTTGATGAAAAAGAGATGTCTGCAGATGCTGAGTTTTATAAAGATATTGACTGTGTAGATCCCGTTTCCGGAAAAGCGTTGCCCATGCCGGTAAAAGAATCTGCAACAAAAGCAAAAATGCAGGCAGTTGCAATAAAAGCAGAAAAACACAGAGTGTGGACCGGAGCATGGAACGAAATCAAACGAATGTTTGCATTTTTGGCCAAGTTTGTCCAGGCAAAATATATAGGTTTTCGACTGAAACAGAAAAACAGACGGAGGAAGAATAAACGATGAAATTTGTAATTCAGCGTGTAAATCATGCAGAAGTTAAAGTAGATGGAGAAACAGTTGGAAAAATTGGAAAAGGATTTCTTGTTCTGATCGGCGTTGGACGTGGGGATACCAGGGAAGATGCAGACTGGTATTTGAAAAAACTTCTGGGACTTCGTATTTTTGAGGATGAAAATGGAAAGACCAATTTATCCTTGGCAGATGTAAACGGGGAATTGCTTTTGGTTTCACAGTTTACTTTATATGCAAACTGCCGTAAGGGAAATCGTCCAAGTTTCATAGAAGCCGGTGCGCCAGATGAAGCAAATAAATTATATGAATATATTATTTCAGAAGCCAGCAAACATGTTCCGGTTGTGGAACACGGAATTTTTGGTGCAGATATGAAAGTATCTCTGGAAAATGACGGACCGTTTACCGTTATTTTTGATGAAAACCTCAGAGGGTAACGACAAATAATAATAAAAAGTGCTTCCATAAGGAGGCACTTTATTTACTTGAAAATTTATCAAAAACAGGCAATTTTGCAGGAAGTAGCTGTTTATACTACCCATCTATTTGAAAAACTCGGGTTTGTCGTATAGATATAGATAAGTATAAAACCACTTCTTTTAACAGGTGTTTCAGGTATTTCCTGCAAATTATGTAAAATTTATATATTAAGGAGTTTTTATGGATAACAAAATTACTTACCACGAACAAAATGACATTGACAATACTTTAAAACTCCGTGAGGTTTTAAAAACGCTTCCGCCATTTTGCAGGGATTATTTCCGGGCTATTGATGCAACGACTACAACCAAGACCAGAATTTCCTATGCATATGACATTCGTATATTTTTCCAGTTTTTACTGGAGCAAAATCCAATGTTCAAAGACAAAACCATGTCGGATTTCACAGTTGATGTTCTGGATCAGGTCAAGGCTGTTGATCTTGAGGAATATGAAGAATTTCTCAAAGTTTATAAATCCGCGGACTCTTCCAAAACGGAAACAAATGGTGAACGTGGCGTCAAACGTAAAATTTCTGCTTTAAGAAGTTTTTATGCTTACTATTATAAACATGAAATGATCACCACCAACCCGTCTGTTCTGATCGATGTGCCCAAGATCCATGATAAGAATATTATTCGTCTGGATACAGATGAGGTTGCCATGCTGCTGGATTATATTGAGCATTGCGGAGATACGCTGACCGGGCAGAAACGGATGTACCATGAAAAAACGAAGGACAGAGATCTTGCTATTGTTACTCTCCTTCTTGGTACCGGGATCCGAGTATCGGAATGTGTCGGACTGGATGTTGAGGATGTAGACTTCAAAAACAATGGAATCAAAGTTACCCGAAAAGGCGGAAATGAAATGGTTGTATACTTTGGTCCTGAAGTAGAAAAAGCGTTGAAGAAATATCTGGAAGTCAGGGAGAATATTACGCCTCTGGCAGGCCATGAGCACGCTCTCTTCTATTCTACCCAACGTCGCCGAATCGGTGTTCAGGCTATCGAGAATCTGGTTAAAAAATATGCCAGGGAGATCACAACTACAAAAAAGATCACCCCGCATAAGCTTCGCAGCACCTATGGTACTGCCCTGTACCAGGAAACCGGTGATATTTACCTTGTAGCGGATGTTTTGGGTCATAAGGATGTCAATACTACTAAGAAGCATTATGCGGCTCTGGATGATGCCAGACGGCGTCAGGCGGCCAAGGCGGTACGTCTTCGCGAGGACTGATGAATAATGGGACTGCGGAGCAACTGATTCGTTTGACATGCATTGCATATAAATATAGAGACAGTTAGTTCACATAATATAAATTATGTAAATCAACTGTCTCTATATATTTAATCAGATCAAGAAAATCTCAAATTCCCTGTAGGGTTCAAAAAACCTTAAGCAGTGATTATGGACATCTGTATTATATCCATGACCCAAAATCAAAATCCGTACTTAACTTATTTATCAAAATCTGTCTCGAATACACCCTCCGGAGTACGCATGGTAAGAACACCCAGATTAAATTCACTGTCCATAATTGAGATATGATATTCAAAGATCACATCATCATCAAATTTGGAAAGCAGCACATAGCTTCCATTCTCTTTCCCATCGATCTGATCGCAGATGTCGTCGTAAACGTCCTCTCCGGAAATCTTTCGCGGGTATCCGCTTGCTTTGATTTTCTCTTCGATCGCTTTATATAATTCTTCCATACTTTATCCCATATCCTTTCTGAAATTAATTGGCTGATAAACCAGATATGTTTTTATCATACCAGATTTATCAGCAAAAATCAGCAAATATTTGGTTGTTTCTGATAAAGTTTCAGATAGGAGTACAGTTATATAATATAAAACTGTGTAGCCGAAGAATTTATTTTTTCTCGTAGAGGAATTCTTCCGGCAGAGTTACTTTGAAATCCTTTGCAAGGGCGCGGAAGTCATTCGGTGTGATAGTCTGCAGTTTCTGAGGAGCCATGGATAAGATCTTAACCAGGATCTCTGCGGATTTTTCAACGGTATGAAGAAGTCCGAAGGTCAGGTCAAAATCCTCGCCTGAGCAGAACATACCATGATGCGCCCAGATAACCACATCATATTTTTTCATCAGTTCAGCAGTTTTGACAGCGATATCTCTTCCGCCTGGAACCATCCATCCGATAACTCCCACACCATCCGGAAATACTACCGGACACTCTGTTGCAGATTCCCAGAGTTCACGGGTGAATACTTTGTCATCCAGAGGAAGAACAAAGGTAAGTGCAATGGTATTGGTGGTATGTGCATGATAAATAACACGATGTCTTCCGTTGGTAAGTTTTTTCTTTACTTCATGGTTCATCAGATGAGTTGGAAGCTCACTGGTCGGACGACCGCCTTCTACAAGACCCCAGCGGATACGGTAATTGGTTCCTGTCTCGTCAAGCTCAATGATCGCAAGACATACTTCCGGGTCAACGATGATATTACGGAAGTATTTTCCGCTTCCTGTTACCAGAAAAAATTCGCCTGCCAGTCCCGGAACCTCAACACCGATGGGGGTCCATTTTCCGGGGGCGTTCAGTCGTGGGCGAATCATTTCCACTTCTTCTGCTTTCAGACGATAGCTTAAGTTTCCGCCGTTTCTTTCATGCCATCCCTGCTGATATCCATCATCTGCCATTTTGATAAAGCCCTGTACGAATTTAGATTCAAGAATTTTCATAATATATTCCCTCCGTGTTTAAATGTGGTTTATTGTTGGGTTTGCGATTGCTTCAATATGCTTTCTTGTTGTTTGTGACTTTATTATATGCCCGATTGTGTGGATTTGTAAAGGGCTTTTTTGAAAAAATATCAATAAATCCACATGCAAAATGCAAAAAATCTTGTAAACATTCAATAAACCACATAAAAATAAACATAAAGCAACAAAAAGCACGAGTGGTCAATAGTAATGACATGTACATTGAATGTGGTTTGATGTTGCTTTGTGATGTGGGATTTATAGTATGGTAGATAAACTTGGAACGCCGAAGAATTGTAAGAAAAGAAAAAACAGGAACATTTCCGTATTCTGTACCTTAGATACTCACACGAAAATATTCCTGCTGGTTTAAAAAAGATTTTTATTTAATTTTTTCGGAAGCATACTGAGATAAGAAGTCTGTACAGTGTCCGACATGTGATATCCCAATATGGCAAGCAGATCTTCCATTTTGGATAAAATTTCTTTCCGCTCACTTTCCTGCTCTGCGATCACCTCAAGCTCCAGAAAGTCTCCAAGTCCCTCTACCTGATCCAGACAGGCGGTAAATCTGCCACATTTCATATACTTTCGCGTTTTCATGACAGACGCTACCGGAGAAAAATCCAAATGGATGAGAATATTTTTAAGCACTTCTGCATCGGATACTTCTGTTTCCAGTTCCATTCGGGACATGGAGATTTTATCCAGTTTGGGCCCCTTAAAATTAATCTGAGTCTTAGAAATACCGGATCTGCAGTCTGTGCTTGTTCGGATACGCAGTGCTTCATCACGTTTTTTTACATCATGATAGACACTGTTAAAATAGGTATCTTCTTCCTGGATCTGTGCTGTCTCCTGAAATCCCTGATCTGTCAGAAATTTCAGGGTTTCCTTAAGATTCTTTAATGGAAGCTTGATCTCAATTTCAAACTGGGCCATGTGATTACTTCAGAATTTCTGCTTTTTTGTTCAGAAGTGCTTCGCAGGCTGCACATGCTGGGCAGTCACAGTATTTTGCACCGGAAGCTTTGATCTCCTCAGCATGAGCCAGGATCTTTTTTGCGTCATCTGCGCCAAATACCTGTGCGCCCATGTCAGAACCTGCAAAAGAGATCAGTCCGTCAATGGGCATGATATCTGCTTCCAGCTCTTTTACATAAGCAGTTGCCGCTTCTGCTTCTTTCTCAGTTCCTGCAGCATCCAGATAATTCTGTGCCGCTTCTTTTACTTCTTTGCATGCAGAGGGTGCCTGAAGAAGATCCTGTGTTAATTCTTTGATTGTTTTTGCCATGGTAATTTCTCCCTTCTGATCAATGACAGATAAAATCTATCTGTTATGTATTTATAACAATATCATACCACAACTCTGGATCATTTGCAGAAAATATTGGGCTATTTTTTATAAAGGCATACAGGAGCATCCGATCCCCAGCCCGTCCGGACCAATATGGCAGGAAAGACCAAGGGAAAGATCATCACACATCACATCCATTCCCGGAAAGCTTTCCCGGATCTGTGAGATCCAGTCTGCGGTAACTTCCGCAGTGCTGCTGGAGGCAGCCATAAGATATACTTTTCCGGCATCATATTCTTTTTTGAAAGTTGTTTCCAATTCTCTGTGCATAGCATCGATCATGGCTTTTCTTGATTTTTTCATGCCTCTGCATTTCTGGAAAACATCCAGTTTACCGGTTCCAAATTTCATAACCGGTTTGATATTGAGAAGATTTGCGGCCAGTGCTGTGGTGGTATTGATACGGCCTCCCTTTTTCAGATATTCCAGTGTGCTTAATCCGACATAGATCACGGTTTTTTCACGGGAAGCTTCCAGAATATCCTTGATCTGCGGTGCTGTATATCCATCTTCCACCAGGTCTATCGCATCCAGAATGGAACGGTGAAGGGGTGTGGAAACACGCCCGTTATCTACCACATACACTTTGTTTTCGTATTTTGGTTCCTGAGACAAGGCGGCAGCAGTCATGCAGGAACCGCTTAAACTACTGCTCAACGGAATGTAGAGGATCTGATCATAAGATAAAAGCATTTCGTCCCACATTTCCATAACTTCCTGTGGGGAAGGCTGTGAAGTTGAAACATCTGCTCCTTCACGCAGCTTCTCATAAAATCCTGTTCTGGAAAAATCCAGGTCTTCATGAAACAGTTCTCCATTCAGATAAAAAGGCATGGGAAGGACATGAATATCCAGTTCCTCTGCTTCTTGTTTTAAAATGCCACTGTGGCTGTCAGCCATGATTCCAATTTTTTTCATTTTCCATTTATCTCCTGTGTAATTTATGAATGTGTTTCGCAACGCGGTTCTTTTTTATAAAGAGCTACACTTTCCCGGAAGCGTTTTTTGTTCAGCTCCCGCATCTGGGAAACCTCGTTTTTCTTTACGAAACCATGACTTTCCATAAAGGTTCTTTGATCCAGCTGGTCCATATATATGGAATAATCCGTATCCTTCTCTGTTGAAATCTGTTTGAGAAGCCCGGTACCGATTCCGTTTCTACGGTAATCTTTGCTTACATAAAGAAAGAGGATATTTCCGGGAGTCGGTTTCTCCGGGGAAACAGTCAATTGTTTTTTCATATCCTGAAGTTTGTTAAAATGCTCCAGATTCTTCCGGCCTTCCTTAGTAAACTTCAGGCGCAGGAAATGATAGCCTTCTTTCAAACGGAAAACCGGGGCAAAATGGCCATGAGATTCTTTACCGGTAATGAGCACCCCAACTACCTGATCACGGTAGGTTGCCACGGTAACGCTATCTCTGTATATCATATAGGTGTAAAAGAAAAGTCTGGTCAGACGTTTTTCGGTATGTGTTTCCTCAAACTCCCAGCGGTCTTTATAATTTCTTCGGATAAATTCCCGGATCATTGAAAAATCTTCCTTTTCTGCTTTCCGGTAGGCAGGTGCTTTTTTTAATAACATAGTCCATATCTCCTGTATTTTTTCATAAATAACTATCCTATACTTTAAAAGATGATCTGCAACTTAACATCAACTGTTTCTCAACAATTGTTGAAGTTTATGAAAAAGTTTATATAAAATAAAAAACAACGGAAGAACCTCATGAAAAATAAGGTATCCGCTGTTTTTGGGTTTTATGGATATGTGTAAAATATTT
Organism: Blautia luti; assembly: GCF_013304735.1. Classification (GTDB taxonomy): domain Bacteria; phylum Bacillota; class Clostridia; order Lachnospirales; family Lachnospiraceae; genus Blautia_A. Next base: position 82,150 of record NZ_JAAITI010000007.1, read on the forward strand.
GTTTTACAGTATAACAGTAAAACGACAGCCGCTTCCGGGAATATTTTCCACGGAAACGGTTCCCATACACAGGTTCAGGATCTGTTTTACAAGGGCAAGTCCAAGACCGTTTCCCTCCTGTTTATGGGAACTGTCGCCCTGGTAAAATTTGTCAAAAATATGTTTCATGGAGTATTCACTGATCTGGGGGCCTTCGTTTTCTATGGAAAAACGGATCTTTTCTCCTTCCGGCATCATCCGGATATAGATCGTACCACCACAGGGACTGAATTTGATAGCATTGGAAAGCAGATTGTCCCATACATGACAGATGAGATTTTCGTTTCCAAGATACTCCACATCCATCATGTCCACATCAAATTCAATTTCTTTTTCTGACCATTTCGGTTCCATCATAACAATGGACTGCCGGATCTGTTCATCCAGGCGGTACCAGTTCTGCCGGGTCTGGATTGCCTGGTGTTCAATTTTGGACAGAAGCAGGATATTTCCTGCCAGGTGGGAAAGCCTTCTGGTATTAAGAAGGATTTTGTCGATGTACTGCTCCTGCTCTTTTGATATGGGCATGTCGCTATCCTGCAGAAGAGTTGCATAACCCTCAATGGCACTGATGGGCGTTTTAAATTCATGGGAAACATTGGAAACGAAATCTGTCTGCAGGATCTCCGTTGCTTCCAGTTCCTGGACCATCAGGTTAAAATTGGAATAAATATCCTGGATTTCTTTCAGCTGTTTTCCGGTTTTCAGCCGGACGGAAAAGTCGCCTTCTGCGACTTGCTGCATGGCTTTTTCCAGCTTTAATACAGGGCCGAAGTACCGGATACTGAGGAAGTTGTTGAGAACGCCCCCTGCGATCACACTGGCCAGGATGATCCATACAATGTACGGAACATCTGAAATATGCAGAACATCCATAACAAGCCAGGATATCAGAGATACACAGATAAGTTCCAGCATGATCATAAGGATAAAACGTATGCGGATGCTTAAATTTTCGAAAGGCTTCTTTTTCATGCTTTTACCACCTTATATCCAACTCCCCGGATTGTTACGATCTTAAAATCCGGATTATCCCGGAAGCGTTCCCGAAGCCTTCCGATGTGGACATCTACCGTATGGGCATCGCTTGCGGAATCATATCCCCAGATATCATCCATAAGCTGCTGTCTGGTGAAGATTTTTCCCGGAAAGGATACCATCTTATACAAAAGCATGAACTCTTTCTGAGGAAGGACCATACTTTCCGAGGAGGTGGATACTGTCAGGGAGTCGCACTCCAGAATGGTATCGCCGATCCGTTGTTTCCGCTCATTGATCATCTGCGCTCTGCGAAGAAGGGCACCTACCCGCAAAACCAGTTCGTTGATGTTAACCGGTTTTACCATATAATCATCGGTGCCGGACAAAAATCCCATACGCATATCATCAAAAGCATCTTTGGCAGTGACCATAAGTACAGGAATGGAATCCCCGGCATCTCTGAGTGAACGGACCAGTTCATAGCCATCCATGTTTGGCATCATAATATCCGAGATGATCAGATCATAATAATCTTTTTCCAGGGCATCCAATGCTTCCTGCCCGTCGGCAACTCCTTTTACTGTATAACCATTTTTCAGCAGGACATGTTGGAAAAGCTGGCGGAGTTCCCGGTCATCTTCCGCAATGAGAATTTTAAACATTTTTACATCCCTATTCCTTGATCTTTTCGATATCCATGTTTTCAGGCAGAATACAGCTTAAAACAATGGATATGATAAACACAACAGCAACTACATTTTCCGCAAAAACAGACTGTATGATAGATGGGAAGATATCCCAGATTCCGCTCTCACTTGCTGTGGTAAATCCAATTCCTACAGCAAGGGAAAGAGAAACAATGGTAATGTTCCGCTGGGAAAAACCGCAGGAAGCGATCATCTGTACACCGGAAGTCAGAATGGAACCGAACATCATAATGGTACATCCTCCCACAACAGAATCCGGAAGTGAAGCGAAAAAGTTTCCGATAGGTGGCAGCAGTCCGGCCAGGATCATACATACAGCTCCTGTCATAATGGTGAAACGGTTTACAACCTTTGTCATGGCAACCAGTCCTACATTCTGTGAGAAGGATGTTACCGGAGGACAGCCGAACAGGGAAGAGATCGTGGAAGCATAACCATCACAGGCAAGAGAACCTGAAATTTCTTTTCCGGTGATCTCACGGTCCAGTCCGGAAGAAACAAGTGCGGAAGTATCGCCGATGGTCTCCGCCGCGGATACCAGGAAGATAATGCAGGTGGAAACAATGGCTCCCGCATGGAATTCCGGTTTTACAGGAAACAGATGAGGAAGGGAAATAAGTCCTCCGGATAAGATGGAACCAAGGTCGACTTTTCCCATAAAAATGGCAATGATGTATCCGACTACCAGACCGGCAAGTACAGATAACTGTTTCAGATATCCTTTGCTGAGAACATTCCAGAGCAGACACACAGCAAGTGTAATAGTACCAAGAAGCAGGTTTTGTGCAGAGCCGAAATCTTCATTATATCCGCCGCCAAAAGATCTGGCTCCTACGGTAAACAGTGAAAAGCCGATAGAAGTTACTACAGAAGCGGCCACTACCGGTGTGATGATCTTCCGCCAGTATTTTGCAAGAAGGCCAAGGGTTCCTTCCATGATACCGCCGATCATAACCGCACCGATCACGGCAGGATAACCGTAATTGGCCGCAACGGTACTTAAAACAGTGACAAAGGTAAAACTGACTCCCATTACAACCGGAAGTCTGGAACCGATCTTCCATATGGGGTAAAGCTGGATCAGTGTAGCGATTCCGGCCACAAACATGGCATTCTGGAGCAGAATTGCGATCTGTGCCTGGGTAAGAGCAGGCTGGGCTGAGGTTGCGATCAGTGTGATCGGTGTCAGGTTTGAGACAAACATGGCAAGGATGTGCTGAAGCCCAAACGGGATCGCCTTGGCAATGGGGACGGTTCCGTCCAGCTTGTAAATGTTGTTGATGCTGCTTTGCATTCTTTTAAATTCTCCCTTCTATTATAAGAAAAAGTTACGGAACAATCATAACACAGGTTTGTTGCGGAAACCAGACGGATTTTGATGAATAAATGTAATAATAGATGAAATATATCGACTTATGAATATTTATGCACGAAAAAAAGAAATACCCTCTTGCATTTTCGGAACTTTTACTGTAGAATTATTAACCAGGTAAACACAAATGTATGCCATACCCGAACACTGATTACGAAGATGTAACCAATCTTAACTGTATCAGTGTTTTTTAATATACAATGGGGAAATGAGGAAAAGATTATGGAAAAAAAGCATGAAATGATGAGTCTGGAAGACTCCGAACAGCTGAAAGGCAGAATGAAATTCTTTGAGCAGGAGCTGATGAAGCATCATCACATCGATCCCAATCTCTACGTGGAATACGATGTAAAAAGAGGTCTTCGTGATTCCGCAGGTAAAGGTGTTCTCACAGGCCTTACCGAGATTTCTGATGTTACCGGCTACAAGCTGGTCAATGGCAGACGTATTCCGGCGGACGGTGAACTGTATTATCAGGGAATTAATGTACAGGACATTGTAAATGGCCTGAAGGACAGACGTTTTGGCTTTGAGGAGACAATTTATCTTCTGATCTTTGGTAAACTTCCAAGTAAGGAAGAACTTTCCAGATTTCTGGAACTTCTTTCCGATATGGAAGATCTGGGAGGACGTTTTGTCCGTGACGTTGTCATGAAAGGAACCAATGCCAATATTATGAATGCCATGGAGCGCTGCGTTCTTGCTCTCTATACATATGACGATAACCCGGAAGATATTTCCGTAGAAAATGTACTCCGCCAGTCTCTGGAACTGATCGCCAAGCTTCCTGAAATTGCGGTTTACTCCTATCACGCATATCGTCATTTCCGTAAAGACGAGACGCTCTTTATCCGTAATCCGCAGAAGGGACTTTCTCTTGCCGAGAATATTCTTCTGATGCTTCGTCCGGATGGCAAGTATACAGAGCTTGAGGCCAAGGTTCTTGATATTGCACTTGTCCTTCATGCAGAGCATGGTGGTGGTAACAACTCTACCTTTACCACACATGTAGTAACTTCTTCCGGAACAGACAGCTACTCTTCCACTTCTGCTTCCATTGGATCACTGAAAGGACCGCGCCATGGTGGTGCCAACCTGAAAGTCCAGAACATGTTCACAGATCTAAAAGCCAATGTAAAAGACTGGGAAAGTGAAGAAGAGATCACAGCATATCTCCAGAAGATCCTGAATAAAGAAGCATTTGACCATGCAGGTCTGATCTATGGTATGGGACATGCAGTTTATACACTCTCCGATCCGCGAGAAGTGATCCTGAAGCGTTTTGCACAGGCTCTCGCAGAGGAGAAAGGTATGACAGAGGAATTCAAGCTCTACGATAAAGTTGAGAGCATTGCCGGCAAGCTGATCATGGAACACAGAAAGCTGTTTAAGAATGTCTGTGCAAACGTGGACTTCTACAGTGGATTTGTTTATACCATGCTTGGTATCCCGGAAGAACTCTTCACTCCGATCTTTGCCATTGCACGTATGCCGGGCTGGAGCGCACATCGTCTGGAAGAGTTGATCAGTGCCAACAAGATCATTCGTCCTGCTTACAAATATGTGGGACATCATACAGATTTTGTACCGTTTGATGAGAGATAAATAAAAAAATGATAAAAGCAGTGGAGATTTCTGTCTTATTTAAGGTGGAAAGCTCTGCTGTTTTTTGTTCTCTTGATTTACAGAAAAGCAGGATCATAACTTTACATAATATATTTTATGTAAAGTAAATGTTTGGATCGTTTTTATAAATTATTTTTATAAATTTCTACAAAAAAACAAGGCTTTCCGCGTAAGACCGGATTGCCTTGTTTTTTTTATGGAATGTTCGTTTATTATTTATTTCCTATCGAAAGCTCTTCAGCCAGTTCACCAGGGAATCATGCCAGATGTTATCGTATACCGTCTTTTTCATCTGGTCATCTACAGAGCCGTTTCCTGCCATTTTTGCAAGGATGGCAGCCTGAAGTTCGCCTACGGTCATCTCTTCCGGTGTTTTGTTTGGATTCGGGGTAACAGTTTCGGCTGTTTCCTGTGAGCTGGAAGGTTCTGTTTCCGGAGTGGACGAAACATCTGATGGGTTTGCTGTATCGTCAGAATCTTTATCTGTATTTGCGGCTGTTGAAGCCTCTGCTTCCTGAGCAGTTTCTGCTACAGTGCCATTTTCGTCCGCCGGCTTCTCTTCTGTCTCAGATGCAGTATTTTCTTCTTTTGCTGCAGCCGTTTCCGGAACTTCAACCTGTACTGGCTTGTATTCCGGCATATCTCCTGCAGGAAGCCAGATCTCACCGCTGTTTGCTGCAACACGAACGCGGATACGTCCACCCTGTGCGGAAACTTTCTGTCCGGTAAGTGCACCTACGTATTCCGGTGCGCTTCCTGTTGGAAGATTCATCTCTGCGTCGCTGTCATCGTTATTTACGGTAACGATCACGCGCATACCCTCCAGATCTCTTGCAAAAGCAAACTGACGGTTTGTAAGAGCCAGTTCTGCGTAGGAACCGTAGCTTAATGCAGGAGTTCCCTGGCGTACTTTTCCGAGAGCTGCGATCAGAGCAGTACAGGGGTTCTTTGTTGTGGCTTCTTTGTAATCTTCAAGATCAAGTGCCGGACGTAAGCTTGCATCGGAAAATTTCTCTTTTTTTCCTTCGATCCCGAATTCAGATCCATAATAGATGCTTGGAACGCCAGGTAAAGTATAAAGAAGTACGTGTACCGGGGCAAAATGTGCCTTGTTCTGTAATTTGGTATGGATCCTCTCCACATCATGGTTGTCCACAAAATTGTAAAGATCCAGATCTCCCATATTCTGGAGATATTTTACTGTGTGGGCAATTTCAAAATAGTTGTGGTCATTATGACCGCTGTAAAGGGCTTTGTGAAGGGCATAGTTGGTTACACTGTGAAGTGTCTGACCGTTTACCCAGCGGCTGTAGTCTCCGTGGATTACCTCTCCCATCAGCCAGAAATCTTTTTTAACTTCATCGGCTGTGTGGCGGAGAATACGCATGAAATCAAAATCCAGAACATCGGCGGCATCCAGGCGGATTCCGTCAATATCAAACTCGGAAACCCAGAAACGGATTACATCGCAGATATAGTTCTGTACTTCCGGGTTGCGCTGGTTCAGTTTTACCAGAAGGTTGTATCCGCCCCAGTTTTCATAAGAAAAACCATCATTATATTCGGTATTTCCGCCGAAATTTACATTACAGTACCAGTTTACATATGGGGAATGCTCGCGGTTTTTCTGGATATCTTTAAAAGCAAAGAAATCGCGGCCTGTATGATTGAATACACCGTCGAAGATAACACGGATGCCCTTTTCGTGGCAGGCCTTTACAAAATTGGTGAGATCTTCGTTTGTTCCAAGACGGGAGTCCAGTTTTTTGTAATCGGTTGTCTCATAGCCATGTCCTACACTTTCAAAAAGCGGACCTATATATAAGGCAGTACATCCGATTTCCTTGATGTGGTCGATCCACGGCAGCAGTGTGTTCAGTCGATGTACAGGAGTTCCGTAATCGTTTTCTTTCGGAGCGCCTGTAAGTCCAAGTGGATAAATATGGTAGAAGATTGCTTCGTTGTACCAGCTCATAATATTACACCTCTGTTCTAAAAATTTGCAATTTCCTGATAATTAGAGAAATTACACAAATATCTTCTTTATAATACCAGATTATCATCATATAATCCAGAATAAATTAGTCAGTTTTTCAGCAGAAAATCCGGCAGATTGTCAACTGCCGGATCTTAAGCGGATCAGATAAGTCTCCCGGAAGGGACAGATATCCGATCAACAGAATGTTTATTCATCAAACTCCGCGGTAACGATAAAGCCACGTGGTGTATGTTCAATGCTTTTGATGATCCCCTCTTTGGATTTGATGCGGTCTGCGTTTCTGTAGCAGCCGGACATGGCTACGGCAGGTTCGATGATGTAGCTGTAGTTTGTGGCAGAGAGAAATTCGGAGATTTTTACCTTATCTCCTACCTGGATCAGCCCCTGTCTTTCCATTTTAAATTTTTCTTCTCGCATAAATATGCCTTCTTTCTGTATGAATATGCAGCATGAATATATCTGCAGATAATATTATACATGTAACCGAATCAAAGAGTCCCCTGCGAGTTGCGAATATCCGCCTGGCGGACTTTAAGAACCGGAGGGAATCCGTACCAGAAGTTTCTGTCCATCTTTTTCTACCACGGTAAGGATTGGGATATGTTTTTTTCGCAGTGCATGGACGAGTGGGTACAGAGAAAACATGGCATTGTCCGCAAAAACTGCTTCCGGCTTATATCTGAGGATTTCCTTCATCTGGATTTTTATATGGCTTTTCCATTCTGTTTTTTCCATGGAAAGCTCTCCATAGATCCCGTTTAATGTTAATTCCGGAAGCTGAGGAACCGGCAGATGCACGATCCTGGCAGAAGAAAGATCCGGAAGATTTTGAAGCAGCATGTCTGTCTCTTCATTTCCACCAAGGCTCACGATCACAGCTTCTTCATGAAACGCGGCAAGACTGCTCCGGCAGGCGAGAATGGAATCCTCAAGGGTTCCGCATGTCATGAGAAAACCGCCTTTGTGGCAGAAGATCGCACTTTCAAGGCCGGTTACCGAAGCCAGCTCCTCTCCTTCCAGGCCCAGCCAGGAAGAAGGAAAGCTGCATTTATAATTCATGGAATATTCTTTTTTCTGTGGCTGGATACAATAGCCGCCCCGGTTGGATGGAAAGATCACAAAAGCGATATTGGTTTCGGAAAGGCGCTTCTGGCAGGGAATAAATTCCGGAAGTACCAGGATATTGGTATTTTCTGCCGGAGTTTCACCGGAAGCCAGGGCTTCGGTGTGTTCTGCAAGAACTTCTTCCACTCGTCTGTCCGCACGCTCATTTCCAAGGTAACGCTCAAATTTATTTTCCAGGATCATGCCGGCGACACTGACTGCCTGGAAAAATGCCTCGTCATTGCTGCCTTTGGAATCCCATCCAGGATTAAAATTGCCGATGAGCGTGGCAAGTTCGTTTTTTTCACCGGTATTGTCATTGATATCCAATGGCTGGACAAAGGATTCATCGAATTTCTGTGCCAGCTCCTCACCGAGGATTTCCGGCCCGAGTTTTTCCCAGAGAAGACCAAATGCCGCATAGGGAACGCCGTTGTCACGGATACGGCTGTCTTTCTGGTGGTGGTCATACTGCCCTCTTCCAATATCAAAAACAAGACCTTCATAATTTTCCGGAACAATGTTTCCACGTGCGATGGTGATCTCAGGATTCAGATATAAAAGCAGTGCGGCAGAAAAAACATCGTCTGCATGAAATTTTCCGCTGTGGGTAAATGCGGATGCATTTTTCTGTTTAATTTTTTCCAGTAAATGATTCATATGAAACGCTCCTGTGTGTTTATTCTGCCATTCAGTATACCACAGAAATGAAGAATAAACAAAGCCTCCTCACTGGAAGCTTAAATAAGCACTCCATGAGAAGGCATAAATTTCAGATATTTACCGGGATCTGGATTTCCGTAACAAATTTATCGGTATTGTTTGTAATTCCATAATCGATCAACGTGGTTTCTCTGGAAAATCCGGTGATACAGAGTTTTTTCTCTTCAATGTATGCAAGGAGTTTCTGATAATAAGCCGGTGCTTCCCTGTGGCTTCCGCAGAAACGGATGGTTACGCAGGTCTGTCTGGGAAAAGTTTCCGTTTCTCCGTCATATCGGTCTTCCTGATCCAGAAGAAGAAAGATCCGGTCGTAATCCTGAAAAGATTTTTGGGAAAGCTGTTCTTTGGAGATCCCGATTCCGATCTTTCCCATAAAAACCAGAGATTCCTTCTGATTTTCTACCAGTTTTCGGATGGAATTCTCAAGATCCAGATATGTTTTCGGATGCAGGGAATCCCGGAGCCAGACAACGCGGCTTTCGGGAATTTCGACAGTTTGGATCACATCAAGCCTGGAATTCATGGCATCCCGGAGCTGTTCCAGGCGATGGTCGATCTTTCGGGAGATCAGCTCCAGCTCTTTTTGCTTCCTTGCGATCACTTCTTTCTGATGGACCAGCTTTTCTTCGATCACATCGGTATCACGGTTATCCAGAAAAGCTTTGATCTGGGCGAGTGGAAAATCCAGGACTCTGAGATAACGTATGGTGTTGAGAAGCTCAAACTGTCTGGTGCCATAATACCGGTATCCAGTGTCCGGGTCTGTATATTCCGGTGTTAAAAGACCAGCCTGCTCATAGTGGCGGAGAGTCCCCATACTGATATGGAACATTTTGGCTACTTCTCCGATAAGAAATAATTTTTTATCTTCCATTGGAATCTCCTTTGCATCTGGATACAGGACCAGGACCGGCATGGTGTTTCAACCAGAAATAGGCGATCAGGCAGATCAGAACCGAAAGCAGAGAACCTGCCGGCGCTGCCATTCCCATAGGGAACAGCGTATGGGGAAAATATCTGGAAGCCAGATAAGATCCCGGGATACGGACCAGAATAATGGCAATGATATTGTGGATAAAACCAATATAGGATTTTCCATATGCACAGAAATATCCGGTAAAGCTGAAATGGATGCCTGCAAAAATGCAGTCCCAGATATAGGAATGGATATACTGAGTGCCAAGAAGTACGACCGTGTCATCTCCGGTAAATGCCTGAAGGATATGTGGAGCGGTAAACTGAACGATCAATGAGATAATGATTCCGTAAACACTTGTGATCAGGATGCTGTACTGGAGCGTTTTTGCCGCACGGTCATGCTTCCTGGCACCGATATTCTGAGCAGCCAGAGCAGAGACCGCAGCCAGCATGGAAGACGGAACCAGAAAGACAGCGCTGATCACTTTTTCCACGATACCAACAGCAGCTGCGTCATTTAATCCCCTGTGATTGGCGATCACCGTGATCACAATAAATGCAACCTGGATATATCCATCCTGTACAGCTACCGGGATTCCGATTTTCAGGATCTGCGTCATCACATGAGGATCCGGGCGGAAATCTTTTCCTGTAAGATGGATTCCGGTTTCTCTGTGGCGAATGAATATCAGGGCAATGATCACACTGAGAGTTTGGGCAAGTGTGGTTCCAAGGGCTGCTCCGGATGGTCCCATATGGAAAAAGCCAATGAAAACGTAATCCAGTACAATATTGGCAGCACAGGCAATGGCCACAAAATACATGGGAGTTTTGGAATCACCAATGCCACGGAATATGGAGCTGATTATGTTATAAGCTGTAATAAAGGGAATTCCGATAAAACAGATGATAAGATATTGTGTGGTACCTGTCACCGCTTCTGTCGGGATACCGATCAGTACAACAATGGGCCTGACGAGGAGAAGAAGCAGGAGCGTAAAAAGAATGGAAACAGCCATGAATAATGTGACCGTGTTTCCGATAGCTCTGGCTGCGTCCAGCTTCCTGTCTGCGCCGACAGCCCGGCTGATGGTAACGGTTGCGCCCATGGCCAGTCCTACAATAATGACTGTTAACATATGCATGACCTGGCTTCCGTTTGATACAGCAGTGATGGCATCAACATGGTCAAACTGTCCGATGATAAAAAGATCTGCCATTCCGTAAAGTGTCTGAAGAAAATAAGATAACAGGTATGGCAGGGCAAAGTACACAATAGTTTTAAAGATATTTCCGGTTGTAAGATTTTTTTCCATGATTCTCTTTTGTCTGATCGGTCGGATGTATTAGCCGGATGGCAATATTCCCGGTCAGATAACCTCCCGGATATAATTTAAACCTTATAACGGTTGTAATGTCAATGCTTTTTTGCGTGATTTACCATATGAGGAATCGGCTTGCAATCAAGAGGATATTCGCAATCCGCATTCGCTACTTGCTCATAATCGAATAACTGTGAAGCAGTTATTCGATTAAAAAAGGAATCTGCCCTGCGACAGATCCCTTTAAAATTTACGTTCTTTTATGTTTTATGTACAAAATAGGACGTTCATATTCAATTTTATTATAATGCGCAGATAATCTTATCCTGATATGCTGCCGGAACTTCTTCTTTATCCAGAGACATACTGATAATAAAGGAAACTTTGAAGGTTTCACCGATGGCACTTAACTGATCCAGTGTTCCGGTTGCATCCTTTCCTTCAAGTTTGGCTGTTGTAAGGAAGCTGTCCAGATATACCTGCTCCAGATCATGATCCTGAGAGAGGATACCACAGATAAATCCTACGAATTCATCCGCATTCTTAACCGGAAATCCGGAAACATCAATGAGGCGGACTTTGTTGTTCAGCTCATACATGTGCTTGGTGCTTTTGTCTAAGTAAACAATGCTGCCGCTGGCATCCTTCACAGCCCCGTTTACTTTGTCTAACAGTACTTTTGTTTTTCCTTTGCCTTTCTTTCCTACGATCAGTTCAACCATCCTGTTTTCCTCCTTAGACACATATAATAATTTTGAATAAAATTGCTATTGATATGTTTCAAATTATAGTGCATTGTGAATAAAATTGCAAGGGGTTTTTGAAAGAATCTGGTAAATTTTCATCAAACATTATTGTTCTCTCTCATTTTCCATCTGCGCTTTTGCTTTTCTCCCGATCCGGGCGGTACTGTTCATGATACTGGCGCGGGTAACCTTGTCATTTCCGTATTTAAGTCGGATAGAATCCAGGGCTGCATCCAGTTTCTGGCGGCGTTCTTTTTCCCTGGTATCTTCAAAGAATGATAATTGTTCAAAGGAGTCGTCGGTAAGTCCGGTAAGTGATACCCCCAGAAGACGCAGCGGCTGTCCTCTCCAGGATTCTTCAAAAAGCTTTCGGGCGTGGAAATAAATTTCGTCGGTGATGTCTGTGGCGTTTTTCAGTTTCATCTGGTGTGATCTGTTCTGGAAATCCAGCGTTCGAAAGGTTACAGAGATGCAGGTACATTTTTTCTTTTTGCGGCGCATACGAGCAGCAAGGACATCGCATTGTTCCAGAAGGATTGGAAGCGCCTGCTCCATGGATACCAGATCATCATTAAAGGTTGTTTCCAGACTGAATCCCTTAGCTTCATCTGGTTTCATTTTTACCGGGGAGTCATCCAGACCGCGGGCGTACCGGTATAACTGCTGTCCTGCTTTTTCACCCAGAAGTGCCTGGATCTTGGGCTTTTTCTCATGGGCAAGATCACCGATGGTTCGTATACCCGCCTCCTTAAGCTTCTTTTCAGAGGATTTTCCAAGGAAAAGAAGATCTCTTACGGGAAGTGGCCACATTTTTACAGGGATCTCTTCCGGGAACAGGGTGTGTACTTTATCCGGCTTTTCAAAATCTGAGGCCATTTTTGCCAGCAGTTTATTGACAGAGATGCCGATATTTACAGTGAATCCCAGTTCGGTCCGTATCTTATCTTTCAGCTCATGGGCAGTTACAATCGGATCCGGGTAAATGTAGGAGGTGCCAGTCATATCCAGAAATACCTCATCAATGGAAAAGGATTCCATCACAGGGGCATAGGATGCACAGATACTTTTGAAAGACCTTGAATATTTATCATAAAGCTCAAAATCTGCCGGAACGGATATCAGTTCCGGGCATTTACGAAAGGCCATAGCCATTGGTTCTCCTGTCTGGATCCCGTATTTTTTTGCAGGGATGGATTTGGCAACTACGATGCCGGTCCGTTTTCTGGGATCTCCGCCAATGCAGGAAGGAATTTCACGGAGATCCGGAAGTCCCTGCTTTACTCTTCGGGTGGCTTCCCAGGAAAGGAAGGCACTGTTTACATCAACATGAAAAATCAATCGTTCCATACATACTTCTTCTTTCAATCATGATCAAGTAAATCTGAATTGTGAATATCCGCCCGCAATTGCTTAAATAACATCCGATATTCGTCTTCCACTTCCTGGAAAGGACGGACTGTATAATCTATGGGAACACAGACCGATGGTTTGGGCTGCGGCGGTTCTTCGTTGAGAAGAAATTTCAGATCATACCAGAGAAGATCATTATCAATGTTTTTCAGCTGTTGCTCCTCTTTGGCAGAAAGTCCGGTGCCCAGATATTTTTCATATATGATGCAAAGAAGCTTTTCTTCCTGTCGCTGATATTCGGGAAGGCTTTTTTTAAACGGTCTGGGAACATCAGACATATAGCATTCACTGGCATCATGAAGAAGAGCTGCCAGTGCAAGACGTCTTGGCAAGCCACGGGCCATGGCTTCCTTTGCACAGAGGATACAATGCTGTCCTACGGAAAAAAAGGTCTTTACATGGCCATTTCCGCGGCATAAAAGAGAAAGGGCATGTGCGATATCAACTATGCAGATCCGTTCTTTTTCAGGTTGTGTGGGATCAAAATGTTTTCCCGTATAAGTGGTGATACAGTTACTCATGAAATATCCTGCCTTTCTGTGTAAAATACTCGATGGCTACATGGAAATCAATCTTATTGTTTATTATAAACACGAAGGGAAAATGTGTCTACACTGCCCAAAAATAAATTTCATGAAAAACAATAACAGGTTTACAAATACGACTGGTTCTGTGCTATAATACAAAAAAATGACAGGGAGACTGACGTCTATGAAACATATGGAAGAAATGAAGATCGCCGGACTTGCCATGGCATTATGTATTGTAATGCTTGGGATTTATATTGTGGTCCCCAAAGATGGAAACATTTCTCATCTTACGGCAATTCCGGATAACAACGCAGCGGAGCCCGTTCCTGACTCAACTTCACAGGGATCCGTAGATGCAGATTCTGACAGTGCTGATTTTCCAATCTATACGGAAGACAGTTATTACAGTGGATCGGATGATTCCGATGATAACACAGATACCGGTGATCCAGATACCGGAGACGACGGAAATTACGATCAGGGATATACTCCTGATGACGGGAACGTTAATGACACTTCTGATCCAGATACTTCACAGGGAGATGATACAGGAGATACTGGTGATATATCCGATAATGATACTGGTGATGTTGTTGATGATGGTACGGATACCGGTGACAATTCTGATTCGGAACTGGATGACAGTAGTTCCGGAGATACCGGAGATGATACCGTAGAAGTCTACTGATCTTCAGAAAACACATGCATAAATAAAAAACAGGTACGCTTCATGAGCAGGTTTGACCAACTCACAGCGTACCTGTTTTTTTATCTGCCTGACAGATGAATCTTATTGTCTGGTTCAGATACTTTTTTTCTTCAGATTAATGTAATCAATGATCAGCTGAGCAGATTGTTCGATGCCCACAAGACCGGTATCAATAGACAGCTGATACTGGTTCGAATCACTCCAGGAGGTATTGGTGCAGGATTTATGGAACTGCTCTCTTTTTTTGTCTGTTTCCCGGATCTGTTTTCGTGCTTCTTTATCAGAAACATGGTCGCGCTCCATAATACGATGTACCCGATGTTCCATATCTGCATGGAGATAAACAGTGGTGACATCTGGCATATCCTGATATATGATATTGGCACATCGTCCGATCATAACAACAGATTTTCCTTTGGTAAGTTCCCGTACCAGGCTGAATGAATTCGTCATTGGATTTCTTTCACCATAATTCATTGCGATGGAATATAACAGGCTGTTTACCGATTTTTCATCAAAGAAATCGCTGTTTTCCTCGAATTTACCGATTTTTTTTGATTCTTCCAGAAGCTTCTTTTTGTCATAAAGCTCCAGTCCCAGTTTTTCTGCCAGCAGAACACCTACACGGTGCCCGCCACATCCACATTGTCTGTCAATTGTAATGATCATTGCCTTGTCCTCCTTATGATGTAATGATTTTCTGTCAGTTGATATTCTGAAGCAATGATGTCATTTCCTGATACAGAACATCTTTGGAAGATGCACCCATAACAATGGAAATAAAAGGCTTTCCGTAAGCATTCTGGCTTAAAAGAGCCAGACAGTTTCCTGCTTTATCCGTTGTTCCTGTTTTTCCACCGAGGATGGTGACATCCTTCGGTGTTGTGGCCTCACCGGTAAGGTAATGGTCAGTAGCGGTTAAGGTAGTACTTGCATCTGAGCCATCCGAATGTTTGTAGGTAACTGTATAGGACGACATCTGCGTGATGTCTGTAAATTCCGGATAATTCAGCGCCTCTTTTAACATCAGATAGATATCATAAGGCGTTGTATAATGATTTTCGTCCTGAAGGCCATGAGGATTGGTAAAATGAGTTCCTGTGCATCCAAGCTCAGCGGCAAAACTGTTCATCATTTCCACAAATTTATCTGTGGAACCGCCTACATGTTCTGCAATGGCAGAAGCTGCATCATTGGCGGAATAGACCAGAAGGCAGTGAAGCAGCTGGTCCATGGTGACCTGGTCGCCTTCCATAAAACCTGCAACCTGTGACCCGGATTCAAGCGTAACATTTTCCTGGGAGATCGTTACGGTATCATCCATATTGCCGTATTTCAGAGCCAGCATTGCGGTCATGATCTTTGTGATACTGGCTGGATATACCTTATTGTAGGCACCTTTTGCATAGAGGACCTTTTTGTCACTGAGGTTCAAAAGAACACCGGACTGGTTATCATCCAGACTGACCGAGTCCAGAGGAACATCCTTGGTAACAACGCAGAGATTCTGAGCAAAGCCCTCTGCTCTCTGTTCCTCTTTTGAGACCAGTGTATTATCAAATTCGGAAAAGGCGTTGAAAGAATTAACCGGGGTGGAAAAATTCCCGCCTTTTAACATGTAGACTCCAAATCCCCCTGCTCCACACAGGACGACCAGCAGAAGAAGCAGAAGAACGGTATTGCGGATCTTTTTGCGGCGCATCCGTTTCATTCTGACTGACTGTGTTTTGCGCCTGGAGGGAACAGCTTTTGCAGATGGATCAGAAACTCTGTCTTTCCCAGCGGAAGCTGTGCGAGTTGCGGCTTTGGAAGACCGATGTCCGGGAGTACTTCCAGGACGTGCAGTTTTTTTCACAGGTTCTTTATGTGTCATAAATATTCCTCTTTCCGAAAGTAGGCATCCTTTTTCTGCTCTTTCTTTTGTAATTCTTTATTATATGCACTGCTCTGAAGTCCTACATTAAGAACGAGTCCCATACCAATGAACAGACTGATCAGAGAGGTAAGGCCATAACTTACAAAAGGCAATGGAGTACCGGTATTAGGCGCAAGACCGGTAGCAACACAGATATTGATAAAACTCTGTATGGAAACAATGCTTCCCACTCCACAGCATATAATCTTTCCGGCAAGATCCTTAGCCCGCAGGCTCATCCGGATACATTCAAAAGTGATCAGAAACAGCAGCACTACGATCAGAGTACAGCCAATAAATCCATACTGCTCTCCTGCCACCGCAAAGATAAAGTCTGTCTGATTCTCAGAAACAAAGTTTCCATCATTTACGGAAGTAACACTTGTATCATTGCTGAAAGCACGCCCTACAAGTTCTCCGGAGGCAATTGCTGTTTTAGAGTTATTCTGCTGTTCAATATCATCCGCATATTCTTCGTTCTCCGGATACAGGAACGACATAATACGGTTTCTCTGATAATCCTGAATCAGTTTCTGATCTGGCTGTACAACAATGGACAGAAAAATAATTGCAAGAGGAATTGCAATCAAAGCCGCTCCTCCGATAATTTTGTAACTGAGTCCTGCAATGTAGATCAGAATACAGAACAGAATTACTACCGTAATTGTATTTTTCATATCCGGCTGTACATAGATCAGCATTAACGGAATTACCAGAAGAACTGCTGACTGTGCCAGAGTTTTCAATGTATTCAGATCATCTTCGTGATCCATGAAAAATTTTGCAAAAAACAGGATAATGATGATTTTAGATAACTCTGTCGGCTGGAAGCGAATAAAACCAAGATCCACCCATCTTGCTGCGCCGTTGGCACTTGAGCCGAAGAAACGAACCGCCAGAAGCATTACAATATTAAAACCATACATGATCCATTGAAAATTCAGCAACCAGGAGTAGTCCATCAGTGAAAGCGTCAGCATAAAGACCACTCCAATAATTACACCCAGAAGCTGACGGGTGCGGAGATAATCGGCAGCTGTTCCTACAAGATGGATTCCAATAAAGCTGATCGCCAGGAGAAAAACTACTAGACGAAAGTTGTAAAACCGCAGCTTATACTGTTTAATCATAAATTATGCATCCCTTTTCTTAAGTACAGGTATGACAGCATGCAGAACAGGTGGTTCCTGTGAAATCTGTATGGTCACCCTCGTTTCATCAATTACAACGTATTTTTTTACGGTATGTATGAGGTCATTCCGCAAAAGTTTCATCATCTGTGGAGAGCAGTCTATGCGTTCCGATACAAGAAGAAGTTTCATTCGGTCACGGGCATAACCTGCGGAGCGTTTTTTTTCGGAGAAAAACCGCATATTTATTCCTCCCTCTGTGATGAAAAGATAATCTGGCAGTGCTTATTTATCTGCGAAAAATACTGCCAAGCCGTTGGAATACACTGCTTTTTCGCCGGACGGTAGTATAGGGAACATCTTCTCCAATAAGTCGTCGACAGATATTGCGGTATTCCTCCTCTGCCTGTGAATTTTTCCCAGACAGTGGTTCACCCTGATTTGTGGAAATTACAATCTGTTCATCATCAAGAATGGCACCGATCAGATCTACAGCAAGGATTTCCAGGACATCTTCTACTGACATCATATCTCCTTTTGCGATCATTTCAGGCCTGAGCCTGTTGATAATCAGCCGGATATCCCGAATCCCTCCGGATTCCAGCAAACCTATGATACGATCTGCATCACGGATTGCGGAAACCTCCGGAGTTGTTACCACAAGGGCACGATCTGCACCGGCTACCGCATTTTAAATCCCTGTTCAATTCCGGCAGGACAATCCAGAAGAACATAATCAAATTCCTCCCTGAGATCGTCCGTAAGCTTGATCATCTGTTCCGGTGATACAGCAGTCTTGTCCTTTGTCTGTGCAGAAGGAAGAAGGTACAGATCCTGATGCCGTCTGTCACGGATCAGAGCCTGTTTCAGGCGACAGCTTCCATTGATGACATCTACCAGGTTATAAACAATACGGTTTTCAAGTCCCATAACAACATCCAGGTTTCGAAGTCCGATATCCGTATCCACAACAGCAACCCGTTTTCCCAGGGCCGCCAGCCCGGTCCCGATATTTGCTACCGTAGTGGTTTTACCCACGCCGCCTTTTCCGGATGTAATGACAATGACCTCACTCATATTTTCTGATTCCTCCCATTAAAATGTTCCACACTTCTGGTATCCTCATAAAGTCTGTTTAGTCATTCGATACATTACTGGTGTCGCTTGCGGCATAACCAGTGAGAATGGTGCTTTCATCTGCAAGTCCGAAAATGTATTTAAAAATATCATTAGCTGCAAGGCAGGCATTACCGGATGCATATCCGTTTGCGATTCGAACGGATATTGCGTATTTCGGTTCGGAAACCGGAGCATATCCCACGAAAAGAGCATTATTTGGATGATAGTAATCAATTTCGGCAGTACCGGTTTTTCCGGCAACTTCCACACCAAGTCCGTTAAACTGATCATGAGTCTGCACTACACGGTACATACCATCATGGATATCATCCCATATATTGCTGGAAATGTCCAGCTGTCCCTCTGTTTCAGAAGGATATTCCTTGATCAGTTTGCCCTTGGAATCTGTTACACGGTCCAGCAGAGAAAGCTTGTAGATCGTACCGGATGTAGCGATCGTTGAAGCATATCTTGCAAGCTGGCTGGTGGTAAACATATTCGTACCCTGTCCCATATAGGAAGGAACTGCGTTTTTGTCTGAAATCTGAGGAGAAGCTTCAGAAATTTCAATGCCAGTTTTTTTGTCGAGTCCCATAAGGGATGCATACTTCTGAAGCATACCAAGACTTCTTGCTTCAGAAAAGTTTCCTTCGGAATCTTTTCCAAGTTCAAAACCGATCGTACTGAAAAATACGTTACAGGACTGCTCGATCGCTCCACGGATATCCAGAGCTCCGTGCCCCTGTTTATTCCAGCAGTTGATCGGTGGTGTTACAAGATCGAAACTTCCTGTACATTCAATATAAGTACCGTCATCGATAACACCTTCTGACATGCCTGCAACGGTAGATAATATCTTCAATGTAGAACCTGGAGCCGTTCTCTGCTGTGTTGCCTTATTAAAAAACGGACTAGAAAGATCAGTTGATAATTTGGCATAATAATCAGTATCCATATTATTGGTCAGTCTGTTATTATCATAACCAGGATAGGAAACGCAGGCAAGAACATCTCCACTTGTAGTATCAGTAATAACAGCAGAAGCAGAACATGGTGCCAGTGCAAGCTGAGCTGGAGTGATCTCAAGACTGGCAATCTTTCGATACATAAAGGTATATGCATCCAGACCTCCGGAAAGCATTGTCTGATACAGCTCATCTTCTTTGGAAAGAACTCCCTGTTCATACAGAACAACACAAAGTTCTTCACCACTGATGGTGTCTTCCTGAAGCATATATTTGTACAGAAGCTTGGAGAATCCGGTATCTGTCTTCAGATAGTCGATAATATAATTTGTCAGTGCCTGATAGATTTCTTCAGAATCCAGATATTCATTAGAAGTGGAAATCTGAGAAATATCAATCCAGTTCTGACTGGCAGCATAATTCAGATAATCTTTCAAACTGATGCTCTCATCATTTTTCCATGCTTTATATGTTTCATCAGAGGTATCAATGGAATCACTTTTCAGTATGTTTAATGTGTTTGTTAAAAGATCATCACAGATATAGGTAAGATATTCCTGCATTTGTGAGTCTTCGTCTTTATATGCCGGAGGATTATCTCCTGTCAGCCTGTTACTTATTGTATCAAAAACCTGTTGCTGTTTTTGCTGAAATTTGGCATATAAATTTTTTTCTGTATCGGATGCATCATCGTTACTGAATTTATTGATATCAATAACGCTGTTGGCAATAAGAGCATTATATACAGAGTAGATTGGAATTGTGATTTTACTTGCGTCTTTCTCTGCTTCATAATCAAAACTCTTATCAGGGGTCAGTTTGGAAAGAACAATACCGGCTACACGCTGCTCAAGAATCTGGTAAATACTCTTCTGCCAGTCAGAATCAATGGTGAGATACACATCGTTTCCGGCTATTGGCTCAACAGTTTTGGAATTATCAATATCAAGAACTTTTCCAAGATTATCAACTGTAACGGTTTCTTCACCGTCTTTTCCCTGAAGCTGAAGTTCCATATACTGTTCAATCCCGGCTTTTCCGACAATGGCATCATTGGAATAATCTGGATTATCTTTCCGAAGAGTTTCCAGTTCTTCAGAAGAAGCCTGACCGGTATAGCCAAGAATCGGTGCCATACTCTCATCTTCCACATATTGCCTTGTGGAATCTTCCACAATATCAATTCCCTGAAGTGCGGATTGATTTTCTTTTATGGCAGCAACTGATTTTTCGCTGACATTCGTTGCAATCGTTACCGGCATATATTTTTTGAAACTGTTCGTATTCAGCTGATAGCGCATGATCGCAATTTCAAGGATTTCCTGTTTGGTAAGCTCTTTGGGGAGAGAATGCGCTGCCAGCTCTTCGTCAGTATAGGCATCTTTTCCGTAGAGTACAATGGAAAATCCATTGCTTCCTGTAAGATAATCCATCATTTGTGCTGCAGTTGCGTTTTTCTGCTCATCACTCAGATTATCAATCTGTGCTTCACCATAAACATCTGCACGAAAACGGTTCAGAGTAAAACCTTCCTCCACATCGAAAGCATAATCACCGTGATCATTAACAATAATATGAAAATTGTCGGCCAAACTGTCCCCGTTTTTGGAGAGAATCTGCAATACCTGGTATGCGATACCATTTAATGCCAGATTTTTTTCACGTGTGCTGTTATATGTTCCACTATCTTCAAAAGTAACAGAATAGGCAAGAACATTGGAAGCTACAACAGTGCCGTTTCGGTCATAGATATTTCCTCGTGTACTTTTGATCACACGTGTTTTTGTGGTACGTGTCTGAAATTTACTGATATAGTCTTCTCCCTGTATGATCTGCAGGCTGAAAAGCTGCCGAACAAGAACAGATGAAAGAAAAACAAATACGATCACAAGAACAGTAGTACGTTTCAGACGGATTTTTTTGATGATTTTTTTTATTTTAATTCCCAAATAGACTCACTTTCTTTCCTTACAGTATCCATTAAGTGGTAGTTGATCCAGTAAAATATCCGATATACGATAATTGTGAGAAAAACCGTATAAACAATCTCGGGGATAATAATTCTGTATATGTAGGTCAAAAATCCAAGTCGGCCCCGGAGAAGAAACTGAAGGCCGTATACAGACAGATTATAAAGAAGATCTGTTCCTGCTACAAGAAAAAGCGGAACTTTCAGATCATCATCATAAAAGCTGCGGAATGCGTAGCCGCTGATATATCCTGCATACATATAAATCAGCGCATAGAAACCAAACAGTGATCCGTAAAAAAGATCAATAAAAAGTCCTGAAAAAAATCCTGTCCAAAGTCCGACTTTTCTTCCGCGCATCAATCCCATGGCTACACACAGGATCAAAGGCAGGTTTGGCGTAATGGAACCAATGGAAATGTAATCCATTATTGTACATTGCAGGAGAAAACAGACAATAATGGTAATAAATAATACTATTTTATTTTTCATTGGACGCATCCTCCGTTTTGTCTATTGCGTCCTGTTTATTGACGGTAATGACAAACACATCTTTCAGATGGCCGAAATCAACGGGTGTAACGATCGTACCTGTTTTTGTCAAGTTATTGGGATCCTGTTGGATTTCGCTGACATAACCGATAAACAGTCCTTCCACGTATTTTTCGCTGATATTTGAAGTGACAATACGTTCTCCCACGGTTACTTTGTTATCCTGGTCATAGAGCTGTTCAAAACTCAGTTTTCCCTCATCGATCAGCTCCAGATCTCCGGTAACAACGCAATTATCAGAAGTGCTGACAGCCATGGCACTGACATTACTGCTATCATCAATAATGGAACGAACGGCAGCCCATGATGGGCCAACTTCCGTGACGATCCCGACAAGTCCTTTTCCTGCAATTACGTTGTTGTCAACATGGATTCCATCATTAGTACCTTTATTGATCATAAATGTATCGTACCAGTTGCCTGGATCTTTGGAGATGATCCTTGCCGCAACTTTTGGATAATCAGTGTATTCCTGATCAAGATTATAAAGTTCTTTCAGCCTGGTAAGTTCTGTCTGATCCTGGATCAGGATATTATTCTGTTCGGTAAGACTGTTGATCTGATTTTTAAGTTCCTCGTTTTCCTGAAGTACGTCCTGCTTATCACGAAGACTGTTTTTTACATCTCCGAACATATTACTGACACCGGAAATGCCCTTTTCAAAGGGAACAACCAGAAATCCGGCCACATTCTGCAGAGGTGCTGAAGTTGTTCCGGAAGCTGCGGTAGCAACAATACAGCTTCCACAGAAAAGTGTCATGATTACCAGAAGATGTTTGCTTTTTAAATTAAAATGAAAACGCACTTTTTTTCGGATGTTTTTCATTATATATGCCCCTTTACAGTTTTTTCTGCTTTACAGGCTGTGCCCATCTGCGCAGTTCTCTGTCGTGAATGATCTTTTCCAGTCCATGTACAGCAGAAGTTTCGTACAGATCAGAAAGATTAAAGGCAAATCCTGTATAACTTGCCAGATAGTTGTCGATATATGGAAGTCGAGTACTGCCACCGGTAAGGTAAATTCCCTCTTTTGCAATATGATAGGCAATCTGTGGTGGTGTACGTTCCAGAAATGTTTTCATTTCTGCCGCGATCTGATTTACGCAATTGGTGATTCCCTCATTAACAACATAGGCGGAAACAACTTCTTCTCTGGGAAGTCCGGAAACGCTGTCGATTCCTACAACTTTCCGGGCTTCCTTTTTCTGGTCGTTAAGCCGTCCCATGACTACTTTCAGGCGTTTGGCCGTACGTGTTCCGATCTGCAGATTGTAATGTTTACGAATCTCACTGCAGATGGATTCATTCATCTGCCGGCCTCCAAGAGGGATCTTACGGCTTATGATGATCTTGCCATCTGTAAGGATTGAAAATTCTGTACTCTGTGCACCAATGTTTACAACCATACTGCCTTCATTTTTTTCAAGATTGATGTTCATGGCTACCGCATCTGCAATCGGAGATTCTACCATGAAAACCCGGTTTTTTCTAAGCCAGTGTCCATTGACCAGATGATAGTAGGCTCTTTTTTCAATGGCCGTCATATCAAGAGGAACCGAAAAAAACATATCCGCACCAAGGCCGGATGTATGATCGATCTTTTTCAACATGCTGTAAAGTACGATTTCCTGTAATTCGAGATTCGCAAGCATTCCAAAAGCCATGGGAGAATCTACAGAAATATCCGAAGGTGATTTTTCAAACATTTCATAGGCCTCATTTCCAATAGCAAGGATTCGACGCCCCCGGTAGGCAACCATGTTTTTTTCTATGTAAGTTTTATTTCTGAAAAAAGAATAGACTTTTACAGAGCTGCTCCCCAGGTCTACCCCGTAATTATTTCTAAAAAGCATAAATCTGCCCCTTCACTTAATATACTCATCAAAAATCCCCTTTTCCCGGAAACTGATGTACCTGTGATCTCCAATGATAATATGATCCAACAGATGGATTCCAAGAAGCTCACCAGATTCGAAAACCCGTCTGGTGACTTCCAAATCGGCCTGACTGGGGGAAGGATCACCGCCTGGATGATTATGCACAAGGATCAAATTTACAGCATGATATTTTACAGCTTCTACAAAAACTTCTCTTGGAGTGATCAGTGTGGCGGTGGCAGTCCCACGGCTTAAAAGCTGCTCTCCTGTGAGATGATTATGTCCGTCCAGCATCATACAGTACAATAATTCCTGTTCTTCGTGACGAAGCTGTTCCATATAATATTTTGCAATTGTGACAGGATGCTGAAAAGACAGTTCCGGCTTCGCTGCAGCAGTTGCCATACGTTTGGAAAGCTCCCCGATGCATTTCAGCTGTATGGCTTTTACCTTGCCAATCCCATGGATCTTCATCAGCTCCGGTACAGAAGCATGAAACAGACCCAAAAGTCCGGAATGACCTGTTTGTTCCGATAAATTAAGGATTTTATCAGCCAGTGTCAGAGAACTTAATCCCTGTACGCCACAGCGCAGAATCACAGCAAGAAGCTCACGATCGCTTAAAGACTGTTCTCCCTCCCGAAGACATTTTTCATACGGGCGCTGATAATCTGGCATTTCCATTATAGTATCTTTCATATGATTTCCCTTTTCGCTCTCGAAGAAGGGTATGCAAAATTGCAGAAGTTATTTTAGCATAAAAAAGCAGGAATGTACACTCTATCCCGGAAATTTCCACTTTTTTCACATTTTATTTACAGGCAGGGCATAAATGGAAGCTACTGCTTCTGCCACTTTAATTCCGTCCATTGCTGCAGATGTAATGCCACCGGCGTAACCAGCGCCCTCTCCGCAGGGGTAGATTCCTTCTATATTGGAAGTGAGTTTTTTTGGTTCCCGCACGATCCGGACAGGAGAAGATGTACGGCTTTCTACTCCTTCCAGCAATGCATCCGGCCGGTCAAAACCGGAAAGTTTTTTTCCAAAAGCATGGATTCCGGCTTCAATGGAATCCCCGATCTCTTTCGGGAAAATGCTGCGGACATCGGTAAGTGTATAGGCTCCTTTGATACAGGGGCTCACATCTCCAAGTTTGATACTTTTCTTATGCGCACAGTAATCTTTGAAAAGCTGTACCGGAACTTTTCCGTTTCCGGCTTCCCAGGCAGCACGTTCCAGCTTTCGTTGGAGTGCGATTCCTCCAAGAACGCCTTCCTCCGGAAAATCAGAAGGATTTACTGTAACGATGATGGCACTGTTGGCATTACGGCTGTCACGTGCCTGGTAACTCATCCCATTTACTGCCAGCATGCCTTCCTCAGAAGAAGCATTTACCACATAGCCACCGGGACACATGCAAAAAGAATAAACGCCACGTCCGTTTTCCAGTGTATGGGTAACTTTGTAGCTGGCTGCGCCCAGGTAATCATTTTCCGGCTCTCCGTAAAGATCCTGGTTGATCATGGTCTGTGGATGTTCCACTCGTACTCCTACTGCGAAAGATTTTGGCTCCATGGAAAGATTGTGCTTGTTCAGCATGGCAAAAGTATCTCTGGCACTGTGGCCGGGAGCAAGAACGCAGATTTCTGCCGGTATTTCTTCTTTTTCATTGACGATGACAGCCGCAAGTTTCTGGTCACGGACCACCAGATCAGTCACTGTGGAACGGAATCGGAATTCCCCGCCCATTTCTTCAATCTGATGGCGCATAAACTGAACGATTCCCACAAGCTGATCCGTACCAAGGTGGGGTTTCTGCTGGTAAAGGATTTCAGATGGAGCTCCTGCTTCTACAAATCTGGAAAGGACTTCTTTTCCTCTTCCGTAGGTATCTTTTACCAGAGTATTCAGCTTTCCGTCGGAAAAAGTTCCCGCACCGCCTTCTCCGAACTGCACATTGGAATCCGGATCCAGGATGCCGTTCTTCCAGAAATTTTCTACAGTTTCCTGGCGTTTATCTGCTTCTTCTCCACGTTCCAGTACCAATGGACAGTATCCGGCTTTTGCCAGATACCAGGCGCAGAATAATCCGGCCGGTCCGCTTCCGATCACTACCGGTCGATGGGACAATGTTTCAGAACCAGGTGTCGGAAAATGATACTTTTTCTCTGCGGTTAACATAATGTTTTTATCGTGAACCTTTTTTAAAACACGGGATTCATTATCCACTTTAATGTCTACAGTATAGACAAATTTTTTGTCCTCTTTATGCCGGGCATCCAGAGATTGTTTTCGGATCTCATAAGTGAACGGCTGATTTCCAAGGTGAAGTGTTTTCGCTATTTTTCTGTGAAGCTGCTCTTCTGTATGGGTGATGGGAAGCTTCAACTGTGTGATCCGGATCATTGTTATTCCTCCTTTGCTGCCCAGATACCGGCGGTAGCTCCACTTGACCATGCCCACTGCAGGTTGTATCCACCGCAGGTGCCGTCAATATCAAGGAGTTCTCCGGCAAAATAAAGGCCTTTATGAAGTCTGGATTCCATGGTTTTACTTTGAACTTCAGAAGTATCCACGCCGCCGGAACAAACCTGTGCCTGTTCAAAAGAAAGGCTGTCTTTTACCGGAAGGCGAAAATCATTGATCCCATGGATCAGATCCTTCTGTGCACATAAGACACGGATCAGTTTTTCCGGAAAAAGTCCGATGAGAAGTTCTTTTTCTGTTTTATAAGGGCAGGCTGTTTTTCTCTGTTCCAGGTATTCTTCCAGTTCTTTCTGGTTCAGTTCCGGAAAAAAATTTATGGAAAGCTCTGCGTTTTTGTTTTCGTGAACCGCTCGGATGGCGTAGCGGGAAATCTGAAATACCGGGATCCCGGATACACCGTAATCGGTAAGCTGCAGTTCTCCCTGCTGAGAGGCTGCCGGAATGCCATCTATATAAAGGGTTATCTTACCTTCTGTCCGCACACCACTCCAGCCGGAAAAAGAATTTCCCTTACATTTCAAAGCTGTCAGAGCTGGAAGAGGTTCGATCAGATGATGTCCGAGACTTTCTGCGATTTTGTATCCACTTTCACTGGAACCTGCAACGGAAGAGGCGCGGGAACCGTTTGCAAGAATCACGGCATCACCATTGTAGGTCCATCCGTCAGTATGGATCTTCCACTGTCCGTTTGTGAAAGACACGCCGGTAACAGTCTGATTGGTTTTCAGTTTTACTTTCAGGCTGCGTGCTTTCATGGTAAGAACATCTACCACACTCTGCGCCTGGCTGCTCCGGGGATAGATCCATCCGTCGCGGTCTGTGGTACAGATTCCCAGTTCCTGAAAAAATTCCAGAGTCTTTTCCACAGGAAACTGTGCCAGGGCATCTTTGACAAATTCCGGATGGGATCCCCGGTAAGCGTTTTCATCCTGGTTCAGATTTGTCATATTACAGCGTCCATTTCCTGTAGCACAGATTTTTCTTCCGGGACGGTCATTCTGTTCCAGAACCGTAACCGCTGCTCCGTTTATGGCAGCCTGAATAGCCGCCATAAGGCCGGAAGCACCTGCTCCTACGACAAAGACCTGCTTTTTTAAGTCCTGTCCTTCGGATTTTTTCATAATTTCACAAGTTCCTTATCAACCATATACTGAAGAGATTTCAGGATTCCAAGTTTAGCATGCTCCCAGGTAAGACCACCCTGGAAATAAACAGCATAAGGTGGTTTCATAGGACCATCGGCAGAAAGCTCGATGGAAGAACCCTGGATGAAAGCACCTGCAGCCATGATGACCTGACTGTCATACCCTGGCATATCCCACGGTTCCGGTGTCACAAAACTGTCTACCGGTGCTGCAGCCTGGATACCCTGGCAGAATGCTACAAGACCTTCCGGTGTTCCAAGGGTGACTGCCTGGATGATATCCTGACGTGGTTCTGTACTGTTCGGTACTACCGGGAAACCAAGTTTTTCGTAAATGTTTGCCGCAAAAACAGCGCCTTTTAAAGCTCCTTTGGTAACCATCGGTGCAAGGAAAAATCCCTGGTACAGAGAACGGTTTACACCAAGAGTTGCACCGACTTCCATGCCCAGTCCCGGACAGGTCATACGGTAGGAAGCATTTTCCACACAGTCTTTTCTTCCTGCGATATATCCGCCGATGGGGGCAAGGCCACCGCCTGGATTTTTGATCAGGGAACCCACCATGATATCCGCACCTACATCACTTGGCTCGATGGTATCTACGAACTCTCCGTAGCAGTTATCTACCATACAGATCACATCCGGTTTGATTTTCTTTACAAAAGCGATCAGCTCACCGATCTGTTTTACAGAGAAAGAAGGACGGGTCTGATAGCCTTTGGAACGCTGAATGGTTACCAGTTTTGTTTTTTCATTGACTGCTTTTCTGATGTTTTCGTAATCAAAAGTGCCATCCTCAAGAAGATTTACCTGACGGTATTTTACACCATATTCTGTAAGAGAACCGTTGGACGGACGGATTCCGATGACTTCTTCCAGGGTATCATATGGTTTTCCCACAGGGGAAAGAAGCTCATCGCCCGGGCGTAAGTTTCCAAATAATGCAATGGCAAGTGCGTGGGTTCCGCAGGTGATCTGCGGGCGGACCAGGCAGGCTTCTGTGTGGAACGTATCCGCATAGACCTGCTCCAGGGTTTCACGGCCAAGGTCATTGTAGCCATAACCGGAGGAAGCTCCGAAACATGCCTCACTGACACGGTTTTTCTGCATGGCATGGATAACCTTCATCTGGTTGTACTCTGCAGTTTTATCAAATTTTTCAAAACGTTCTTTCAGGGAATCTTCTACAGTTTTACCAAAATCGTAAACCGCGGAAGAAATTCCAAGCTGTGCATATAATTCTTTCATGATCATTTTTCCTTTTTTATTTTATTTGGCAGGCAGGATTCCCTTTTCCCTGCATACAGAAAGCATGTAGGAAAGGATCCTGCTGTCATCGTAATCAAAGTTACCTTTATCTACCCAGGTTACCTCGCCTTCTCTTCGGAACCAGGTAAGCTGGCGTTTGGCAAAATGTCTGGTGTCACGTTTCAGGATGCGGATGGCTTCCTCGTAAGGGTATTCTCCGTCCATCCAGTCCAGGATTTCTTTATAGCCCAGACCCTGCATGGAAACCATTCCTCTGTGACAGCCCATTTCGCGGAGTTTTTTTACTTCTTCCACCAGTCCGTTTTTCAGCATTTCATCCACTCTTGTGTCAATGCGTTCGTAGAGAAGGGGACGTGGTGCGTTCAGGACAAAATAGGCCAGGGCATAGGGGCTGGTATGCTCCTTCTGCTCTTCATTATGTTCGGAGATCCGGGTACCGTTCTGTTTATAAAATTCCAGGGCACGGATCACACGCTTGACATTGTTCTCATGGATATCTTCGGCTGATTTTGGATCAACCTTGGCAAGCATATCATGGAGAAAGGAAGGGCCTTTCTGTTTTGCCAGTTCTTCCAGCTCCCGTCGGTAATGGTCATCCTGGTTGGAACTGGTAAAATCAATATCTCTGGTTATGGACTGAATATAAAATCCGGTGCCACCTACCAGGATTGGGATCCGGCCTTTGGTGTAAATTTTATCCATAGCTTCTTTTGCCATCTGCTGAAAAAGAACGATATTAAAATCTTCTGTGGGCTCCAGTACATCCACCAGGTGATGGGGAACTCCATCCATTTCTTCCGGTGTGATCTTGGCGGAACCGATATCCATGTGGCGGTAAACCTGCATGGAATCTGCAGAAATGATCTCTCCGTTTACTGCTTTTGCAAGGGCAATGGAAAGTTTTGTTTTCCCCACGGCAGTAGGTCCGGTAAGGACGATAAGAGGTTTTTTCATAGATTTCCTCCGTTTATGATAGGTATCTTATACGATACGTTTGAATTTTTTTTCAATCTCTGTCTTATTCATGGCAATGATGGTTGGCCTTCCATGAGGACAGTTATATGGATTTTCCAGTGTCAAAAGTTCATCGATCAGCTTGTCTGCTTCCTGAGGTGACATGGAATGATTGCCTTTTACAGCAGCTTTGCAGGCCATAGTTGCAAGCCTTGCGGTAAACAGTTCAAATGCATCTTTGGAGCCGTCTGCGTTAAGATGGTCCAGCATTTCCAGGAACAGCTCTTCCTCTGTCATTCCCAGAAGACTGGATGGCACTGCACTGATACTGTACTCTCTTCCGCCAAAAGGCTCGATCTCAAAACCGAAATCCCGGAAATACTTTTCGTTTGCTTTCAGAAGATTTTCTTCCTCAAGGCTAAGTGAAACGATCAGCGGCGGGCTTACATACTGGGACTGGATGTTCTGGGACTGAAACAGCTTTACGAATCGCTCATAATATACTTTTTCATGGGCTGCATGCTGGTCGATGATATAAAAATTATCTTCGAACTGTACCAGCCAGTAGGTGTCAAACAGCTGTCCGATCAGCCTGTGGCGGCTTCTGGATTCAGGAGCAAGAAGCCGTTCTTCGAACAGTTCCAGCTGTTTTGGCTGTTCCTGTTCACGTGGCGTAACCGGCTCACTGCTTACCGAAGGAGGAGTCGATTCCGCAGGCTTTTCAGAGATCACTTCAGAATCCGCTGTTTCTGCAGCGGAATTCTCTTTTCTTCCGTCTTTCAGCGTTCCGGAAAACATTTCCTCTTCTTCTTTTGTAAAGGGCTGCGATCCATATACGGGATTTTCCTGCAGGGAATCCACATGCCTGTATTTATCAGTAGAAGAATCTGAAGAACTGTGAGCTGTTTTTGCTGAGCCATAGGAGACTGTACTATTTGCCGGCTTACTGTAAGGCACAGATGTAACCGGGGATGTATGTACTTCAGAAGCTGGTGGTGTAATATGGGAAGATATATTTGCGGTCCGGTTCTGGTGGCCGTACATCTCCTGCCGCCGTTTTACCTCAAAAGGCTCCGGAACATTTCCTGGCTTCATCTGCTCGTTGTGTGATGTCGGTTCGTCTTTTCCAACAGATACCTGCGGAATCAGTTCTCTGTGGGTTACAGCCTTGCGGACAGTTTCATAAATGGCTGTATAAACTTCCGTCTCTCTGGCAAAACGCACTTCTCTTTTTGCTGGATGCACATTGACATCCAGGTCATTGCCATCCATTTCAATCCGGAGGGAAACAAACGGAAATTTATGCTGCATGACAAAGCCTTTATATCCATCCTCAATAGCCTTGGTAATAATCTTGTTTTTTACATACCGGCCATTGATATAATAATTTTCAAAAGTACGGTTTCCTCTGGAAATCTCCGGCTTTCCTACAAATCCCTCGATCTTCATGAAATCATTTTCGTAGGAAACTTCCAGAAGCGCTTTGGCGATATCCCGTCCGTAAACACTGTAGATCACATCTTTTACACTGTAGTTTCCGGAACTTGACAGTTTCACCTGACGGTTCTGAATATATTTAAAGGAAATTTCCGGATGTGAAAGTGCCAGCTGTTCCATCAAAGTGTTGATGTAACCGGCTTCTGTCATGTCGGATTTCAGAAATTTGCTTCTTGCAGGTGTGTTGTAAAAAAGATTCCGGATCAGGAAGGTGGTTCCTTCCGGTGCGCCCATCTCCTCCAGAGACTGTTCTTTTCCTCCTTCGATCACATAGCGGGTACCACTGATGGCGGAAGGTGTTTTTGTGATCAGTTCCACCTGGGAGACGGCGGCAATACTGGAAAGAGCCTCGCCACGAAAGCCCAGGGAGGCGATGTGTGTCAGGTCTTCTACTTTTTCAATCTTGCTTGTAGCATGTCGGAGAAAAGCAAGAGGAACCTGTTCTGCTTCCATTCCGGAACCGTTATCTGTGATTCGGATCAGCTTTTTTCCGCCATCTGTGATCTCTACTGTGATGGCGGTAGCTCCTGCGTCAATAGCGTTTTCCACAAGTTCTTTTACAACAGAAGATGGCCGTTCTACAACTTCTCCTGCCGCGATCTTATCAATGGTATTTTGGTCTAAAACTGCAATTTTTCTCAAGGGATCACCACCGGTTCTTTATTTTGTTCTGCAGGTTATAGAGAATATTCAAAGCTTCCATAGGAGTCAGATTGCCAATCTCCAGGCCTTTGATCTCTTCAATGATATCATTATCCTGCACCGTGTCAAAGAGTGACATCTGTGCCATATCCACCTGGTCATAGGTGATCTTCTGCTTTTTCTTCGGGGCAGTCAGATCTTTTACCGCTGCGGTGATATCTGCGTCACTGAGCTCTTCCACCAGTTCCTTGGCACGCTGGATCACGGAATCCGGAACACCGGCAAGCTTGGCTACCTGGATACCATAACTCTTATCAGCGCCGCCTTTTACGATCTTACGCAGAAATACGATATCGTCGCCTTTTTCTTTGACAGCAATACAGTAGTTGTTGACACCGGAAAGTTTTCCCTCCAGCTCGGTAAGCTCATGATAGTGAGTTGCAAATAAGGTCTTGGCACCACAGAGCTTGGTGTTGCTAATGTGTTCAATTACTGCCCAGGCAATGGAGAGACCGTCAAAGGTACTGGTTCCACGTCCGATCTCATCCAGGATCAGAAGGCTTCGGGAAGTGGCATTGCGAAGAATGTTGGCAACTTCTGTCATCTCCACCATAAAGGTACTCTGTCCGCTTGCAAGGTCATCGGATGCGCCCACACGGGTGAAAATCCGGTCAACCACACCGATGTTTGCACTGTCTGCCGGAACAAAGCTTCCTATCTGTGCCATCAGTACGATCAGGGCTGTCTGGCGCATGTATGTGGATTTTCCGGCCATGTTCGGTCCTGTGATAATGGAGATCCGTTTTTTGTGGTTGTCAAGATAGGTATCGTTTGGAATGAACATATCATTTTCGATCATTTGCTCCACAACCGGATGACGGCCGTTTCGGATATCAATGATGCCTGTTTCATTGATCTTCGGGCGGACAAAATTATTTCTCTGTGCAACCAGTGCAAGGGAGGCAAAAACATCCAGTGCAGCCACCGCTTTTGCAGTACGCTGGATACGGACAACTTCCGCTCCAACCTGATCACGGATATTGGAAAACAGCTCAAATTCCAGCGCATAAAGCTTATCTTCGGCTCCCAGGATCAGATCTTCCAGATCTTTCAGCTCCTGAGTGATGTAACGTTCTGCGTTGGTAAGGGTCTGTTTGCGGATATAATCTTCTGGCACAAGATCTTTGAAAGTATTGGTAACTTCCAGAGAATATCCAAATACACGATTGTACTTGATTTTCAGGCTTTTGATTCCGGTACGTTCCCTCTCCCTTGCTTCCAACTCAGAGAGCCATTTTTTTCCATCGGTCCGGGAGCGGCGGAATTTGTCTACATCTTCGTTATATCCTTCCCGGATAATACCACCGTCTTTCTGGGCAAGGGGCGGATCATCGGTGATGGAATTACGGATTAGAGCAGTAATATCTGTCAGTGGATCCATATCTTCATTGATTTTAGTAAGCAGTGGAGACTTAAAATCGGAAAGAATCTGTTTTATATAAGGAAGCATTTCCAGGGAAGAGGCAAAAGAAACCAGATCTCTCGGATTGGCGGATTTGTAACTGATACGGCTGATCAGACGTTCCAGGTCATAGATCGGATTTAAGTATTCCCGGATCTCATCCCGTTCCATAGGTCGGGCATTCAGTTCTTCCAGGGCACCCAGTCTCTTTTCGATTTCCTCTGCATCGATCAGTGGCTGCTCCACATAAGACCGAAGTGTTCTGGCTCCCATAGCTGTTTTGGTCTTGTCCAGTACCCAGAGAAGAGAACCTCTTTTCTGTTTTTCGCGCATGGTTTCCACAAGCTCCAGATTACGACGACTGGAGCTGTCGATAAGCATGTATTTCTCGGCAGAGTAAGGGCGGATACTTGCCATATGGGAAAGTGCTGTTTTCTGTGTTTCTTTCAGGTACAGAAACAGTGCACCGGAAGCAATGATCCCGCTGTCGTAGTCACCGATTCCCAGTCCCTCAAGATTTCCCACATGAAAATGTTCTTTTAGAGTTTTCTGACACAGCTGATCGTCAAAGTACCAGGGATCCAGGGCGAATACGCAGATTCCAAGGCGTCCTTTCAGATCCTCCACATCCACACCACTTAAAAGAAACGCATCGTTGCAAATGATCTCCGCAGGTGTGAATTTATTGATTTCATCCAGAAGTTTCTGAGGCTTATCCAGCTCTGTGAGAAAGCAGTCACCAGTTGTGATATCTGCAATGGCACAGCCAAAATGATCTCCGATGGAGACAATGGACATCAGATAATTGTTTTTGGACTCGTCCAGTGACATGGCATCCAGTGTGGTTCCCGGTGTGACAATACGGACAACTTCACGTTTTACAAGACCCTTGGCTTTTTTCGGATCTTCTACCTGTTCACAGATGGCAACTTTATAACCTTTTTCAATCAATCGGTTGATATAAGTTTCCGCAGCATGAAAAGGAACGCCACACATGGGCGCTCTCTCTTCCAGTCCACAGTCTTTTCCGGTAAGTGTAATCTCCAGTTCCTTGGATGCAGTCAGTGCATCCTCAAAGAACATTTCATAAAAATCGCCCAGACGGTAAAAAAGGATACAGTCGCTGTATTCTTCTTTGGTCTTTACGTATTCTTTCATCATTGGTGATAATACACTAATATCCTCCGGAAACCCAGTGTTTATGCGGCTTTTAGAAGTTCCAGGTGTTGATTTGACCACATTATTACGATAGTTTTTTCCCTCGTTAGTGTTTTTGTCTATACTCAAGTATTTAAACCTCTCTTTAAAATTTTATCTCCATTTGCAAAATCAGGTTTCTGTTCCGTATTTTTGAATATACAGTTCGTATTCGTCATCTATATGTTCTTCTTCAATGTGTGTATAATAATTAGTCATTTTTTCATCAGAGTGTCCAGCTATTTTCTTTACTGTAGCGGCATCCATTCCCGATTGAATGCATCTTGTTACAAAAGTATGACGGAAAATATGAGGATGAACATCCATTAAATTCGGATCTCTGTTCTCTTTTTCTGCCAGAGCAATTTCATGTTTATTAACAATCCCAACAATCCGCCTGCATTCTGTTTGAGCTGATGATGGAAGATAACTTCTTCCTGAAGATGTTGTAAAAATCAGACCGGGATATTTTTTTAAAAGTATATTTGGTTTTCCCCAGTTTTTCCCCAGTTTTTCTTTATCACGATCCTGTTTTTCCTTCCAGCTCATAAAAGCAGCAATCACTGCATCCGTTAATGGAACCTTTCTATTGCTGGCACTTTTCTTTGGTGTTGTAATCTGAATAGTAGAATACCTTTCAGGAAGTTCATTTCCTTTCGAATCATAATATTTTGTAACTCTGTTTAAGGTTTTATATACACGAAGCTTTTCATGCTTAAAGTCAAGATCACACCATTCTAGGGCAAGTGCTTCCCCTATACGTAATCCTGTATGAAGAAGAATAAAAAAGAGTTCATAATACCGGGTATTCTTGCAGCTCTCAAGGAAACGATGAGTGTCATATATACTAAGACATTTTTCATCTTCTTGTTCCTGCATTATCTTCTCATCAGGTATTTCACCCGGTTCTTCTTTAGGCAGTTTAATATCGGCTACGGGATCTATGGGTATCATTTTTCCACCATATGCCTTTTTGAAAAGCTGACGGACTACACTTAATGATTGTATTACCGTTGTACGTGCATATCCTTCTTCTTCGAGTCCCTTTATCATGTCAAGAATATGTGTTGGACGGACCTCTATTAACCTCATGTAACCAATATATTCTCTTACTCGCTCAAAACCATTTACATAGTTACTTAAAGTGGTTGCTTTAACAGAATGCACCACATAAATAAGCATCCATTTTTCATACCACTTTGAAACAGAAATTCTAGGATCATATCCTGCAATTCCGGGGGAAACATTAGCAAGGTAGGCATTTCTTTCTTTTTTTAGATGTTGTAAATTTGTACCATAAATTGAAAACGTTTTTCCTGTACCGCGAACGAAAATTCTGGCCTCATATCGTCCATCTTTTCTTTGATATAATCCTTTTCCTAATTCTTTACCCTTTAAGTTTTTGCCCATAACACCACCATCCTTTCTGATGATAATGCATGGCACTGGATATATATTTTAGCACAACAAAAAAAAGCTTTCAAGACTGCCGATCTATCCATTTTTGAAATTTTTTCTTATCAATCAGTGTTCTGCGCCCAATCCGTACCATGAAACAGTTTTCATTCATCAACGATCTCATTGTTTTCTCAGAAAGTCCTGTAAGCTCACAGGCTTCTTTAACGGATATAAGAATTTTATCGTTATTTGCTTCCGGCTGTGTTTTTTTTCGCAACATATATAACCGGTCAATATCTGCAGGCAGATGATATTGACCGTTCCTCCTCTCTATCATATAAATTCCAAAAAAGGCTGCCTGCTGGCCTTATAGGTTAATTCAATATTCTACGTTCCTGTTGGCTGACATAATACTCCACTGCTTCCTGTAAACTGCATCCGGCCCTATGGCTTCGACTTATTACACTGCTTTTATTTATTCCTAATTCCTCACAGCATACTTTAAGCGATGGATAAACAGTTCCATGATATTCAAATTCCGGGTTACTTAACATTTTTTTCCTTTTTCTCGTCATAAAATGTGTAAACGATTCTTCAAGAGAACAATTCTTATCTCGTGCTCTTTGTCTCACACATATATCATCAATACCATATTTTTGACAACATGCCCGGAGACTTCGATATTCTATTCCTTTAAATGTAAATTTTTGTATTCTTTCGGCAATCATATCTTTATTTTCAATAAAATGCTCCAATGATTCTTCCATAGTACAATTCAATCTATATTTTCTTGAAGATACACTGTCAGCGTTGACTCCATATTCCAGACAGCATTCTTCCAAAGACCTATAGGTTTTGTCTCTAAAAATAAATACCGACGGCTGTGTTTCCATTCTGGCTTTCTTTATGAAATGATCCAAAGATTCTTCAATGCTGCATTCTGTTGTTTTGGCACGGTTACGCACACTGGAAGCATTAACGCCGTATTCAGCACAACATGCTGAAACACTTTTATACTTTTTTCCTTTATAAAAGAATCGCATTTTCGGTGTTTCTGTTTCCTTTTTTTGAATATAATATTTCACAGCTTCTTCCCATGTACACTTTTTTCGCCAAGATCTACTGCGTACACTAGATTCATTAATTCCATAGAATTCACAACATTGTCCAAGTGAGATATATTTATTTCCCTCATAAAAAAAAGCCTCTTTCGCACGATGCCTTTCTTTAGCCATCACCTGATTTTCAGGAATTTCTTCTTTTTTCGTTACTTCTTTTGGCATACAACCTTCCATATGAGAGATAATTTCTTCCATAACATCCGCGTGAGGACGTTTCGCTTTAAATACTGCTGAACTTACTGACTTTGGCTTTAATCCATACGCAAGACAACATTCCGTAAAATTTTTGTATTCTTTTCCACGGAATTCAAAGGCTCTTTTCTCTTTAGATTTGATATAATGTGTAATCGCACGTGTAGAAGAAACCCCATTCTTTTCCATATACAAACGTACTGATATAGGATTTATTCCCATGTCTTCACAACATTGAGGCAGTGATGGGTATTTCACACCATGATATGTGATTTCATGTGCCTTTTTCCATTCTATTGCCCGTTCAATCGCTTCCTGTGGTGTGCATTTTCGATTCCATATATCGGTCTTGACAGAATCTTCGTTTAAATCATAAAATTCACAGCAGGTCTTAATGCTGGCCCATTTTCGATTTCGGAATATGATCTCTTTATTTTTTTTCAATTCAATAAAATGTGTAATTGCTTCTTCAGTATTGCATTTATATTGATTCTGGTACGCCATTACACTACGGTAACATATTCCATAAAAATTACAGCATTTATGCTTACTTTCAAAAGTTCTGCCATTGTACACAAATTTGAACTTCTCCATGTAATTTGATCTGATTTTACGTGGCATAAAAACTTCTTTCCTCCTTTTATCGTGATTGGATCTGATACATGTCAAAACATTTTGCCAAACAAAAAAAGACACTCCAAGAGTCCATTTTACTCTTTTTGTGTCTTTATCGGTTGATCCGCAGACGCGGTATAAAGTATAAAATTCTGACCTCGTATCAGAATGAAATTTTATGCAATCTGCCTTGCAAAATGTTCAATTTTATCGTATCATTCCAGATATTTAATGTCAATTCCACTACAGGCTTTAAACAGTAGCAGCTGGGTAGTATTTTACTCGTATTCCTGTGAATACATACATAAACTATTGCATACATGTAAATGCCCCTCCGGTCTTTTCACCGGAAAAGGGCACTTACAGAAGGCTTTTTGTATTCATGTCATACAAAAAATCACATAAATCAAGATTGGAAATGAAACAAACATAAGCCCAAAATCAACAAAGATCAATACCAGCCAAAGCAACTTTAATTTTTCCTCCAAAGCTCATCCTCCGTTTCGAGTATATTTAAGGAATTCCATAAAATCCCTTATACTTAAATAAAAGAGAATTTCAGAGCGGTTTCCGTAAATATCCCAGAATTTTCACAGGAATTTCATTTTTACTTTTGAAGTTACTTTTGTGATATATCAATCTGCTATTATGCGGCCTGTTCTTCCACTTCCAGTCTCTCTGCCTCCATTAAATCTTCCTCCAGAATTTCAGCAAGCAATTTGTTGCAATACCCAACACCGTTTACACGAACGCCTTTGCTGCGGAGTTCTTCAATCTCTTTTTTCCTGAGACTCTGACTTTTTACAGCCAGTTTATAATCTTCTTTTGCCAGTTTCTTTTTTAATTGTTTCTGCCATTTTACAAGAAAATCCCTTGCAAGTTCGATATCTTCATTCTGCTGGTTATAAAAAGTACGTGTCTGCCTTATGGTCCCATCCGGTTCCACTTCAAGCGTATAGTACGCCTCCGTTGGTTGTTCTGTCTTTCTCAAAAACAGGATATAGGATTCCTGCTGGCTCATTCGTTCATAATAGGTTTCTGTATTATTTACGCAGTGATGCATTAGTTTTGCTTCATACAAAATGTCATCCACTTTTTCCGGTACAACGATCTGATACTCTTTGTCCGCATATTCATATTTTTTCAAATCCCTGCATATACGATTCAGACCCGGATACTTTTTTTCCAGCTCTCCGGCTCTTAAAATCAAATCTTTTGCTTCTATCTCTTTTATCATTTCATTATGTCTCTGCATGAGCTTTCGTGCACGGTAGATAACAGAATCCTGCACATTCACTCCGACCCGAATTGCCATATTGAGATAATCCTTCCATGTTTTGATTAGGTTTTTCACGGATTCCCCACTTTCTGCTGCCTGCTTTTCCAGATAATTTTTAATCTGTAAAGGAGCCATACGATCCATAATGAACATAAGATCCGCTGGTTTAAGTTTTTCCAGGCACATCCATGAAATCACATCGTCACAGATCAACTTGTTTTGGGCTTTTTCAAGCAACAGCCATTGAAGAAAAATCTCTCCCCCATTGTTTGTACGTAACCTTTTCAAGCGGAACCTGTCAATTCCCAGTGCTTTTCCAAGGTTTCCGGAATCCTTACAATAAATCTGTGCTTTATTATCCATAATGTCTTCTGCGAGATGATAAAGTCCTGCTTTAATGAGCCGTTCCAGGTAGGGCCTTTCTCTAACCATTTCAAAAAAGCTTACCGGATCTAAATACTTTTTGGCTTTTGCATATTCGTAGAATCCTGTCCTACGGAATGTCCTGTTTTTAATGCCATACAGTGATTTTCCATAAATATTTCCCATATTATATTTTTCATATGTCATATAGCCGCCGTAACCCGGATACAGTGGAACCTGTAATTTACCCTGGATCCAGCGACTTTCTTTTGTCCAATGATGACGGCCGAAATAATATTCTTTCGTATTTAATTTTTCATCATACAGGATTCTCCGGCGCTCAAAGAAAGAATATACTGGTTTTTTATATGAGCTGCTTACTATGAGCATCTGAAGCTGGAATTCTCTCAAAACAAACACATTATTTCCACAGGTCTGAAGCAGGTATGCAGTCTCTTTTGAGGTTTCTATATTTTTGGCCCGGCCCAATGCTTTATATTGAATCTGATGTCTGCATTTCGGGCAATGCCCCACTGCATTATGGTGAGGATGGCTGATTGGAACTTCGCTTTCACACCAACTACAATATCCTGTCTGATCTTTCCTGCGGCTGTAATGATAAAAGATAAAATTCTGGGTAATTCCAACTTTTTTCTGCCATCTCAGCCAGTCTTTCGGAACTTTTTGGAAGTCTATCCATGCACTGATCCCAGCTTGTCAGAATTTTTTCATATTTCATTCCCAGCCTCCGGTGTCTCTGCTCACGTTGATATACATACAGTGCATATAAAGCATCGTCATATTCACTTTCAAGATACTTTTGGATCAACGCTGTATCTGCCTCTTTCATATAAGAATTTTCCTGATATAACCATTTTGAGAAAATGGTCTTATCCAGCATACTTTCTGACCATTTCTTTGTCCGGTAATCATACCCTTTAAAAACATCGTTCTTTTTATCAACGTATAATGTATATACAGGTTTCCGACAATCCATGGAAAGATATTCTGCCAGATAAAATGCTACTTGTAAAATATTTTTTTCTACTTCTGCACGTAAATATAGCCCTCTCTGATAAATCAGCTGCTCCGTATAGTATCTTTTATCTCTTACTGGCACATCTTCTTTTGCAAGTTTTATCAGTTCATCCGTAGCTTCCAGCAATTTCATGTTACGCAATTCTTTTTTATTCATTTCCGTCCTCTCCTTCATTTTCTGCTGCATATAATGTCATTTTCTCTTTTCTGCTCAAATGCAGCAGGGGAACTCCCTGCCGCATCCACTTTATCCTTTTATTTACGCCGCTATTTCAGTAGGGCTTTCTTCGTTTTCTGCCGATTCCACTGGTAGGTCCATTAAGTCTTTCTCTAAAAGATCAGCCAGAAGTTCCCCAGCAAATGCTCCGCCATGGACAACTACATGCTTATCACGTATCTCCTGATAGTTCTGCTGCCTGAGCTTCCTGCTTTCTTCTGTGCTCTTACGATCTTTTTGGGTTAATCGTTTCTGAATTTCCTTCTGCCACAATGTTAAAAAAGAAGTCACTTTATCAATGTCCTTATTTTGACGATTAAATTCCGCACGTTTTTGCCGGATGGTTCCATCTGGTTCAACTTCCAGTGTATAAAACGGTACTTTCGGATTCTCTTTTTCCCGCAAAAACAGGATATAGCTTTCCTTTGAAACGATCCGGTCAAAATAAGTATCCGTTTTATTTACACAGTGATGAAGCGTATCACCTTCATATAGGATGTCATCGATACTCTTTGGCGCAATAACCTGATATTCACCGTCACTGAACTCATATTTTTCTTTCAAATCAATGAGATGTTTCTGAAATCCGACATACTTTTCTTTCAGCTCCCTGCGTCGGATTCCGCGTTTCATTTCTTCTATCTTCAAAACCGCCTCTTTATGGCGCAGTTGAAGATCTCTGGTACGGTAAATAATGGAATCATGTATATCCATTCCCAGTCTTTTTGCCATAGAAAGATAATCGTTCCACACCTGCAGCACATGGCTGATATCATCCCCGGATTTTTCTGATTGTTTCACAAGATAATGTCGAATCTGGCAGATGCTCATCTGATCCAGAACAAACTTCAGGTCGTTTGGTTCAAATCCTTCTTTTACCATCCAGCATATTTCTTCATCCCCGATTGTTTTTCCTGTACTCTTTTCAAGTTGCAGCCATTTAAGTTCTTTTACCCCGCCATTCATATCTCGGAGTCTTCGAAACTCTTTCTTATCTACGGACAGGAATTCTGTTGGTTTTCTGCCTTTTCTTTTTATTGCATCTGCTGCCCTGTGGTCCAGTACATCATCAACTAACTGGAAAAGCCCCGCTTTTACAATCTGTTCCAGTACCGGGTATGTCTTCCACAGGTAAAGATATTTTCCAGGATCTATCTTTTTCTGACCAAGGGCGTACTCACGCAGACCTGTTTCTTTTAATTCATGCCTGGACAGATCCGACAGGGTATATGGATAAACCATTCCTTTATATTGACTGTCACAGCAAGTATAATACCAAGAACTTCTACACGAAATCCAACGCATTTCCCGTTGTTTGAACAGATCATAAACGAAATTGGAAATTTCCTCTCCATTTGCAGAGAAGATTCTTCTCTGCTCTTCATGGCAGGTAGTTTCGCAATCTGTATAGCCGCCCCTTTTATACCACGTTCTGGCATGAAAGATCCGGAGCACAAAACCAGAAGTCTTGCGTCTCCTCTGGATAAGATAGACTCTGTACCACTTTGTACAAAATCTTCCAGACTTTCCCACAGAACGAAAAGTAATCGGTTGTCCACACACATTGCACTGTCCTTTCTGGTTATATTTGGGTGAGCGGATAGGAACATGTTTTTTGCAATGTGTACAGTATCCTTCTGTAGCACCATTTTTCTGATACTTGTAGAAGATATAGTGTTCCGTAATTCCATATTTTGAAACCCATCCGATCCAGTTCTTAGGCAGTCCAGATACAGTTTTCATCACCTGGTCCCATGAATCTGTGAGTTTTTTATCATGACGTATCCTTTGTTCTTTACGGATATTCGCCTGAAACTCTTCCAGTGCCCGGATTGCAGGCTGTATTGTCTTTAAATATTTTTGGATGATCTTTGTATCACAGCCATTTACATAGATGTTGCCCAAATTAGTTCTTACATCCCATAAGATACTTTCAAGAAGTGCCTTTCTCCATTTTTTTAATTTTTCATCATAGGTAATAAACCGTCTCTCTTTTCTGCTTATAAACAGACGGTACCTTGGAAAGTTTATATTCTCCTCAATATCCGTTACGGCAAACAGATACACTTTTAAAATTCCTTTTTCTACTGCTGCCCGACAATACATCCGATATTTTCCGGGTTCACCCCTTTGTTTCTCCAATGGACTCAAAGATATTTCAGTTTTCTTTGCATCGGCGATATGTCTGTTCATCACTTTTAATGGTTTTAATTCCATCAACCTCTTTTTTCTCATAACTCCACCAGCTTTCCAGTCACATCAATCCATGTTTCCTCCGGATATTTCTGACCATCGATACAGATGACCCCAATTTCCAGTATCTGGCTGTTACCAGGCTGCTCCTTTAAAAGTAACAGTAAATCGCCCTTTTGTCCTTTGGCTTTGGGGTCTTTTCCACGCACAATGCAAAATCCGTTGCAGCTGGTCCCGTTTTCTTTTGCAACATGGGAGTTCCATTTCCGGTTTGGATATTTCGCCATGTAGGCAGCTCCATGTAATAACAGGCTTCTCAATTCAATTTTCTTTAACAGGCGCATCTTTGTGCAGGAGATTTTTGAATCTTCTCCATCTTCATCCAAATCCCCTGATGCATCTACTATGTAATACACGGAATTTTTCCAATTCGGATAATAGCAGAGACAATCCAGTGGGTTTTCTGCACAATGAAATCCATTTTGTCTACAGTTTGCTTTTTCCGTTTCATTTATGCCATACTCCTGAAACTGAAAGCCCCGACATTTCAAATCCTTTTGAAATCCTTTATATGCGATCATATCCTTCTCCTTTAACTCTCTTTCGACTGCATCATGTCAAACAAGGACATCTGCCCGGAATCTTTTGATTTTTTCTTGCTGATATACTTTTCTTCCTGCTCCGCTGCTTCTTTGGGATGCACCTCGGAATCTTTCTTTGTCCCCGGGTTTTTCGGTATTGTTTTCGTTCTCTTATTTACCGAATCCCATTCCTTTTGAATCTTTTTCTTTTCTTCCTGCTCTTTTTCTGCTATTTCTTTTTCATCATCTTTCGCATAATATTCAAGTACCCAGGGAAAAACCTGGTCGCCGGAGAGTGCCAGGCCTGTATTAGCTCGAATGCCGTTCTCTC
Source organism: Blautia luti (assembly GCF_013304735.1). GTDB lineage: Bacteria > Bacillota > Clostridia > Lachnospirales > Lachnospiraceae > Blautia_A. The sequence continues at coordinate 125,843 of NZ_JAAITI010000007.1, forward strand.
CCTTTTTTTTCGCTCCCTCCAGTGCAATGTTATAGGCTTTTTGCGTCACGTAATCCAAACATCTCTGAAGCATCTTATGTTTTTTTAACACCTGTGCATCTAAAGCAGAATCCGTTTTGGCAAGATTTACAAGATACTGTCCTATAATGTCTGCAAAGCCTGCATCCTTTAAGGCAAACATTTCTGCACGCAGTTTTTCAGACGCATTCGCAAACTTTCTTTCCTCAATCGGTATATCAACCAGCCGGTAGCGGCTGCCCTGAATAAATTCCTCTGTCTGTTTTTTGGAAACTGCATGTGCTTTGGCAAGTTCCCGCACACCATCCATATTCCCGCTCTGGCGGTAATACAATGCTGCTGTATTTAATTCTTCTGCAGTTTTTATGATCTCATTTAACATAATCGGTCCCTTCTTTCCTGATAAAAACATGAGGCAGAAGAAAAAATCTCCTGCCTCTGCCTGCTTTTTATGCCGCATTCATTTTCTGTTCAGCCGCTTCCATTTCTTTTTCTACTTCCAATGCAATCCTGCGTCTCTCTGCATCATCAGAATCCAAAAGGCTGATCATTTCCAGTACAATACGGCGAACCCATTCATTTTCCTCCCATCCTGCACAGATCTGACGGGCTTTTTCCGTCAGTTCCTTCCAGTCAGCATCTTCCAGATCCCTGCCACGATATTCTTTATAGAAAGAATAAATTTCTTTCATGGCTTTCGGTGCCTGAATCTTTGCCGCTTCATCCAAATTGGAGAGGAGTCCCATCAGCATGGGATGGTTTTTATATTTTTCAATCAAAGGACGGATACCGGTCTGAATTTTACCCGTATAAAGTCCTAAAAAATCATTAAATATTCCTGCAATCAATTTCTGATCTGTCATTCGTTTCCTTCCTTTCTGTTAATTTTCTTACTCTGCGCCTGACCGTAGATGGAAAACACTGAAATGCTTCCGATACTGCATCCTGGCTGTATCCCTGATCAAGAAGAGCCTTCATAGCCGCTGCCATTTCTGATTCCTTGAGCTTTTTTATGGACGGTTTCCGAACTTTCTTTTTCAGTATTTTCCGGCAAAGCGGATGATCTGGTCCGTATTCGTACATTGTGCTGGCTTCCGCTGCATTCAAATTGCACAGGATTGCAATCAGCAGACAGTAATATCCCTTATATTCGTCGTCTTTCATGCCGCACCACCTTTATTGCCTGGTTTTTAAATGTACATCTTTACTCTAATCTGCTTTAAATTCTTTTTGATCAAGACCATTTTCGAGCAGATATCTTTCCGTACCTTCTGGATCGAGCTGTGCAAGTCGTGCAAGATTAAACTCTACGACATAATAGCTGCCATAATTGATTTTCCTCTTACCTATAACTTTTCCGAGTTTATACTTTTCAATAAACGCAACCTTTGCTTTTGCTCCGCAATCCGAGATTATTGCCTGCCCTGGCCTTAGGAATCCCATAACTCCAATTGTAAGATCTCCGAATAATTCCAGCTTTTCCTCACATTCCTTTTGCTCTTGCCATAATCCGATATACAGGGATCCGTTGTAGTACATATTCACTCTGACATATAATTCCTCATGTCCACATTCCCAGTCATATCCCAATGGTTTTTCATCTTTTCGAATGCATATAGCCTGTCCCATATTCTGCCTCCTTTTTTGATTTTCCTGTTCATCTTTTGTGGATTATTTTACATTTCCTCCCTTCCTGTTTTTTTGCACACTTCACATTTCGTTTTTGGACAACAAAAAAAGACACCAAAAATCTTCTTTTGATTTTTGATGTCTTCCTATTGATAAAAGGCCTTCGCCTAAATGTTGCTCCCGGAACAGCATATCCGGAACAAAAAACTTTGCTGCGTGGCAAACCATGCATAAAAAATAATCCATTTATATGGTAACACAATATATTGAATTCGTCAATAAAATACAGTAAACGAAACACCATATCTTGTTGCTGCATCATTTTTTGAGTGCACTTACCATCTTTACTTTTCTTCTATTTTCATGTCCAGCATGCCGATAAATCCTTATAATATGCTGATCTCTCCTGTAATATATATTTGACAAATCATCAACGTAAAAAATCCATTGTCTGAATAGTGGACTTCTTTTTTGACTTTAAAAGAATTTTAAAGTTTTTGTTACCATCCGGAATTTTTTACGATATATAGTATGAGTAGAAAATTTCCTTTCGGAACACAAAATGAAGAGAACAAATAAAAATATAAAGCAAAACATTTTTATGATATCATTAATCATAATTGAAGTAACTCAGAAAATCAGAATTATGGAGAACATTATGAACAGAATATTTCAGAAATTTTTGCAAAGCGTAATTGACCTTTCCTCTGTGGGAGCAAAGTGCCTCAAAGATAATACACATAATATGGATATGAACCCAACTGTAGAAGCGACCATCCCTGAATGGAAGGTTTATTTTGACGGAAACTTCTGGGAGCCTTCAGGAAAAGGCCATGCCGGAACAGAACTTCGATTAAATAAGCAATTCGAATGGGCTGGGCATCATTGGATTATTCCTGCGGTGTATTCTTGCAACAAAGGTCTTGTCTTGGATTTTTGTATGTGTACTCCGGCAGAAGATATTCGCGAATTTATGAAAAAGTGGGATTTAAGCCCCGAAAATGACTCTTGTTTAAATTTTACGCAAGAACAACAACTGCAAATAGATTTAGACAACCCTCTTTGCCTTGATATTATTCCTTGTTTAAAATTAAATGGAAAAACAATGCAGGCCTCTCACAGCTGTTCGGCGGTCTTTAATCCCTGCTTATCGGACGAAACAAACAATGAACTGGAAGCAAAATGGGCGGTGAAACACTACGAATTGGATATCTCCTATGGATGGATGATTTTTAGGGCGGCATTTCTGTGGCCAGATAAACGCCGTCCTGCAATAAAATCTCTTTCGCTTTGGAGCAACAACCATTCCGTGTACCTGGGCCGCATTTTAAGATACACGCTCCTGGTGACCAGTTCACTTTCTCCCATCCGGTCAGTGAAACAGAATATGCATTAACTGTACAAAAATTGGAACAGCAGACGCTTTCTCAAAACCACGTGGGCTCTGACCGTTGGTTGTATCCCACACATTTTATCTCTATGAGCTATACACTTTCTCCTAAACCAGACAATGACATTTCGATTCATGATTGTGCAGATAGCGATAAACCTTTAGAAGTTGTACCTGTAACAGACTCCTTTACACCGGAAATGCAAAACGATATTGCCTGTATTGACATTATCGGTGGTGCAGATGAGCCAACTGTAATCCTGTATAGCGACAGCAATCAGGCAAATCTCCATGTTGCTTGTTCCGCTTTACACTTCAAACCAGTATCAGACGACACTGAATGGCGAATTGAGTTTAACATTATTCGTTCTTCGAAAAAAACATTTTTGCTTATATAATGCATATTCCACTTCAGTTTGTTTAACTTATTTCTAAAGAAATTAACAACTCTCGCCATGTAAAGGGGGATGTCGTATCAATACGCCATCCCCGCTTTTTCTGTCTTACTGGTCTATTTCATATAATTCTTCAACATAAATATTTCCGTCAGGCAGCTCCTCCGTTTTCTGTGAGATCAGAGTGCCTTTTTGTGAGTATGCATAAGCCACCGATGATCCTACAAGCAAAACTCCTAAAGCACTAAGTATTGTAATCTTTACCTTATGTTTCATGCCCGGCAGAGAGCGCAAAGGCAAACAAGACATTTTTCTCCGGCAGTGCCGCCGCCAGCGCTCTTGCCTGCACATTGTTACCCACAAAAACAATATTTTTCGTCTGATTCGCCCGCAAGGTTTCCAGAGCAGAATCCAGCTGCGTATATCGCAGAACGACAAATATCACATCGTACCGGACATTCGGTGCCAGTTCCGTCACCACAGGAATATTGCTGACCGATGTGCGGAGGGAGAATTATTGATCCTTGATCCGCAGTCCGTTCTTCCTGATTTCCTCTGCCCAGTTTCCCCGGGCAAGCAGGGTCACATCCTTTCCGGCGTGAAACAGATTCCTTGCCAGATTGCACCCTAAAACACCTGCACCATATACCAGAATTTTCATTGCTTGCCTCCAAATCTGATCTTTACAATCTGCATCTTCATCATTCCGTCACCGACCCTGGCGAGAAAACGGAAAAATCCGCTGACGGATGGGTCTTTCAAATCGGTGTAGCCCAGCATATAGCCGCGGCTCGAGACCCGCAAACGGCTATCCCATGCACCGATCTCTTGGGGAGCGTCGGAAACCGCGAAATACGCGCCAACATCCTTGATTTGCGCGCTTTTGAGCCATGTTTTTGCGATCATCTTCACCGCTGTCCGGTTGGCTGCGTCAAATACCAGCACGCCGCCGGGGAAGGCATCCGCCATGGCCCGCACCAATGTCTTAACCTGCTCGGTCAGGAAGTAATAGAACACGCCGGAGGCAAAGAATACCGCGCCGCCCGAAGCGTCGATTTCAGAAAACCATGCCGTGTCGTTCAGGTCGCAGGGGATATTTTTCTCCCTCTCCCCGGCGGGTAAAAGCTCGTTGCGCACGGTGATGACATCGGGAAAATCCAAATTGTAGATTTTGCAGCTGCCGTTGTCGCAAGTTCTGCCGGTACAGTCCAGCCCGCAGCCCAGATTGACCACCGCCGCATTGGGGTGAGATTTCAGATAATCCCGCACCTCGAAGGCAAGGTCATTCTGCCGCATAGCCACCTCCAGCGAGCCGAAACGCTGCATCAGGCTGCGGGATTTTTTCTCTGCCTCAGAAAAATCGTAGTTGATCTCGTCAATCAGGCGAACCGTTGTTTCGTCCCGGTAAAGATTCGGGTATAGTTCTGAGCAGACCTTCCGCGCATACAGCGGAATGATCAGCGTCTCCTGTACGGTGTTTTTCTCGATTTTATATTTCATGGGTATCACTCACTTTCTGATAAATGGCAGTTCCGGCATACAGTCACGCTCGGCGATGTGTGCCAGCATTTCGGCGAACTCCTTTGAATCGCGTATCTGATATTGCATATGCTCGTATCCCTCAAACACGGGATAATGGCCGCAGGGATAGGCTTCCATCACTGCCTGACGGTATTTGAAATGATCTTCTATGCTGCCAAACTCGAAATAGATATGCCTTTGCAGTTCTTCGGGAAGGGACGGAAAGGGTTTATCCTCCAGGCTGTCCGAAATCTGCCGCCGCAAATTTGTATAGGTCAGATTTTCCCCTGCGGCGATAAAATACGGCTTTATGGAATCGTCGTCACACCACAGAATCTTTTTCAGTGTGCCGCCCTTCGACCAGTACAGGCTCTTGATAGCGAAATACAGAAACGGTATCATAATGCGGCGCATACCTTTTCCGATTTGCGCAAATTGCCCGCCATCAAAGAAAACGTGCCCAACGGGCAGCTTCGTGTTTGTCAAAAATGCCATGGCAAGGTCTGCACCGATGGAAGAAGCGACCACCATCGCCAGCCGCTCCACGCCCTGTCGATGCAGAAAGCCCTCCACCTGCCGTATTTCGTCCAGCTTGCTGACATATTTCTGCCCTTTGCAGTAAACGGTGGAGGTAGGCAGAATACAGAAATACCTATCCTGTAAGTAGTTCGCAACCGGTTCGCTGCTTTCTCCCGTCACGCCCATAGCGTGAAAGAACAGCACGGCAGGATTCCTCCTGTCGCCATATGTTTGAAACAGCATTTCTATCACCTCATATTTTCATAAAAAGCATCATAATCGCCGCCAGTGCTGCCGAAATGACTGCCATACCAATTGTGCCGAACAGCCACTTTTTGCCCTTATCCTTGGCTGTAATGTAGGGTTTCAGGTCTTCCGTTCCTGGAATTTCCCATGCGTTCGTATGTCCTACCCAATAGCCGTCAACCCAAAATCGGTCTATGAGATTCATAACGGACAGTATGACCAGCAGCTGCCAAAAGCCCTGAACGAAGCCCTTTGCGCCGTTGAGCGCATAGACGCAGACCAGCACATAGGCGATGTAGCCGTGGACGCAGACAGCTTTGAAAATCAAAGCATTTCGCTTGAGTTTCGCGTGTGTTGTAAGTCCCAGCGTTACGCACCGCTCCTGCACCTCCTGGCTGTAAAGATGCACCATGCCCACCGCGCCCTTGCGGATACCGATGGCGCAAACCAAAATGAGCAGAACGCCCAGCCCGATGCCTTCCAAAATCACCTGTAAAAGCATTACCGATTCCTCCTGAAGCCCGCCTCATCCCGGTATTCGGGATGTCCCTTCAAGTACGGGTTTTTATCGCCGCAGATGGTGTAGTCGCATCGGCAGCCGTCCACGCAGGTGGTCGTCCGCACCAGCTTGGCATGGAGCAGTTCCATGGACGCATAGTCCACATTGCACAGGGCGGGCATAATATCCATAAGGCCGTGCCGGATGGCAAACTCCGCCGCCGGACACGCCGTAAATTCATAATAAATAGGCTTGTCGGTCTCATAAGGCGCAACCGACATCTCGTAATCGTGCCATTTGTCGCAGCCGCTTTTCGCACGAACAAACGCCTTGTACATCAGCTTCCTCCAGAACGGCTTGTTGCAGTCCACGAATTTCAGCTTGCGGAAGGTCGGCAGGATCAGATTTTCCTCCATCTCTTCAATTTCACGGAATGAAGTAGCGGCTTTGCAGACCACATAATAGCTCAGGATGGCGATGCAGTCGTAGGTGCCGCCTACGCCGTTGTGGAAGTTCTTTTTGCCGCCCAAGTCGGTGCGCCAGTCGGAGAGAAAGACCGCGTACTGCCGCTGCACCTTTTCCCATACTGTCTCCCGCTCTGCTTCCGGATAGTGCAGGGCGATTTTCGCCAGGATTTCTTTCTTGCAAGGCTTTGAATACAGCACATGGCTTTTGCGGTCGAACAGAAGCTCGTTGTCCTTCATCTAATTGCCTCCCTCCTTGTTCTTTCTTGCGTGCATGAGACCATCTCAGATTTAACCCGCTTTTCGGCAGACAAACCATGCCATGCTTTTCAGGTTTCCCATGTCCACATCCGTATACATTCCATCCAGCCGTGCTTTCAGACTGGAAACCGTCTCATAGGGCGGCGTGAAAAACCCTATCTTTTTATAAACATGCCGGACAAACCAATCCGTCCGCTTATGCTCGCCCTTCACATAAAAGCAGCCGCAGAATGTCCCGCCGGGTCTCAAGACCCGAAAAACCTCCCGATAAGCGGCCTCCTTGTCCGGAAAAGCGTGAAAGCCGTTCAACGACAAAACGATGTCGAAGGTGTCGTCTGCATAGGAGAGTGCTCCCACATCTCCCTGCCGGAAGGTTACATTTTTCAGGTGCAGGCGGTCAGCCTTTTCCCGTGCCTGCCTCATCATATCGGGCGAATAATCGAGACAGGTAATGTCCGCCTCCGGCATAGTCTGATAAACCGGCATGGTCAAAATCCCTGTTCCCACCGGCACTTCCAGCAGTTTGCCGGAGAAATGCTCCGGAATACCGGACATTGCCTTTTCCAGATAGGCGTCGTTTTCCACCTTGTTCATTGCCCACACCAAGCGGCACACCGCTTTCCCGCTCAGAGTAGAGCAGGTGATCATGCCATCATAAAAACTGTTTCCACCCGTCATTCGGTACGCACCGCGAATGGCTTCTTTTCGTTCCATGGTTCTTCCTCCGTGTTTCAATCATCACACGACCGTTTCCAATCTCATTTTTTCAAAATGTCCACGATTTTAGCAAAGTCCTCCTTTGCCTCTTTGAAGATCGGCAGCATACAGTAGCAATGCACCATCTTCGGGCGGGCGGACACCGTATAGAGGACATTTGCCCGTTTGCAGGCTTCCTCAAAGTCCGGCAATGCGCCGTAGAGCACCTCGTCGGCAGAATAGAAGAAGTGGATATCACCCACGCCGGTAAAATCTCCCCGGGAGCCGGAGAGCATATAGTCCGGCACATTCTCGCAACCATGCCGCATGAATTTTTCCACCGTCACCATAAAGGCATAGTCGATGGAAACATCTCTTTCGTTCAATGCCTTCATCCGCGATTTTTCGCCATCGTTCCACGGCACTTCGCCGGGAGATACGGCGACGATATGCCGTGGCTGCGGCAGCGGCTCAGGCTGCGCGTTGTTGTGCGCCGCGATCCCCAGGGCCAGCGCACCGCCAGAGGAAAAACCACAGGTGCTGACATTTCCGCCGCCATACAAGCCGACCATTCTGCGGTAACATTCGTACACCATCGCATAGGTCTCGGTAATACAATGTTCCATGCAGAGCGGGTAAAACGGAAACCACACATCACAGCCGGTCTCGCGGCAGAGCTTGCGCATCACAGGCAGGTCGCCCTTATCGGGGCCGATCACAATGCCACCGCCAAAGAAATAGAGAATCGCGCGCTCGGACGGCTTCGGATGCTCTCGCACGATCAGGCAGGGAAAGCCGTTTACCGCGATCGTTTCATAATATGCCTTGCGGTCGGTGGGCGTAAAAACGCCACGATGCCGGTTCTGCTTTTCAATTTCCTTTCGCAGTGCATCCTCCGGCAAGGCGAACGCCTTTTTCGCGCCGGAGAGCTTGTATACGCTGCGTAAGATAGATGCAAAGATACTCATGATTTAGCCCCCTCATTTCCGCGCCGTGATGCAGAGCCAACTTTTCTTTTTGTGTATCTGCACATCGTGAAAGCCTGCCTGCTCCAGATACGCCTTTAATTCAATATCTTTGTAGATGGTCATGCCGCCGATGATCTCCGTCCACTTCTTGTCCTTGTCTGTATCGCCGTTGCTTTCGTTGCAGATGAGTAATGTCCCGCCGGGCTTCAGCACCCGGTAAACCTCCCGGAAGCACTGCGGCAGATCGGGCCAGAAATAGACGGTTTCAAAGGCCGTTACCGCATCGAACCAGTCGCCTGCAAAGATCATATCCGCCACGCTGCCTTGTAGGACGGTGCAGCGACCCTCCGCTATGGCGGCCTCGTTGACCTTTTTGGATTTCTCCATACTGACGGGGGAATAGTCAATGCCCTTGACAATACCCTCCGGGCATTTTTTCAGAAGTCTCTTGATGTTCGCCCCTCCGCCGCAGCCGCAGTCCAGCACCTTGGCGTCCGGCGCGGCATTCAGAAATTGAAGCCCCCACCGTGCCACGGGGCTGTGACCGAGATTCATCATGACGACCATGAGCTTTCCGCCAAGCCCCACGGGGTTGCGGGTGTTTTCAAAAAATGACATATCACACCTCCGATTTCACACATTCGGTATAAGTTAATGGAAAGGATGCTTTCAGCACGACGCTTTTCCGCACCGTCCAGCCGTTTTGCCGCAGGAAGTGCAGGTATTCCTCGCTCGTCCACTTGCTGTGGAGCGGAAAGCCCGCCAGCTTCATAAAAAACGCTCTCACCCTGCCGGAAAAAGAGTTTCCCGCATGAGTGAAGGTGGGCGCGATGAGCACGCCGTCCTCTTTCAGCACCCGATGAATCTCGGCAAGGGCTTTCTCCGGCTGCGGCACGATGTGCAGTGCGTTGGACACGATCACCACATCAAAGGACTTGTCCGCATAGGGCAGGCAGAACATATCCTGCACGGAAAAGTGCAGCTTTGCAGATTGATTATCCCGCTTCGCCTCGGCAATCATCTCCGGGGAGGCGTCCGTCGCCTCGATGTGTGCCGCCGCGTTCACGATGTGTTTTGCGATCAATCCCGTGCCGGTAGCAAGCTCCAGCACCGTCTTGGCTTTTACAACCGGCTGGATCAGCGCATACATCTTTTCATACGCCGCCCGATCCTTTCGCATAAAGCGGTCGTAACGATCGGCATTTTTGTCCCAGAAGTTCTTGTGTTTTCGCATCGCTGTCATCCCTCCAGTCGTTAGATGCACCTAACCTATGTGTACACGTCTTTCGGTTAGATGTAGCTAACTATCGTGTCTTGGAAAAGCCGCATCTCTGCGGCCTTCCGCTTATTTAAATAACTCCCTGCAAGCGCCGTACACTAACGTTTCCAGCACCTGCGGGTACAGTCCTCCTATTTGCTCCTTGTGTGAGACGGTCAGAATCAGTCCGCGCACTGTGGCGGCAGCCAAGGGTGCACCGTGTTTTGGCACAAGGTCGTGCTTCTCCAACAGCTGACGGATGTGCGTCTCGCCGTCGTGGTAATGGATGCTTTTCACATCCTCCGGCAGCCTTTCCAAAAGCAGCTTCGCATCGTTTTCGATGAAAATCATATCACCGGTATCGGACAGCCGCTGACAAACGGCAAGAACAGCCTTTGCCGCACGTTCCGACGGCGGCAAGCCGTCAGATTCACGCAGCGCGCGGTCAGCCACTCCGTAAAGCTCGGAGTGAATGTTCTCCAAAACCGCGAAGAAAAGCATTTCCTTGGATTCGTAGAATTTATAGAACGAGCCCTTCGCAATGCCGACCGCCTTCGTCAGCTGATCCACGGAGGTTTTTTTCATCCCCAGCGTGACGGCGCAGCGCCTCGTTTCCTTCAGCAACGCCTTGCGGAGCTGCTCAGTCTCGTAATCGGTAAAAGCCAATCCCACGTCCCCCCTAAACATGACCACTTTGGTTCTTTTGGTCATATTATACCGTGCTTCTTTCTGGTTTGCAAGAGGTGCTGAGAAAAAAACGCTAATCAAAAGGAGTGCAGTGTTTCAGAAAGAGACGCTGGAATTCCGGTAACCGGTAATCGCTGTTGCCGCGGTAAAAGAAACTATATCGTAAAAGGGCATCAGAGCGAAGCATTCAAATGCTGCGTTCTGATACCCTTTTTGTTTCATATTGCACGGATGGATTGATTACAAAAAAAAGCAGGAATTAACACAACATGAACGACATATGATATCTGCAATAATCTTCCTGTGGAACGATCTGCACAACGCTCGACGACATGGCCCATGTATAGAGACGGCGACTCGTATGAGCCACCGTCTTTATACATGATTACCGCTCAGGGTCATTCCAGTTCTTTGCAGACTTCTTCCAAAAACCTCATGCTGTAAGAAATCCTCTGCATATCAAAACCGTAAAAGCGAAGGTCTTCGCCTTCCAATGCACTTTCATTGTACTGGCGCATATAGGAGATAAGTTCTGCCATCTCTTCCGTTCTATAAATGGAAAATCCAATCGCTGCGGCTGCTTCCTATGCTGTCCCCTCCTAAAGCCGCCGTGTCAGCGTGTAGTCGTCACTCCTTTGTCGAGGGTATAAGGAACGGCGGCCTTGATGTTACTCAAAACCGCCGCAGTCCTTGAAAATCCATTATGGGCGCACGAAGCTGCCTGCCCTGTAACGGTTTTTTTCTTTCCCCGTCTTGCGGGGCAGGATCGCTTGTCTTATTTGGTTTAGGTTTGTTCCTGTTCGGCTGCCTCTTTCAGCCGTGAAAAGCTCTCATCGCTGATGATGTGTTCAATCCGGCAGGCGTCAGTCTCCGCAGTCCTGGGGTCAACGCCTGCGGTGATAAGCTGCTCGGTAAAGAAGCAGTGTCGCTCGAAGATTTTTTCGGCAACCTCGCGGCCTACATCGGTCAGATGGAGAAAGTGATCTTCGTCCATAGTGAGAAAGCCGCCGTCCCGCAAGGTAGCCACTGCATGGCACACGCTGGGTTTTGACACCTCCATATGCCGGGCTACATCTACGGAGCGCACCATACCGAGTTTCTTTTGGAGAACAAGGATGGTTTCCAGGTAGTCCTCCCCGGACGCATGAAGTTTCATCTGAACCTCCTTTACTGAGCCAGCTTCCAGCCGATGGCCTCCTGTCTGGCCGATACAAAATCGGCATACAGGCCCTTTTGCTGGATCAGCTCCGCATGAGTGCCGCGCTGGACGATATGAGCGTTGTCCAGTACAAGGATCTGATCGGCGTTGCGGACGGTTTTCAGCCGGTGGGCAATCATGATGATGGTCTTGTCATGGGTCAATGCCTCGATAGCTCGCTGCAATTCATCCTCATTCTCTGGGTCAACGCTGCTTGTTGCCTCGTCCAAAATGATGATAGGTGCGTCCTTCAGCATGGCGCGGGCGATAGAAATCCGCTGTTTCTCGCCTCCGGACAAAGTGCCGCCGCCCTCGCCAATCACGGTGTCATAGCCATCCGGTAGGGCAGAAATAAAGTCATGACAGCAAGCCTTTTTCGCCGCTTCAACCACCTGCTCATGGGTGGCGTCTGGGCAGCCAAACTTGATATTGTTCTCAATCGTATCTGCAAAGAGGTATACGCTCTGGAACACCATCGAGATATTCTTCATCAGGCTGTCCAGCTTGAAATCCCGTATATCCGTACCGCCAATGGTAATCTTCCCAGCGTTCACATCCCAAAAACGGGCAATCAGGTTGCACATCGTTGTCTTACCTGCCCCGGAAGGGCCGACAATGGCCGTAGTTGTTTTTTCGGGAATGGTGAAGCTGACCTGATCCAATATCTTGCGGTCAGCGTAGGAAAAATCCACCTTGTCAAACACGATCTCGCTGGACTTCGGCGTAATGTCAGCGCCTTTTTCGTCCATCGCCGGCGTGTCATCAATAGAGTTTGCCGTATCCATCGAGGCCGCCAGCATTTGCAGCAGAGAGGCCATATTCCCGGCGTTCTCCAAATCGTTGAACACCATGAAAGAAGCAATCACCAAAATCAGGCCGTAGGCCAGCGGCAAGGAGCCGTCCAGCCAGAACCAGACTGAGGCCAAAAGTAGCAGGGCGCTGAACACCCGAATAACGGCCTGTTTGATAGCGTCATAGGGAACGCTGGCCTTTGTCAATTTCAGGTTATCCCGGCAGCTCGCCTTAATTGCACTGCCGATAGACTGCGTGCTGTCCCGTTCCAGTCCAAATGCTTTGACAATCCCCATACCCTGAATGTACTCCAATACGGACTCCACAAGGGACTCCTGTGTGTGCTGGCGTACCCCGCTGAGCGCGGCAGATTTGCGAAGCGCCAGTTCCGCCGCCGCAAGGTAAATCAGGACACCGGCAGCGGCTACAAGCCCAATCCGCCAGTCGAATATCAGCAGGACGATGACAAGGGCAACCGAGTTAAAAAATCCGCCCAGCACCGACACCAGGACACGGGCTGCCGAGTTCTCCACATCGCCCAAAGTCGTTGTGACAATGGCGGTAATGTTCCCGATACTATTCTTGTTGAAGTATCCCATCGGGATATAGCGCAGCCGATCTCCGATGTGGATACGCTTTTCCGCTACCATGCAATAGCCGGTTTCTGTCTGCTCCATCGTGGAGAAATAGGTCGTAATGATACGCCCAAGAAGGGAAACGGCCATAATCCCCAGCGAAAGCCAGATAAACTTTCCGTTCCGGTCGTCAGATACCAGCGCGCCGATCACCACAAAGAGGGCGGCAAACTGCATGGCTGAAAACAGCCCGGACAGGAATGAAAATAACAGGGATTTTTTCAGAAGTCCCTTTTTACTGCCTGCAAAAGCAAAAATTTTTTTCAATGTTCCATACATCTGACAACACCCCCTTACATCTGGTCTTTCGCACCGATATGCGCCTGCCACATATCCCGGTAGAGAGGGCAGGTTTCCAGCAGCTTCTCATGCGTACCCTGTGCTTGGATGGTTCCATCCTTCACCACAACAATGTTGTCCGCGCCAACAATGGTAGACAGCCGGTGTGCGATCACAATCAGGGTCTTGCCGACAGTCAAAGCGGAAATGGCTTTCTGTACCAGCGCCTCATTTTCGGGGTCGATGTAGGCTGTTGCCTCGTCCAAAATGACAACCGGCGCATTTTTCAGCATGGCGCGGGCGATGGCGATCCGCTGGCGCTCCCCGCCAGAAAGGTGGGAACCGGCGCTGCCGACAACCGTATCATAGCCATTGTCCAGCTTGCGGATAAAGGCGTCGCAGCCGCTTTGTTTGGCGGCCTGTTCCACCTCTGCGTCCGTAGCATCGGGCCTTCCCATGCGAATATTCTCCCGGATACTGCGGTTAAACAGGTAATTGTCCTGGGACACATAGGAAATCTGATCTGCAATTTCAGACAGCGGTATATCCTTCAGCTCATGGCCGCCGAGGGTAATGCTACCGGATGTAACATCCCAATACCCGGCAATCAGCTTCGCCACCGTAGACTTGCCGGAGCCGGACGGACCTACAAGGGCGGTCATGGTTCCGGGGTGGATGGTGAGATTCACATCATGCAAAACCTCTGTTGTCCCGTCATAGGAAAACGACACAGACCTAAGAGAAATGCCGGTATCTTCCAGCTTGATCGGCGTTTCTTTATGGTTCAGTTCTTCGGCGTTCAGAAGCTGGCTGATTTCTTCCACATTTGTCCCCAGTACGGCCAAATCGTCCGTAAAGGTAAAGGCCGCAATAATCGGCCCGATCAGCCCCAGCGAGAAAATCACAATGGACAGGAAGGTGGAAAGCTCCAGACTGCCGGAGAGCCAGAACGCGAAGCCGCAGGGCAGCACGCAAATCAGCACTGAGGGCAGGATGGCGTTGTAGGCGCTCATGGTTTTCTGGTTTTCCCGCATCCAGTCCACATAGTAGTTGGCGTTATAATTCACCGAGTCAGAATATTTTTTGTAGGAACCGGCGGATTGGCTGAACGCTTTCACCACCTCAATGCCTCCGATATATTCCACGATGGCGTCTGCCATCTGCTTGCCCGCCTTGACTGCGCCCTCCCACTTGACGGGATAGTTTTTCATACCGGCGGACATAACCGCAAGGCCCACCACGAGAGTGACAAGGGACAAAAGCGCCATACGCCAGTCCAGAATAAGCAGGTACACGACAATCACAATGGGAACCAGCACATTTGCGGTCATTTCCGGGATCAGGTGTGCAAAGGTCGGCTCCATTCCCTCCACCCGGTCAACAATCGTCGTTTTATACTGTCCAGAGGGCGTATCCAAAATCGTTCCCATTGGCACACGGGCAAGTTTCTCGGTAATGTTCTCCCGCAGATCGCGCAGCGTGTAATAGGTTGCTGTGTGGGAAATCGTTGTAGAAAGACAGGAAAACAGCACCTTCCCAAAGTAGCCGCACAGTGCAATAATACCAGCGGTCACATAGCGGGAAAAATTCTGTTCCCCAGACAACATCATTGTGACAATATGCGCCACGCAGAAATAGGGCACCATCTGGCAGGCCACGCCTAATACCGCAAGAATAATACTGCCGATGAATTTTCCATGATAAGGTTTGCCCCATCCCCATAAGACGCCTATGGGTGACTCCTTCTTTTCTTCTTTCACTTTACAGATACCCCCTTTATGAAATAGTTTCTAATTTTTTCAAGTCCATCCGCATCCATTGGAAATTGGTCGATGATAGAACCATCTTCAAAATGGACAATATCCGTACAACAGTCTAATATCAACTCAAGGTCATGAGTAATGACATACACGGTAATACCCGTGTTCCTGACTTGTCGCAGGACATTTGCAACCTCTTTCATGTGCTTATAATCAAGGCCGCTGGTCGGTTCATCAAAAAATAAAATAGAGCGTTTAGACGCGATTGCTGAGGCAATCGCTACCCGCTGTTTCTGACCGCCGGAGAGGGACATAGGGTGTCTGTCTTTGAAATCTGTCAAATCTAACTCGGCAAGGATTTCCTCAGCCCACTCCTGATTTTCCTCCTCCATACTGATCAGGACTTCATCCAGCACAGTTTCCGTGAAAAGCTGGTGATTGACTTCCTGCATCACCATGTAGCAGGTATTTAGTCTGTCTTTAGGCCGATAAGTTCTGCCGTTCCAGATCACCTCACCGCAGCGCTTTTCAAGGCCGCAGAAACACCGGGAGAAGGTGGACTTTCCAGCTCCATTATTCCCGATGATCCCGACAATACGATTTGCGGGGATTTTACTTTCCCGGATGTGCAGCGTTTCCGGTTCGTTTTTGTAGGCAAAGCAGAAATTGCGAAGTTCCATTTGCTGACCGGCCTGGGGCAATGCTTTCGGCGGCAACAAATCTTCAAGAATAAAGGTACGCAGCCCCAACTTGGCTCTCTGTTGCTCCGTCAGGCTCTCAAACTCCGCTGCGGAGTAATCTTTTTCCACCTTTCCGCCGGTAATATAGATAAAACGATCCGCAAGACCGCGCAGATAGTAGAGCCGATGCTCTGACACTATAATTGTTTTCCCCTGCGACTTCCAAAACGCAAGTATTGCTCTCAGATCCAGGATAGAGGAAGCATCCAGGTTGGATGACGGCTCATCCATAACCAGCACATCCGGCTCCATGATGGATACCCCGGCACAGGCAATTTTTTGCTTTTCCCCGCCGGAGAGATGAAAGATATTGCGTCCCATCAATTTCTCCAGGCGGAAATCCCGGATGGTCTTATCTAATCGTTCCCGAATACTTTGCTCCGGCTGGCCGAGATTTTCACACCCGAATGTGATTTCGCTGGTTGTGTCCACATTGAAAAATTGTGAGCGGGGGTTTTGAAACACGCTGCCAACCGTTTTCGCGGTATCATAAAGGGGCTGTTCCGAAACCTTTGCCCCATTTACCCACACTTCTCCATTCATTTTTCCTTCATAGTAATGGGGAATCAGACCGTTGATCAGCCTGGTAATTGTCGTTTTTCCACTGCCGCTTTCGCCGCAAAGTACGACGCATTGACCGTCCTCTACGGTCAGATTTATATCATGGACTCCACCAGCGTTCTCGTTTTCTTCTCCATAAGAGAAGGTCACATGGTCAATCCGTATCATAGGTTCACCCCCTCCCGTCAAAAAGAAATCTGCTGCTGAAACAAAAACAAGGCAAAACAGATAACGCAAAACAGAATCGCAATCAAATCTTGAACATGGAAACCGATCTGGCACACGTTTGTACGTTTAACGGGGGCTCCAAGCCCCCGTGTCAACGCAGCAGCAGAAAGTTCATCACCAATCTTCACAACGGACACCATCAAAGGAACAAGGCGATATTCCAACATCAGGAAAGGATTTTTCCCGCCGAATCGTATGCCCCGCATTTTCATTGCATCCCGGATGGCCTGATATTCTTCGCTGATGGTTGGGAAAAAGCGAAAAATGACAGACATTGGAATCACGATTTTTTCCGTGATGTGCATACGCTCCATTGCGCCGATAAACTCACTGATCGAAGTGGATGAGATCAGATAGGCACCTGTCATAATGCCGGGCGCAAACCGCGTCATGATAGATGTCACTGCCAGCACGATGAACGAGAGTAATCCGCTCAAACTCGTAAGGGCAATCCGTTCCAGTATAAAGCAAACCGCATATAGCACCAGATATTTTCCTGCTGTTTTGAAACGGCGTTCCGACAAAATCAGAGCAAAGGGGACAAGGCTTAGACACGGCTTGACGATGTTCATAATTCCTTCGTTACTGGTACTGAACATCAGTGTTGTAATCGTCAGCAGCAGAATGAGCTTTGTCCGGGGATCAAGCAGGATTCCTTTTCTTTTTTCGGTTGTTGCTGAAAATGATAGCCCGTTCATCACACAATGCCCGCTTTAGCAAAATGCTTTTTCAGAAGCGCCTTACCTAAAAGTCCGCCCAGGATCGCAAAAATGAAGATTCCGGCGATTACCAGAATAATGCTCCACATAGGCATAACAGCCATTACCCTGTCAGCGTATTCCTCACCAAAGCTGGCCGCAAAACTGGCCCAGGAATCCTCAACCATGAAATACATGGGGATATATGTACCAACCATCCAAAGGCTGAACACCGCATACCCGATCAGGCTCTTCTTGGCGCTTTTATAACCGCCGGATTTCAAGATCAG
Source organism: Blautia luti (assembly GCF_013304735.1). Taxonomy (GTDB): domain Bacteria; phylum Bacillota; class Clostridia; order Lachnospirales; family Lachnospiraceae; genus Blautia_A. The sequence continues at coordinate 143,575 of NZ_JAAITI010000007.1, forward strand.
ATCTCCCAGCAGCCCAAAAATCACGCCCATCGGTACGCCCCAAAATCCCATGCCAGTCAGCCCCATCAGCAGGCCGCTTAAAATTCCCATAATTGTAACCATGCCGAATTTTTTAACTCTGGTCAGGAACAGCATGAACGGGATGCCGGTAATCAAAGACCACAATGCTCCGAGGATCGGCAAAAAGATAGGTACAAAGCCGACGGGAATGGCGACACAGCAGCCAATCACAAAGTAGAGAACGGTGAACAGGCCGAGGTTAATCAGGTCTTTTGCTTGTAACTTGTTACTCATAACGAATACCTCCATTCATTTGCTGGTTAGCGTTTTCTAACCTCTCTATAAGATACCATAGTTAGCAGTAGCTCTCTACAACCAATCATCTTTTTAGCTCCAAACAGCAATGAGTTTTTTTATTGACTGACTTCGCTTACAATTCTATAATATGATTAAAATCAAGGGCAATAAGCCAGACAAATCGACAGGAGTTAAAAATGAAGATTGATGATATTATTAGAAAATGTATTGAAATTCCCGGCGTTTCAATAAAACGTAGCGAGTTCAACGCAGAACTACTTATGAAAACTAAGGAAGGAAAAGGGTCTATGACATTTTTTCAACTTTTCCCCGGACTTACTATTGCGTATATTTTTATAAATTCTCCGACATGGGCAGCTCCAAATTTGGGTGAAGATAGTTTCATTAAAAAAGGGCCTTTGCTCCTAAACTATTGCGTGACTGGTCGTTGCGAGATTATCTTGAATAACGGAAACTTTGTATATGTGAAAGATGGAGATATTTCTCTCACGGAGTGTTTTGCCCAAAAGCAATATGTCTATCCTCGCCGTATCTATGAGGGAATGGAGCTTTTTGTTGATACTAATACACTGGCAACAGAGAGTACATGGATACAAAAAGAGTTTGGCATAGACATCCCTAAAATCATTGAACTTTTTTGCCCAAACGATAACACTTATATCTCAGCAGTTACTCCTGAAGTTGAAGAAATATTGATTAAGCTCTGGGAACTTTTTGATATTGCGCCTCCGTTTTCGATTTCTCAAATGAAGATCTATGTTCTGGCTCTATTTTCATTACTACAAAATCTTAACAATATCCCCCCATCGCAAGCCTGCACATTTTTTACTGAAACACAGGTAGATATAGCAAAACGTGTTGAAAAAATTATCACTTCCGATTTGCGGCAACATCATCCTGCATGGGAATTGGCAGCTCAGTTTTCTGTCAGCGAAACCAGCTTAAAAAACTATTTTCGTGGCGTTTTTGGTCAAAATATTTCCATCTATCTACGGGAAGTCCGAATGAAAAAAGCTGCAGAGTTACTGACTCTTACAAGATTGTCCGTTGCAGAAATAGCAGAGTTGGTCGGCTATATGAATCAAAGCAAATTTGCATCAGTTTTCAAAAAACAATTCGGCCTATCGCCATTGGAATACCGGCGGTCAAAAAAACTGGAAAATATATAAGATAAAGCCGGGATTGCTTGCTGGCTTGCAAAATCCCGGCTTCATCTATGCCCAAAATCAGATATAAACTAATTCCTGCAACAACACTTCCTCCACCTGCGCTTTCAGCGTGTTCATCAGCCCCGCCCAGCGCATGGGGTTGCGGGCTTTCAGTTCCTCTGTGGCACCCGCAACTTCCATCATGTGAGGCAACATGGTTTCCACACGCCCCTGTGCTGTCCGCTCAATCTCTAACAGGTGTGGATACAGCTTCTCGCTCATCAGCAGTTGGTTGTAGAGAATGGGGCGATGTTTCTTTAGGTAGGATTTTCGCATCCTGCCGTACTTGCCGATAGAAGTTTCCGGCTGTTCAGAAAGTTTTAGGTTGGGTATATCATAATCTCCACAACGAATGTAAGTCAACTTACTCATTTTCATTCTCCTTTGCTTCGTGATGATTAGACTGCTGCGCTGGCTGCTATGCTGCCTTTGCGCGGTTCTTCTTTCGGCAGCTGACCGACAGTAGAAAAAACACCTTTTTTCATATTCTCAGCCCGGATCAGGGCTTTCTTAGCGTCCATTGCCGCTTTTTTCTTCGTCTTGATTTTGTCCTCATACCGTTTTTGTGCGCCGCTGGCTTTCCGCTTCAAATAGTTCTGATGAAGCCTGTCCTTGCGTTCTTCTTTTTTCCGCAGTTCTTCCTGTTCCT
>NZ_JAAITI010000079.1 GCF_013304735.1 Blautia luti
TTTTTTATCTGATCATCGACAATTCAAAATCTCAGGATAATGTGTATTTCCTTACCGAAGTCAGTGAGAAAGACCTGATGAACTTCACACTTTCTGATTCTGTGACACTTCCGGAAGTAGATATTGTTTATGCAGAACCAGAGAAACAGGCTGAAGAAGAAAAGCCGGAAACGACAGAGACAGATGAGAAAGATAAGGTAGAGGATGAAATTCAGATGCCAGAAGACAAAAGTTTGGCAGGGACTTATCTACTGATCGGATTGGTTGCTGTTGGAGCTGCGGCAGGTGGTTATTACTTGAAAGTCTACAAACCGAAACATGAATATGATGATGAAGATGAGATGGAAGAGGATGAAAATGAATCCGAAGATTCAGAGTCAGAAAAACGGGAAGTAGACGATGCAGATGAGCAGGAAGAACAGGAAAATGCAGGGACAGAAGTTTTGAAAGATGAAGATTTCAATGATGAGGTACTAGAAGATGAAGAAGAGGAGCAGGAGTAAATGAAATTAGTGATTGCAGAAAAGCCATCGGTTGCGATGGCACTGGCTTCCGTGCTTGGAGCCAGAACAAGAAAAGATGGCTACGTGGAGGGAAACGGTTATATCGTTTCCTGGTGCGTAGGACATCTAGTTGGATTATGTGATGCATCGGAATACGATGAAAAATATAAAAAATGGAGATATGATGATCTGCCGATTGTGCCAGAATGTTGGAAACATAAGGTATTGGAAGGTACGAAAAAGCAGTTTGGAATCTTAAAGAAACTTATGAGAGATTCCAAAGTAGATGAAGTGATCTGTGCCACTGATGCAGGACGTGAAGGTGAGCTGATCTTCCGTCTGGTGTATGAGCAGGCAGGATGTAAAAAGCCGATGAAGCGACTCTGGATCTCTTCCATGGAAGAACAGGCAATTAAAGATGGATTTGCGTCATTAAAAGACGGTTCGTGTTATGACAGTCTCTATCAGTCAGCTCTTTGCAGGGCAAAGGCTGACTGGCTGGTGGGAATCAATGCGAGCCGTCTTTTTTCTGTTCTGTATAACCAGAATCTGAAAGTTGGAAGAGTACAGACACCAACACTTGCCATGATCGTGGATCGAAATCAGAAGATCAAGGAATTTACCAAAGAGAAATATTATATGGCTCATATCAAATTTGACGATATGGATGCGGTCACAGAGAATTTTCAGAAAAAAGAAGATGCAGATAAAGTGGCTGCAGAGTGTCAGGAGCGCATGTGCGAAGTGGAGAAGGATGATGTGAAAGAGAAAACGGTCCGCCCTCCGAAGCTTTATGATCTGACCACCCTGCAGAGGGAAGCTAACAGAATGTTTGGCTATACCGCACAGCAGACATTGGATGCTGTGCAGGAGATGTATGAGCAGAAGCTTGTCACTTATCCGAGAACAGACAGCCAGTATCTGACAGATGAGATGGGAGAAAGTACAGAAACTCTGATTCAGATGTTATTTGGGAAAATGCCTTATGCTGAAGGTCTGGAATATCAACCGGACGTGAGTAAGGTATTAAATTCAAAGAAAGTATCCGATCACCATGCGATTATCCCAACCATGGAAGTAGCCAAAGCAGATATTGGTGAACTGAAAGAACGAAGCCGCAAGATTTTGTATTTGATCAGTGCCAGGGTTCTGACAGCAACTGCAGATCCTTATATTTATGAGAGTCATAAATGTCAGATTACCTGCAATTATCATACGTTTTATCTCAATGCAAAGAAAACAAAACAGGAAGGGTTCAAGACAATTGAGAAAAAACTGAAACAGTTCTTTGGAATCATTGCAGAAAAAGAAGAGCCGGAGTTGGATATCTGGGCAGGCAAGCATTATGGTCCCTGTGATTCTTTTGTATCGGAGCATTTTACACAGCCACCGAAACAGTACACAGAAGATACCCTGCTTTCTGCGATGGAACGTGCAGGGAATGAAGAGCTGACCGAAGATACAGAAAAGAAAGGACTTGGTACTCCTGCAACAAGGGCAGCAATCATTGAAAAACTGATTCAGTCTGGCTTTGTGAAAAGGGAAAAGAAAAATCTGGTGCCGACAGATGATGGAAATGTGCTGATTACGGTTCTACCGGATGAGATTAAATCTCCGAAGATGACCGCAGAGTGGGAAATGGCATTGAATCATATTGCCCAGAATACAGAGACAGCAGATGAATTCCTAAATGGGATTACAGAGCTGATGCAGGAACTGGTTGCCAGGTATCAGGGGATTTCAGAAGAGAAGAAAAATCAGTTTCAGGGAAAGGCAAAAGGAGAAGTCATTGGCAAATGTCCCCGCTGTGGAGCAGATGTCAGGGAAGGAAAAGTAAATTTTTACTGTTCTGACCGGAAATGTGCTTTTACCTTATGGAAAAATGATAAATTTCTTGCAAGCCAGGGAAAAAAGATGGATAAGGTGGCAGCAAAGAAGTTCCTGTCTAAAGGAAAAATCCATTATAAGGATCTGGTATCA
>NZ_JAAITI010000080.1 GCF_013304735.1 Blautia luti
TTTTTTATCTGATCATCGACAATTCAAAATCTCAGGATAATGTGTATTTCCTTACAGAAGTCAGCGAGAAAGATCTGATGAACTTCACACTTTCTGATTCCGTGACACTTCCGGAAGTAGATACTGTTTATGCAGAACCAGAGAAACAGGCTGAAGAAGAAAAGCCGGAAACAACTGAGACAGCTGAGAAAGATAAGGTAGAGGATGAAATCCAGATGCCAGAAGATAAAAGTCCATTTGGAACGTATCTTCTGATTGCACTGGTTGCAGTAGGAGCTGCGGCAGGAGGATATTACTTCAAAGTCTATAAACCAAAGCATGAATATGATGACGAGGATGAGATGGAAGAGGATGAAGATGAATCCGAAGATTCAGAATCTGAAAAGCGGGAAGTAGACGATGCAGATGAGCAGGAAGAAAGTATAGAACCAGAAATCCTGAGAGACGAGGATTTTGATGATGCTGTGCTGGAAGATGAAGAAGAGGAGCAGGAGTAAATGAAGTTAGTGATTGCAGAAAAGCCATCGGTTGCGATGGCACTGGCTTCCGTGATTGGAGCCAGAACAAGAAAAGATGGCTACGTGGAAGGAAACGGTTATCTCGTTTCCTGGTGCGTAGGACATCTGGTTGGATTATGTGATGCATCAGAATACGATGAAAAATATAAAAAATGGAGATATGAAGATCTGCCGATTGTGCCGGAATGTTGGAAACACAGGGTATTGGAAGGCACGAAAAAGCAGTTTGGAATCTTGAAAAAACTGATGCGAGATTCCAAAGTAGATGAAGTAATCTGTGCTACAGATGCCGGGCGGGAAGGAGAACTAATCTTCCGTCTGGTGTATGAGCAGGCAGGATGCAAAAAGCCGATGAAGCGGCTCTGGATCTCTTCCATGGAGGAACAGGCAATTAAAGATGGATTTGCGTCATTAAAAGACGGTTCGTGTTATGACAGTCTCTATCAGTCAGCACTTTGCAGGGCAAAGGCAGACTGGCTGGTGGGAATCAATGCGAGCCGTCTTTTTTCCGTTCTGTATAACCAGAATCTGAAAGTTGGAAGAGTACAGACACCAACACTTGCCATGATCGTGGATCGAAATCAGAAGATCAAGGAATTTACCAAAGAAAAATATTATATGGCTCATATCAAGTTTGACGAGATGGATGCGGTCACAGAGCATTTTCAGAAAAAAGAAGATGCAGATAGAGTGGCTGCGGACTGTATGGAGCGTATGTGCGAAGTGGAAAAGGATGATGTGAAAGAAAAAACGGTCCGTCCTCCGAAGCTCTATGATTTGACCACTCTGCAGAGGGAAGCAAACAGAATGTTTGGTTATACCGCACAGCAGACATTGGATGCCGTGCAGGAGATGTATGAGCAGAAGCTGGTCACTTATCCGAGAACAGACAGCCAGTATCTGACAGATGAGATGGGAGAAAGCACTGAAACACTGATTCAGATGTTACTTGGGAAAATGCCTTATGCTGAAGGTCTGGAATATCACCCAGACGTGAGTAAGGTATTAAATTCAAAGAAAGTATCCGATCACCATGCGATTATCCCAACCATGGAAGTAGCCAAAGCAGATATTGGTGAACTGAAAGAACGAAACCGCAAGATTTTGTATCTGATCAGTGCCAGGGTTCTGACAGCAACTGCAGATCCTTATATTTATGAAAGCCATAAATGCCAGATCACCTGCAATTATCATACGTTTTATCTCACAGCAAAGAAAACAAAGCAGGAAGGATTCAAGGCGATCGAAAATAAATTGAAACAGTTCTTTGGCGTAAAGATTGAGAAAGAAGAGCCGGAGCTGGATATCTGGGCAGGCAAGCATTACGGTCCCTGTGATTCTTTGGTATCGGAGCATTTCACACAGCCACCGAAACAGTACACAGAAGATACCCTGCTTTCTGCGATGGAACGTGCAGGGAATGAAGAACTGACCGAAGATACAGAAAAGAAAGGACTTGGTACTCCGGCAACAAGGGCAGCAATCATTGAAAAACTGATTCAGTCTGGTTTTGTGAAAAGGGAAAAGAAAAATCTGGTGCCGACAGATGATGGTAATGTATTGATTACAGTTCTGCCAGATGAGATTAAATCTCCGAAGATGACCGCAGAGTGGGAAATGGCATTGAATCACATTGCCCAGAATACAGAGACAGCAGATGAATTCCTAAATGGGATTACAGAACTGATGCAGGAACTGGTTGCCAGGTATCAGGGAATTTCAGAAGAAAAGAAAAATCAGTTTCAGGGAAAGGCAAAAGGAGAAGTCATTGGCAAATGTCCCCGATGTGGAGCAGATGTCCAGGAAGGGAAAGTAAACTTTTACTGTTCTGACCGGAACTGTACTTTTACCTTATGGAAGAATGATAAATTCCTTGCGAGTCAGGGAAAAAAGATGGATAAGACGGCAGCAAAGAAGTTCCTGTCTAAAGGAAAAATCCATTATAAGGATCTGGTATCA
>NZ_JAAITI010000081.1 GCF_013304735.1 Blautia luti
TTCCGTACACGGCGGTTCAACCAACTTAACAAGTAACACACCTTTCGGTGTAGTAATCTAACATAGAGACTAATCCAAACTTGGTTAGTCTTTCTTTGTTTATTGCAAAATTCATAACTCTTCGCTGACACACATAAGCGATTCGACTACCTGTGTATGCCGTAATCCAAGCTGTATCCTTATCAACTCCAAGCTTCATCAAATTCTTTATACGATTCTGCGGAGTTTTCCACTGCTTCCAGATACACATACGCAACCTATAGCGAATTCTTGAATCTAGTTCCTTACAGAGCCTTTTCATACTCCCTATCTTGAAATAGTTAATCCAACCTCTTATGAGTTGATTGAGTTTCTCAACTTTACAGCTGTTGCTAACGCCCCAACTACGACAAGTGAGTTCTTTCATTCTTTTCTTGAACTTTGCTACTGATTTTGCATGTGGTTTTGCCTTAAACTGATACGCTCTTGAATCAAAGTAGAAACCAAATCCAAGGTACTTAAGTCCTTGTGGTTTATCTACCTTACTCTTGGTCATGTTGACTTTGAGTCCTAGCTTCTCTTCAATGAATCGTGAAATATTTCTCATGACTCTGTTGGCAGACATTTCACTTCCGACCATTATAATACAGTCATCCGCATATCGTACAAAGTTAAGCCCTCGCTTTTCCATTTCCTTATCAAGTTCATTCAGCATGATGTTTGCCAATAATGGTGAGAGATTCCCCCCTTGTGGTGTCCCCACAATGGAGTCCTCATATTCATCATCAATCATGATTCCGCTGACAAGGTACTTTCTAACGATAGAGATAACATCTCCATCTTTAATAGTTCTGCCTATGATAGTCATAAGCTTGTCATGATTTACTGTGTCAAAGAACTTTTCCAAGTCAATGTCTACAATCCAGTCATTTCCCTCATTCATCATGTCGAGTGCTGTTAAAATTGCTTGTTGTGCACATCTATTCGGTCTGAATCCATAACTATGATCATGGAACTGTTCCTCATAGATTGGTGTTAAAACCTGTGCAATGGCTTGTTGTATGAATCTGTCTGTTACTGTTGGTACTCCCAGGTTTCTGACACCGCCATCAGGCTTTGGTATCTCCACTCTTCGTACTGGCTGAGGTTTATATTTTCTCGTCCTCAACTGTTCCTTGATGATTTCGCCGTTCTTTGCAAGGTATTCTTTGAGTTCTGTGTACTTCATTTCGTCCACTCCCTCTGCACCTTTATTTCGTACGACTTGCAGATATGCTCTGTTGAGGTTATCGCTGGATAATATCTGTTCCATTAGACTACTTGTGTCCATGCGTTCTTTCCTTTCCGTCTCGCTTGATTTGACCACCCTTTTCCCGATTGGTTACGGCAGATGTTGCCATTTCTGCAATACAAGACATACTCAAACTTATTGATTGTTCGCCCCTTTGCTCCATCTCCATTACAGAGACTTCTTCACTACTATGGGCTCGGCTGACTTCTCACAGTTCGTTGTTACTAGGCTAATGGAACCTCTGTGAGACCTCCACGCTTAAGGTGCACGCTCTTTCTCTCCATATATCCGCCACATTTACTCTGCTACTACAAAGGTGATAGTTATTAGATTTCGTTGCTTTGAGCCAACTTATCTCTCGTAGCCTAGCCTTATATGTGATTTCTGTTCGTCGGACCAGAGATTTGCTTACAGCTTCCTTCAGATTCTACCTCACGATAGACACCCTTGCTGTTCAGCTATACACTTCCCACTATCTGGGCATGTTCGGGACTTACACCCGTTAGAGCGCGCCCATGGCGCGCAAAC
>NZ_JAAITI010000082.1 GCF_013304735.1 Blautia luti
TAACTAAAATTATCCAAGTCCACTGCGAGTTTCCTGATTTCCTGCTGATCAAGATAGGCTTCCGATTCCTTTATATACTCTGCCAAAGTAATTCTTTCTTCTAAGATTGGGTTAATGTCTACTTTAATGCCTGCTATTGCCATACCATACGAATTCAATTCGTTAAAAAAACTATCCTCTCGAATATTTCCTCGATAAGAAAGCACCACATCAAGATCAGAATCCGCACGATACAGGTCATCTCTGCTTCTGGAACCATGTACTCTCGCCCCAATCAATGTAACTTCATTTTCCAGTCCCATTTCTTCCAGAACAGCTCTTGCATGAAATAAAACTTCATATTCAATTTCTGCCCTGTCCATCCCATTCAATGCTGTTTCACATCTGCCAAGTTCCGAAGTGAATCGAACATCTCCACTGGCCAGCACTTCTTTAGAATGACTGATTACCTTATCCCGAAACTCCCTGTCATCAACTTTTACACATTCAACATCTTCCAATCCTTCATTTTTCAAGCTGGCATACATTGCTTTCTGAATAGAATCTTCTGGATTTCCACAGGCATCTCCTGAAATTTCATGAAGTTCCTGATCATAAACCAGGTATTTATAGCCATCCTCCGTCGGTTGCACTGTTAAATACATACCAGACATTTTAAATTGTACGGTTATTCCCTCATAACTTTTTAATGCCGCTTCCCTGTCATAACCATCAAAAAAAGCCTTTGGGCAAGTACGTTCAAATTGTATCTTCTCCAGTCTCTCTTCTTCTGCATATTCAATTTCTGCATACATTTCTTCATAATCCATCACGCTTGCATCTTCTATCGAAAGTCCATCCTCTTCCAAAATATTCTCCATTGCTTCAGTAATAGAAATAGTCGGATCATCATAAACGCCGCCATCCAGTTCCAGATAATCTTTATCATAGAATGTATAATCATAACCATCTTCTACCGTCTGAATTGTAAAATACTGATCTCCAATCTGGTATGCTATCTCTGTATCATGCACTGCCAGACTGTTTCCTATTTCTTTAAAAGTATTGTATATCTGCGGATTCAGCCATCCTTCCACTTCCTGGCAATCATAAATCAATGTATCTATTCCATTCTTACACTGAATAAAATCAAGACTACCTCGCAACGGTGCTGTATTTTCAATTCCAAGAGCTTTCATTTTATGATTAGGCAGAGAGTAATATGCTCCAAGGGCAGCTCCAAGATCCTTATATCTCTCGATCTTCATCCCACCTTTTGCTGCCAGATCTTCGATCACATAATATTGGTCAATATAATGATTTTCTGGCATTTTTAGGTCAATGCCATTATTTTCTCTGACTTTATGTATCTCGAAAAAGCTGAATTTCTGTTCTTCCCCCTGCAGATTCTGTCCGGTCAGTGTCGGTTCCCATGTATCTTTACTGATCGTCTGCTGTTCCGTTATTTTCATAACTGTCCCGTCTGCTAAGATGACTGTTGCCTGGTCTGGAAGATCTATCAGGTCATACACCGTTGCACCATTTTCTTCCAGATATTCTGAAATAGCTTCCCTGGCTCCTTCATCAAATCCATGCCAGATGTCCTCTGCCACCAGTGTCCCATTTTCCGATACGATAATATCTGCCACGTCCTGACCGTATTCCTCATTTCGCATCTGGAAGAATCGCTCCCCATGATATGTTTTCATATCCATCGCATACCAGGTGCCTGTATGTCCTTCTGC
>NZ_JAAITI010000083.1 GCF_013304735.1 Blautia luti
AAATATGAACACAACATATAAATCAAACAACAATGTCGTCTATTCCTGTAAATACCATGTAGTATGGTGTCCAAAGTATAGACGAAAAGTATTAATTAACGGTGTGGACGTCCGGCTGAAGGAGCTGCTCACAGAGTATGCTGCAAATCTTTCTGTAGACATTCTGGAGATGGAGATCATGCCAGACCATGTTCATATGCTTTTGGAAGTAGATCCTCAGTTTGGCATCCACAAAGCTGTAAAGTCATTTAAAGGCTATACGTCCAGAATTTTAAGACAGGAATTTCCCTATCTTAAAACGAAAATGCCGACTCTCTGGACAAACAGCTATTTTGTATCGACGGTGGGCGGTGCTCCGCAGGAAACAGTAAAACAGTATATTGAAAACCAGAAAACATCGCAGAGACAAAAGGATAAGATGGGATAATGCAAAAAGGAATTAAATTTAGAATCTACCCGAACAGAGAACAGAAAAACTTCATCCATCAGACCCTGGGATGTTGCCGGTTCATCTACAATCGGGGACTTGCCATGCGTAAGGAAGGCTATGAAAATGGGGAAAAGATCGGCTATTCCCAGACTTCCGCCATGCTGACTGAACTGAAAAAGCAAGAGGAGTTTGCCTTTCTGAAAGCAGCAGATTCCATTGCATTACAGCAGTCTTTGCGGGATCTCGACCGGGGATTTGTGAATTTCTTTGAGAAACGGGCTTCCTATCCAACCTTCAAAAGTAAACATAACCGGTTCCAGTCATACAGAACGGTAAATCAAAAAGATAATATTTGTATTGTGGGAAGATATATCAAACTTCCGAAACTTGGATTTGTTAAAATACGGCAGTCGATGGAAGTGAAAAAGATTAATCACGTGATCATTGAGCACACACCGGCTGGAAAATATTTTGCGGTTTTAAATGTTGATTTTGAACCGGAACCACGCTCAAATGCTGGCGGAACGATAGGGATTGATGTCGGGATCAAAGCGTTCTACTCCGACAGTAATGGAAATACGGTATCAAATCCCAGATATCTGGAACGCTCAATGCGAAAACTCATAAGAGAACAGCGCAGGCTTTCCCGAAAACAAAAAGATTCCCATAACTGCGAGAAGCAGCGGATCAGGGTGGCAAGAGTGTATGAGAAAGTAACCAATCAGCGGAATGATTTCCTGCAGAAACAGTCAACGATGCTGGTGCGTGAAAACCAAACCATCTGTATTGAAGATCTGAATGTTAAGGGGATGATCCGGAATCATAAACTGTCAAAATCGATAGCGAGTGTTTCCTGGGCAAAATTTTTTGAAATGCTGGAATATAAAGCTGGCTGGTATGGAAATGAAATTCACAGAGTACCAACGATGTATCCGAGCAGTCAGACCTGCAGCTGTTGTGGCTACAGAAATCCACGGATAAAAAATCTGGGCATTCGTATCTGGGAGTGTCCCAAATGCCATGCGGTTCATGACCGGGATACGAATGCAAGTATCAATATTCTGAAAAAAGGACTGCAGATGCAGTCTGCATAAAGATAAAAACTGTACCGTAGGGCATACGGGAACAGTATAAATATAGCTTGTGGACACTGTGTAAGACATTGCAGTACCGTAAGGTGTTTGCCAATGCAGTAGTGGGAGAAGCAAGAATCCCCCTGCTTTAGCTGTGGGGAGTGTCAA
>NZ_JAAITI010000085.1 GCF_013304735.1 Blautia luti
GTAAAGGCTATGAACTGCGGTATGCACATTTAAGCAGCCGGAGTGTATCTGCAGGTGCATCCGTCACGAAAGGTGATGAGATCGGTCTTGTAGGAAATACCGGAAATTCTACAGGAAGCCATCTTCACATTGAACTTTTGAAAAATGGAGAGCGGTTAAACCCGATCTTTTATCTGGAAACAGGAGAAGGGACAGGCTTTGGTGGTAATGAATATACCAGTGAAGCAGCGCAACGTTTACTGGAAGAGGCTGCAAAATATCTTGGAACACCGTATGTGTGGGGCGGATATTCCCCAAGTGGATTCGATTGTTCCGGATTTGTCAGCTACTGTCTGGTTCATTCCGGGGTAAGAAATACGGGAAGGCTGACTGCACAGGGACTGTACAACATTTGTACGCCAGTATCCCAGTCAGAAGCACAGCCAGGAGATCTGATCTTCTTTACCGGAACCTACGATGCAGGAGAACCAGTAACGCATATTGGAATCTATGTGGGCAATGGTCAGATGATCCATTGTGGGCATCCGGTTCAGTACACGTCCATCAACTCTCCATACTGGCAGAGCCATTTCTATGGATTCGGGCGATGGTAAGGAAAAGGGCGTTATAACAGCCGCCCGGAAAGGAGAAGAGATGAAAAGTCTTGAAAAAGCAACGGCAGATTATGAGAAAGCCAAGGAAAAAATGGAAGCATCTAAAGCCAGATATGAAGCAGATTTAAAGCGGTTCAAGGCTGCGGAGATTGCAAAAACAGAAGCAGAAAATCTGGAAATTGTAAGAATTATCCGTGCAATGGATATGAGTATTCCGGAATTGGAAGCTTTTAAAAAGAAAATGAAAAATGAGTTGCCCGGCAGGGTAGAAATACAGAAGGAGGAAATAAAAGCCGATGATGAATCTGGAAAAAATGAAACAGAAGAAGAGAACAAATACTAAAAACAGGGTAAAAAAGAGTCTGCTTGCAGCAACGACATTTCTTTGCCTGACAACACCTTTGCTCCAGACACAGACTGCTTATGCAGCTGAGAATACCACGCCTGCAATCACGATTGAGAAACCGGATGGCTGGAAACAGGGAGAAACAACCATTGCTGTTACGGTAGATGCCAGCCATATGCCGGAAGGTTTCTCAATAGCAAAGATTGAAGCAAAAGCAGGAAAAGATGGAAGCTGGCAGGATGTAACTGGAAGCGGAAGTATCACGATCACAGGAAATCAGACAGTGTATGTGCGTGTGACAGATGGTGATGGAAAGGTGTATGAGCAGAATCGTTCTATTAAGTGTTATGACACGGAAAAGCCGACACTCTCTGCTTCCCTGACAGATGGTGTGCTGACGATTCAGGGGAATGATACAGTATCCGGGATTACTGCAGTAACAGTTAATGGCACCACTTATACAGATCTGAAGGATGGAATGCTGAGAGTGCAAC
>NZ_JAAITI010000086.1 GCF_013304735.1 Blautia luti
GAGAGTATGAAACTTTTTCTGTAAAATAATGTTTATAAGGTTCTTCTATGATACAATAAATATCATTAGGAGGGCCTTTTATTATGGCAAGACAAAAGAAACCTGTACATCGTGTACAAATGACAGAAGGAAAACGAAACATCATCCATCAGCTCCTGGAAGAGTACGATATCCAGTCTGCAGAAGACATTCAGGATGCGCTCAAGGATCTTTTAGGCGGCACCATTAAGGAAATGATGGAAGCTGAAATGGATGATCATCTTGGTTACGAAAAATCCGAACGCTCAGATAATGATGATTATCGCAATGGTTATAAGCGGAAACAGGTCAACAGCCGGTATGGCTCGATGGAAATCGAAGTGCCACAGGATCGCAAATCAACGTTTGAACCACAGGTTGTGAAAAAACGTCAGAAAGATATTTCCGATATTGATCAGAAGATCATTTCCATGTATGCCAAAGGAATGACTACCCGGCAGATTTCCGAAACCATCGAAGATATTTATGGCTTTGAAACTTCTGAAAGCTTTATTTCTGATGTGACTGATAAGATCCTGCCACAGATCGAAGACTGGCAGAACCGGCCACTGGACGAGGTCTATCCCATTCTCTACATTGATGCAATCCATTATTCTGTAAGGGATAATGGCGTGATCCGAAAGCTTGCTGCTTACGTGATTCTGGGAATCAACACGGAAGGAAAAAAAGAAGTTTTAACCATCAGTGTTGGCGATAACGAAAGCGCAAAATACTGGCTTTCCGTTATGAATGAACTGAAAAATCGTGGTGTCAAAGATGTATTAATCATCTGTGCCGATGGTTTAACCGGAATCAAAGAAGCGATCGCAGCAGCTTTTCCAAAGACGGAATACCAGCGCTGTATTGTACACCAGGTAAGGAACACGTTGAAATATGTCCCGGATAAAGACAGAAAAGCCTTCGCTGCGGATCTGAAAACCATTTATCAGGCCACAGATGAAAAGAAAGCTCTGGCAGCCTTAGAGCGTGTAACAGAAAAATGGACACCGAAATATCCGAATTCCATGAAGCGCTGGAAGGATAACTGGGACGCAATCTCGCCGATCTTTAAATTTTCAACGACGGTCAGAACGGTGATTTATACTACAAATGCTATTGAATCCCTGAATTCTACCTACCGGAAACTGAATCGCCAGAGAAGCGTATTTCCAAGCGATACAGCTCTATTAAAGGCACTGTATCTTGCCACATTTGAAGCTACAAAGAAATGGACCAGTACGATCCGCAACTGGGCACAGGTGTATGGTGAACTGAGTATTATGTACGAAGGACGCCTCCCAGAGTAACGAATAAACAGGCGAATAAGACGGGCGGAAAACCGCCTGCTCTTGACATGCCATTCAACAACTGTTATATATAAAGCAAGGGTGAAAAGCCTAGTTTTTAAGCT
>NZ_JAAITI010000087.1 GCF_013304735.1 Blautia luti
GTAAAGGCTATGAACTGCGGTATGCACATTTAAGCAGCCGGAGTGTATCTGCAGGAGCATCCGTCACGAAAGGTGATGAGATAGGGCTTGTAGGAAATACTGGAAATTCTACAGGAAGCCATCTTCACATTGAACTTCTGAAAAATGGAGAGCGGTTAAACCCGATCTTTTATCTGGAAACAGGAGAAGGGGCAGGATTTGGCGGCAATGAATATACCAGTGAAGCAGCACAGCGTTTGTTAAATGAAGCAGCGAGATATCTTGGGACACCGTATGTGTGGGGTGGATATTCGCCAAGTGGATTTGACTGTTCTGGATTCGTAAGTTACTGCCTGACACATTCAGGTGTAAGGAATACAGGAAGATTAACGGCACAGGGATTGTATGACATTTGTACGCCGGTATCTCAGTCAGAAGCACAGCCAGGAGATCTGATCTTCTTTACAGGTACTTACGATGCAGGAGTTCCGGTAACGCATATCGGAATCTATGTGGGCAATGGTCAGATGATCCATTGTGGGCATCCGGTGCAGTATACGTCCATCAACTCTCCATACTGGCAGAGTCATTTCTATGGATTCGGACGATGGTAAGGAAAAGGGCGGTGTAACAGCCGTCCGGAAAGGAGAAGCGATGAAAAGTCTTGAAAAAGCAACGGCAGATTATGAGAAAGCCAAGGAAAAAATGGAAGCATCCAAAGCCAGATATGAAGCAGATTTAAAGCGTTTCAAGGCTGCGGAGATAGCAAAAACAGAAGCGGAAAATCTGGAAATTGTAAAAATTATCCGTGCAATGGATATGAGCATTCCAGAGCTGGAAGCTTTCAAAAAGAGAATGAAAAATGAACTGCCCGGCAGGGTAGAAATACAGAAGGAGGAAACAAGGTCTGATGATGAATTTAGAGAAGATGAAACAGAAGAAATCTAAAAATAGCGTGAAAAAAGGATTGCTTGCGGCAACAACGATTCTTTGCTTGACATCGCCTATGTTGCAGACACAGAGTGTGTTAGCGGCAGAGAATACAGCACCCGCAATTACGATTGAAAAGCCAGATGGCTGGAGACAGGGGGAAACGGCAGTCGCAATTACTGTGGATGCCAGTCATATGCCAGAAGGATTTTCTATCACAAAAATTGAAGCGAAAGCTGGGAAAGACGGAAGCTGGCAGGATGTGACAGGGAATGGAAGTATTTCCATTACTGGTAATCAGACGGTCTATGTGCGTGTGACAGATGGTGAGGGGAAGGTCTATGAGCAGAATCGCTCTATTAAATGTTATGACACAGAAAAGCCTACGCTTTCTGCATCTCTGACAGATGGTGTACTGACGATTCAGGGAAATGATACCGTTTCCGGCATTACTTCTGTGACAGTTAATGGCACCACTTATACAGATCTGAAGGATGGAATGCTGAGAGTGCAAC
>NZ_JAAITI010000008.1 GCF_013304735.1 Blautia luti
CGACAGATCATGCGGACACTTACAAAGCGGTCTATTATGTGGAACCGGTAAATCAAGAGCATCCGAAGTACCAGATCAGCCGAAAACTGATTGTGCGTGAGAAAGCAACAGAAGCTCAGACTGAAACTGCAGGGAGTGAAGCAGTGACCGAATCAGAAACCGCTGGCAGTGAACAGCAGACAGAGGAAGCGGAGGATTCAGAAGCAGACTCGGAGATTACCGATATTGACGCTGATGAATTTGATGATTTAGTAGAGCAGGCACAGAATCAGGATACCTATGATGAAGAATCAGGGTTAGAGCTTCATGATGTTTTGGAACAGGCAGGAGACGAAGGTGTGGATCTTGATGCTATGGAAGAGGGAGAGATTGCAACATTTGAAGCAGTTTCAGCTTATTCAGCAAGAAGTACACAGCAGGTAACAATTGAAAAAGGACCACTGTATAGATATGCAGATTATAATCTTGGAACCTATCTGACAGAGCCGTACTATATCAGCTACGGAAACGTCAGAGCAATTGCGTATTGTGTACAGCCAGCTAAGCCAGGACCTGGATCTGGAAATTATACAATTACAAAGATTGGAGACAATCAGGCGTTAGCAAAAGTGTGTTATTACGGCACAGATGCCGCAGGGAGCGAAAGCTTTTTTGCGAATAAACACACGGATTTTTCAGAAGGAAAAAGATTCATCATCATTCACATGGCTGCATCATATGCCAACGGAAGCAGTGATGCATTTTATGGAACCAATGCTACAGGAGAGGCTTTGGCAAAAGAACTCTATAATTATTGTGTGAATAAGCCGGAAATACCAGATGTAGCGATGTCATTTTCAAAGCCGGATGTAAAAGCTTATGTAGATAGAAATGTTCAGAGAACGGAGAACATTAAGTTCAACGCATCTTCCCAGCAGAAAATCACAATGGACTTACCAAAAGGAGTAAAGCTCCATAATGTATCTACTGGAACCGTAAGTGCGGCAGGTGCAAGCGTAACAATTGGAGGAGGAACCACGTTTTATCTCTCAGCTCCTCTGACACAGACAAGAGATGTAAGTGATACTTTTTCTGCAAAAATGAAGGGAAGTATTACAAAAGATTATTCAGCATATAAATTGACTACGAATGCAAGTGTTCAGGATCTGGCATTTGTATTTGGAGAAGGTGTTGCTGATGAAAAATATGTAAGCTTAAAGGTGTCATGGATTGAACAGGCTACGATCGAAATCGTAAAGAAAGACGATACAGCGAATGTCAATCTTGCAGGTGCAGTATTTGGCGTTTACAGCGATGAGGCTTGTACAAAGCTGATCACTCAGATGCCTGCAACAGATAAGAATGGAAAATCCTCTGTTACGATTATCAAGACACAGGATACCGTTTATCTGAAAGAAATCACAGCACCACAGGGATATGTAGTAAATGCAACGGCAACAAATGTAAAACTGGTAGCAAGTAAGACCTCAGCTGTAACCGTGGAAAATAAGGAGCAGCTTGCAGAGCTTACTGTTTATAAAGAAGGTCAGGTGCTTACCGGAGCAGAAGTCAGTGAGAGTGGAACCGTATTCCATTATGAGAACCGCAGACAAAAAAATGCTGTTTACAACGTGTATGCCGGAGCAGATATTGTGACTGCGTATGGTACAAAAGTGTACAGCAAAGGTGATCTGGTGAAAGAAAATCTGACAACAGGTGAGAATGGCTCTGTTACCCTGAAGAATCTCCATCTAGGAACTTATGTGGTAAAAGAAGCAAAAGCACCGGACAACTTCTATAATGGCGGCGAAGAAAAGACAGTGACGCTGACTTATGCCGGACAGAATAAAGAAGTTGTATTTGCGGATGTCACCTTCAACAATGAGCGTCAGAAAGCAGAAGTCACTGTAGTAAAACAGGATAAAGATACAAAGAAACCGCTGGAAGGTGGTATTTTCGCCCTGTATGCGGCAGACGATATCAAAAATGCAGATGGTGTAGTTGTTGTAAAGAAAGGCACCCTGATTGAGAAAGCCACTACCGGTGAGGATGGAAAGGCAAAATTCACAGCAGATCTGCCTATCAATCATTCCTATTCCGTAAAAGAAGACCAGGCACCAGAAGGCTATGTAAGAAATACAGAAGACGTGTATACGTTCAAGTTCTCTTACACCAATGATAAAGAAGCAACCGTATCTTTCGCCCATACCTTCAGCAATGACCGTGTGACAGCAAAAATCAATTTATTCAAAGTTGATAAAGAAACAGGAAAAGCCGTTCCGCAGGGCGATGCAACACTGAAAGGTGCAGTCTACGGATTATATGCCCGTGAAGATATCGTGCATCCGGATGGAGCAACCGGTGTGATTTATAAAGCAGGGGAACAGGTGGCTTCTCTTACAACGGATGAAAAAGGACAGGCTTCTGTAGATGGCTTATATCTTGGCAAATATTACGTCAAGGAGATCACACCACCGACCGGATACCTGGCAGATACAGAAGAACATGATCTTGAATGTAGTTATGAAGGTGATATGACTGCAGAAGTAAAAAGAGAATGCATTTCCAGTGAACAGGTGATCAAGCAGCCGTTCCAGATTATCAAAGCAGCCAACAATGGAAAGACCGATGCAGATCTGTTATCCGGAGCCGGATTTACAGTTTATCTGAAATCTTCCCTTACAAAGAAAGCAGATGGAAGCTATGATTTTGATTCTGCTAAACCAGTAGTGAGTGGAGAAAACGGAGCTACTGAGATTTTTACAGATGAAAAAGGTTATGCCTGCAGTATTCCATTACCATTTGGAAGCTATATTGTCCGTGAAACAACAACACCACACAATTACAAGCCAGTCGATGATTTTGAAGTGAATATCACAGAGAACCATCCGAATGAGCCACAGATCTGGCGTGTGCTTCTGGACAAAGAGTTCAAGGCAAAATTGAAAATTGTGAAAAAAGACGATGAAACAAAGAAATCCGTCCTGATTGCAGGAACAGAATTTAAGGTATATGACCTGGATAACAAAAAATACGTGGAGCAGGTAACTACTTATCCTGTGACAACCACACACAAGTCCTATTTTACAGACAGTCAGGGTTATCTGATCATGCCAAAGAACCTGAAAATCGGACATTACCGGATTGAGGAAGTCAACGCACCGGAAGGGTACACAATCAACAAGAATTATATGGAGATTGCTGTTGATGCAAACACTGCTTATCAGATGGATTCAGAAAGCGGCGATGCCATTATCACAGTTGATTACGAGAATCATCCGGTAAAAGGAAAGCTGACGATCTATAAAAAAGGTGAGATGCTGAGTGGATTCAAAAAGGATTTTGTTTATGAAGAAAAATATCTGAAAGGTGCAGAGTTTAACGTCTATGCAGCGGAAAATATCTACACACCGGATTATCAGAAAGATGAAAATGGAAACAGACAGCTGATTTATGCAAAAGATGCTCTGGTAACAACGGTAACGACCGGGGAAGACGGAAAAGCAGTTGCAGATAACCTGCCGCTTGGTTCTTACTATGTGGTAGAAAAAACAGCACCGGAAGGATTTGTTCTGAACCATGACAGATCGGATGTAGCATTTGTCTATGCAGATCAGGATACACCTGTGATCGAACAGGAAGTGACTGTTGGTGATGACAGACAGAAAGTTGCAATCCAGGTAGAAAAACAGGATGCAGAAAACGGAGCAACGGTAGAAGGTGCAGTCTTTGGCATTTATAACAAAGATGATATCAAAGCAGAAGGCAAAGTCATTGTCAACGCTGATACCCTGTTACAGGAAATGACTTCTGATAAAGATGGAATTGCTTCCTGTACGCTGGATCTGCCACTCGGACAGTATTATGTAAAAGAGTTAAAGGCACCGGCAGGATTCGTTTCTTCCGATGAAGTTCTGAATCTGGATGCTTCTTATCAGGGACAGGACGTGAAGACAGTAAAACTGAAAACAGTGAAGAAGAATCAGCCGACAACGGTTGAAATTACAAAATCAGATGTGACAACAGGTGTGGAACTGGATGGAGCAAAACTCACCGTTCTTGATAGAGAGGGGAATGTCGTAGATCAGTGGACTTCTGTAAAAGACCAGCCACATGTGATTAAACGACTGACCGTTGGGGAGGAATATACCCTTCGTGAAGAAATCGCACCGTATGGATATCTGAAAGCAACGGATGTGAAGTTCACACTGGAAGATACCGCAGAGATTCAGAAGGTAGAGATGAAAGATGAAGTGCCGACAGGACTTTTAATCATCAACAAAAATGGAGAATTTTTGGATAAAGTGACACTTCTGGACAATGTAAAAGGCACTGTGGAGCATCTCTTCGAATATGTAACCGGAAGCCTTACAGATGTGACTTTCGATGTATTTGCTGCGGAAGATATCAAAGCGGCAGATGGTGTCAGCAAAGATTATTACAAAGCAGATGAAAAAGTAGGAACTATTACTACAGATTCCAATGGTATTGCACAGATGGATAATCTCCCGGCAGGCAAATACTATGTGAAAGAAGTTAAAACTGCCCATGGCTATGTATTGGATGGAGAACCGAGATATGTTGATCTTTCCTACCGTGATCAGGACACACCGGTAATCACTTATGATGAAAAATGGCAGAATACCCGTCAGAAAGTAAAGGTTACTGTTCTGAAGAAAGAAAAAGATACAGACCGTGTTCTTGCAGGCGGCGTCTTCGGCCTTTATACCAGTGAAGATATCAAAAATGTAAACGGAGATGTGTTGCTTGAGAAAGATTCCCTCATCGAGCAGAAAGCAACCGATGAGAAAGGACAGATCACTTTTGCGGCAGATCTTCCAGTAGATGGAAAATATTATGTAAAAGAGAACAGTGCACCGGACGGATTTGTGACAACGGAAGAAGTGCAGGAGTTTACCTTTGAATATGCCGGAGAAGATCAGGCAGAAGTAAGCTATGATTTTACGTTTGAAAATCAGCCGACCACAGTGGAACTGACAAAAACAGACCTGACCACAGGCAAAGAACTTCCAGGTGCACACCTGAAAGTGACGGATGCAGATGGAAATGTTGTGGATGAATGGACTTCTACAGAAGGATCTCATGTGATCAAAGAACTTGTTGTAGGTAATGAGTATACCATGACGGAAACAAAACCGGCAGACGGATATGTTACTGCAGAGAGCATTACCTTTACGGTTGAGAATACAGCTGAGATTCAGAAGCATGAGATGAAAGATGATGTGACCAAGGTTCAGATCAGCAAGACAGATATCACAGGAGATACAGAGATTCCTGGTGCAAAACTAACGATTCTTGATAAGGACGATCAGGTAGTAGAGAGCTGGACTTCCACAGAGGAGGCACACTATATTGAAAAACTGCCAATTGGTAGATACACCTTACGAGAGGAACAGGCACCAAAAGGATATCTTCTGACATCGGATGTGACATTTGAGGTGAAGGATACTGGAGAAATCCAGAAAGTGGTTATGAAAGATGATACTGCCAAGGGAAAAGTCATTCTCAATAAGACAGATAAATCATCTGGGGAACCGCTGAAAGGAGTAGAATTTGAATTCCGTGACAGCAAAGGAAAGGTCCTGGAAACCTTAAAAACAGATGCTGCCGGTCATGCCGAGAGTAAGCTGTATGAGATTGCCGCATTCAAGAACGGCAAATATGATACAGCAATCAAGTATTATCTGGTGGAGACAAAAACACTGGATGGATACACACTGGATCAGACCAAGCATGAAGTGACATTTGCCTACGCAGACGACAGTACGCCGGTTGTAGAAGTTACTTTCAATCTGACAAATGAGAAACCGGAAGTTCCGGAAACACCAAGCACACCAGATGTGCCGCAGTCCCATGAAGAGACGAAGGTATCAGATGCACCGAAGACAGGAGATAACACAAATATCTGGCTGCCGATTCTGCTTCTGCTTATCTCTACCGGAGGCATGGCAGGACTTTATATCAGCAGAAAGAAAATCAGAAAACAGTAATCCTCAGTAAAGGGGGCCCTGAATCAGGGCTCCCTTTAAAATACAAAAATTCACAGAAAGGGACAGAAAAATATGATGAAAACAATGGAAAAGAGACAGGAAGCAAGAAAGAACCAGGAGAGAACTTTAAAAAGAATGATGGCTTATCAGAAAAAAGCCGAGCAGATGGTCAGCAGGAAAAGAATGAACCATCACATGATCAGAAAGGGGTAAAAGCGTATGATGAACAGAAAAGAATTTTATGAATATGTCAAAGATAATGTAAAAGACTATTTGCCGGATTCATATCAGAATGGAGAAATCCGTATTGAAGAAGTTGCAAAAAATAATGGATTAAGGTTGACTGGCATTTCAATTCCACAGGGTGATCAAAGAGCTGTGCCGATGGTATATCTGGATTCTCTTTATATGGAATATGTCAATGGAAAAAATCTGGATTCCTGTGTGGGTGATGTGGCAGATATGCGTATTGAAGTGCAGGACAAAGCGGCATTTATCAATATGGGTCTTCCGGATATTTTGGATTATGAAAAAATGAAGGACAAATTACAGGTGAGAATCTGTGACCGGGAATGGAATGAAGAACGCCTGGCTGATAAAGTTGTTACCGAACATGGAGATTTTGCAGCATATTACGCAGTGAATGTGGAAGAAAACGAGGGAGGAATTGGTAGTATTCCGGTTACTGTCAATCTTATGAATGAATGGGGTGTGACAGCAGAACAAATCCAGGCAGATGCAGTGGCGGCAGACAGAAATCGTGGTGTTGTTTTGATGGACATGAATGAAATGATAAAATCCATGATTTTTGGTGAAGAAGCAGAAAATCTTTTGAATGAAAAACTGAATGTTGAAGCAATGGAAAATCCAATGTTCTGTCTTTCAAATGCACAAAAAATGAATGGTGCATCACTGTTACTGCAGGAAGATATTCGTAAGCAGATCGGTGAATGCCTGGGAAGTGATTATTTTGTTCTTCCCTCTTCAATTCATGAGGTGCTGATTCTTCCTGATAACGGAATGTTTGAAGTACCGGAATTAAATGCCATGGTACAGGAAGTCAATGAGACGCAGGTAGAGAGGCAGGAACAGCTTTCGGATAAGGTTCAGTTCTGTGATGGAAAGACAGCAGTTATGGAAAATGCCGAACGCAGGGAAGCACGTCTGGAGAAAGAAAAAGCAGCAGAAAAAGCAACTGGGAGAACAGAAGCAAAAGGTGGAATCCATGGAAAACTGGAGAAAGCCAAGGCGGAGATCAAAGCAAAAGGGACAGATACAATCCCAAAGAATAGGGCGAAAGACCTTGCCTCAGTATTATAACGAGAAATAACGATGATTTTGAGGGGACTGTGTGAGCAGTCCCTAATTTTATGAAGATGGAGGAGAAAAGAATATGGACTGGTGTTTATATGGTGATGATAAAAGAAAGGAAATGGATAGAGATTTAAAACCGGAATATCTTTTGGATGACTTACGGAGATATCAGGATGTATTTGGTGAAGAATTTGGTGTAAAAGAGCTTCTTATGCTGGAGGATATCCGGGTAAAGGCTATGATTGCCGGAGCACTTGCAGATATGCCGGAATTTCTTATTGATCAGATTGGAAAAGCAAGTAACAGTAGTAATTTTCCTTCTATGACAAGGGCAATGGAACGGATTGCCGATGTTGTAGAAGAAAAGTGGGAAGAAGAAAGGGAGTAACAGATGGCAAATAAATTATATGCAATGGAACTTCTGACGGAGGAAGTGGCAAAGGATGTTGCTGCCAATCCGCAGGAATGGATGCGGTTTCTAAATACTGCATCCAGGCTGTACCGGTACACTTTTCCGGAACAGCTCTTGATCTATGCACAGCGTCCGGGAGCAACAGCCGTGGCATCCATGGAAATCTGGAACCAGAAGATGTACCGATGGATTAAAAAGGGTTCTAAAGGAATTGCCCTGATAGATAACACATCCGGACCAAAAACGAAACTCCGATATGTTTTTGATGTGCAGGATACTTATAAGGTAAAAAATCTGGGCAGAGATCCGCAGTTATGGAATCTTAATCCAGAAGGAGAACAACTGGTGGCAGATTATCTGCAGGAGCGGCTGGCACTGGAAGCAACAGAGGGAGGATTAGCAGAGGTTCTTCACCAGGCGGCAGAAGAAAGTGTGCAGGCCTGGTTGCCGGATGCTTTCGACGAACTGCAAATGGATGTAGCCGGCACTTTTCTGGAAGATCTGGATGAACAGAATCAGAAAGTGGAGTTCCGGGAACTGATGACAAACAGTGTCTGGTATGTGTTACTGAACCGATGCGGACTGGATGTGCAGGAATATCTTGATGCAGAGGATTTTCGTCATATTACAGATTTTAACCAGTTAAAGGTTATTGGACACCTTGGAAGTTCTGTGAATGAGATCAGCAGACCGGTATTGATGCAGATTGGACGATATGTGTTGAATGACTTGGAAAAAGATCTGAAAACGGTTGCAAAAGAAAAAGAAGTAGCTTATAATGAATTTAACACGTTAATTCGTGAAAGCAAAACAAGGAACACAGAAGATAGAGGAGAAAATAAGGAGGAAACAGAGCATGAGAGAGATCACTTACAGCCAGAATGGAGAGTACCAGATTCCGGATATCAGTCTGGAGGAGACGAGAGGAACGATCGGGAAGTACGGATTGATGAGGAAAGAGTATCTGAGAAACCACAAAGTAGCCAGATTCAACATTCTGACCTTACAGAACCGTCTGGACAGTCATCTGATGGAAATCGACAGCCAGGCAAGGCAGAGAGTAGACAACCTGATGTCAGAACTTCTGGAGAAAAACCCGGCACCGGACAAAATGGCAGACGGGATGGCATGGACCAGACACATGAACCAGATCAAAGCACAGGCAGAGGAACTGGTAATTCAGGAGATTATTTACAATTAAGTCTGTTCCCGACAGAAGAGGAACAGTTAGGAGAAATAAGGAAAGCGGTAGCTGCATTAGAACAGCCAGCCGCTTTTCTTATTTCTGATGAAGTAGTAGATGATATTCTCCGCACGGGAAGTGGACAGAAAAATACACTGTTTCATATTACGGCAAGACTGATTGAAGGTCTGGATAATGAAGAAATGCAGAACTTCCTGAAGGAGGAATATGAAACAGGTGGAAAAGGATTTACCATAGATGGACAGAAAATCAGTATCTGGTATGACAATGATGGTATCCGTATCCGACGGGGAGATTCCGCCAGAAGAAACTTTGATCGCATGGTTACGTGGGAAGAAGCGGCGGACAGAATCCGGGATATGTATGAGGATAGAAGTTACGTGGATAATCTGATTTCCAATAACGCCATTGAACAGGAGCAGGAAGAAATGACCAATCTTCTTGCACTCCATTTTCGGGATACCAGCAGAAACCGGGAGGAGCAGCAATCATATTCGGATTGGCAGGATGTCGTGCGGGAAGCTTGGACAGATTCAGCGGAAGCAGATGCAATTGCCCATCGCTTTGAATGGCTGCAGAAAGATATGGATGAGAATCCAGAAGATTATCGCAGGTGGGAGATTCAGCATAATCCGGAATATTTCCAGCGTTTTCAGGATCTCCAGAGGGAGCGTTCCTGGGTAGACCAGAAATTTACGGTCGAACGTCCGGCCCTTTCCTTTATCACACAGGATGAGATAGATGCAGTCCTTAGAAGAGGCGGGATCACTGCCGGAGGACGGAATCGGATCTATGAGTATTTCATGGAACATCACGATATAAAGGATGCAGCTGAGTTTCTGAAAAATGAGTATGGTACAGGTGGAGCAGCACCTGGGATACCGGGAGCGTATGAATCCGATGCTTCCCATGATGCGAAAGGATTAAAACTTGCGAAAGGGAAGATTGGCAGTCCAGATGTAGAAGTTCTATTAAAGTGGAATAAGGTTGCAGAACGTGTCCGTCAGCTGATTCGCACCGATGATTTCTTATCACCGGAAGAACTGGAAAAGTATGAAGAACGGCAGGAAGCACAGAGACAGGCGGATCTGGAAGGAGCTCAGCAGGCTTTGGAAGTGGAGCAGGAAGGCTCTGATCAGCAGGAAATACGAGAGGAAAATCAGGAACCGTCGGAGGTTGAGACACAACCGGAAGCAGTAGAAGATGCAGAAAAAAAGGAAGATATAACACCAGAACAGTCTGATATTCCAGCAACAAACTTCCATATCACAGATGATGAACTGGGACAGGGAACACCAAAGGAAAAGTTCCGTGCTAATATCATGGCAATCCAGCTTTTAAAGAAATGCGAGGAAGAAAACCGCAATGCCACACCAGACGAACAGGAGATTTTATCCCGATATGTAGGCTGGGGAGGTCTTGCTGATGCTTTCGATGAAACAAAATCCGCATGGGAGACGGAATATCTGGAATTAAAGACAGTCCTTACACCGGAAGAATATGCAGCAGCCAGAGCTTCTACCTTAAATGCCCATTACACACAGCCAATCGTGATTGAAAGTATGTATCAGGCGTTGGAAAATCTGGGATTTACAAAAGGAAATATCCTGGAGCCATCCATGGGTGTTGGTAACTTCTTTGGAATGCTTCCTGAGAAGCTGAACCAGTCAAAACTCTATGGTGTGGAACTGGACAGTATCAGCGGTAGAATTGCAAAACTGCTTTACCCAGATGCCAATATCCAGATTAAAGGTTTTGAGAAGACAGATTATCCGAATGATTTCTTCGATGTGGCAATCGGAAATGTGCCATTTGGAGCTTATAAAGTGAATGACAGGCAATATGACCGCTATAATTTTATGATTCACGATTATTTTCTGGCAAAGACAATCGACCAGTTGCGTCCGGGTGGTGTGGCAGCTTTGATCACAACAAAAGGAACCATGGATAAAGCATCACCGGAAGTCCGAAAGTATCTGGCAGAACGTGCCGATCTCCTTGGAGCCATCCGCCTGCCGAACACAGCATTCAAAGCAAATGCAGGAACGGAAGTCAGTGCAGATATTTTATTCTTCCAGAAGCGTGACAGCATGACAAAAGAGATGCCGGAGTGGGTGAATCTTGGAAGTGATGCCAATGGAATTACGGTCAATCAGTATTTTGCAGACCATCCGGAAATGATTCTGGGTGAGATGAAAGAGGTATCCGGTCCGTATGGTATGGAAACAACCTGTATGCCGATAGAAGGTGCTGATCTTGAAGTCCAGCTTGCAGAAGCTGTCAGGAATATTCATGGAAATATGGCACCTGCAGTTGATGTGGATGCAGAACTGGATGATGTACCAGAGAGTATCCCGGCAGATCCGAATGTTCGTAATTACAGTTATGCGGTTGTAGATGATCAGGTATATTACCGTGTTAACTCTCTGATGAATCAGGTAAAGATGCCTGCCGCTACTGCAGAACGTGTAAAAGGTATGGTGGAGATCCGAGACACGGTGCGTGAACTGATTGCCATGCAGATGGAAGAATCCGTAACAGATGAAGAAATTCACAAACAGCAGGAGAAATTGAATCAAGTATATGATGCTTACACAGCAAAGTATGGAGTCATCGGAAGTAATGCAAACAAGCGGGCGTTTTCTGATGACGCTTCTTATTGTCTGTTGTGTTCTCTGGAAGACCTGAACGAAGATGGAACATTGAAGCGAAAAGCAGACATGTTTACGAAACGAACCATCAAAAAGGCAGTGGCGGTAACCAGTGTGGAAACTGCGACAGAAGCCTTAGCATTATCATTGAATGAAAGAGCAAAGGTGGATCTGTCCTATATGGCACAGCTGACAGGAAAGACAGAAGAAAAAATCACGGAGGAACTGGTTGGAGTTATATTTAAGAACCCACTGACAGACCAGTGGGAGAGTGGAGATGAGTATTTATCTGGAAATGTCAGGGAGAAGTTAAACACAGCAAGAACCTTTGCAGAGAATCACCCGGAATTCACACCGAATGTCCGTGCATTGGAAGCAGTTCAGCCAAGAGAACTGGAAGCATCTGAAATCGAAGTAAGGATTGGGGCAACCTGGATTGAACCATCGGATTATCAGGACTTTATGAGGGAACTGCTTCATACTCCGTGGTATCTTGCACAGAAGGAGATACAGGTAAAATATTCTGAGGTGAATGGTGAGTGGCGGATTACCGGGAAAAATGCAGACAGTCCAAGAAATGCGTTTGCCTATGCAACGTATGGAACCGAGAGGGCAAATGCTTACCGGATTCTGGAAGATACACTGAATCTGAAAGATGTTCGTATCTATGATAAGAGTGTCAATGAAAATGGGGATGAGATTCGTGTCCTCAATAAAAAAGAAACTATGCTGGCATCACAGAAACAGGATGCCATGAAAGCAGCATTTAAGGATTGGATTTTCAAAGATCAACAGAGACGTGAAAGACTGGTAAGAGTTTATAATGAACGGTTTAACAGTATCCGTCCCCGTGAATACGATGGCAGTCATCTGACTTTCCCAGGAATGAACCCGGAAATTGAACTTCGCCCACATCAGAAAAATGCTGTCGCACATCAGCTTTACGGGGATAATGTGCTTCTGGCTCATGTAGTAGGAGCTGGGAAGACCTACGAGATGGTAGCGGCTGCAATGGAGAGCAAACGTCTGGGATTATCACAAAAGAATCTATTTGTCGTGCCGAACCATCTGACAGAGCAGTGGGGAGCCGAGTTCCTGCAGTTATATCCGGGAGCCAATATCCTGGTGGCAACCAAGAAAGATTTTGAACCGGCGAACCGGAAAAAGTTCTGTGCCAGAATCGCTATGGGAAACTATGATGCGATTATCATCGGTCATTCCCAGTTTGAGCGTATCCCAATCTCTGATGAGAGGCAGGAAGCCATGCTGCGGAAGCAGATTGACGATCTGGAAATCGCAATCCAGAGTGCAAGATATGAGCAGGATGGCGGCCGCTATACGGTAAAGCAGATTGAAAAGACCAGAAAAACGCTGATGACAAGACTGGAGAAGCTGAATCAGAAAGAGAAAAAGGATAATGTAGTTACCTTTGAAGAACTGGGAGTGGATCATCTGTATGTAGACGAGGCACACAGTTATAAAAATGCGTTCCTTTATACAAAAATGAGAAATGTAGCCGGAATTGCCCAGAACGAAGCACAGAAATCAGCAGATATGTTTAATAAATGTCAGTATCTGGATGAGATTACCGGTGGAAAAGGCATTACCTTTGCAACGGGCACACCGATCAGCAACAGCATGACGGAACTTTATGTCATGCAGAGATATCTGCAGAACAGCAAATTACAGAATATGGGCTTGGGATTATTTGATTCCTGGGCATCCACGTTTGGAGAGGTTGTGACCAGCATTGAACTTGCACCGGAAGGAACCGGATACCGAGCAAAATCCAGATTCGCCAGATTCTATAATATCCCGGAACTGATGAATATGTTCAAGGAGATTGCAGATATCAAGACTTCGGATCAGTTGAATCTTCCAGTACCGGAAGCGGAATACGAAACTGTAGTATTGAAACCAACAGAACAGCAGAAAGAAATCGTAGCAAGCCTAGGAGAGCGTGCGGAAGTGGTAAGAAACGGTGGCGTAGATGCTAGTGTAGACAATATGCTGAAAATTACCAATGACGGAAGAAAACTGGCACTGGATCAGCGATTGGTCAATGAACTATTGCCAGACGATCCGGGCAGTAAAGTGTCGGTCTGTGCAGAAAAAAGCTATGAAATCTGGAAAGATACAGTTGTACAGAAATCGGCGCAGATCATTTTTTGTGACTTGAGCACACCGAAAGGCGATGGCAGTTTCAATGTTTACGATGACTTGAAACAGAAGCTGATGGCGAAAGGTGTACCGGAAAAAGAAATTGCATTCATTCATGATGCAAATACCGAAGCAAAGAAGACGGAGCTGTTTGGAAAAGTAAAATCTGGGCAGGTTCGTTTTTTGATTGGTTCAACAGCAAAGATGGGTGCCGGTACCAACGTGCAGGATCGTCTGATTGCTCTGCATCATCTGGATATTGGCTGGAAACCGTCTGATCTGGAGCAGAGGGAAGGACGTATCATCCGGCAGGGAAATCACAATAAAAAGGTTTATATCTTTCGGTATGTGACAGAATCCACCTTCGACAGCTACATGTGGCAGTTGATCGAAAATAAACAGAAGTTCATCTCCCAGATTATGACGAGCAAAGCACCGGTCAGAAGCTGCGAAGATGTGGACGAAGCGGCACTGTCCTATGCAGAGGTTAAGGCACTGGCAACTGGAAATCCGGCAGTAAAAGAAAAGATGGCACTGGACGTGGATGTGGCAAAACTGAAACTTTTAAAAGCCAATCACATGAATAACCAGTACCGTCTGGAAGATGATATTGCAAGAAATTTTCCACAGCAGATTGCAAAATTGACCGAGACTATTGATAGCTACAAAGCGGATATTGCCCATTATCAGGAGCATAAAATCACAGATCCAGAACAGTTTTCCATGGAGATCAGCGGCAAAGTATTTACAGAAAAGAAAGAAGCAGGAGCGGCACTACTGGCAGTCTGCAAGGACATGAAAGCAGTCGATGCAGCAATGGATATCGGAAACTATCAGGGATTCAACATGAGAATCCAGTTCGACAGCTGGAGTAAGGAGTTTATCCTGTCTGTGAAGCATGAATCGGTATCGAAAGTTCATCTGGGAGCAGATGCCCTGGGAAATATCACCCGTATCAATAATCTTCTGGAAAGCTATCCGGAGAAACTGGCAGAAGCGGAGCAACGATTGGAAACGGTACAGGAGCAGCTTACAAATGCCAAAGAGGAAGTTGGAAAGCCATTCACAAAAGAAGAGGAACTGAACCAGAAACTGGAGCGACTGTCAGAACTAAATGCCCTTCTTAATATGGATGAACGGGAAGACACAGAAGCAGAGCAGTCAGAATCGAAAGAGAAAGAAGAACGACCGGCACGTGGTTCTATCCATGAGAAATTGCAGATTTATAAAGAAAAAAGCCAGCGGGAAAGCGAGAATGGCAGGGAAGATAGAAAAAGGGACTTCGGTCTGGAATAAGAAAACAGGAAAGATGGCATAATTTGGTAGAAAGAATGTTCTGCCGGTTATGCCACTTTTGGGAATACAGGAGGAACTTATATGGCGAGAAACATGATAACAGGAATAGAAACGCAGAAAATGCAGGAATATACACAGGAACAAATAGACCGTGCAGAACACATGGGAATAGCAATTCCAGCGGACGTAAAAGAACAGATTTTTGAATATGCAAATCTGGTTGGCGAAGAAGAGAAAGTAAGGACGCTGGTAAGAAATCTGGCAGATGCAGTCAATCGGTCAGATGAAGATAGAGTAGAGGAACTTCTGGATGATGCCCAAATGGATATTCAGGACTTACCAGATCCAACCATAGGCAAGCTGGAACTTCGGGATTATGGATATACAGCAGAGGATATGGTGCCGCTTAGAAAAGCAGCAGCCCTGGATTATCACAGAATGGGTTCTAAAATCTATTGCCTGGGTAGTGATGGCAGCAAGGGAGAGTATGCAAGTAAAGAAATGATACAGGCACATGAAGGGCTG
This sequence comes from Blautia luti, assembly GCF_013304735.1. GTDB lineage: Bacteria > Bacillota > Clostridia > Lachnospirales > Lachnospiraceae > Blautia_A. The sequence continues at coordinate 15,553 of NZ_JAAITI010000008.1, forward strand.
TTTGGCATGGAATCACAGATGTGGGAACGGATAAGGGATCAGGATCTGGATTATGCAGATGAAGATTTTGGAGCATTTCAGGAGCCGATGAATGTGATTGGACAGGAAGAAGCTCTGAAATTATATGATGCCGGAGCAGATATCTATCTGATTACCAATTTTTCATCACCAATCTATGTTACAGAGCGAATGGAGATTGAACGAGGTCCGGAGCATTATCAGATGTCTACAGAAGAACTGGAACGATTCCGCAATTTGGAATGGGAGATGCAGAAATATCCGCAGATTCAGTCTTTGAAAGAGGCAAATCTGCTATTAGGGACAAGACGAACATTCGGTATTTATCAAATAAGAGATGGTTTGCCAGGTGAAAACTATGCGTTTATGAATATGAGCTTCATTGAAAGTCACGGGATGCAGATTAAAAAAGAAGACTATGAACTGGTCTATGTGGGAGAATTATTTGGAAATATGTCGCTAGATGATATATTTGAACGATTCAACATCGACAGACCAGAAGACTTTCGAGGACATTCCCTGTCTGTCAGTGATATCGTAGTTCTGAATGAGGGGGGAAAGGTAACCGCTCATTTTGTAGACAGTATCAGTTTTGAACAGCTAGATTCTTTCCTGAATCTGGAAGAACAGGTTCTTAGTGAACTGGCATATGAGGTAGGAGAACGTTACTTTGCTATTCAGAGAACAGAAGGAGGATATGATTATTCCTTTTACGATGAAGATTTCCGCCTGATGGATGGTGGCGTCTATGAAAATGGTGAAATTTCTATTGAAGAAGCGGCAGAGGAACTTTTGGAAGACGAAGGATGGACTGGAGAACGCATCCGTGGGGATTATGATCAGTTGATGGAAAAGGTAGAAGAAATGGATGAGGTTGTAATGGCAGAGATTCAGAAAAGCCAGGGCGAATATAAGCCATTGGCAAAGGTAGAAGAACTGGAAGAGGCAAATTATAACATGATTGATAATGTCCTCAATAATATGCCACCGAAGAAAGAACCGTATCTGGAATACTTTGCCGCAGAATGTGATGAGTTCCATGATATGGGAGCTTATGAAAAAAGTACCGATGTTAATCAGATTGCTGCGGTTTATGAAAAATATAGGGAGAATCCTGAGAATGCCTATCGAGTATGCAGTATGGGGATTATCTATCGTGATCCGGAAGACAGTTACTATGATGATGCTGAATTTGCAATCGTAAAAGGAAATACAGTACTTGGAAATCTGATGGACGATGTTCGATTTTATGGAGAACTTGCACTGATACGGGAAGGGATTGAGAAAATTCATGATGCATTGCCGGACTATAAGTATGTACCAATGCGGGATGTTCGGGAAGCAATGTATCCAGAGAAGATGACCACAGAACAGTTGGCAGAGGCATTGGATGAGATTGCAGAAGCTTTTGATCCGTATGAGTATCGAGATAATGTGGAGACGGGAGAAAATACGGTACAAGAGGTGATGTTGGATTTGCAGAGTGGCAATACACATTCTTATATTTCTTATCTGAAGGATATTGTAGACGAAGAATGTGACCAGTCTGTGCGTGCAGGTGTATTGATTGAAAGACTGAAAGTCTATGAGCCGGAGTTTCCAAAGAATCTGGAACCAATGGTGTATGTAAACTATTGTGAAGAAAGTGCTCTCATGAATCCAAGATGTCAGAAGTTATCCGAGCTGGATGCAAAAACAGCAGAAATGGATAAAGAATGGTATGCAAAACGTGATTCGAAGACAGAGGAACCTACAAAAATCACAAAGATATATGTGACTGTATATTATGCGGAAAAAGGTGAACAGATGCTGCATCATTTCAAGAAGTCAATAGATATTGGAAATGGACATGGCGGTATTGTGAGTCAGTTGAAGTATGATAATGAAATGAAGCTTACAGATGAGTATTGGATCAATTACCAGAAAGGTAAAGGAAGTGAAGAGTTCCAAAAATATATGGAAGATCTGACAGACATGCAGAATCATGTGCTTCCGTATCTGCAGAGCTTTTGCAATCTGGAAGAAAAAGGTGTGAAAGAGAGACGAGAACAGCAGATAACGGAAAGAAATGAAGGAAGAGCAGATGAGCGGGGAACAAGTACCGAAGCGAATGCAGTGGTCAAGGATGCAGGAAAAGCAGATAGGAAACAGGTACAACAGAAGCAGGCGGTAGTTGGAAAAGATAAGAAATTATCCATTCATGAACGGCTTGAGATTAATAAGAGGATTATTCAAGAAAAGCAGGGAAAAGATAAGCCGGAGAGAGGGGCTGATCGGGGTGTGAGATAAGTATAATATTATAATTCTAATGAAGGATGTAGGGAGTCAATCCCTGCATCCTTTTTTAATGGTGCGCCTTGCGGCGCACGTTTCTAACGGGTGAAAGTCCCTAATCCGCCCTAGTAGTGGGAAGGATACAGCCAAGACCAAGGGTGTCCTTTTCATAGCAACGACTATGATTAACGCAAGGGGAATCTGAAGGAAGGCGGAGGCAAATCTCCGGTCTGACGAACAGAAATCACATGAGGCTACAGTTAAGGATAAGGTTGCCATACAAACTGAAGTCCAATAACTACTCGGAATTAACTGTGGTAGATGTGGCAGATATGTGGAGAGAAAGAAACGTGTGGTACCAAGGGAGGTCTTGTCAGCAAGTGGAAACAGAGTATGAAACTTGTAGTAACAACGAATGGCAAGAAGTCAGCAGAGGTCATAGTACCATTGTGGTTGCAAACATAATGGGAAGGACTGAACTTTAGGAGATGTGAGTAAATGAATGTAACCAAAGATGGAATTAAGGACAGACAACTTCATATTGAGGACTATCTGCAAATGGTATCTGCGGAACAGAAAGAGTATGCAGAAGTGTCCGCCCATCAGAGGATTGCTGAAAACAACGACATCATCACAGATTTTCAAACGGACAGACTGATGGAAAAGATTTTATCAAATGACAATCTTAATCAAGCATACAAGAAGGTAAAATCCAATAAAGGAGCAGGCGGAGTTGATGGGATGAGCGTGGATGAACTTCTATCGTTTCTCAGAAACAACGGAGTGCAACTGAAACAACAGTTAATGGATGGTAAATATAAACCCAATCCAGTCCGAAGGGTAGAAATACCCAAAGAAACAAAAGGCGAGTTCAGAAAACTGGGAGTACCAACGGTAGTTGACCGTGTTTTTCAACAGGCAATTACACAAGTACTTTCTCCAATTTATGAAGAACAGTTTTCAGAAAACAGTTATGGCTTTCGCCCAGGCAGAGGTGCACACGATGCACTAAAGCAATGCCAGACAAATGTAAACGATGGTTACGGATATGTGGTAGATATGGATTTGGAGAAATTCTTTGATACTGTATGCCAAGTGGTTTCCCGGATGACAGAGAAAGTGCTGCAGTAAACAGTGTGGTAAAAGATAGGGCATCATTTGTTGAGTACATAGCGTTTGTACTTGGTGATGATTATGTAGCATCTATGCTTGAAGGAAAGCAGATGGGAGAATCCGGCTTTTTTGCCAATTCGAGTGATGCAATGCCGGCACTCTATGAAAAGATGTTAAAGACATCTGTAGAAGGGCCGGAAAGAATAAAAGACATTGTCCTCTCTGCCCCTTTCGCTCCGTACCCGTTCGGGAGATGGCTCTTGAGTGCGCTTTTCAGAAAAAAGTTGAAAAAAGCAAAATGCGCCCGTCCGCAAGACGCGGACGGGCGCAAAGGAAATGTAAGCAGTAGCTAAATGTATTGACAGTTCACATTCATAGCCGGAATATCCCGCTTGCGGAGCATAGCTTTTTTTGACCGCAAAGCATTAGGCGGGTTACAGTAAATAAAAATGGACACGGCGATACCTCCCCGATACCGCCGTATCCTTAAAAAAGGGCGACTTTAATACACTACCCGCAATCCATTCTATAATAGGGAACAGCGGCTTTTGCGCAATATTAAATAAAAAAGCCGATAACACATAGGTTTTTTGACCTAATGCGTTATCGGCTCTGCGTCTATGCGTCTGGCACTTTTAATCATTTTTTTTTGAATTTATTATATGTGTTAGCTAACTGTCCACAAGCCGCGTTAATCTCTCTGCCATGAGAAACTCTCATAGTAACTTCAAGTCCTGCTTGCTCTAATTGATGTTTGAATGCAACTATTTCCCGTTTCTGTGGTGCTTTAATTCTTGAATTGCTTGTTGGGTTGTATTGTAACACGTTAATCATAACTTTTTTGCCCCGAAACCATTTTGCAAGTTGTCTTACATCTGAGGGCCGGTCATTTATACCCGGTAAAAGCAAATACGCAAAGACAATTTTGCGATTATGCCTTTCAGAATAGGATAAGGCTTGCTTAACAACATCTTCAATAGCATATATGCGCATGTGAGGAATAATACGATTTCTTGCAGATTGTGTTGCTGCGTGTAAAGATATTGTCAACTGAATTTTAAGATGTTCCTCGCGCAATTTTTTTAATTGATCGACCGGACCAACTGTTGATATGGTAATGCCGTCGGTTGGAAAGTTGAGCCCATATCTATCTCGGAGAATATGGATTGCTTTTATCAAGTTGTCATAATTGAATAAAGGCTCTCCCATACCCATAAAAACGATACGGTTTACTTTTCGACGCAACAATATAATCTGTTGTACGATTTCTGACGATGTTAGATTACGAACAAAGCCATTTCGCCCGGACTCACAAAAAATACAACCAACAGGACAACCGACTTGTGTGCTCACGCAAACAGTTCCACCATCTCGCCGCTTGATAAAAACCGTTTCAATGTATTTGTTGTCTTTCAGTTCGTAAACATACTTTTCAGTATCACTGCTTTTGCAAATATTTTTTACCAACATTGATAGATTTTTTTTGCGTGGTAATTGCTTATATAATTCTTCATATAAGGCTTTTGCTTCATTCTCGCCAATAACTTCCGACATTTCTTTGTAAGTAAATCCGTATGGATCATTCCGTACTTCCGCAGGCGTATATTTAGGTAAACGTTTCATTTTTATATCCTTTCTTCTAAATAATAAAAGTTTGTTTTTCTGTATTTTTGATTACAATCTCTAATTTTTCTACATCAATGATATGCGTCAATTTGCATTTAGGGCAGAAAAGAGGAAAATCTTTTAATACAGTATTATGAAATACTTGAACTCTCGTCTTTCCGTTACAAATCGGACATTTTATCCAATATTTTTTAAGCATTATATTTCACTCGTCCTTTTTACACAAAAAAATGCAGGTCAATCCTCAACATGAGCATTGACCTGCATTTATAATGCACAGAGCAGTACAACAAAACTAAGGCATAGCTTGCACTATGTCTATACTATATCTATACGTCGTTAGTTTTTTGTATAGCATCCGCAAAATAAGCATGACAAAAAAGCCCATGTTGAAAATGGGAAAATCCTTTTTTTCAATGCTTATCTAATACGCATGCTATGCAACATAAACGCCGCCTCCTTTTACATAAATTTTATTTTATCAGAAAATCAGTCTACTGTCAATACACAACAGGAAGTATTTAACCTAATGATATGAATTGTGTGGACATATCCAAAAAGAAAGGTGAACTGTAAAATGTAACAGGGTGAATGAAAATGGCAAAAAGACCCGTACCATTGTACGACTTTAAGGCTTTCGGGGCAGCTATAAAAGCCGCGAGAAATGAATACGGCGAGAGCCGCAAAAAGGTAAGCGACGAGTTATATATTTCCCCGCGCTACCTTGCGAATATCGAGAACAAGGGACAACAGCCGAGTTTACAGGTATTCTATGACCTTGTAACCCGGTATCATATTTCGGTAGATCAATTTTTCTTCCCGAACAGCAATGCGGAGAAATCCACCGGGCGGCGGCAGCTTGACGCGCTGCTGGACGGTATGAGCGATAAAGGCATACGGATTGTAACCGCAACAGCAAGGGAGATAACGGAAGTCGAAAAAGCAGAGGATTAACCTCACAATATGAGAAATCGGGAGATTGCAGCGCATGGCGGCTGCAATCTTTTTTTGCGTCCAAAATCAAAGGAACGCGCAACAAATACCGCCTTTCGGTGGGGGTATGGAGTAGATAGCAAGCACAGCAAACGAGTACCCGTTTGCGGAAAATGCTTGTTGGGATAATCCCAAACCCTTATACCGAAAGGCGGTGCGGAAATGGAAAACCGAAAGAGAAATATACAGATGAAGTTTTACGTTACGGAAGAAGAAAAGCGGCTGATCGACGAGAAGATGAAGCAGCTTCCCATAAAGCAGTATGGCAATTTGCGATGTGGCAAGAAAAAAATATGGTACGCCAGTATGGTCAGAACAAAATGAAAAATATTAGAGAAATTAGTGTCGGTGCAATATTGTACCGGCATTTTTATTTTCTGAAAGTGTCGCCCAAACAGCGACCATATGAAGATGCCTTTTAATTATACTCATATTGTAACAGAGAAAGAGAGGTGCCGGAGTAATCCGGGAATTGGAGGCATATATGTACGGAGCAATTTTAGGAGATATTATAGGAAGTCCGTTTGAGTTTGACAGAGGTGATAAAACAAAGAATTTTGATTTGTTTAGTGAAGGCTGTGGCTTTACAGATGATTCTGTTATGACAATAGCAGTTGGAGAAGCTCTCCTGGCAGTCGGACCGGAAGCAGCAGTAAAGAAAATTGAAGATGCGGTAGCATCCAATATGCAGGATTGGGGAAAAAGATATCCACATGCAGGCTATGGTGGATGCTTCAGACATTGGCTTAAAGAAAATAATCCGAAGCCATACGGAAGCTATGGAAATGGTTCAGCCATGAGAGTGTCAGCGGTAGGCTGGCTTTATGATTCGATGGAAAGAACCAGAGAGGTAGCTAGAGCTACAGCGAATGTGACACATAATCATCCAGAAGGTATAAAGGGTGCAGAGTCAACTGCAAGTGCAATATATATGGCAAGGAATGGATCTTCAAAAGAAGAAATCAAAGCTTATATCGAGAGGGAATTTCATTATGATCTGAGTAGAACATTGGATAATATCCGAACCTACTACCATCATGTTGAAAGCTGTCAGGAAACAGTACCAGAGGCAATCATCGCATTTCTGGAATCCAAAGATTTTGAGGATGCCATACGGAATGCAGTATCACTTGGTGGAGATACGGATACGCTTGGTGCTATTACAGGAAGTATTGCAGAAGCATTTTATGGGATCCCAGCTGTGCTGATTGCAGAGTGTAAAAGCCGGATTGATAAGGGACTGATGACGGATGTTCTTGATGAATTTGATCATGTACTTGGCAGGAGCGTGGATACTTATTCAGATGAAGTGGATGAGACACAGGCAAATCAGATGATTGAGGCAGCAATCGACCAGTATTATATTCAGCAGGATAAAAATGGAATGCTGTTATTTATGGAAGTTATGGTAACAAGAATGCAGCAGGCAGGAGAAGTTATTGTTCCATATATCACGGAAAATCCTTTTATGTCGGAAGAACAGATAAGTAAAGTAAAGGCTGGTGACACGATTTCGCTTGACCATGATGTAAGACTTAAAATAGAGACTGTAAAAGATGCTGATGAAAAAGAATGGATTGGAGTATTTACATCTTCTGAAGAGATGCATAAGGGTTCTGCTGGAAATGTGCAGATGAATCAGTCTATTGAATCAATACTTCGTCTGGCACTTAATTGGGAACAGGTGAATGGAATTGTGATTAATCCGTTTGGTAAGTATATTCAGATGACAAAGAAGATGATAGAGCTTTTAATCAATGGGTATGAATATAATGAGAATGAAAGGAAGAGCAAAGATGATGAGAACAATTAAAGTTACAGGAAAAGGGAAAATAGCAGTAAAGCCGGATAAAATCCGGTTATATGTCAACAAGGAAGAACTTTGCAAAGAATATGAAGATACTCTCCGAAGGTCAACAGAAGATACAGAGCTTCTCAAGGATTTGTTTGAGAAACTTGGTTTTCAGAGAAAAGACCTTAAAACAGTATATTTTAATGTCGATACAGAATATGAAAGCTATCAGGACAGAGATAAGAGCTGGAAGCGAAGATTTAAAGGTTATAAGTATAATCACCATATGAAAATAGAGTTTGCAGCTGATAATAAAAGATTAGGGCAAGTCCTTTACGCTTTGGCTCATAGCTCATTAAGGCCAGAGTTTTCTATTGAGTATACAGTGGCAGATGTAGAAAAATGTAAAAATGAGCTGTTACATAAAGCAATCGAGGATTCCATTCAAAAGGCACAGGTGCTTACAACAGCAGCAAATGTGAAATTGGGTGAAATACAGGCAATTGATTATTCTTGGGGAGAGATAGATTTTGTAACAAAGCCATTGAATGAAATGAGATTAATGGAGTGTACGGAATGTGAAATGAGTGCACCGGGAGCATATGATATAGATATTGAGGCAGACGATATTAATGTTACTGATACGGCAACTGTAATATGGGAAATTGCATAAAGAGGAAGATATAAATAGATTAGACGAAAAGCAAGAGGCACCGTTAAAGTAGGTACCTCCTTCTTTTTAGAGAGTTAGCTCTTTTTCTGATATGGGAATTTGCATCTCCGGAGCATTAAGTAGTGCTGTGAAATTCTGTCTAATGATATTCAGTGTCTTCTGCTTTTTCTGCAATTCTTGTTTTTCCCGGACAGTAGCAGCTTGTTCAGATTCAAGATTTTCTATCCTATTCTGGATTTTATTAGAGCTTGGGATTTTGGTAACACCGAGATCCTGAAGCTCTTTTTTTAGTGAATCGTGCAGTTGGTATTCTGCTTGATGTTTGGTTCGGTATGCTTTTGGATTTTTAGCAGATTTGCAATCTTCAATCACTTTTCGGCAGAGACGGTAAGAATCACAGTGTTTTTGAATGATTTTCTGTGTGCTCAGCTCACTGTTGATTTGCGTTATTCTTTGATCAGCCGCTTTAACAGAAGCATCAACATCAGAAACATGCTGTTGGAAATCTTCATAATTCAGCAGGTTATTTTCGGAAAGATAGTTGAAGGTGCGTGCCGCTTCTTTCAGGTTATTTAGTTTTGCCCATCGTTCAAATCCTTCTCGATTGCCGGTCGTAACATAAGTGGAGATATTGATATACAGGCGAGCTTCTCTGGACAGATGCCTTGGAGCTTTTATTTTGTTACGGTTTTTTGCCAAACGGATGCGGACATTTTCTTCTGAATAATAGCTTCCAAGAGATTTCATATAAGTGAAGTTTTTCTGTTCCGGTGCACGGAAGGACAGGTGTTTTCCCTGTCGGACTTCATATCCGGCTAACTGCATTTTTTGTAAAAATTCCTCATAGTTGATGGAAGTCCAGATTGCTTTATCAACTGCAACACGTAGCTTGGCTTTCCAGCTGGTGCCACGATGATATTCCATGTTCTCCTTATAACTTTTGCCTTTTTCTCCGGTTGGCATACTGGTGGCAAGTCCATTTTCATGGCAGATACGATTACTGATCCGGCAGATTTTATGGTAGCTCCGCTTATTGGAAACATACTTGTGATGATCAACAAAACTTGCTGCATTAAAGATGATGTGGTTATGGATATGATTTTTATCAACATGGGTGCTTATCACATATTCATATTTTCCTTTCAGTACTTCGTTTGCAAATTGTTGCCCTAAGCGATGGGCAGTTTCGGCATCAACTTCTCCAGGTTTAAATGACTGGATCAGATGAAATGCCAGGTTATCACCTTTGTCCATTCCATTCTTTTTTGCCATTTCTCTTGTCATAGAAAATTCAAGATCTGCAGTTTCCGGGGAACAGCCAAAACTGGAAACTAACAGTTTTTCTTCTGTTTTATCTGGATTCGTGATGTAGTCCAGAGCTTTCTTGTCTGTTACTTTAATTGGGAAGATCTTAAGATACGCCATAATTCTTTCACCATCTCTTTTAATTCTTGCTTTTCTTCCGGATACAGATCACCGGTGCTGTTTACTTTTTTGGCAATCTGATTAATATTCACACCGATCTTATGCATTTCCTCATACTGTTTCTTCAGTGGAGTGGTATCGGTGTTGACGATGTAACCGTCGATTGCCATTTTACGAAGATAAGCTCCCATATTTTTTGTCTTTGATTCAATCATCTTTCTACGAATAAGCTTTTTTTCTTCTGGGGAAACACAAAACAAAATCTGTATATTTCTTTTTCTCTTTGCCATAGGCAGATTCTCCTTTCTTTGGTTCTTCGAAGTAGTGACTTCTGTGTTTTTAATTTAGGGCAGGGTTCCCTAAATTGCTGGTTTTCCGGAAGTGTATATACACTTCCTGTCCTTGCTATTTACCGGTGGCACAGCCGCCGGAAGAGAGTCTTAAAAAAGAACCCTCTATAAATAAGGTACTGAGAGAAGAAAAAGAGGACATCGAAGCTCAGAAGTATGACGCAAGCATGATTCTGTGGTATAGTAAAATCTGAATGAAAAAGAAGAAAAGAGGTCAAACCGATGTCACGGAAAAACCATAAGATGATAGATGGGAGATTACTGCAAACGAATAAGAAGTATTCCCAGTTAAAAATGAAGCAGAAAGAAAAGATTGCGGAATGGATGTTTCAGGCAACCAGAGATTATTATATGAAAAAATGTACTTTTCCGAGTGACAAACATCTGGAAGAAGTGGTGGATTCTGTTTATGAAAAAATTGAAGATGCAGAAATCTGGATTCCGTATGGAGAGGTCTTCAAGCATTATAAATCCAAACGATCGGATATCAACAAACGTGTCAGAAAATCTCTGAATGAAAAAGAAGAGAGTCAGATTGAGAAGGTCTGTTTTATGAATATGTGTATGATTCAGGATCATAAAGGGAATGTACTGGCTCTGGATAAAGTAAATGATAGCTATACCGGTACAACTTTTCCAGGCGGTCACGTAGAAGCAAATGAGATTTTTCAGAAATCTATGATTCGGGAAGTCTGGGAAGAAACAGGACTTACGGTTGAAGCACCGAAGCTTGGAGGATTATATCATTGGCATAAGAGCGGAGTGCACTATGTTATTACCTTGTATAAAGCGGATAAGTTTACCGGAGAATTAAAGAGTTCTGAGGAAGGAAGAGTTTATTGGATTCCGCTGGAAGAGTTAAAAACAAAAGAACTTGCTACAGGTATGGAACACGTTTTGCGGATTCTGGAATCAGAGAAGGTGGACGAGTGCTATATGCATCTGGAAGCAGATGGATATGTGGGAGACTTGTATTAAAGAATTACATGAGAAATGGCTGCCTGCTCATTGGAGAAAAGACAGCCATTCTTTATAAGATACATCATTCATCTATTCTGTTTTTTGCGGTTCGTTTTTGGAAGTGAAATTAATATATTTGGCACGTTGTAAAATTGAAATAACTGCATCAATGCTTTCAGGATTGGAGAAGCTCATGATAAAAGGTTCTTCTTTAAATTCCATGGGTTCGAACCCAGGATTCTGATCTGGATTCTTGAGTATATGGATGGGACGTGCACTCTGATTATAAAATGCCAGTTGTGCGGAATCTGTAGTGTTACCGATGACACCAATGCCTACATCCCCTTTTCCAAAGTCTATTCTATGTTTATTTAAGTTGATCATTTTCAAAAATCTCCTTTTTCAAAAATAGCATATTTAGTAATTTTCTATTATTCCCGAAGTAGGGATATCTTTTAAAAAGTCACTGTTGGAAGTAATCGGAGAATCTACAATCTGAACGCCGCTTCGTTTCATCATTCGGAATTTGAAATCAAGAAGTTCCGGTGGAACTTTCAGTTCTGCGGCAGCCTGGAAAAAGGACATATCAGCGTTAAGCATCTCCAGGACATCTTCATCTTCCAGAAGATAATCAGCGGCAAAGCAATTCGCTTCATATTCACATTGTGACACTCCATCGAATAATTCAAAATCATGAAAACACTTGATCTGAAGGGGTTTCTGATGAAGGAGTGCGTGACCGATCTCGTGGATCAGGATAATCTGCTGTATGATTTCCGGTAGGTCGCAGTTAATGACGATGCAGGTCTTTCGACATTCCCGCATACAGAAGCCTTTGCAACAGTTTGGATCAGTTCCAAGCGGAAGCTTTTTAACAATAATATGCATAGCGGCTGCAAGGCGGTACGGATCACTTTCCTGATATTTTGCTTTTACTTTATTAACAGTGTCTCTTATACATTTTGAACTCATAAAAACACCTCGATATTTCATAAGATAGTTTGCTGCAAGTATAGAGTAGCAAAAGTGCTGTACGAAAATACGGACACCTATGAATCACTTTCCATTTCAGTGTTTTTCTTTTTCCGTCCAAATGTCTTTTTGGCTTCCATCTTACAGGAAAGATATGCTTTGGTTACAGCCTGATAGAAAGCATCTTTTGCTTCTTCGTCGAGTTCGCCACCAGCAAAAAGAGCACGGTTGGCTTCGAGAATCTCATTGATGTCCCTGGCTCCTTTTTCACCAAGCTGTCCATTGACTTCATCAATATAATCCATTTTTTCAATTCCGTAAGAAGGATCTGTGATCTCATCATGTTTCAAATAATCGTAAGAGACATTCAATGCATGAGCGAGCTTTCTCATAGTAGAGATTCGTGCGATGGTGCCGGAACTTTCATAAGCTGCGATCGCACGCTGGGATACGCCGACCAGTTCTGCAAGTTCTTTTTGTGTCAGATGATTTTGTTCTCGTTGATATTTAATCTTGTCTGAAAAATTCATAGTGGGATCCTTTCCAAGTTTTTGAAATCGTAACTTCATCAACTTTATAAAAACTATTGACAGAGTTCATTATCACGTATAAAATACAAACAAATGTTCGTGAAGTTAGTAGAAATTATAATCTATAAACTTCACAAAGTCAATATGAAGCAAAGAACTTTTATTATGATTTTTAAGACTGGTAGGTGAATGTTATGAGCAGGACAATTCTTCATTCAGATATGAATTGCTTTTACGCAAGTGTTGAGATGCTGCATCATCCAGAACTTGCCGGGAAGCCGATGGCAGTCGGTGGTGATCCGGAAGCAAGACATGGAATTGTGCTGACTGCAAACTATATTGCGAAGCGAGCCGGAGTAAAAACAGGCATGGCATTGTGGCAGGCAAGACAGGTTTGCCCAGAAATAATCTTTGTACCGCCTCGCATGGATCTTTATTTGAGGTTTTCCAGAATGGCACAGGAGATTTACAGTGAATACACAGATCAGAGAGAACCATTTGGGATTGATGAAAGCTGGCTGGATGTGACCGCCAGTACTTCTATCAAGGGAGACGGAATGAAGATTGCAAAAGAGATCAGCAGTCGGATTAAATATGAACTGGGGGTTACCGTAAGTATTGGTGTTTCCTGGAATAAGATATTTGCAAAGCTCGGTTCTGATTATAAAAAGCCGGATGCCATTACAGAGTTTTCCAAAGACAATTACAAGGATATTGCATGGAAACTTCCAGTAGGTGATTTACTCATGGTCGGAAGAAGCACTGAACGGACGATGAAGAAACTTGGCATTTGTACAATCGGAGATCTGGCAGGAGCAGAACCTTCTATATTAGAAACATATCTTGGAAAGATGGGATTGGTACTTCATACCTTTGCAAATGGATGGGATGAAACTCCAGTTTTGGTAGAAGGATATAAAGTACCGATCAAGTCTATCGGGAACAGTACAACAACGCCAAGAGATCTTGTTAGTGAATTGGACGTGAAGATTATTTTGATGGCTCTTTCAGAAAGTGTAGGAGCCAGGCTTCGTGAAAATGGTTTTCAATGCAGGACAGTAGAAATCTCGATTCGGGATAATGGATTGTATCATTTCACGAGACAGTGCAAGTTGGACAGGGCAAGTAATCTTACAGAAGAAATTGCCAGAACTGCATTTGAGTTATTCCAGAAAAACTATAATTGGGAACATCCAATTCGTAGTCTTGGTGTTCGAGGATGTGATCTGGTATCAGAAGAGATGCCGTATCAGCTTGATTTATTTATGGATGAAACGAAGAGAGAAAAAATCAAAAAGATGGACCAGGTGGTAGATGAGATCCGTGGAAGGTTTGGCTATCAGAGTATTCAGAGAGCATTTATGTATCAGGATAAGATACTGGCACAGCTGAATGCTAAGGAACATACGGTTCATCCACAGGCATATTTTCATGGATAGGAGAGAGCAGGTGTTTTGTAATGACAGCTAAAGTGTATGTAGATGTCCTGGCAGTATTCAGCCGGGAAGGAGAATTGATCCCTACAGCGTTTGTCTGGGAAGATGGACGTAAGTATGCGATTGATAAGGTTTCAAAACCGGAGCGTTGTGCCAGCCGAAAAGCTGGCGGAACCGGATATCGTTATACCTGTCAGGTGGGTGGAAAAATCTGTCATCTGACTTATGAAGAAAATTATAAATGGTTTATGGAACGTAAATAACGGCGTCCTAAAAGGGAGCCCTGAATCAGGGCCCCCTTTGGAGAGATAGATATTCGATGAGAACATCAGCAGTCGGGGATACATCCTTTCCCGTGAGAACCGATTGCTTTCAATAGATCATACAGTTGCCGATCAGCCAGAAATAGAAGCTATCCCACAGCGGATATTTCTGCGGAATCTGCATGAAGAGATGTTAGGACAGTGACAGACTGTGAATGGAACAAACAATACAATGATTGGTCTGGCTGCGGAAGCGGTCGGGAAGGAGGACAATTATGCAGAGAATACAGGATATGTTTATCAATATGGAAGAAGTGGCAGAGGATGCTTATAAGAATACGGAATTATTGCTGAGTCAGTATACTAAAGTAATGTTCCGTATTGAGAAGAACCTTGTGGATATAGATTATGAAATGTATGCAGAGGAAGGGAAGCATCTGAAGGAAATGTTATATGATCTGGTAGATTTCGATGCGACTGCAGAGAAACGCAGAATCCAGGAAAAGCTTCTGAATAATGATATGAATCTCTGTTTGCTGGAAATCATGAGAGATTCCCTGATAGCTTTGAGGGATTATCCAAAAAATGGACAGCTGTATTATCGGCTTTTGAAATATAGATATTTTGAAGCAGGAAATACCAATGAAGATGTGATGCTGATGCTGGATGATATGCCAAGCACTACTTATTATCGAAACCGTAAGAAAGCAATCCGTTTGTATGCAACAATGCTCTGGGCATTTACACGTCCGGAAAAGATACAGAATAAGATGGAGGAAATAAACTGGAAGAAAAGTGGAAGTAAAGTGGCAGTGAACTGACAGTAAACTGGCATGTGAATGGTATTACAATGAAAATACGTGCATGTTAGAATTGATATGCTGAGAGAAATAGACCTTCGCAGACGTAATGTTTGCGGAGGTTTTTCTTTTCTCAAATTTTAAGGCGTCAGGCTGTGCCCGGAAGGGCATGGCCTTTTTTTATACCCAAAAACAGGTTGCAGATTTGAAAAAGCTTCCTTTTTAACAGGTAGATGCCGGAAAGGAAGAGCATATCAAGATGCAGGGAAGAGGCAGGCATTATGCCAGATATCCATGATTTTCGATTTGTCACAAATCAAATCAACAAAAACGACAAATCGGAGAAACAATCATGGAAGAAAGAAAATACACATTTTACGACAGATATCAGAAGGTGAAATACGCTAATATTACAGCAGAAGAGCTGGAAGTTCTTAATATTTTTTATAATAAGGAACATTATATGTTTGATCAGCAGCATCAGAGAAATAATACAGTATTATTTTGTGGATTAGAATCAGAAAACGGTTGTGCGACAGACTTTATCGCAGATAGTGGACGTGACATTGCATCGGATATTACAACTGAGATCTTCTTTAAAGAACTCTTCAGCGATCTGACAGAGAAAGAAAAGAAAATCGTGAGCGATTATTTTATCATGGGAAAACAGGTTAAAGAAACAGCAGAGGAACTGGGCATCAGCACACGTCAGGTGAGTAGAGACAAGAACAGTGCTTTGGCAAAAATGTTGAAGAGGATGAAAGCAGCTGGATATGAATCATATGCTGAGGCGGCAGGTGCATTTCTGCAGGAAAGCGATTATATTCCAACACAGATGGAGACACAGAACTCGATTATGAAGAAAAGGACCGGAGAAGTGAGACTGCCATCAGATCATAAGATGAAAAAATAAATTAGTTAAAAATTAATCATGATAATAATGTGATGATATCACAGAAAACAAATGAATTTCAGATTATAATAAAGCCACAAAAGAAAAAACAAGGAGGACTGTAAAATGTCTGCTATTAATATCAATAAAAATAATTTTCAGAATGAAATAATGGATTCCGAGAAAACCGTTCTTTTAGACTTTTGGGCTCCTTGGTGTGCTCCTTGTCGTATGGTGGCTCCTATCATAGAGGAGATAGCAAGTGAACGCCCTGATATCAAAGTTGGAAAGATCAATGTGGATGAGCAGCCAGAACTGGCAAGTAAATTTGGTATTATGAGTATTCCAACTTTGGTGGTTATGAAGAATGGGAAGATTGTAACAAAAGTTTCAGGGGCAAGACCTAAGAAGGCAATCTTAGAGATGCTTTAAGGAGGTGCGTTAATGGGATTTTTTGATTTTTTAAAACAGGCGAATATTAATCAAGGGATAGAGGAATATAAAAAGACTGCTGGTGCAGCTCTGCTGGATGTTCGTACGCCGCAGGAATATCAGGAAGGGCATATACCAGAAAGTAAAAATGTGCCATTGCAACAACTTAACAATGTTGTTTCGGTAGTGAAGAATACAGAAATACCGCTGTTTGTATACTGTTATTCCGGAGCCCGAAGTCGTCAAGCAACTGGGATGTTGCAACGAATGGGATATTCTAAAGTAAATAATATTGGTGGCATTGCTGCTTATTCAGGAAAGGTGGAAAAATAAGATGAAGGTAATAATCGTAGGCGGTGTAGCCGGAGGAGCTACAGCTGCAGCAAGAATACGAAGATTGGATGAACATGCAGAAATTACTGTGTTTGAAAGATCCGGATACATATCCTATGCGAATTGTGGGCTTCCATATTATATCGGAGACGTGATCACAGACCCGGAAGAACTTACACTACAGACACCAGAGAGTTTTTTTAAACGATTCCGTATTAACATGAAAATTCATCATGAAGTTATCTCCATACATCCGGAACGAAAAACGGTTTCAGTGAAAAATTTAGAGAATGGTGAGATATTTGAAGAAAACTATGATAAGCTGATCCTCTCTCCAGGTGCAAAGCCAACACAGCCGAGACTTCCCGGAGTAGGTATGGATAAACTTTTTACACTTCGTACTGTAGAAGACACTTTTCGGATAAAGGAATATATAAATAAGAATCATCCAAAATCGGCTGTATTGGCAGGTGGCGGTTTTATTGGTCTGGAACTGGCAGAAAATTTGAGGGAGCTTGGCATGGATGTTACAATTGTCCAGCGGCCTAAGCAGCTGATGAACCCATTTGACCCGGATATGGCATCCATGATCCATAATGAAATGAGAAAGCATGGGATAAAACTGGTACTGGGCTATACAGTAGAAGGATTTAAAGAAAAGGACAATGGAGTAGAGGTTCTATTAAAAGATAATCCATCCCTTCAGGCTGATATGGTGGTGCTGGCAATCGGAGTTACACCAGACACAGCATTAGCAAAAGAAGCTGGTCTGGAACTTGGCATCAAGGGAAGTATCGTAGTGAATGACAGAATGGAAACTTCTGTACCGGATATTTATGCAGCAGGTGATGCAGTTCAGGTAAAACATTATGTTACGGGTGATGATGCGCTGATCTCTTTGGCCGGACCAGCCAACAAGCAGGGCAGGATCATCGCTGATAATATTTGTGGTGGTGACAGCCGTTACCTGGGCAGTCAGGGAAGCTCCGTTATCAAAGTATTTGATATGACAGCAGCCACTACAGGTATCAATGAAACCAATGCCAAAAAGTCAGGATTAGATGTAGATACAGTAATTCTTTCTCCTATGAGTCATGCCGGTTACTATCCTGGTGGAAAAGTGATGACCATGAAGGTGGTTTTTGAAAAAGAGACTTATCGTTTGCTTGGTGCTCAGATTATTGGATATGAAGGAGTTGATAAACGTATTGATGTGCTGGCAACAGCAATTCATGCAGGGCTGAAGGCAACCCAGCTGAAAGATCTGGATCTTGCATATGCACCGCCGTATTCCTCTGCCAAGGATCCTGTAAATATGGCAGGATTCATGATAGACAATATAGCAAAAGGTACCTTAAAACAATGGCATCTGGAAGATATGGATAAGATTTCTAAAGATAAAAGTGTTGTATTGCTGGATGTGAGAACTGTAGGTGAGTTTAACAGGGGGCATATGGATGGATTCAGAAATATTCCTGTAGATGAACTAAGGGAACGTATCAATGAAATTGAGAAGGGAAAGCCTGTTTACTTGATATGCCAAAGTGGTCTGCGCAGCTACATTGCCAGCCGTATTCTGGAAGGAAACGGTTATGAAACATACAACTTCTCCGGTGGATTCCGCTTCTATGATGCAGTGGTTAATGACCGTGCGTTGATTGAAAGGGCATATGCATGTGGTATGGATTATTAAAAAATAATCACAATAATTTTATAATTTACTTGTAGCGTAAAAAGATCCCCCATTTATTAGAATGACTTTCACAATTCTGATAAATGGAGGATTCTTTAGATGTCATAGAAAAACAGTTTTATGATCTTTGTAGTGTTTCCAGTCTTTTCGAATCAAGGATGGTGATTTTGCCGCGTGAGAGTTTGACGAGACCATCGCCCTGAAAGTATCGAAGCATTCGAGTGATCACTTCCCTGTGGGAACCAAGATGGTTTGCGATAGTTTCGTGAGTGATTTTCAGTTCATTTGTTCCTTCGATAGAGGTCTCTTCTAAAAGAAATGAAGCAACACGCTTATCCAAACTCTTCCACATGATCTGTTCAATCAGCCACATGACATCAGAAAAACGGCTAGCCATTAATTCATTGGTATAGTTTGCGACGGGAGCCGATTCCTTCATGATGTCCTTATAGATTTCAGCAGGGATGATCCAAAGATCAGTATCTTTTTCTGCTTCAATGGTTACTTCAAATTGAATGGACTGCATGATACATGAGGCGGATAAAAGACACATATCCATATCGAACAGGCGGTAAAGTGTAATTTCTCGTCCTTCATCTGAAAGTATGTAAGTTCGAAGCTGCCCGGATTTAACCAGTAATAATCCAGTACAATCCAGGTTTCCGTTGTGAATGATCGTTCCTTTTTTTACATCCCGTGTAATCAAATTGTCTGAAATTACTTTTTTCTGTGCTGTATTTAAGTCATTCCATAGTGGAAAATAATTTTCGAAGCTCATAACAGTTATCTCCTTTACGAACATAGTATACTTACTTTTTTTAGATGCGTCAATTATATAATTGACATATGCCATAAATAAAAATATACTGACTATAGTACATGACTGTTGTGAATATGAGGGAGGGATAAATAATGCAGGGAGATGTCAGTTTTACATTTTTGGACCGAATTGAAGAAGTAGAACTGAATATTGTAGATAGACGATGGCAGTCTGCACTGGCATTGGCATTGACTTTGCCAGATATTTGCGGAGGTATTGCTTTCCCGGAAATTGTTAAACATTATCGAGATGGCCGGGTTATGCTGGATCGGCAAAAGAATCCGACCCGTGATGTGGGAACCCAGTATATTCGCTGGTTTGATGAATATGCAGGGGACTACTTTAAACTATCTCAATCCGATGAAAAGCCATATATTTGCGGAGAACGCTGTTGGCAGCTTCGATGTGAATATCTTCATCAAAATAAAGGATTTTTGAATGATGAAAATAATATACGCTTTCATCTTGGACTAAACTGTGGAATGTCAGTTTGTCAGTTGGAAAGTATGAACATACAGGAGAACGGAAACGATATTCGTATAGACATAGAACAGTTTTGTCTGAGGATGTGCAAGGCAGCAAAGAGTTATTATGATAAAGTTCATTTGGAAAAAGACTTTAGTCTCTATAATACACCAGTTTTGGATTTTATTCAGGTAACACAAAAAAAGAAAGCTGCTTCTATTATTGCACTGGTCTGTGGCAGTGAACGTTATGCAAAAGGATTAAAAGAAACATTGCAATTTATTTCAGATCAGATCATGCTGTTTTACACACCGGAAAGTGCTAAAACAAGATTAGGCAGACATAAGCCGGATCTTTGGATTGTTACCGAAGATATGACGAGCCAACCGAATCAGCCATGGCGTGCGGACAGGACAACACCTGTAATTTTAATCACAGGCAATCCTGATGCTGTTGAAATTAAAAAGAATTCAGGAAAACTAACTGTTCTTTCTATGCCATTATCAATAGTTGATTTGCGGAAAACCGTCGAAATATATGTGTCGTGAGGAGAAGTTTATGCTGTACATAATACTATTATTTGTATTTGTAGTTGTATATTTGATGATGCTTATGCGGAGACAGAAAGAAAAGATGAGCGAAATTAAAATACAAATAGATCAACTGCAAGCACAACATGATCGATTGCAGAAAGAAAGGGATCAGTTACAAGAACGGATGAATCATCTGGAAGAGCAACGAGAACACTTGCAAATGCAAACAGACCAGGCATTTCGGAGTGCTGATGAAATCGAGAAAATTTACGATGAGATATGGAATCATGCTAATACCATTCACCTTTACTCTTCGTTAGCTGAAGAAGAAAGCAAATCTATAACAATGAAAGAAAAACAAAAAGAAATTATTCGAACAACTGAGGAAATTCTAAACATCATATATAAATATAAAGGTAATGTATAATAAAAATATGTCATTGTAATGATTAGCGTTCAAGGTAAATTCTTATGTAATAATATCACAGAAGGATTTACCTTTTTCAGGTACAATAGAGATACAAAATTTGAAAGGGGAACAAAGCATTGGCAAAAAGAATGGCAAGTGTCGATAAAAAAAGATGTGTTGCCTGCGGAGTATGTGAAAATACTTGTCCGCTGGCAGCTGTCAAAGTTTACCATGGATGTTATGCTGTGGTAGAAGAAACAGTGTGTGTAGGATGTGGAAAATGTGCAAAGTCCTGTCCGGCAGGTTGTATTGAAATGAAAGAGAGGACAGCGATGTGAAGAAAAAGAAACATTGGTATGATTATTTATGGATATGGGCGATCCTTTATTTTGCTCTCGGTTTTTTTAATATTTTGTTTGCTTGGTTTGGGATGATTGATTTCCTGTTGCCGTTAGGAATAGCGATATTCGGTGAAAATAAATTTTTCTGTAATCATTTGTGTGGACGTGGCCAGCTTTTTAGTAAGCTCGGTGGGGATTTAAAATGCTCAAGAAATAAACCAACCCCGCGATGGATGAGTTCAAAATGGTTCCGATACGGCTTTTTGATATTTTTCCTTACAATGTTTGGGAATATGGTATTTCAGACATATTTAGTTGGTGCCGGATCATCATCCTTGCGTGAAGCCATCAAATTATTCTGGACCTTCCGTGTTCCGTGGGGATGGACATACACTGCCGGAACAGTAGCTGATTGGGTGGCACAGTTTAGTTTTGGATTTTATAGTTTGATGCTTACATCTTTGTTGTTAGGGTTGATCGTAATGGTGTTATATAAGCCACGAACCTGGTGTACATTTTGTCCAATGGGAACAATGACGCAGGGTATCTGTAAATTAAAAAATAATGAAAAGAAGTAATACTATAAGGTGATTCATAAAAGGCATATGTCAAAAACATTATTGACATATGCCTTTTATAGGGCTATTATATAAGAAAAGCGAGAAAGGAGCAGTTTATGCCGAGACCAGTAAAATGCAGAAAAGTCTGTCATTTCCCCAATGTTTTAGAATTTCTTCCGGCAGATGATACTGAGAAAAAAACACCCATTGTTCTAACGGTAGATGAGTACGAGACAATCCGTCTTTTGGACAAGAAAGGTTACAGTCAGGAGCAGTGTGCAGCATCTATGCAAGTCGCAAGAACAACGGTCCAGCGAATTTACGAGATCGCCAGGAAAAAGATCGCAGATGCACTTATCGACGGGCATCCACTCAAAATTGAGGGCGGAGATTTCAGAATCTGTGACGGTCAGAGCGGCAACTGCAGCTTTGGAGGATGTTACAAACAGGAAATTTACAAAAAATATGCAGCAGAAAAAGGAGAAGGTATCATGAGAATAGCAGTAACATATGAAAATGGACAGATTTTCCAGCACTTTGGACACACAGAGACATTTAAGATTTACGATGTAGAGGAAGGAAAAGTAGTACATTCAGAAGTAGTAGATACGAATGGAAGTGGACATGGCGCATTGGCAGGAGTTCTTAATGCATTGAATGCAGACGTTTTGATTTGTGGCGGAATTGGAGGCGGCGCACAGACAGCGTTAGCGGCAGCAGGCATCAAGCTTTTCGGAGGAGTTTCCGGAGATGCGGATGAAGCAGTAGAAGCTTTTATCAATGAAACACTTGAGTATAATCCGGATGTGAAATGTTCTCATCACGAGCACAACAACGGGGAAGGACATACATGTGGCGAGCATGGATGTGGAAGCCACAGTTGTCATTAAGAAGTGAGATTGCCATCGGATCATAAGATGAAAAAATAAAAGGTATTGATCTATAAAGAGGGAAGGGAACCCGCATCATCAAATTTGCTTGTGATGTCGGGTTCTCTTTTTATTTGCATAATGATATACTTTTATTGTGGTTAGAAAAATAAAGCATGTACAAAACTCATAGGAGAAAGATGTATACTTATGACAACATTTGGTGATAAAATTAGGAAGTTGCGAAAAGAGAAAAAAATGACTCAACAAAAGCTGGGTGATATGGTGGGCGTTTCTCATAGAACAATTCGATCTTGGGAAGTTGAAGGACGATATCCGAAGCAGAGTAGTTTATATCAAAAACTGGCAGATGCATTTCAGTGTCAGGTTTCTTATCTTATGAATGATAATGAAACCGTGTGCTTGGGTAATGATGAGCCAAGTGAATATGCTGGTGCTAAACAGGCAAGGCAGATTCTTGAACAGGTAGCTGCTTTATTTGCCAGTGGAACTATGACCAATGAGGACAAAACTATTTTCATGGATGAGATGACGAGACTTTATCTGGCATCAAAAAAGAACAGAAGAAAATGGTAAGAAGAAATGAACTGTTTTGTTTTCTTGCTTGATAGAAAAGAAGAATAGAACGTATAATAGTGTTAATGATCCAGAGAAGATTGCTCTGGAAATAGAATTATTCGTACCAGTGGTGCGAGTATAGAGTAGGAGTGAAAGAATGGTAGAAGATACTATGTTTTCCGGGGAATCGAAAAATATTGAGTACAAGGTATCCTTACCTGATAAAAGTGAAAAGTACATGAAGACAATCGTAGCTTTTGCCAATACACAAGGTGGCAAGCTGATTGTTGGAGTAGATGATAAAACACACCAGATTGTTGGTGTGGAAAATGATGTGTTGTTTCAGCTGATGGATGGAATTGCCAATGCAGTTTCTGATTCCTGTGTGCCACAGATCATTCCTGATATTGAGCCACAGACAGTAGACGGGAAAACGGTCATTGTTGTATCAGTAGAAGCTGGAAAGAACAGACCGTATTATCTAAAATCAAAGGGAAAAGATAATGGCACTTATATCCGTGTAGCAGGTACATCAAGACAGGCATTTCCGGAGAAGATAAAAGAACTGGAAATGGAAGGGGCCAGAATCTCATGGGATGAGCTTACTTGTGTGGGTTATCCTGTTTCAGAGGAAGCAACAGAGAAACTTTGTCAGGATATTGAAAAGTTCCGGAAGAAAGCAGGAATGTCAGAACATTCTGTAAAGAAAGAGCAGCTGATAAACTGGAAAATTTTGAAGCAGAGCGAGGGACAGCTTCTGGCAACGAATGCCTATGCGTTGCTGACATCGGATTATTTTTCATTCTCCAAAACACAATGTGCGGTATTCAAGGGAACAGATCGTGCAATGTTTCTGGATAAGAGAGAATTTACAGGACCAATCTATACACAAATCGAAGAAGCAGTAGATTTTGTATTGAGAAATATTCGGCTTGGAGCAACAATTGACGGATTGGTGCGAAAAGAGAAATATGAGTTACCACCGGAAGCAATCAGGGAAATGATTATTAATGCCCATTGTCACCGTAACCTATTAGATGAATCCTGTATTCAGGTCGCAGTTTATGATGACAGATTGGAGGTGACATCTCCGGGTGGATTATATAACGGATTAACTTATGAGGAAGTCATGAATGGTCATTCGAAGATCAGGAATAAAGGCATTGCCAATATATTCAGTCAGATGGGACTTGTAGAGGCATGGGGAAGCGGAATAAAAAGAATCCTTAATGCTGCAGAAGAGTATGGACTTCCAAAGCCGAGATTTCAGGAATTTGATAATATGTTTCGGGTAGAGTTGTTCCGAGTCAATCCAATAACTGACCAAGCTAACCAAGCTACTAACCAAGCTAACCAAGCTACTAACCAAGCTAACCAAGATTTAGAGAGATTAGACCAAGTGGAAGATGAAAATGTACTGAGTGAGAAAGAAATAGAAATTCTGAATCTTGTACGTATGCAACCTTCAATCACGCAGAAAGAAATGGCTAATGCGTTAGATTGGAATCTTGCTAGTGTGAAGTATTATATAACCAAATTGAAGGAAAAGAATTATCTGAAGAGGCAGGGAAGTAGCCAAAAAGGGAAATGGGTGATATTAACAAAACGAGATTGACACTTGTATCAATTCGTGTTAAACTATGAAATGTAAGGAGGAGAGAAAGATGCCTAGAAAACCATCATTAGACGGCAAAGATTCTAGTCTGAGAATTAGGATGTCACCAGAGCAAAAAGAAAAGCTAGTATCTTATGCAGAGAGACATTATCAGACTATGAGTAATGTAATATTCCAGGCGTTGGACATTCTTTACGCAAGAGAAGAACAACAAAATAATAAAGAGTAAAATGGAGTTATTTTGGAGTTTATTTCTTCATAAGCGGTGCGAAAAACACAAAAACAGAACGCACGTTCGAAATATAAACCTCTAATAACAGCCTTTGCGTGTCATGAAACGCAGTCCGCAAAGGAATTTGAATAGAATAATAGAAATTTTATACAGATTGTTTTTATATGGTAGGTAATCTATAGATTATCTGCCATATATTTTTGTTTTTTAACAGTATAGATTTTTAATAATATACAAGAATAACAAGAAAACAAACAAGAATGCAAGAAAAGGACTTGACTCTAAGATATTGCAGAGGTATTATTAGAGTAAATTAGGAGGGGCAAAGATATGACAATGAGTTCGACAATACAAGAAGTTGTATTAGAATTTTTATCAGACAAACAAGAACATAGTGTGCAGGACATTAAGCATTATCTTCGAGAACAAGATGTTCGTGATTATACAGAGGGGCAATTTGCAGGCTCTTTGAATACTTTAATGAGAAATGGATCAATAAAAAAAGTGGATAGAGGTATATATTCTATAAAATTAAGGAGTGAGGATATGAAAAAATGTTTTGTAGTATCACCAATAGGTGATGAAGGGAGCGAAATAAGAAAACGGGCGGATCAAATGTTCAAATACATAATCGCACCTGTATGTGAAGAAACTGGATTTGAACCTATAAGAGTGGACAAGTTAAATCAACCAGATTCAATAACCCAAACTATTATAGATTACTTATTACAATCAGAACTTGTGATTGCGGATATTACAGGACATAATCCGAACGCTTTTTATGAGATGGGTTACAGAGCTTCAACTGGAAAACCAATTATCCATTTGAAATGTAAAAATGAAGGGATTCCTTTTGACATAGCTGGAATCAGAGCATTTGATTATGACCTTAGTGACTTGGATTCAGTTGAAGAGATTAAATCCAGGTTAATCAAAACAATAGGGGCCCTATCGTTTGATACGAAATCAGATCAAAATAATGAAGACGATTCCGATACTAAGGAGATGAATGGAGATATATCTCAATTGATTCCAATTTTATATGAAATTCAGGACGATATATCCCAGTTAAAAAAGGAAATTCATAATAAGGATACAGAAACAATACAAGCAGTTATTAAGGCAGCAACGCCATCTGCGCCTATAGAGGATTCCAATACAGCAATAATGAAAGCAGTTCTTCCTGAGCTGTTAAGAAATCCCAATTCAATGAAAACATTGATAGAATTAAGTGAGCTGGGAAATAAAAAGAAGTAAGGGAGAATGGAAAACAATATATTGGCGTTTTTAAAGATGATATAAATAAAGGGGAATCATATGAAAAATATGAAAATAGATGCCAATGGAACTGAAATCAGAATAATGGGAGATATTGTTAATGAAGACGCCTATATTTCGCTCACTGATATTGCAAAATATAAAAATCCAGACAATGCTTTTATTGTAGTGGCAAACTGGATGCGTAATCATTCTACAATTTCATTTTTGGGATTGTGGGAACAAATTCATAATCCCAATTTTAAACCTATCGAATTCGATAGGTTTAAAGCAGAGTCAGGAGATAATGCATTTACACTGACACCGCAGCAGTGGATAAAAGCAACGGATGCAATCGGTATCATATCAAAATCAGGTCGATATGGTGGTACTTATGCACACACGGATATTGCGTTTGAGTTTGCTTCTTGGATTTCACCAGAATTTAAGCTGTATATTATCAAGGATTATCAGCGTTTAAAGAAAGATGAAGCAGACCGTTTAGCGATTGGCTGGGATGTAAAGAGAGAACTTTCAAAAATAAACTACCGAATTCATACGGATGCGGTGAAGGAGTTTTTGATTACACCGACGTTGTCCCAACAGGAAATGGCATATACATATGCTTCTGAAGCGGACATTTTAAATATGGCTTTGTTTGGAAAAACAGCATCCCAATGGAGAAGCGAAAAAGGAATAAAGGGGAAGAATTCCAATATCAGAGATTTTGCTTCTGCGGAAGAATTGGTTGTGCTTATCAATCTGGAGGATACAAACGCTGATCTGATAAGACGGGAAGTGCCTAAAATTGAGCGATTAAAAATATTACGGGAAAAGGCATACAGACAATTAGAACTTTTGAAGAAGAATCAAGATACGATTGAAGCATTGAAGAAAAATCTTATTGAAGATACAGAAACAAATAGTTGATTTTCTAAGCAAAGCTGCTTATAATCTGTATCGGAACATATTGCTATTATCCACAGTTACTTATGCTGTGTTATAAACAGCGATAACAAAATGATAACATTAGCTTATACAGGCAGGATAATATGGACAAATCAAAGAATTAAAAGAAAGGCAAATACGATAGCAAATAATCTCTAAACAAAATTGATTAGTAGTTGTCGAGTTTGAGTAGCGGACTAAATTGCGAAAAAGCCCATAAATAAAGGTTTTGCGGGCTGTCTGGATGTTCCGGTGGAGTGCAAATGGAGTTAAAAAATCTTTTTTTTCTTTGTTTTCTTTCCGGAGTTATCTGAGATTTTCGCAAAAGTAACTATGCTCAGAAAATATAATTAGTGTGAATATGAAGAACAGTTTGTTTTGATGGAAATATTTTCCGTCAGGGCAGACTGTTTTTTTATACCCTTTTTCAATGATATTAACTCCATGGTTCAGCGATAACACATATGGAAACTGTAAAATTAAAATAATTTGCTAAATTTCGGAAAATGATGTCCGATTTTGCATCGGCCAGTACAGAGTATATGAAGAGATAAATATTCAAAATACAGGAGGTACTGATTATGCAGAACAAATTATTTTTAAAGGCAGCTGATATATGTGAACTTCTGGAGGTGAAACAGACATCGGCTTATGAGATCATTGGCAATCTGAATAAGGAGCTGGAAGAACAGGGATATTTGACGCTTAGAGGAAAAGTTCCGACAAAGTATTTTGTGAGGCGTTTCTACGGGGTAGAAGATACCTGTGAGATTCCACAGGAAGAGGGAAAGGAATGGTTTCATGCGTAAGAGAAAAATGTATTTATCAGTAGAAGACATTGCAGAACTCTTTGGATTATCAGTTTCGTTTGCTTACCGGGTGTTGGAAAGAATGAATGCCGATCTGGAAAGCAAGAACTGCTTCATTCTGCAATACCTCCCGTCAGTCTTGTTCTCATGGTTTCCAGCGTCTTAGTCCTGTGCCGCTGGACGGCGCTGCGGGACATTCCCACCACCGCGCCGATCTCGCCGTCCGTCAGTTCCAGGACACAATGCAGTATCAAGATGCTTTGTCCCGGCTGGGGCAAGCTGGCAAAGGCAGCGGCCACCAGCCCGTCGCTGATCTGAAGCTCACAGCCATAGGCCGGAAATATAAAACTGTCGCTGGGGTACTGATCTATCGTGCATAGCGTGTCCAGTTCCGAAAGCGGCAGCGTTTCAAAGGATGTTTCCCAGCCACGCTGACGCTTCCTTTCCCGGAAGTAGTCAACGGCTTCATGGTACAGTACCAGCTTGCAAAAATGGTCAAACTGGCAGCGCCTCCCGTAATCATCAGGGGTAACTTTCATCTTCTCACCCCCTTTCCGTGGGGAGTGAGCAGGATGATCCTGTCCGTTGTCAGGGGCCTATGCTGGCCCTGGTCTGCTGACCGCCTCCTTTTCCATCTGATTTTTTGCCGGAAATGAGAATCCGCGAAAATCGACAAAAATCGCCCGGCAGGTCGTAAACCTACCGGGCGACGATTTGAAGCGTTTTGTTGTTTTCTTACATGGTATAGTTCATACTCATAGCCGGAATATTCCCGTGGCGGGGCAAGGCTTTTTTTAAGCGGTAGAAGTGGATTAGATTATAATGATAGTAAAACAGCATGGCGGCGTCCTCCCGTGGGCCGCCATGCCTTTAACTGCTGGGAATGACAGAAAGAAAGCAGCGGCCTTGATTTCTCAAAACCGCCACCAGTGAATATAAATTAAGCGTGAAAATGGGTCTGCCCAGCAGCGGTTTTTTTCTTTTCTGCCGCTGGGCAGATGTTTTTTCTTTAGATACATGATAAGAGGAATTTTTGAAGATTCCATAAAGATTTGAAAAATGGACGGACATAAAAGACGTCCATTACACTATCGGAAAATCAGCAAGGAAGTTTCATAGTAACCTTTGCGCCGCCGGTTTCTTTTGAATTTTCTAAAATAAGCTGACCATTATGTTGTTCCATAATCGAATTTGTAATATATAGACCCATACCAAAGTGTAACTTTGAATTGCGGCTTTGATCGCCCATATAGAACCGTTCCTGTGCGTGGCATAATGCCTCTTTAGAAAATCCCGTTCCCTCGTCTGTGACTGAAATTTCCACGAAACCGTTGTTACTCTGAACATCCACATAAAGCGTTCCGCCTTGCGGGGAGTAGTCCAGCCCATTACTGATAACATTCATAATAGCACGTTCTATCAGCACCCTATCAAATTTCAGCATTTGAGGGAGTGAAACAGTATTCATTTGCAGCCGGATTTCTTTTGTCCGGCATAGTGATTCCATATAACCGAACAAGTGCTGCATGAACGCTGGCAAGTCTATACTTTCAATATGGAGCTGATAACCAACCGCCGCCCGTGATATATCAATCAGGGTTTGAATATATGACTGCATCTGGCCGGAGCTTTCCACGACGTAACCAGCGTATAATCGTTGCTCATCATCAAGATTTGTTTCTGTGAGTAAATCAGCATTTCCTTGAATAACCGTCAGAGGCGTTTTCAAATCATGGGCAAGCGCGGCGATTTGCTCTTTCTGTGTCTGTTCGGTTTTCCATTGCCGTTCTAACGAAATTTTCAGATTATCTTTCATATCTGAAAAAGATGCAAGGACATCTTCAAACTCTTTGATTTTGGCGTGTCCTACTTCAAAATCAAGGTTTTGCTTTGAAACCTCCGCAGTTGCTTCAAAAAGCGGGGTCAGTTGTGTACGCAGGTTCTTAGCAAATCTGGCGGTCAGTATGATAATGACCAGCAGCGAATTTACAGCCATCAGGATAAACACAAGCGTGTCAGGAGATGGAAAATATTCCGGTAGCCATGACACTGTAAATTGAGAACCAATATAATACCTTAAAACGCAAAATTCGTTTTCCCGGACAACAAGTGCAAACTGCCTCCCCGTAGCATATTCAATATATTCTCCCTTTGCGTACAGCAGGGCAATTTCTTTTTCATCATCGTCCATATTGCTGTAAAGCTCATTAAAGTTCTTGTCCAGAATTAAGTAGCCGCATCCCTGTGGAATCACAACCTTTGTAATATCCGGGGCAATCGTCAGCGTTGGAATGATCTCTTTTACCTGCAATTCACTTAGATTTGCTCTTGTAGCTAATCCAGCATTTACAGCAAGTCCCTCCAAACCAGAAGGGACAATAATTGCCGCTACCAGCATGACAATGAGGGAGATAGCAAACTGGCGAAACAATATTTTCAATGTAGGTTTCTTTTTCACTCCCATTTATATCCTATCCCCCATACGGTGCTGATCGGACTTATTTTGAAATGCTCCAATTTCGCACGAATATTTTTTATATGCGTTGAGATCGTAGAGTTATCGCCTATTCCATCAAACCCGAAAACGGCTTCATAGATTTGTTCTTTTGTAAAAACCTGTCCCCGGTTTTTCGCAAGGTATTCACAGATTGAATACTCGCTTTTGGTAAGGGGAACCGGCTGTTCTGAAACATACAGTACCTTTGCGGAAAGGTCAAATCTTATATCAGGCTCAAATGAAAGTGTGCTGTGATGCTCCCTTTTTTCTCTGCGTAAATGTGCCGCGACACGGGCGCGAAGCTCCTGAATACGAAAAGGTTTCGTAATATAATCATCCGCACCGATGCCCAATCCAAACAATATATCTTCCTCTAATGTCTTTGCGGTCAGAAAGAGAATCGGGCAGTCTACCATATTCCTGATCTGTTTGCAAAACTCAAACCCGTCTGTGCCAGGCATCATCACATCCAAAAGAATGAGGTCATAGAAATGCAGCTTTTTGATGTCTACATCATCCGCATTTTGACAGACTGTTATCAAATATCCATCTTTCCCCAAACTGTTCTTAATCAATTCCAAGATAGAAACTTCATCGTCAACTACAAGTAAGTGGGTCAAAAAATCGCCTCCCGCCCCATTATACCACATTGTCGAGGTTACTCATCATTATTTTTAATGTCAGCTTTCCGATATTCATTGTTGATATTTACAGCTACGGCATTGCTTATATCCACATCCACAATACTGTAAACGTAGCCGAAACTGAAATCTTCCCCCGCCACATTTTTGAAGCGTTTCGATACCTGCCCGATTTCTTCTTGCAGTTCTGACATTTCAAGACATTCATCCGTTATGGTATATGTCAGGCCGTTATATGAAATTTCATCATAGTTTGCGGCGTTCAGCTCATAATACGGCAGAGATTCATTTAACGCCTTATTTTTATCGGCGGTATCGCGGAGCGCACCGCAGGCCGATAAGCATATAAGACTTACAAGCACAATTACCACGGCAAACAGGCACTTTTTATTCACTGTTTTTACCTCCCTCCCAACCATGAAACCAAACCAAACTGGCAATCAGCAGACAAACAGTGCAGCATACAGAAATAATCATACCGCTGAAAAAATCGGTTTTTACCTGTGCATACAGTTGGGGGCTATCCCATGCAAGCACAGTGTAATCCATAGCACGAACGCCCCAGGCCCAGGGAATATATTTCCATGTAGCGTCACCAAGCCCTGTTATCATAAGGGCAGCTATTAAACTCCCTGCAATTCCCAATCCCATAGATGCACCTTTTCCGAAGCTCATTCCCACAAACAAATGAATCAGATAAATGGGAAGCATGGTAATCAACAATAGAATCCCTGCTTTCAGGTAAAGGCTTGCCGGAGCATCCCTATATAGTGCAGCGAATGTTCCTAACGCTAAAAATGTTGCGCCAAAAGCACAGATCATCAGAAAACCAAGTTTACCAATATACGTTGCCATGCGAGATGGGATTGTTCCCAACAAAAGCTGATAATGCCCGGCCTGATTTTCGATCTGAACAACCAGGCCCACAATAATGCCGATCAGAAACGGGAACGCAACGGCCAGCACTTCCAGATAGGCACTGATTTTGGTTGCCAGTTCCCATCTGGATATATGATAGTAACCCGCAAAAATCGCCGCACATATAATCGGAATCATGCTGTGCATATAGAGCAAAATGCTATGTTTACACTTCTGATATTCTGCTTTCCAGCAGCGAACCACAGATACCATAGTTACCCCACCTCCTTTTTCTCAAACCATCTTGCAGTTAAAAATGACAGCGCCGCAAACCAGGCCAGCGAAATGACCAATACAAGTATAATCATCCAAAATGCCATTGCCGTACTCTGATCTGCAACCGGCTCACCATTAGGCAAAATACCTAACACGGAAATCATAAGATGCGGCACCCAGCTATACGGGCAGATCATCCACAAAGAGGTTGTAGCCGTGAAAATCCCTAAAACGCTTCCAAGTCCGGCATTAAGAATAACCGTGACAAAGATACCAACTTTTTTTGATAACCATAAGCACAGCGGAACTTCCCATAGGCTTGCAATGACAATACAAGCTGTTCCGGCCGCAGCCTGCCAAATTCCGATTGTCAGGGGAATTTCGTTGATAACTAATATTGCAAAACCGCCCAACAGATTTAGCGCCAGGAAAATGAAATTCCCCACACAGGAGTAAATACCGGCCACTCCAATTTTTGCTTTCCAGACTTTGTTCTGCGAAACAGGCAATGAAGCAACGGCACGATATTTTAGTTTGCCATTATCCCGCTGTTCAATCAAGGCACAGGTGAGCGTAAGGAATCCAGGATAAAGCAGGATATACCACCAATTATAAGAATTGAGCTGGAACCAAAGAGGGGCAAAAAAGTTCATAAGCGCAGTTACAAACGGGGCCAGAACGATCAGCGTTTTTGTGAAAGTTCTCTTATGCTTTAGGTTCTCTGCCTGAATATATGCCATCTCCATTTAATATCCCTCCTTACCATTTCTGCGAATAACATTCATAAAGAGTTGTTCCAAATCTTCACCGGCGCGAAGCTCTCCCTCATATCCAAGGACGCCGCCAGCAATGATACCCACATGATCTGCAATCTGCTGGACTTCTGACAGAATATGGCTGGACAAAATAACTGTAATCCCTTTGCAGGGAAAAGAGCGAATTAACTCTCGAAGTTCCTCAATCCCTAAAGGGTCAAGGCCGTTAGTCGGTTCATCCAGAATCAAAAGCTGGGGACTGTTCAGCAATGCAATAGCAATACCAAGCCGCTGCTTCATACCAAGAGAAAACTGCCCGGCCCGTTTCTTGCCGGTATTCGTGAGCTGGACAATTTGCAATACCTCGTTAATTCGTGCATCGTCCAGGCCGAGCAATGTAGTTCTGACTTTGAGATTTTCGTATGCAGTCAGATTTTCGTAAAGCGGGGGCATCTCAATCAAAGCACCGATATGCTCCAGATCATTCCGCTTCCACGGGTGGCCGTCAAACTCGATGCTTCCCGATGTGGGGCGCAAAATGCCGGTGAGCATTTTTAAGATCGTGGATTTGCCAGCCCCATTCGGCCCCAGCAGACCATAAACCGAGTTGCGCCGGATGTTCAGTGACACATTGTTTACCGCCATTTGCCCCTTGAAATTTTTGCAGAGGTCAGTCGTTTTCAAAATCATATCCATATAATCAAGTCCTTTCTTTGATTTTACGGATAGCATACCGGGCAATTTTGAAGATTTCATAAAGATTCCCGAAAACAGAATATGAACAATACACCGTAACCGTGGAGCATATCGCAACAAAGCACCAACCTACGCATTTAGGGCCTTAAAAAGCCCTATATTTCAAGGTTTTTCCCGCATAGTCGGCGGGGTATGTGAGTGTTTTATCCTATCCCCGCCATAGTGCCGCTCTAAATGCGTAGAATTTACCAGCAGAAAATCGCCGGTTTCTTTGGCTCCATACTCCCAGATATGGTATCATGGAAAAAATCAATCTGACGGGGGTATCAGGATGGACGGACAAGAAAAGCTGCTGGACTATGAAACAATCAAAGCCGCCGTTGCCGGTGAGAAGTGGGCCACAGAAAAGGTGCTGGCCCACTATGCGGACTACATCGACGAGCTTTCCACGGTGGAGATCAGGCAGCCGGGCGGCAAAGTGAAAAAAGTCATTGACGAGGATATGCGGCAGCACATTTCCTTAAAGCTGCTGGAAGCGTTGCCGAGCTTCCCGCTGGAACAAGAATAACGATCAAGAGATCCTCATAATAATTGTCACCATAGCCACTACATGTCAGCCTCCTTGTGAGGCTGTGAGTTGAAATAGCCTGTATTTCAGCCGGCTACCTTCTCGTGAAATTGTGAATTAAATGTATAAAACTATTTTCGTTCTCAAAAAATGACAACAATATTTGTCAAAAACATATTGACAAGTAAAGTTGTCAATGCTAAGATAAAACTATGAAATGACAAGAAAACTTGTCAAAATAAACAGCAAAAGGAGGGCCTGAATTGCCACTGTTAAATCGTCTAAAAGAATATCGTTCCAGCAAGGGGATTAATCAGACTGAGCTGGGGAAGTTGGCCGGGGTGTCCAGGCAGACGATCAGCCTGATTGAGAGAGGCGATTATTCACCGTCTGTAACACTGGCGCTTAAGATCGCCAGGATCTTTCAGGTAAGTGTAGAGGACATTTTCATGTATGAGGAGGATGAAGATGAAACAGGAGAATAAGACAAAAAGTGTTAAAAAATTCAGTGTGAAAATGCTTCTGGCAATGGTGTTTGGAGGTGTGCTTGGAGGCTTTTTCGGTGTTTTTATGTATTATTTTCATGGAGATCTGGAAGCATTTCTGACAACGTGGACTAAGATGGTTCAGAGTATATTGGTTCCGGGTTTGCTGATAGTAAATATTGTTTCCATTCTGGCTGGAGAATTTTGCCTGTGGAAACTGAAAACGGTTTGTGACAGAATAGCTACAGCGGAAGATGAGGAAGCAGATCTTGTCAGCTATCAGGAGGAAAAATATGGAGCCATTCTGCAGTGTGTCAATGCTGTTTCACAGGTACTCTGCATTTTTCTTCTTGCAAATGGATACCAGATAGGATATATCGAATCCAGTAATAAAAATGCGATTAATATTCTCATTGCCTGTGGGCTGTTTGTAGCTTGTTTCTTTTATAATGGAATCATGCAGGCCAGATATATCAAGCTGCTTCAGACAGTGCATCCGGAAAAAAGAGGAGATGTTTCCTCCAGAAAATTCCATCAGCAGTGGGTGGAGAGCTGCGATGAGGCGGAGAAGGAAGTTATCTATCAGAGTTCTTACAAGACTTATATTTTTATGAGCAAAGCCATCGGGCTGTTGCTGATCGTTACAATGTTATCCCATCTGTTTTTCAAAACAGGTATCATGGCAATCCTGGTGGTTGGCGTGATGTACCTGATTCTGGTTGGGAAGTACAGTTGTTCCTGTGTGAGTCTGCGTAAGGACCGGATTTTGAGATCGTGAAATATATAGAATTATTATGGCTGGATCAGATGTAAAATCTGGTTCAGCTTTTTGGTTATGGGAAATTTCTTCATAATATTCCAGTGACATAAAAAAGCTCTTGGGGCAGGAGCACACTACGGAAGAAAAATAGATATCGCTGAAATATCGGTTTATGGTATGATAAGAAAAGAGATAATTAGTCCAGGAAATATTATATTCATAAACGTGAATAACAGAAAGAAGGTATGCTATGCCATTTAAGATCATACAGAATGACATCACAAAAATTACAGCGGATATCATTGTAAATACGGCGAATCCCAATCCAGTTTACGGCAGTGGCACGGATTATGCGATTTATAAGGCGGCAGGAAAATCACAGTTACTTCGGGCAAGGTGGAAGATTGGAAAAATCCGTCGGGGAGAGATTGCGGTAACGGATGCGTATAATCTTTCCGCAAAGTATATCATCCATACCGTTGGGCCTGTATGGAAGGGGGGGGAAATCTCATGAATTTGAAATACTGGAAAGTTGTTACTGGAAATCTCTGAAAAAAGCAGCAGAGCTGAATTGTGAAAGTATCGCGTTTCCGCTGATCGCAACGGGTGTGTATGGATTTCCGAAAGATATGGCTCTTGAGATCGCAGTTTCTACATTCAGTAAATTTCTTGCTGAGCATGAGATGAATATCATTCTTGCGGTATTTGACAAAGAATCATTTCAGCTTTCCAGTCAGATTGTAGATGTTGTAGATTCTTACATTGATGAAAATTATGTGAATCAAAATTATGCGGCAGAATATTCTCAACCATTTCGCCGGGACAGAAGATCAGAGTATGAGAATCGAAACGGTTATCCTGCGGATCGATTTCCAGAAGAAAATTTTTATGAGGCATCTTTTTCCAATGAAGCATTGGGATGGGGAGCGATGTCCCTGGAGGAGCAGTTGAATCAGATCGGACCGAGTTTTCATGAAAAACTGTTCGAGCTGATAGAAAGATCGGGAATGGATAATAAGGATGTGTGGAAAGCGGCCAATCTTGACAGGAAGCATTTTTCAAAAATCCAGTGTGACAGCCATTATCATCCGAAGAAAAAAACAGTTATGGCATTGTGTATTGCGCTGAAATTAAATCTGGAACAGGCAAAAGATCTTCTGGCGAGAGCAGACTGGGCATTCAGCCCAAGCAGTAAGGTGGATCTGATCGTGCAGAAAGCGCTTATAGACAGACAGTATGATATCATGCAGTTGAATACGGTTTTGTTTAAATACACAAATGAAATACTGGGAGTCTGAATGCAGCAAAGTGGAGTGCAAATGGATATTTTATTCCTATCTTATAAAAATGTCGCCGGTTCAGCGACCATACTGGTATAAAACCCGTGTATTATAAAATCACAATAAAAAAACAAGATTACCGGATTGGTTCCGGGGACAGGAGGCATATATGTACGGTGCGATTTTAGGAGATATTATTGGAAGTCCATTTGAATTTGACAGAGGCGATAAGACAAAAGATTTTGAACTGTTTTCATGGGGATGTCGTTTTACAGATGATTCTGTAATGACAATCGCGGTGGCAGAAGCTTTAATGGAAACCGGAATAAATGCGGATGAAGAAACAATTGAAAATGCTGTTCAGAATCAGATGCGTAAATGGGGAAGACGATATCCAAGAGCAGGGTATGGCGGAAGATTTCGTCAGTGGCTTATGGCGGATCATCCGGAACCTTATGGAAGCTATGGAAATGGTTCTGCGATGCGTGTGTCGGCAGCAGGATGGTTATATCCGGATCTGGAACAGACCCGGGCAGCAGCAAGGGCAACAGCAAAGGTGACACATAATCATCCGGAAGGAATTAAAGGTGCTGAGGCAACGGCCAGCTGTATTTTTCTTGCCCGAAATGGAAAGTCAAAGGAAGAGATCCGGGAATATGTAACAGGAGAATTTCATTACAATCTGAACAGAACGTTGGATGAGATCAGGCCATTTTATCATCATGTGGAAAGTTGTCAGGAAACAGTACCGGAAGCGATCATTGCTTTTCTGGAAGCAGGGGATTTCGAAGATACTGTGAGAAATGCAGTTTCTATTGGTGGTGATACAGATACTCTGGCGGCTATTGCGGGTAGTATTGCAGAAGCTTTTTATGGAGTGCCGGAGGAGCTGCGGGAAGAATGCAGGAAGAGAATTCCGGGCAATATGAGAAAAGTCCTTAACCAGTTTGATAGGGAACTTGGCAGGGAGTGCGAGAGGGAAGAGACGACAGAAATTGTATTTATCCTTGACAGAAGCGGTTCTATGGCAGGACTTGAGAGAGATACGGTTGGGGGATTTAATTCCATGATCGAAAAGCAGAAAAAAGAAAAAGGTTCTGTGTTGGTTTCTACGGTGCTTTTTGATAATACGGCAGAAGTTCTTCATGACAGGGTAGATTTAGAGAAGATCAGGCCCTTAACAGAAAAAGAGTATTTTGTGGGAGGATGTACTGCACTTCTGGATGCTGTCGGAGGGGCAATCCATCATATTGGAAATGTACATAAATATGCCAGAATGGAGGATGTGCCGGAGCGTACATTATTTGTTATCATAACAGACGGGGAAGAAAATGCCAGTCGTTATTACAGTGCCAAAAAGGTGAAAGGAATGATCGAGCGTCAGAAATCCAGATATGGCTGGGAGTTCCTTTTTCTGGGAGCAAACATAGATGCGGTACAAACGGCAGGAAGATTTGGCATCAGTGAAGACAGAGCGGTAAATTATAATTGTGACAGCAGAGGAACTATGCTGAATTACCAGGTGATCGGAGAAGCGATTTCTGTATTCAGAAATGATGCGCGTATTGATGAAAGCTGGAAAAGGCAGATTGATGAGGACTACAAAAAACGGAGAAGTGACTGGGAATAAATCAGGCAGAAGAAGGGAGTTATTTTCTATATTTATAATGGATATTTTCCCTATATAAGAAAAATATATCAGAGGAACCGTTCTATTTACAGGACAGTTCCTCAGTTTTTTTGTATGAAAGTTCCCTGACATAAGTAAAAATCCTGCTTCTCAGTTCCTGGTCTGTCTGCATCGTCTGTACCAGTTCATACAGTTCCGGTGATTCGGAACGGGAGATGATGATCTGATCGGCTTCCATCTGGTCAGATATTCCATATAAAAAATCTACATTACAATGAAAAGTCTGTGCGATAAAACATGCAGATTGGTAGGAGGGCTCACGCTCTCCACGTTCGTAACGGCCGTATGCCATAGCCGAAATATTCAGCTGGCGTGCGGCTTCTGCTTTATTGATATTCAGGGACGTTCGAAGCTGGATCAGCCTTTCCGGACAAAAATTCATAAAATTCACCTCTTGATATTAACCAACGGTTATGATAATATATAGAACAATACTAACCAATGGTTATTATAAACGAAAAGATCAGATATTACAAGAGTGAAAAAAGAAAACGTTGTATATAGGATTTTTACTTTCTTTTTATGTCAGCTTCCTTGAGAGGCTGTGAGTTGAAATGGCCGAAAAGACGGAATAGCGATCTACCAGCTGGTAAGACAAATAGTCGAAAGTGAGACCGAGAATAAAAATGAAAACGATGAATGATTATATGGAAATGCCCTATCGTATGGAAATTATAGAAGATAAGGAAGAGGGAGGATTTGTGGCTTTTTATCCTGATTTGCCAGGGTGCATTACCTGCGGTGAAACTGTTGAAATTGCGGTAGCAAATGCATTGGATGCAAAAAAGGCATGGATTGAAGCAATGATGGAAGAGGAACATTAAGAAATGATGTGACATTCTCAAAAAAATGATACGATGTTTTGGTAATACTATGTTATACTTATATCTTCAGGATTACCACAAACAACCATGGAAGTGAGAACAACAAAAATGAACAATAAAATCGTAGTCTGCCTTGGAAAGGGTGGACAAAGGGATCAGGCAGAGTCTTTTGCCAGGAGGACGGATGCGCCGATTCAGGATAAGCCGGGGGATTATCTTACTGTCCGGTTTGATTCTAAAGGGGTATCTCTGTCGGGATTTGGTTTGACCTATCAGGGTAATTTCGTAGAGTCTATGCTGCACAGAGTGACCAATGGACGGCTGCAGCATGAGATGCTGGTGAAAGCTGCCAAGTCTGATAAAGAGGGCAGGAAGGCCATTGATGCCACAGCCGGAATGGGAGAAGATGCTTTTCTTCTGGCAGCTCAGGGATATGAGGTGACTTTGTATGAGCAGAATCCGGTGATTGCAGCTCTTCTGAAAGATGCCATTCGCCGTGCGAAGAAAAATATAGATCTGAAAGACATTGCCAGTCGTATGAAAGTGATCGAAGGAAACAGTGTGGAATGTATGTCAAAACTTCTTGATCCGGTGGACGTGATCTATCTGGACCCTATGTTCCCGGCAAGGCAGAAATCCAGCCTGATCAATAAGAAACTTCAGCTGATCCAGAAACTGGAACCACCTTGCTCTGAGGAAACGGATCTTTTTGATGCAGCGATCAAGGCGAATCCAGATAAGATCATCGTCAAACGTCCGCT
Organism: Blautia luti; assembly: GCF_013304735.1. Lineage (GTDB taxonomy): Bacteria > Bacillota > Clostridia > Lachnospirales > Lachnospiraceae > Blautia_A. The sequence continues at coordinate 55,656 of NZ_JAAITI010000008.1, forward strand.
GAAAAGTGAATGCCTTGCCGGCCGGGAACCATCTTATACATTGAAGGGGAAAGCAATACGATATGACTGCTATGTGTTATAAAGTTACACATTATCAATACAAAGACCGCATCGGAAACCTTAAAGCGGAAGCCGTAGGTGTGGTAAGCGGGGAAAAGCATTTCCCCATATTTCCAGGGAATATGATCTTTAAACCACTGACGAAATCCAAGCCATTTTCCACACCACTATATGCTTATGCAGAGGTATTCTGGTCAACGGTCATTAATGAATATTTCATGCCTGCGCCACAGTATGAGCTGGCGATCTGTGAGGGTTATGAGGCGGTAAATGAGAAATATCTCGATTATGGAACCGCAGTTCCTGTGGCATATAAGGAGGGAGAGTCCCTTCTGAATCTTCTGGAGTTTTTCCGGAAATATCCGGATAAAAAAGTTGACATAGATAATTATGTAAACTACTGCCAGATGTTTTACGATTATCGGGACATCTTTGAATCGGAATTTTTCCAGAAACACGAAGATCTGGCAGAACAGCTTGCTATGCAGGTACTGATCTCTGTTCTGAAGGGAGACCAGAATTATCATTATGAGAATGTAGCTTTTCTCTGTGATAAAGAGGGAGAGATTATCAGCCTTGCGCCGATGATCGATCATGAATTTTCTACCTATTTCATGTTCCCGGAAGATGTTTCACGACATGTGTACTGGCTGATGGAACTGAGTAAGTCTATCCGTGGCTGGGAAGTGAAGCCAGGGGAATATGATAATTTTAAGAATCCGGAAGAACGGAAACTGATGGAAAAAAGTGCCACCTGTATTCACAAAAATCTCTTCTATATAAAAGAACATTATCCACAGGTAACCGAAGAATTTCTGAATAAAGCAGAAAAACTGAAAACAGCACTGACAGAAACTTCGAAGGATTTTCTGATCCAGGGAAATACGGAATATCCGGACCATGCGGATTCCAGTGCCTGGCTGATCGGAAAAGCCAGATATAAGGATAAAGATGAAGAGAAAGCCAGAACTTATGAAGCGAAATTTCGTGGAAAAGAGAAAAAGATTGATTTCCGTGACGTCAGTATCAGTGCAATAAATGAAATAAAATCCATCTTAAGTCAGATGGAAGAAGTTTTGGGAAAGAGAGAATAAACAAATGAAACAAACAAAAACAACGTTGACAAAAACCTGGGTGGTGGCGGCACTTGCCTGTGTCTGCTGTCTTCTCTGGGGAAGTGCGATCCCGCTGATCAAGACAGGATATCGTCTGATGCAGGTGGATTCTGCAGATACCGCAAGCCAGATCGTTTTTGCGGGAGTGCGTTTTGCACTGGCAGGGATTCTGGTACTGATCTTTGCGTCCATCAGTGAACGGAAAGTGATGATCCCGGACCGGACGATCCTGAAATATGCAGTACCGGTTTGCCTGGCGCAGACGGTGTGTCAGTATTTCTTCTTTTATATCGGAGTGGCGCATACTTCCGGAGTAAAAGGTGCGATCATCACAGGCCTTGGAAACTTTATCGCGATTCTGTTATCCTGTTTTATTTTCCGTAAGGAGCGTATGACAGGAAGAAAGATGATCGGATGTATCCTGGGTTTTGCAGGCGTTGTTGTGATCAACCTGATGGGAAATTCCCTGGATGCAGGATTTAAACTCACGGGAGAAGGATTTATCCTGATCGCGCAGTTTTCTTATGGAATGTCTACAGTACTGATCAATATTTTTTCCAGAAAAGTGTCACCGGTAATACTCAGCGGAACACAGTTTACTATGGGTGGAATTGTTCTGTTTCTTATCGGAAAAATAATGGGCGGACATCTGGGAGTGGTAAATGCTGCCGGGATTGGAATTATTTTTTATCTTGCAATGGTTTCTGCCGTGGCTTATACACTGTGGTCAGTGCTGCTTGCATGGAATGATGTATCCAGGGTTGCAATCTTTGGCTTTGTAAATCCTCTGTTCAGCGTAATTTTGTCTGCACTGGTCCTGGGAGAAGTACGCCAGGCATTTAATCTGGGAAGCCTGATCGCACTGTTCCTTGTCTGTGTGGGAATTTATGTGGTAAATCGTAAAGACAAAGCGTCTGTCCATTGACAACTTCTTCAGAAAAGTCGTATACTATGCGTGTTTCATAAATGAAGCAGAAATTCTCATGTGTCTGCACGGCGAGTCCGCACTGTGGCTTGTGATGAAGACAGTGTGAGAAACTGAGGGAGGAAGAGACTATGAACAACAATAACGGCATTAAAAATGTTGTAGCCATCGGTATTGGTGCGGCTCTGTTTTTCGTGCTCGGACGTTTTGTGGCAATCCCAAGTCCGGTACCGAATACGAACATCAGCCTTCAGTATGCAGTACTGGCTCTGCTGGCAGCAATGTACGGACCGGTTGCAGGTGGACTGATCGGATTCATCGGTCACACACTGGTAGATCTGTCCTGGGGCGGAAGCCCGTGGTGGAGCTGGGTTATCACTTCTGCGTTTGTAGGTGTGGTAATCGGTGTTTTTGCGAAGAAGCTGAATGTTCAGGAAGGTGAGTTCGGTAAAGGAAAAGTAACGATTTTTGTAATCGCAAATGTGGTTGCACATGTGATCGGATGGGTCGTTGTGGCTCCTGTACTTGACATTCTGATCTATGCAGAACCTGCAAATAAAGTATTTGCACAGGGTGCGTTTGCAGCAGTTTCCAACACAATTACCGGAGCTGTAGTAGGTGGACTTCTGATCCTGGCTTATACGAAGACCATTGCAAAGAAAGGTTCTCTGGACCAGGAGTAAAACTTTGACAAAAAGCCTTTTCATTGTGCTTATAAGGCATATGAAAAGGCTTTTCTTCTCTTAATATATGAAAGTTTTATTGATTTATTGAGGTAATAATACATGACTGAGAAAAAATCTCCTGTTATTTCTTTTAAAAATTTTACGTTTCAGTACCGTGCCCAGAAACGTCCTACACTGATGGGGATCAATCTGGACATTTATCCAGGTGAGAGAGTTCTCATTGCCGGACCTTCCGGTTGTGGAAAAAGCACTCTTGCCGGCTGCATCAACGGACTGAATCCATTTTCCAATCCGGGTGAATGTACCGGAGAGCTGACTGTAGACGGCGTCGATGCGCCAAAAAGCAGCATTTTCGAGCTGTCTGCCCATGTTGGTACTGTATTACAGGACCCGGACGGACAGTTTATCGGCCTGACAGTGGGGGAAGACATTGCTTTTGCCCTGGAAAACAGCTGCACGCCCCAGAATGAGATGCATGAGATCACCCGCCATGCGGCAGAACTGGTAGGGATTGAGAACCACATGGACTATGCACCTCATGAGCTTTCCGGTGGTCAGAAGCAGAGAGTAAGTCTTGCAGGCGTTATGGTGGATCAGGTAAAGATCCTTCTCTTTGATGAGCCGCTGGCGAACCTTGATCCTGCCACTGGCAAGCAGACCATTGAGCTGATCGATGAGATCCAGGAAAAAACGGATACTACTGTAGTGATCATCGAGCATCGTCTCGAGGATGTTCTGTGGCGAAATGTAGACCGCATCATTCTTATGAAAGACGGAGGAATCCTTGCAGATCTTCATCCGGATGAACTGCTTTCCACAGGGCTTCTGGGAGAAAACGGAATCCGCGAGCCATTGTATCTGACAGCTATGCGCTACGCAGGAGTGGATATCCTTCCAGAGAAAAAACCTTCCCATGTGGATTCCGTGATCATAAATGAATCAGACAGAACAAAGATCCACAACTGGTTCCATGCTCAGCCGACAGCAGAAAAAGAAGCAGAAAAAACACCTCTTCTGGAAGTAAAGAATTTAAGTTTTGGTTACACAAAAGATCATCAGACACTTCGCAATGTAAGTCTTTCTATCGGGAAAGGCGAGATGGTCAGCATCGTCGGAAAAAACGGTGCCGGAAAATCCACATTTTCCAAGCTTGTGTGCGGCTTTGAAACGCCGGATTCCGGTGAGATTCTTTTTGACGGCAGAGATCTTCTTCAGGAAAATATTCGTCACAGAGCAAAGTATATCGGGTATGTTATGCAGAACCCCAACCAGATGATCTCCAAGACCATGATCTTCGATGAGGTTGCATTAAGCCTTAAAAATATGGGAAAAAGTGATGCAGAGATTCGGGAAAAAGTGGAGGAAACCTTAAAGATCTGCGGCCTTTACCCCTTCCGTAACTGGCCGGTATCTGCTTTAAGTTTCGGGCAGAAAAAACGTGTGACAATTGCAAGTGTTCTTGTGCAGAATCCGGAACTGATCATTTTGGATGAGCCCACCGCGGGCCAGGATTTCCACCATTATACAGAGATCATGGAATTTCTCCGTGGTTTAAATGAGCAGGGAGTTACGGTTGTAATGATCACTCATGACATGCACCTGATGCTGGAATATACACCACGTGCACTGGTATTTGCAGACGGACAGCTGATTGCAGATAGAAGTGCGGCAGCCGTTCTCTGTGATCCGGAGCTGATACAGAAGGCGGCCTTGAAGGAGACCAGTCTGTTCACACTGGCCAACCATATGGATATCACACCGGCGGAAGCGTTTGTGGAACGTTTCATAAAGGAAGACAGGGAGGTGCGTAGCCATGGCTGCTAAAACAGTACTGAATTATCTGCCGCGGGAGAGTGTGGTGCATAAGCTGACCGGTACAACCAAGCTTGCTTTTTTCCTGCTGTTTACCTTTGCCAGCATGATCACCTACAATACCTGGGTACTTTTGGGGCTGTTTGCGGTGAGTATTGCCGCATTTAAACTCAGCAGGATCAAATTTAAAGAAGTCCGCTTTATGATGATTTTTATGCTGGTATTTCTGCTTCTGAACAATCTGTTTATTTTTCTGTTTGACCCGAATCAGGGTACGACTTTGTATGGGACAAAACATATCATCTGTCATCTGTTCTGGAGATATGATGTGACACAGGAGCAGCTGTTTTATATGCTGAATATTTCCCTGAAATATTTTGTGGCGCTGCCGGTAGCGATCCTTTTCATTTCTGCTACCAATCCAAGTGAATTTGCGGCCAGTCTGAACAGCATTGGCATTTCCTATAAAGTTGGATATTCTGTTGCGATCGCATTGCGCTACATTCCGGATATCCAGAGGGATTATCACAGCATCAGTCAGGCGCAGCAGGCCAGAGGAGTGGAGCTTGGAAAAAATGAGCACTTTTTTGCCCGGCTGAAAAATTCTGTAAATATTCTTCTGCCGCTGATTCTTACCAGCCTGAACCGGATCGATGTGATCTCCAACGCCATGGAGCTTCGCGGATTCGGAAAGAATAAGAAGCGAAGCTGGTATATGAAGAGACCTTTTGTAAAAAGAGATTTCATTACTTTGGGGCTGGGTGTTGTGCTGCTTATTATCAGCCTTACAGTGACCATCCGTTTTGGAAGATTTTATAATCCGTTTGTATAGAAAGATCAGGAGGCGCAAAAAAATGGCAAAGATCAAAGTAATCAAAAAAAATGACGAGTATTCTTCTGACTATAAAGTAGGAGATATCCTGGAGGTAACAGGAACCTGGTACGGCGGGTTTAACGTAAACAGTGTAACTGGAATTCCGTTGTGCCTGGATAAAGATGAATGTGAGGAGATTCTGGAAAAAACAGATCTTTCCCATGAAGAATATGAAGAGGCTGCATCCTACTGGAAGAAAAAAGACGCAGAAAGTGTAAAGCTGGATGAAGCGAAGCTGAAGAAAGCAGTGGAAGAGTATATTCTGGCAAATAAAACCTGTGCACTGGCAACGGGTGCGGGAGAGTTTGTGCGCTGCACACCTATCGAGTATACGTATCATCATGGTGCATTCTGGATGTTTTCCGAAGGCGGCGAGAAGTTTGCCGCACTGGAAAAGAATAAGAATGTGTGTCTGGCCATTTTTGATAAATATGAGGGCTTTGGCAAACTGAAGGGAATGCAGGTGACAGGAGAGGCAGAGCTTGTGGCACCGTTTTCTGATGAGTATAATGCAGCGGCAGAGTTTCGGAAGATCCCGCTGGATGCGCTGAAAAAAATGCCGCATACCATGAACCTGATCAAGGTGCAGCCGAAGAAGATTGAGTTTCTGAATTCTGATTTTAAGAAAGATGGTGCAGATTCCAGACAGATGCTGGAATTCTGAGAAGAAAGCTTGTGATTTTGCGAACAGCAGTGTTCAATGTTTACAGTACATATGTTGTTCGCAGTACAAATTGATTTCAACACAGTATTGTGCTAAAATTATTTCATGAAAAATATGAACATATAAATCAGCATACCAATAACCGCAGAACTTAATAATGATTACACAAATTCTGCATCACCAGACGAGGAGGATCAATATGGAATTTCAGAAACTGATCGAAGAGAGAAGAACCATCCGTAAATACAGCCCGGAGGGAAAGATCACAAAAGATGAGCTGCTTACCATAATCAGGGCGGCGCAGGAAGCACCTAGCTGGAAGAACTCCCAGACAGGAAGATATTACTGTGTGACATCTGAAGATATGGTAGAGAAGATCAGCAAAGAATGCCTTCCGGAAATGAACCAGCCCAAGGCAGAGAATGCGGCTCTGATCATTACTACTTTTGTACAGAACCGTTCCGGTTTCCAGAAAGACGGTACACCGGATAATGAACTTGGAAATGGCTGGGGCTGCTATGATCTGGGACTTCAGAATGAGAACCTGGTTCTTAAAGCATGGGAGCTTGGTTATGGAACTGTGATCATGGGACTCCGTACAGCAGATAAGCTCCGTGAGATTCTTTCCATTCCGGAAACAGAGACCGTAGTTGCAGTGATTGCAATCGGAAAAGCAGCAGAGGAGCCTGCACGCCCGAAACGTAAAGATGTGGAAGACATTGTGAAATTCTTTTAACCGAATCAGGGAAGTCCTTTTCGGGATTGCGAATATCCGCTTGACACAACAGAAATCATAATAGAAATCATAACAGAAATGCCCGGTACATGCGAAAATGTCCGGGTATTTTTCAACAGAAATTAAAGAGCAAAATGGACTAAAAAACATTGCCGGAAGAAGTGAATTCTGTTATCCTGTAAGAAGACAGAAATCAACGATCATTCAAAAATCTTACAAAGGATAAACATAAATCGCAGAGAAAAAAGCAATACACCAAAAGCAAGGGAGGTTTTTAATCAATATGCAGATCATACATGAGAACGAATACGAAGAAACTATGAAAAATACCGTAGAGCCATATCTGTCAGCCCGGAGAAGAGAACTATATGTACCGGGAGCAGACTACCCATTTCGCAACGAAAACAAACGGATCACAGGTAAGATCCACATGCTGCAGTATCTGTCTGATGCGCCAAAAGGTGTGGTGGTCATCAGTCACGGTTTTACAGAATCCGCGGCGAAATACGATGAAGTGGCCTACTATTTTCTGAAAGAAGGCTACCACGTGTATATTCCGGAGCATTGCGGTCATGGCCGAAGCTATCGCCTTACTGCAGATCCGTCTCTGGTCCACATCGATACATGGAGACGATATATCCGCGATTTCCTGAAAGCATGCCGCTACATAAAAAAAGCTCACCCGGATCTGCCAATGGATCTTTTTGCCCATTCCATGGGAGGCGCTATTGGCGGTATTGCGGCAGTCTGGGAGCCGGACTGGTTTCACAAAGTAATTCTTTCCTCCCCGATGATCCGGCCTCTTACCGGAAATGTTCCGTGGCCTGCAGCCACCGGAATCGCTCTGGAGAAGTGCATTCTGGGAAAAGATGAAGAATACGTAGCAGGCAAAAAACCATACGATGGCGGCGGTTCTTTTGAGACAAGTTCCGCAACATCAAAACCAAGATATGAGCGTTACAAAAATCTCCGCGCAGAGCACAAAGAACTCCAGACCTGGTCTCCGTCCTACGGCTGGCTCTGGGCTTCCGCAGAGATGAGCTGGTATCTGCGTCTTTACGGCTGGAAAAAGTATACGGCACCAATGCTGCTCATCCAGGCCCAGACCGAAGATCTAGTGTCTGTCCGTGCCCTGAAGAATTTTGCCGGAAAGATCAACCGTCAGGGAAAAACCACCTGCGATTATATCCATATGATCGGAACAAAGCATGAGATCTATGGAAGCAGAGGCAAGATCCTGGAGAAATACTGGGGATATATATTTACATTCCTGGACGATACGGAAAATGATACTGACCACAGATAAGTATTTTTACTACAGGTGTATCACATATTTGACAACAGGATTGGCAGCTTTTATTCACTTCCTTTCTTTATCATAGTAAAATTATAAAGCTTTTCTCTTATACATTCGACAGAAAATGTGCTATAATTTGAAGAATCGTCTTTTTTGTACAAACAAACGTACTGACCGAAAAGACAAAATTAAATAAGGGAAGGGTTATAGAATGTTATCTGTTATTGAATCAGTGAATGCTGCCATAAACAATTTCATCTGGGGCGTTCCTGCAATGATCTGTATTATTGGTGTGGGTCTTTATTTAAGTATCCGCACGAATTTTCTCCAGATCCGTAAATTTCCTTATGCCATCAAGGTAACCATCGGACGTATGCTTCGTAAACGTGAGGCTTCCGATGGAAGTCTGACACCGTTTCAGGCTGTCTGTACCGCATTGGCTGCTACCGTGGGAACCGGAAATATTGCAGGTGTCGCAGGTGCCATCGCTATCGGAGGACCGGGAGCTGTGTTCTGGATGTGGGTTTCCGCACTTCTTGGAATGTGTACGAAGTTTTCCGAAGTAACACTTGCGGTACATTTCCGTGAGACCAATGCCAACGGAGATCTGGTTGGCGGACCAATGTATTACATCAAGAACGGCCTTAAGAAACACTGGCACTGGCTGGCGTATCTGTTTTCCGCTTTCGGTGTGCTGACTGTTTTCGGAACCGGAAATGCAACCCAGGTTAATACCATTACAACAGCTATTGATTCTGCACTGATCAATTACAATGTGATCGCTGCAGACAATACTTCTACGGTAAACCTTGTTATGGGGATCATCCTTGCGATTCTTGTGGCAATGATCCTGCTTGGCGGAATCAAAAGGATCGGCCAGGTTACAGAAAAGCTGGTACCGTTTATGGCATTGTTTTATATTATTCTTGCCGTCGGTGTAGTTATCATCAACTGGAAAAATGTTCCGGGGGTTTTCAGCGCTATCATCAGAGGGGCATTTAATCCGGCATCTGTGACAGGCGGCGTAGTAGGAAGCTTTTTCATGAGTATGAAAAAAGGTGTTTCCAGAGGTATTTTTTCCAATGAGGCAGGTCTTGGTACCGGTTCCATCGCACATGCCTGTGCAGACACCAGAAAACCTGTAAAACAGGGATTTTTCGGGATCTTTGAGGTATTCACGGACACGATCGTGATCTGTACGCTGACAGCGCTTGTCATCCTCTGCAGCGGGGTGCCGGTTGGTTATGGCGCAGCAGCAGGAGCGGAGCTTACCATCAGCGGTTTTACCAGTACATACGGAAACTGGGTTTCCATCTTTACAGCAGTTGCCATGTGCTGCTTCGCATTTTCCACTATCATTGGATGGGGACTTTACGGAGCCAGATGTGCGGAGTTCCTTTTTAAGGAAAAAGCTATCAGACCTTTTATGGTACTGTACTCTCTGGTAGCAATCATCGGTGCAACTGTTGACCTTGGACTTCTCTGGAGTATCGCAGAGACCTTCAACGGTCTGATGGCGATCCCTAACCTTATCGCAGTATTCCTGCTTTCCGGTGTGGTTGTAAAGCTTGTGAAGGAGTACTTCGCCGGAGAAGGAAAGAACGCCTGAAGGAGTTTTTGAAAAAAAAACTTGACTATCAAAACAAACAGAGTTAGAATTGATTTAACTCATTAAAGAGTTAACACATAACAGAAGTAAATTCCATGAAGGGAATCAGTAAAGACAGAGGAACCGTCTTCAGAGAGCTGTGGCTGGTGTGATGCAGCGTCGGAACTGGCTTGAATATCATCCCTGAGAAGGAAAGCCGAAAGTTTCAGATAAGTAAGTAGGTTTTCACGGGTGCTTCCCGTTACAGAAGTCGCGTATGCCGGTACGTTGCAGAATCGTGCTTGTTTCAATGGAGAAACAGGGTGGTTGCGGAATTTTATATCCGTCCCTGAAAGGGGACGGATTTTTTTTATCCAAAACATTTTAAACCACGCGGTAAGGATCTGAAACCGGAAAAAATACACAAAAGGGGAAAGAGTATGAAAGTGTACAAAAAACTCATGAACGCACTTGCAGCAGTAGAAAAAATCGTACTGGTCATTTCCACACTGCTGATCCTTGTGCTGACTGTGGGAAATGTATTTTCCCGTAAGGTCATCCATCGCTCATGGTCTTTTACAGAAGAGCTTGTTGTAGCGGTGTTTGTTCTCATCACACTTCTGGCAGCAGCACTTGCCTGCCGTGAAAAAGGAGGACTGGTAAGTCTGACATTGTTTACGGACCGTCTTCCGAAAAAACTGGAAAAACCATCTGTGATCCTGATCACAGTCCTGAGCATTGTTTTTTCCGCAATTTTATTTAAGTATGGAATGGACAAAGTTCTTACACAGCTGGCAAACGGCAAGAGAACTTTCGTACTGAACTGGCCGGAGTGGATCTTCTGGTCCTTTGTGCCGATCGGAGCAGTCTGTATGATCCTTCATTTTATTGAGTACTGTCTGGACTTCTGCCTGAAAAAAGATGATGAAAAGGAGGACAAATAAATGATCAGTGCAATCTTATTTATCTCCTTCTTTATTTTCCTGATCCTGGGACTTCCCATTGCGATCTGCTTAGGTCTGTCATCTGTATGTGCCATCCTTTATTCCGGCACATCTCTGACGATCGTAGCTACAAATATGTACTCCGGAATCAGTAAATTCCTGCTTCTTGCCATCCCGTTCTTCGTTCTGTCCGGAAACATCATGGCAAAAGCCGGTATTTCCAAACGACTGATCAACTTCGTAGATACCTGCGTAGGACATAAAAAGGGCGGTATTGCCATTGTATGTGTTATCGTAGCCTGCTTCTTCGGAGCGATCTCCGGTTCCGGTCCTGCAACTGTTGCGGCACTTGGAGCAGTTCTGATCCCGGCTATGGTTGAGCAGGGCGGTTTCTCCGCACCGTTTTCCACAGCACTGATGGCAACCTCCAGTTCTATCGCCATTGTCATACCACCGAGTATCGCATTCGTTGTATACGCTTCCATCACAGGTGTATCTATTGCAGATATGTTCATGGCTGGTATCGTTCCGGGACTTCTGATGGGTGTTGCTCTTGTGATCATCGTTATGATCGAGGCAAAGAAACATAACATTCAGCCATCCCGTGAAAAAGCTTCCGCAAAAGAGCGCTGGGATACATTTAAAGATGCATTCTGGGGATTCCTGATGCCGGTTATCATCCTCGGAGGAATTTACGGTGGTATCTTTACACCAACTGAGGCTGCAGCAGTATCTGTTGTTTACGGTCTGTTTGTTGGTATGGTGATCTACCGTGAGGTTAAGCTCAAAGATCTGTTTGACATTCTTGTGGATTCTGCAAAGACAACAGGCGGAATCATGCTGATCGTAGCGAGTGCTTCCCTGTTCTCTTTTGTATGTACCAAGTTTGGTATTGCAAATGCGGCATCGGAGCTTCTTGCCAGCATTGCACATAATCAGTTTACTTTCCTTCTGATCGTAAACATCATTTTCCTGATCGCAGGATGCTTCATTGATGCAAACTCTGCAATGTATATTTTTGTACCGATCATGCTTCCGGTATGTAAGGCTCTGGGCTATGATGTGGTAGCATTCGGTGTTATGGCAACAGTTAACCTTGCGATCGGACAGGTAACACCTCCTGTAGGTGTAAACCTTTTCGTTGCCATCAGTATCAAGATCAAAAAAGGTCTGGAGGTTACTCTTCAGCAGATCTCCAGAGCAGTTATGCCGATGATCGCTGCATCCGTTGCAGTTCTTCTGATCATCACTTATATTCCGGCTGTTTCCACAGCTCTTCCGAAGGCGCTTGCAAAAGAGGGCTCCTATACAGGAGACCAGTCTTCTGACACAGGAAGCCAGAGCTCCAAGGATGCCGGAGACGGAAGTGATTCCTTTAATACCATCGCAGATTACAGTGATCTTGACTGGCCGGAGATGACATGGAACTTCGCATGCTCTACAACGGAGACAAGTACCTGGGCTGACGGCGGACGTAAATTCGGTGAGCTTATGGAAAAAGCAACCGGCGGAAAAGTCAAGGTTAATATTTATGCAGCAGACCAGCTGACAAACGGAAATCAGTCCGAGGGAATCCAGGCACTGATGAACGGAGACCCGGTACAGATCTCCATGCATTCCAATCTGATCTACTCTGCATTTGACCCGAGATTCAATGTAGTATCCCTGCCGTTTATCTATGATTCTTACGATGACGCAGATGCAAAATTTGATGGTGAGGCCGGAGAAAAGCTGAAAGAAATCCTTGGTGAGTACGGACTTCACTGTATGGGAATCGCAGAGAACGGTTTCCGTGAGCTGACAAACAGCAAGCATGAAGTAAAAACAGTAGACGACATGAAGAACCTGAAGGTTCGTGTGGCCGGTTCCAATCTTCTCATGGAATGCTATAAGAGATGGGGCGCAGATGCTACAAATATGAACTGGTCCGAGACCTACACAGCACTTCAGCAGAATACGGTAGAGGGCGAGGAGAACCCGTTGCCTGCGATCGACGCAGCCAGTGTACAGGAGGTACAGCCGTACTGCTCCATGTGGGATGCAATCTATGATTGTCTGTTCTTCTGTATCAACCAGGATATCTATGACAGCCTGACACCGGAACAGCAGCAGGTTGTTGATGAGGCAGGCCAGAAGGCTGTTGAGTATGAGCGTTATATCAACCGTTCCGGCGACGAGGAGATCATGAGCCGCTGGGAGAAGAGCAACGGTGTGACCTTTACAAAGAAAGAGGATATGGATATCGATTCCTTCAAGAAAGCAGTAGACGGAATCGACGACTGGTTTGTAAAGGAGCTTAAGAGTGAAGGCTATGACGATGCACAGGATCTTGTAGATCTTTTTACAAAGGATTCGGTAGATACCGTGGAGGATTACAGTGATCTGAACTGGCCTGAGACAACCTGGAACTTTGCATGCTCCACAACGGAGACAAGTACCTGGGCTGATGGAGGACGTAAGTTCGGTGAACTCATGGAAAAGGCTACCGGAGGAAAGGTCAAGGTTAACATTTACGCAGCGGATCAGCTGACAAACGGAAATCAGTCCGAGGGAATCCAGGCATTGATGAACGGAGACCCGGTACAGATCTCCATGCATTCCAATCTGATCTATTCTGCATTTGATCCACGCTTCAATGTGGTATCCCTGCCGTTCATCTATGATTCCTACGATGATGCAGATGCGAAGTTTGACGGAGAGGCCGGAGATAAGCTGAAGGAGATCCTTAACGGCTACGGACTCCACTGCATGGGTATTGCAGAGAACGGTTTCCGTGAGCTGACAAACAGCAAGCATGAGGTAAAATCTGTAGATGATATGAAGAATCTGAAGGTTCGTGTAGCCGGCTCTAATCTTCTTATGGAGTGCTATAAGAGATGGGGCGCAGATGCCACAAATATGAACTGGTCCGAGACTTACACAGCACTTCAGCAGAATACGGTAGAGGGCGAGGAGAATCCGTTGCCTGCCATCGATGCAGCCAGTGTACAGGAGGTACAGCCATACTGCTCCATGTGGGATGCCATCTATGACTGTCTGTTCTTCTGTATCAACCAGGATATTTATGATGCGCTGACACCGGAGCAGCAGGCTGTTGTTGACGAGTGTGGCCAGAAGGCTGTTGAGTATGAGCGTTACATCAACCGTTCCAGCGATGATGAGATCAAAACACGTTGGGCAGACAAAAACGGTGTGACTTTCACAGAGAAAGATGACATGGATATCGATTCCTTCAAAGAAGCGGTAGACGGCGTAGATGAGTGGTTTGTTCAGGAGCTGAAAGATCAGGGCTATGACGATGGCCAGGATCTGGTAGATCTGTTTACAAAGTAATCTTCATACATAATCATAAAAGGGTAAAATAGCCGGAAAGAGGCAGTTCTGAGAAGATTTTTCAGGGCCGCCTCTTTTCTTTGTGGGCAAAAGATTATATACTGGTAACAGCCCGGTGCCTGCCGGACAGGAGTATTATTGAGATAAAGTAAAGGAAGAAATATGATAAAAATTGATCTGATAACCGGATTTCTCGGATCCGGGAAGACAACATTTATAAAAAAATATGCCTCCTATCTTCTGAAAAAAGGCATGAACATTGGTATCCTGGAAAATGATTTCGGGGCAGTGAATGTGGATATGATGCTGCTTCAGGATCTGATGGGAGACAACTGTGAGCTGGAGATGGTTTCCGGTGGTTGTGATGCGGACTGTCACAGACGTCGATTTAAGACAAAACTGATCGCCATGGGAATGTGTGGTTATGACCGTGTCATCGTGGAACCATCCGGAATCTTTGATGTGGATGAATTTTTTGATGCGCTGCATGAAGAACCGCTGGATAAATGGTATGAGATCGGAAACGTTATCGCTATCGTGGATGCCAGGCTTGCAGAGGATTTTTCTGCGGAAGCGGATTACCTGCTGGCTTCTGAGGTGGCAGATGCAGGCTGCGTACTTCTGAGCAGAAGCCAGGAAGCCACAGAGGAAGAGATCCACAGCACAAAAGAACATCTCAACCGTGCACTTGGTCAGATCCAGTGCAAACGCCGTCTGGACAGCGAGATCATGGATGGAAACTGGGATGATCTTACAGACGAAGATCTGGAAAAGATCTTGAACTGTGGATATGTGGCAGAAGATTATGTGAAAGAATCCTATGCAGAAGGCGGTGGATTTGATTCTCTGTTTTTTATGAATGTTCATAAGAGTGAAGGGGAACTTCAGGAAACTGCAGAAAAGATCCTGAACGATTCATCCTGCGGAGATGTTTTCCGCGTAAAAGGTTTTCTTAAGAAAGAAGACGGACAGTGGCTGGAGCTCAATGCCACCCGCCACGAGATCTGTATCCAGCCAACGAAGCTTGGCCAGGAGATCATGATTGTCATCGGAGAAAAACTGAACAAAGAGGTAATTGATGAATACTGGAAATAATACTGCGGGAAAAACAGCGCCGGAGAGATACGTTTCCGAGAAGGCTTTTGAAGAGTTGCCAGATGCTTTTCAGAAGCTTGCAGAGCTGCTTGGTGAAGATCAGTTTGAGCTGGTGGCGGTAAATGAAAAAGATTCTCAGGATATTTATGTACAGGATGGGGAGATACGTCTTGTGTATCTTATGAACGACGCGGTAGAAAGTTTTCTCGTCTTCGGAAATGCCCGTATGACCGGTGTATACAAGCCAGACTATGAAGAGGAGATCCTGGCAGACTTAAGCCATCAGGGCAGGGAATACATTCTGGTGGTGCACCAGGACGATTCGGTAGTGACACTGTTTTTTGAAACCCTGACTCTGGAAAAACATCTCTACGATTACAGTCAGATCGGGCATTTCTGGGTGGAGGGATATGAATACCTGCGGCAGCTGGAGTACCGTCTGGCGATCCTTCGTGATAAGTATGATTATATTGGCGGTGACAGCTGTAATGCACTGGAAGAGAAGCTTTCCGCACTGGTGGAGTTTCCACCTCTGAATTACTGCTGTTATCCGGCTGTGCCGGAGAAGTATATTGTGCCTCGGGAAAATCCATGGGTTCCTTCACAAAAGGCGATTTCTGTTATGAAAGAGATTGCAGAGCAGGCAGATGATGACAGTTTCATCAGATGGCTTGAAATTTATCGGAGATTTCCGTTTAAATGGATGGCACGGAAACTGGCAGGAATGCTTCACTGTACAAAACATATCAAAGTGACGGAGTGCCTTTCCAGGAAGCTTAAAGAAGCTTCCGCCGGATATGGAGACCGGTCCTTTGGAAAGGAAGCAGATAAACAGCTGGAAGCTCTGATGAAAAAAGCAAAGGAACGGCAGGCAGAGCTGAAAGCCCGGGGCATAGAATCAGAAGTACTCAGAGAGGAACCTTTTACAACCGCCAGAGATTCTCTTGGATTTAAGGTTTATCTTATGATATGGACAAAAGGAAGGCGTGACTGTACCGTTAAAATTGAAGAAATGTGACAAAGAGAAATGATATTTGAGGTGAATATCTGTGATTGTTTTTGAGCGCCGGGGATTGCTTTTTTTTGAACACTAGGGTATAATTTTACAGAAAAGAGTTAAGAACAGCCCTTTAATAGGAAAGGAGAATTTCAAATGAAAGTAACACATATTACAGATATTGATAAATTTTTTGAGGTAATTGACAGCTGCAAAGGCAGAGTAGAGCTTGTAACAGGAGAGGGAGACAGACTGAACCTGAAATCCAAACTTTCTCAGTATGTATCTCTTGCAAACATCTTCTCCGGCGGTGAGATCCCGGAACTTGAGATCGTTGCAGCAGAGAAAGAGGACATCGACAAACTTATGAGCTTTATGATCAACGGCTGATAAGAGGAACGATTTTCAGGGATGTGAGCTTTTCACATCCCTGTCTTAATCTGGATGCAAAACAGAACACGAATGTCTGTTTTACAAAATGGATATAATGATAACAGAGAGAGAAACAAGAATTTTTCTCTTCCATCATGATCATAACAGGATACAACCAGGGGGTATAAACACTTCCTGGTCAAACTACGTTAAAAGGAGTGTATACAAAATGGTAAAAATTGATATTATCTCCGGTTTCCTTGGTGCCGGAAAAACAACTCTGATCAAAAAACTTCTGAAAGACGGATTTCAGGGTGAGCAGGTCGTGCTGATCGAGAACGAGTTTGGTGAGATCGGTATTGACGGTGGTTTCCTGAAAGAGGCCGGAATCCAGATCCGTGAGATGAATTCCGGATGTATCTGCTGCTCACTGGTTGGAGATTTCGGTACTTCCCTGAAAGAAGTTGTTACCAAATACAACCCGGACAGAATCCTCATCGAGCCATCCGGAGTTGGTAAACTTTCTGACGTTATCAAAGCTGTACAGGGTGTTCAGGATGAGGTTGACATCAAACTGAACAGCTATACAACTGTTGTTGATGCCAAGAAATGCAAGATGTACATGAAGAACTTCGGTGAGTTCTTTGACAATCAGATCCAGTATGCAGGCGCCATCATCATGAGCCGTACAGATATCGCAACTGAGAAGAAAGTTCAGGAGTCCCTGGAGCTTCTTCGCAGCCTGAATAAAGATGCAGCCATCATCACAACTCCGATTGAGAACCTTGACGGAAAGAAACTGGTAGAGGTTATGGAGCATCCGGTATCTCTGGAGCAGGAAATGCTTGAGGAAGAGCATGAGCATCATCACCATCATCATGATGACGAGTGTGGCTGCGGCCATGACCATGATCACGAGGAGCATGAGCATCACCATCACCACGACCATGATGAGGAGTGCGGCTGTGGACATGACCATGATCACGAAGAGCATGAGCACCATCATCACCATGACGAGGAGTGCGGCTGCGGCCATGACCACGACCATGACGAGCACGAGCATCATCATCACGACCATGACGGCGCGTGTGGCTGCGGCCATGATCACGAAGAGCATGAGCACCATCATCACCACGACGGTGAGTGCGGCTGTGGACATGACCATCATCACCATCATGCAGATGAGGTCTTCACAAGTTGGGGCCGTGAGACAATTAAAAAATTCACACGTGAGGGACTTGAGAAGATCCTTGAGGCACTTTCCGAGTCTGACAAATATGGTATCATCCTCCGTGCAAAAGGAATGCTTCCGGCAGAGGACGGAACATGGATCTATTTTGATATGGTTCCGGAAGAAACCGAGATCCGTGAGGGCGCACCGGAATATACAGGCCGTCTGTGCGTGATCGGTTCCAAACTTGATGAGCATGCTCTGGAAGAGCTTTTTGGAATCGCATAAAAACAGAACATAAGAGAAATTTTTCAGATTTTATATTACAGAAAGGAAATGGATACTGTCCGGATTAACGGATAGTATCTTACAGGATAAATTTATGGAAGAGATCAAAGTTCCCATTTATCTGATCACAGGTTTTCTGGAAAGTGGCAAGACCTCTTTCCTGAGCTTTACCCTGCAGCAGGATTATTTTCAGGTTGAGGGAAAAACACTTCTTATCCTCTGCGAAGAAGGAGAAGAGGAGTATGATGAGGAAGCCCTGAAAAAGAGCAACACCGTTGTGGAGGTTATCGACAGCGAGGAAGAACTGACACCGGAGAGACTTGCGGCAATGGATATCCTGCATCAGCCGGAACGTGTGATTATTGAGTACAATGGCATGTGGCTGGTAAGCAAGTTTGAAGAGATGGAAAAACCGGCGGGCTGGGGTGTGGAACAGCACATTACCTGTGTGGATGCCAGCACATTCCAGGTTTATATGGCCAACATGAAGTCCCTTTTTATGGACATGGTCCGTAATGCAGATATGGTTATCTTTAACCGCTGTCAGGAAGAGGATCCGCTTCCTTCCTACAGAAGAAGCATCAAGGTGGTAAACCAGCGTGCAGAGATCATCTTTGAGGATGAAGAAGGCGAGCTTGGTGATCTTTTTGAAGATGAGATGCCGTTTGATATTGATGCACCGGTGATCGATATCCTTCCGGAGGATTACGGCATCTGGTTTGTAGATTCCATGGATCATCCGGACCGTTACGTCGGAAAAACTGTCCATTTCAAGGCACGTGCCCTGAAACCGCGTGGAATGGGAAGCAAATTCTTTGTTCCAGGAAGAACAGCCATGACATGTTGTGCAGATGATACCACATTCCTGGGATATATCTGCAAAAGCGCTTTTGCCCCGAAGATTGCAGAAGGACAGTGGGTGGAAGTTACCGCGAAAGTTGCTTTTGAGAAGAGAATGGAATATCAGGGAGAGGGTATTGTACTTTATGCAGAGCATGTGGAAGTGTGCGAGCCTCTTGCTGATGAGATGGTATATTTCAACTAACTGAGGAGTTTTTATGTATTTAATTGCAGGTTTGGGAAATCCGGGAAAGCAGTATGAGGCTACCCGCCATAACATGGGATTTGACACCATCGACTGCCTTGTGGAGAAGCATAATATCCCACAGGGCGGCGTAAAATTTAATGCCATGTATGGAAAAAGCATCATCGGCGGTGAAAAAGCCATTCTGATGAAACCGCTTTCCTATATGAATTTAAGCGGCGGTCCGATTCAGGAGATGTCCAGCTATTTCAAGATCGATCCGGAGACAGAGCTGATCGTGATCTACGATGATATCGATCTGGAACCGGGACAGCTTCGTATCCGCAAAAAAGGCAGTGCAGGCGGACATAACGGGATCAAGGATATTATCCGTCGTCTTGGAACTGAGAAGTTTATCCGTATCCGTGTTGGTGTTGGTGCGAAACCGAAAGACTGGGATCTGGCAGATTTTGTGCTGGGTCATTTTTCGGACAGCGACCGCAAGCTTGTGGACGAGGGAATTAATGATGCGGCAGAGGCCGTAGAAATGATCCTGTCCGAGGGCGTGGATGCGGCGATGAATAAGTATAACAGGAAAAAGCCTAAGAATTGAGGTTTGTATGGAAGCATTTTTGCAGCCTCTGCAGGGCCTTGCAGAGTTTGAAGAAATAAAAAAGCGCTGTGGCGCAAACCGCGGAATTCTTAATGTTTCCGGATGTATGGAGTCCCAGAAAGTCCATCTGATGTATGGACTTTCCGGGCTTTTTCCATGTCATCTGATCCTTGCGGATGATGAACGTAACGCAAAGGAAATTTATGAGGATTACCGCTTCTATGACAAAAATGTATATTTTTATCCGGCAAAAGATCTTCTGTTTTTTCAGGCAGACATTCATGGAAATCTTCTGATCCGGCAGCGGATGCGTGTGATCCGGGCACTTCTGGAGCAGGAAGAAGTGACGGTGGTTACCAGCATAGACGGATGCATGGATTTTTTGATGCCTCTGGAAAAGATCAAAAGCAGCCTTCTTCATTTTAAAAGTGACAGTGTAATCGATCTGGATCAGCTGAAAGCAGATCTGGTGGATCTGGGATATGAGCGGGTTGGCCAGGTGGAGCTTCCGGGACAGTTTTCCGTGCGGGGAGGGATCATTGATATCTATCCGCTGACGGAGGAGAATCCATGGCGTATTGAACTCTGGGATGATGAGATCGATTCCATCCGGAGTTTTGATGCAGAAAGCCAGAGATCTCTGGAAAATATAGATGAGATCACCATTTATCCGGCTACAGAAAAGATGGACTGCGAGGATATGGTATCTTTCCTGGATTATTTTCCGGAAGAAAAAACACTGCTGTTTCTGGATGAGCTGAACCATCTGGCAGAAAACGGCGAAGGTGTGGAGGAAGAGTACCGTCAGAGCCGCATGCACAGGGAGGAAAAAGGCGAGGCAAATCTTCCGGAACAGTGGCTCTGTGGTTTTCAGGAAGTGCAGAAGAAACTGAACAGACGGAACTGCGTGGCTGTGTCCGCACTTTCTCCGAGACGTTCCGGCTGGAAGATCAATGAGGAATTTGATCTCACGGTGAAATCTGTGGATTCTTACAACAGCAGTTTTGAACTTCTGGTAAAAGATCTTCTCCAGTATAAAAGCCAGGGGTACCGGATCGCCCTGCTTTCCGGTTCCAGGACAAGGGCAGAGCGTCTGGCAAAGGATCTCTCAGAGGAAGGCCTGAATGCTTTTTACAGACAGGATACAGACCGTATCATAAGCCCCGGCGAGATCATGGTTGTTTATGGCCATGCGCGCCGTGGTTTCCAGTATCCGCTGATCAAATTTGCGGTGATGACGGAAACAGACATTTTCGGCAAAGAGCAGAAGAAGCGCAAAAAGAAGAAAAAGTACAGTGGAAACCGTATCCAGGATTTTGCGGAGCTTTCCATCGGGGATCTTGTTGTCCACGAAAAACATGGACTTGGAATTTATCGTGGAATCGAAAAAGTGGAAGTGGACCGAGTTGTAAAAGATTACATCAAGATTGAGTACCGTGGTGGCAGCAATCTCTACATCCTGGCAACCCAGTTGGATGCTTTGCAGAAATATTCCGGATCTTCCGAAAATGCAAAAACACCCAAGCTGAATAAACTTGGCGGACAGGAGTGGAACAAGACCAAGAGCCGTGTCCGGGGTGCGGTTAAAAATATCGCAAAAGAGTTGGTGGAGCTTTATGCGGTCCGCCAGGAAAAAGAGGGCTATGTCTGTGGCCCGGATACGGTCTGGCAGAAGGAATTTGAAGAAATGTTTCCTTATGAGGAGACAGAGGATCAGCTGGCAGCCATCGAGGATACCAAGAAGGACATGGAAAGTACCAAGATCATGGACCGTCTTGTGTGTGGTGACGTTGGTTACGGTAAGACGGAGGTTGCTTTGAGAGCTGCGTTTAAGGCAGTTCAGGAAAGCCGCCAGGTCGTTTATCTGGTGCCCACTACCATTCTTGCCCAACAGCATTACAACACCTTTGTGCAGCGTATGAAGGAATTTCCGGTGAAAGTGGATCTTCTCTGCCGGTTCCGTACTTCTGCCCAGCAGAAAAAGACCATCGAGGGGATCAAAAAAGGCCAGGTGGACATTGTGATCGGTACTCACAGGGTTCTTTCCAAAGATGTGGAATTTAAGAATCTGGGACTTCTGATCATTGATGAGGAACAGCGTTTCGGTGTCACTCATAAAGAAAAGATCAAGCAGATGAAAAAAGATGTGGATGTGCTGACACTGACTGCAACTCCGATTCCCCGAACTCTTCATATGAGTCTCATTGGTATCCGTGACATGAGTGTTCTGGAAGAGCCGCCTATGGACCGTGTGCCGATCCAGACGTATGTTATGGAATATGATGAGGAGACTGTCCGGGAGGCTATCCGCAGGGAACTTCGACGTGGCGGCCAGGTTTATTATGTATACAATCGGGTTAATGATATTGCGGAGGTAGCTCTTCGCATATCGAAGCTGGTGCCGGAAGCCAGGGTGGATTTTGCCCATGGTCAGATGAGCCAGAGGGAACTGGAGCAGGTGATGTATGATTTTATCAACGGAGATGTGGATGTACTGGTTTCCACTACCATTATTGAGACGGGACTGGATATCTCCAATGTAAATACCATGATCATCCATGATTCCGATCGATATGGTCTTTCTCAGCTGTATCAGCTTCGCGGACGTGTAGGACGTTCTAACCGTACTGCCTATGCGTTTCTGATGTATACGAAGAATAAGATGCTTCAGGAGACAGCGGAAAAGCGACTCAGCGCCATGCGGGAATATTCGGATCTTGGAAGCGGCTTTAAGATCGCCATGAAGGATCTGGAGCTCCGTGGAGCAGGAAATCTTCTTGGAGCTCAGCAGCATGGCCATATGAACGCGGTGGGCTATGACCTTTACTGCAAGATGCTCAGTGAGGCTGTCAAGGAGGCTAAGGGAATCCAGACTATGGATGATTTTGAGACGACCATTGATCTTAATATCGATGCATTTATTCCGGATTCCTACATCAGCAACGAATTTCAGAAACTGGATATTTACAAGCGAATTGCCGGTATTGAGAGTCAGCAGGAGTATGACGATATGCTGGAAGAGCTGATCGACCGTTTTGGTGAGCCGACGAAAGCAGTACTGAATCTTCTTGCCATTGCAAGACTGAAGGCCCTTGCTCATCAGGGATATGTGACGGAGATCAAGCAGCTTGGAAAAGATGTCCGGATCACGCTCTATGAAAAGGCTAAGCTGGATCCCGCAGGTATCCCGGCTATTATGGCGCAGTACCGGAGAGGTTTGCAGTTTAAGGCTGATCATGAGCCGAAATTTATCCTGACACCACAGGGAAGGCTGATCGAAGAGTTGATGAAGTTTGCGGGGGAGTTGGCAAAACTGGCAGAGCCACTGGAGTAAAGGGAAGAATCAGCTAAGCTTAGGGTTATCCACGGGAAAAAACATCCGGTCTGTGGATACCGGATATTTTCCCGGAAAGACTTGTGGATAATTTGTGAAATGTCGTGTAAGTTCGTGAAATTCCTTGCTCTTAAAGAGGAAAACGTTTATAATTAAGCATTATGGAATAAGAGCCGGACCGTGATTTTTATGGACGGATAGATGGAGGATGAAATGAAAAATTCAGTAAAAAAAGCGGCAGTTACCGCTCTTGTCTGCGTTACAGCAGCAGGAATGATGGCAGGCTGCGGAAATAAAAAACTCGACGGCACAAAGACTGCAGTGACAGTGAATAAGCAGGAGATCCCGCTTGGTGTTGTAAGTCTTGCGGCACGTATGCAGCAGGCACAGGCTGAGGCTATGTACAGGATGTATCTTGGCGGCGGAAGCGACATGTCTATCTGGAGTACCAAGATGGGTGATGATTCCGATGAGACTTACGGTGAGAATGCGGTAACAACATCCGTTGAGACTGTTGAGAAAATGTGCCTGGAGAAGGAGCACGCTTCCGAGTATGATGTGGAGATCACTGAGGATGAGCAGAAGGCACTTGAGGAAGCAGCCAAGAACTTTATTGCAGCAAACTCTGATGAGACAATTGCAGAGCTTGCAGTTGATGAAGATATGGTGAAA
Organism: Blautia luti; assembly: GCF_013304735.1. Classification (GTDB taxonomy): domain Bacteria; phylum Bacillota; class Clostridia; order Lachnospirales; family Lachnospiraceae; genus Blautia_A. The sequence goes on from NZ_JAAITI010000008.1 coordinate 79,256, forward strand.
ACTTTCCTGGAGCTTGAGACATACGATGTGAAGATGAAGGATGCCATTGAAGTCAAGGCGGATGTGAAGCTGGATGAGAAAGAGTATCAGCAGATGTCTTTCAGCTATGCAAGCGTGAAAGTCAGCGGAGACGATCTTTCCGATGATGATATCAAGACAAATAAAGAGAATCTCCAGAAATTCTTTGACAAGGTTAAAGAGGATCCAACTGCAGATTTTAATACACTTGGAGACGAAATTTCCACAGATATGACAGCAACAACCGGTTCATGTCCGGCTTACGAGGAAGGCGACGACAGTGCAGCCAATGGAACAACCTATCCGGATGAGGTTCGTACTGCTTTAAGAAAACTGGATGAGGGTGCGCTGAACGAGGATATCATCAAGACAGATTCCGTATGGTATGTGGTAAGACTGGATTCCAAGAATGATGAGACGGCAACAGAGAGCAAGAAAGAGTCTCTGACAAATACCAAGAAGGATGATTTCTATAACGATACTACAGATGGCTGGAAAAAGAAAGCGGATATCAAAGAAGAGACAAAACTGATCAAGAAGATCAAGATCACAGATAATCACAGCTTTACGATCCAGACCCCAACTCCTACTCCGGACCCGGATGTGACGGAGACTCCGGCAGCTGAGGATTCTGCAACCGAGGATTCTACTGCAGCAGATTCTACAGAGGCAGAGGCAACTGCTACACCGGAAGCTGAGAAATAAATAAAAAAGTTATTTTAAGAGTATAAAAAACGGACAATGTACCATTTATCGTACATTGTCCATTTTTTTGTCAAATCAGATCAACTTAAAATGTTCCAGTGCGTTGTAGATTCCATCTTTATCAACAGCACTTGTCTGATAGGTGCAGTCCTTTTCGATATCGCCATAGGAGTTGCCCATGGCTACGCTGATTCCGGCTGCTTTCAGCATGGGGAGGTCGTTGGGGCTGTCTCCGAATGCGTAGCTGTTTTCCTTCGGGATGGAAAGGCGGTCCAGGAGAAATTCCATGCCTGTGGCTTTGCTGGTGCCCTTCTGTGTGACTTCCCAGATTCCGTCTCCGTGGTCAAAATAGGTGTAATGATCGTTGCAGAAGCTGCGGAATTTTTCTACATTGGAGTCCGGCAGCATGTGCACCAGGAATTTGTCGTAGGAGTAGGTGCAGGCGTCTTCACGGTTGAATTTCGTGATGTCTACCATGGGAATTTCTTTTCGCATTCTAGCTCCGAATTCGGACTGTGCCGGGGATGCGCCATCGTACAGAATCTCGGTGTTGGATTCAAAGAGTGCTTCGATCTTGCATTTGCGGAGAAGATCCACTGTTTCTTTGCACAGAAGGTTGGGTACTGTGCGGAAGAAGAGCAGTTTGTTATCCATGTAAATGTGGGTTCCACAGCCGTATATATAGCCATCGAAATGGAGGTCTGAGAGTTCAGAGGGCATCATGGCTTTGGTGCGGCCGGTGTTGATGAAGAGGAGATGGCCGTTTTCGTGGGCTTTTGTGAGGGCGAGGCTGGTGCTTTCCGGAACCTTGAATGGGTGTGGGGTGAGCAGTGTGCCGTCTATGTCGAAGAATAAGATTTTTTTATTGTTCATAAGGTCTCCTTTAAAATGGGATTTCTTCTTCGTTGTCACTGTTATTAACGCCATGAGCGGGGATGGATTCTGCGATTATATTTTCGGCAGAATTCAGTGCGCTGACACGGATGCCGTTGAGTTCTACTTCGCTTTCCATGGGGATCACCAGGCATTTGCGGCCGTCGATGATCCGGGTTTCTACCAGGTCTGCGCGGTCCGGTGCTACGTGGATTACCACATCCGGAGTTTTGATCTCGAATTTTCTGGTGTTGGTGATATTGGATGCTACCAGGGAAGATTTTTCGCCTGCGGCAAGTTCGTATTGTTCATCAAAGTTCTGGAGTTTTTCGTCTTCTACGCCGCATTCTTCGAAGAGGCGTTTTACCTCGGATTTGGTGAGGACTACTGGTTCCGGTTCGTCTTTCTGGGATTCGATGAGGTCGTTAAGTTTTTCGTGGATCTCAAGGACGGTATCGTAGGCGCAGTCATCGCCGAGGGTTTCTTCAACCAGAGCGTTGAATGAGTCGCGCTGGGTTGCTGCGGACAGTGGTGTGGTACAGCCGAAGACTTCTTCCATCATGGTGGAGCGGAGGTTTTCGGCGTTTTTTGTGTAGTAGAGGAGGCCATGGATATCGGTGCTGCGGTCATTGAACTGTGGGAAGAGGAAGCCCCAGTCGGGCATTTCTACCAGCCAGTCGCGGATGCGGTCTTCGATGTTGTTGGTCTCTACGTTGTAGTGCAGGCCTGCCTTGGAGAGTTTGACGGGGCAGATGCTGCAGAGGATGTGGTCGTAGATCTCATCGGAGGCGTCGAACATTTCGGCTCCGTCTGAGGATTTTCCGGGGATGTCGTAGACTGCGTGGATGAGGATGATGTAGTAGTTTTCGCCGTAGTCGTAGTTTTCGATAATTTTGTCGTAGAAGGCTTCGGTGAGGGTGTCGTCGGTGAGTTTGCTTTCCCGGAGTTTCATGAGAAAGTTTTGGGTTCCGCCTTCGGATTCCTGCTCCAGGGGGAATTCCATGTTAATGAGGTTTTTTCCGATGGTGCCTGTGAGGGTTTTTCGGAAGATATCAAAGTATTTGAAGGTTTCTTCTTCGGATAAGGATAAGAAGGCTTCTTTGAGTTCGGTTTTTTTGTTTTTTTCGCCGTCTACGTAGCAGCCGCAGATGCGGGTGATGGAGCAGCGGTCGGAGGTGAATTGTTTTTTTATTTCTGCGATTTCTTTTTTGTTCATGTGTGGTTTACCTCGGTTTTTTGATTAGTTTGATTATAGCACAGGTGTTTGGTGGGGGCAAGGTTGTGAAAGGGACGCCCGGGAGGTGTGTGCGGTCTGTCGCTGGGGCTTCGTCGGGGGCTGGCTTCTAGGCTGCCGGGAATCTGCTAAAAGCGTTTTCCAAAAGTCCGAACTCGCTTCGCTCAAACAGCGAACTTTTGAAAAACAACGCAGATTTCCACCAGCCAAGAATCAGCTCCCCTCCTGCAGAGCCAGTGACAGACCGCACACACCTCCCGGGCTGATCTTTCAGAGTGGTAGGTAGAGTGGTCTGACGGGAGTTGGATGAGCCATCAGCGCTGCGCTGGATGGCTGGGAGGAAAGGCTGAGATTGTTTGTGGTTTGGCGGGAGGGTTGTGAGTGTCGGCGCGTTGCTGGACGCCTGGAAGTTGAGTAGTGTCGAATTTTGGGGATGGATTTTTGTGGTGTTGTGGTGGGATGTGTGGTATGATTTGTGTATCTTATAAGATCTGACCATTTATTTGGTTTCTTTTGGCTTCAATGTCTGAAGCGTTTTTTCAAAAACATTTATAAAAACTGTATACAAGGTTTCTGTAGTGTTTGTTTGATGGTATAATTATGGATACCAGAAGGAGTATTGTTTGAGTGATAATACGATTTTTGATGATGTTTTTCGTACTATGATGGAGAAGATGACATTTCTGGTCGTGCCTTTGATCAATGATGTTTTTCATACATCGTATCCGGCTGATGTGGAGATTGTGCAGCTGCGTAATGAGTATCAGCGGGTGGATGGTGAGATTATTACGGATTCGCGGTTGTTGATCGGAAATAAGATTTATCACATAGAATGTCAGAGTACGGATGACACGACGATGGCTGTACGGATGATCGAGTATGATTTTGCAACTGCTGTTGAGTTTGCCAGGAAGCAGGGACGGAGGTATCGGATGGAGTTTCCTCGTTCTTGTGTGTTGTATCTGAGAAGCGGTAGCAATACGCCGGATTTTCTGGAAGTGGATGTGGTTTTTCCGGATGGAAAATGTCATTTGTACAGAGTGCCCACGATTAAAGTTGATAATTATACAAAAGATAAGATATTTGAGAAAAGTCTTCTTATGCTGCTTCCTTTTTATATCATGAGATATGAGAAAAGAGGGCATGAGATGAGTGAGGATCCACAACTTTTTCAGGAATTGTTGAATGAATATGAAGTGATCCGGAGTAAGCTGAAAGTGGAGATTACTGAGGTTGGAAGGTCTGAACTGTTCAGTGATCTGATTGGACTGATCACTCGGATATCTGATTATATTTTCAGAAACGAGGAGAAAGTCCGGAAAGGAATAGGTGAGGTTATGGGCGGACATGTTCTGGAACTGGAATCTGAGAAAAGGGCAAGACTGCTTAAGGAAGCTAAAGAACAGGCTGAAGCATTAGGGCTAGAACGAGGGATGGCGCAAGGGATGGCGCAAGGAATGGCGCAAGGAATGGCACAAGGAATGGCGCAGGGAATGGCCCAAGGTGAGGAGCGTCTTAGCGTTCTGATCAACAGGCTTATCCTTGATGGCCGGGGTGATGAGATTCAGAAGGTTGTTACGGATAAAGAAATGCGTGAAGCCATGTATAGAGAATATCAATTATAAGCAGAAATTATAAAGAGGAAGTCATAGGGATATCAATGTCATTTATGAAGCATTGGTTGATATATGGCTTCTTCTTTGTTTGCAGATTTAGTGTGATATGAGTAAGTCCCCCGCGGGTTGTTGTTTTTTTGCAACCCAGGGAGGACTTCATTGATCTGGTTAAAATTTACAATACAGAATATCCATAGCTGCTGACAATGGCATCGATCTTCTGGCGGTTTTTGCACAGTGGGCAGTTGTCGGAGCGGTAAGAGTGATAGTCAGGGATGTCTCTGGCCTGGAAAATAGAGTGGACAGGGAGGGTAGCTACGCTGTCTACGCTACTGTAGATGGCTGCGACTCCGCGGATCTTGCCACCGTAATAGAGAACACTTTCGATGGCACGGTTCAGTGTGGAACCGGTGGTAATGGAACCGTTGAGGATGAGGATGTTTTTACCATTGATCATCGGCTCATAGTTGTCGCGGAAGATCATCTGTCCGGTGCTGTTGAATTCCGGTGTGATGACGTAAATGGTCTGATGAGCGTTCATGGAAAGTACACCGGCCTTGGTCAGTTCTTCGGCGAGATAGGCACCGATCACTTCAAGTCCATCCATGCAGACGATGGTGTCTACCGGAATAGATGCTTCATAATTTGCTGCGAGAGTGGCTGCGATACGCTGCGCTTCGGAGGATCTGGATTTCATGGTGGTGAGGTCCAGATAATGTGTGATATGAGACTGGGAAGTTACGAAATGTCCCGGAATCATTTTCAGCTGAATGCGGCTGTCACTACGTGCATAGATTTTAATCATTTTGTCCTGATCCATAATAAAAACCTCCTGTCATGATCGTGTTTTACGTGGCTGTTCAGGAGTATTGTCCTGAAAGATTGCGAAACAGATTTATTTAATGTGCATATTATACCATTAATTTCAAAAAAATGGAATAATGTACTGCAAAATATACAAAAAATATTCTGAAATACCAATAACTTTGTTAAAAAATACCCGATATTATGAATTCTTTGACAATGAGAATGCAGCGAAGTGGAATGCGAATGGCTGGTGTCAGGTATAAAAAGAGGAGGAGGGGAATCCCTGTGGATTCCCCTCCTCCTGTGAAAGTGAGTCATCGTTATCCTTCGATAGAAATGTATTTATCAGCTTCGATTTCCTGTGCTGCTTTCTTTGGAATAGAAAGTTTCAGGACGCCGTTTTCAAATTTGGCATGAACTTCATCGTTCTTTACACCATCCCCAACATAAAAGCTTCTGCTTGTACTGCCGGCGTAACGTTCACGGCGGATGTAGTTGCCCTTCTTATCCTGTTCGTCTTTGTCAAGGCCTTTGGCAGCGGAAATAGTAAGATATCCGTCTTTCAGCTGTACCTGTACTTCATCTTTCTTAAATCCAGGAAGATCTACATCCAGTTCATATCCTTTATCTGTTTCACGTACATCGGTTTTCATGATATTTTTGGCATGTTTGCCATAAAGAGGATTCTTACCACTAAAGAAGTTGTCTTTGAATCCAAAATCATCCATCCAGTCATCAAATAAGTTTTCTCCAAATACACTCGGGAACATCATAAGTCATTTCTCCTTTCAAATTGAAAAGCCGTTCCGGTGGATCAAGAGATCCAACTGTTGTCGGTATATCGTTACCACTTTGGGTTATTCCGCAGTGGTGATTGTTTGGTTATTCTGAACATCCGGAAGCTCTTTTTTTATCTCTTCTTTTGTTCTATATGTAATATAACACTTGCTGTTAGCAAAGTCAATAGGCGAGTGCTAAAATCACAATTTCTTCACATTTTCACTTAAATGAAATAGTAATTTCCACCATTAGTCCTTTACGTTCTTATATTGAAATTAGGGGTGGAACTTAGTCCTGCAATAAGGTATCAAAAACAGGAGTGAGGCCTGACATATTTACAAATGTCTAATATACGAGTCACGGGTTGGATGAAAAATAGCAGAGACGAGTTTTAAAAAGTGAACATTCTGCAATGTTATAAAAACTTTAAAGCATAGAAAAAAAACAAAAAATCAATATAATAAAGCATATAGATAAGTAGTATGAAAGAAAGCTTCCCATATGTTGTTTGGGTTTGTACAGATAATAGAAGGAAAGCGCTAAATAACAAGAACAGAAAGTGTGAAATGCTTATATCTAACAGAAGCAAGGAAGTCCCCTGCAGGGTTGTGAAAAGCAATCAACAATAAGCAGCGGGCAGGGACTTGCTCATATCAGGAGGAGAGAATAATGCAGAAAACATATGCAGATTTTAAACTTGGTGTACCGGATTATGTAACGGTGGAAACAGAAGATGAGAGACTGGTATGCCAGGGTGGGCAGCCGGTCGTAACTGCCGGTGCAACTACCGTAGAATTTCAGGATGCGGGTGAACATGAGGATATATTTGTCACCTCAGAAGATGCAGTAAGATGTGTAAAACTGAGATGGAATTACAAGATCCCGAAATCCGCCAGATTCCTGGGAGATGCCTGGGAACGTACCTATGGTGATGTGGAATGGCATGGAATGAGCGGCAACCGTTATCTGCCATGGTATTTTTTGGCAAAGCTTTCTGAGAAAGTCCTCTGCTTTGGTGTAAAGGTCCGCCCTTCCGCTATGTGTTGCTGGCAGGCAGATACCAAGGGAATCACATTATTTCTGGATGTTCGCTGCGGTAATACAGGCGTACAGCTGAAAGGAAGAAAACTGCGTGCCGCACAGATCGTCTGCATGGAATCAGAAGGAGCAGATACTTTTGAGACTGCACAGGAATTCTGTAAAAAAATGTGTACAGATCCGATCTTCCCGGAGTTCCCGGTATATGGAAGCAACAACTGGTACTATGCTTACGGCGACAGTTCCGAAGAGGAGATCTTAAGTGATACCGATTATATCCTGAAACTGACCGAAGGGGCGAAAAATCCTCCGTTCATGGTTATTGATGACTGCTGGCAGGAGCACCACCGCCTGGATGAATACAATGGTGGCCCATGGACAAAAGGTAATGCCAAGTTCCCGGATATGAAAGGTCTTGCAGACAAGCTGAAAGAAAAAGGTGTCCGCCCGGGTATTTGGGTACGTCTGCTTCTTAATGAGGATGAGAACATTCCGGACGAGTGGCGGATTTCCTATAATGACTGTCTCGATCCGTCCCATCCGGACGCACTGGCATATATCCGTAAAGACATTGAGCGCATCTGTGACTGGGGATACACTCTGATCAAACATGATTTTTCTACTTTTGATCTCTTTGGAAAATGGGGATTTGAGGCAAATTTAAGAGACAATTCCATGGAAAAATGGCATTTCTACGACCAGACCAAAACCAGCGCAGAAATCGTAAAAATGCTTTATCAGGAAGTTTATGATGCTTCCCGCAGCAACAATGCGGTGATCATCGGATGCAACACCATCGGACACCTGGGCGCAGGCCTGATGCACCTGAACCGGACCGGTGATGATACCAGTGGACGTATCTGGGAGCGTACCAGAAGAATGGGAGTAAATACACTGGCATTCCGTCTTCCACAGCACAATGCTTTTTATCATATTGATGCAGACTGCGTCGGCATTTTCGGAATGATCCCGTGGGATAAAAACCGCCAGTGGGCAGATGTTCTTGCAAAGAGCGGTACACCATTGTTTGTGTCCGCAAAACCCGGAGTCTTGAATCCGGAAGAATTTGAGGAGCTGCATCAGATCATGCTGCGGGCATCAGAACAGAAAGAGCATTTTGTTCCACTTGACTGGGAAGAGATCGACTGCCCGGAAGTATGGGGAGAAAATGGCGAGACCATCACTTACGACTGGTATGACAATGAAGGTCCGACCATGGATGCAACCGTGGAATACTACAATGCAAAGGTAGTTGTTCCGTAAATCCGAAGAAGGGATTCAGCAATCCAGAAGATCCTCGGCATGATGATATTTTTCCCGGTATTCCCGGGGCGTCATGCCGGTTTCTTTTTTGAAGGCACGGGAGAATGCAAAAGGATTCTGATATCCACAGGAGATCGCCACGCTGGATACAGGGATATCCGTGATCGTCAGAAGTTCCCTGGCATTGATGATCTTGGCGGAAGTCAGGAAAGCCTGGGGCGTGGTTCCAAGATGTTTTTTGAAAAGTCCGTAAAGGTGACTGCGGCTGATATGCAGATAGTCGGCAACATCGGTAACAGTAATATCCTGAAGCGGACTTTTTTTGATGTAATCAACAGCCTGTGTGATATAAAAATTCTCGTTGGATTCCATGGTCGTGTAGGAAGCATGAAATTCTTCCTCCAGCATGGCGATGATCCGGTAAAGACCACTCTGGATATAGGCTTCATTGGAGGGCGTCAGCTGCGGGTGAGTCATCATTTCAAGAATGGTTTCCTGATAGGGAAGAACCGAATCCAGCTGTTGGACCGGAGTTTCCTCAGTAAGATGGCAGTGTTCACAGAGGATGGGAGCGTTTTCTCCATTGAAACAGATCCAGATATAAGTCCAGGGATCAGAAGGCTCTGCTTTGTAGAGAGAGCTGGTCACAGGAGGAATGAAAAAGCACTGGCCGGCTTTCAGAGCATATTTTCGGTTATTCATATAGAAATATCCCTGTCCGTTCAGCACAAAGTGGATGGTGTAATATCGCCGGACACCAGGGCCGTAGGATTGTTCCGGCGTACATTTTTCCCATCCGCAGGAAATAAGATGAAGTTCTTTTGATGAAGTCTGGCGGTTCAGGACCTGTTTGTTTTCCATGGGAATTTCCTGCCTTTCGATGCATGATTATAGATAATATCAGTTTAAAATATTTGATCAGAGGTGTAAAGAAGAAAGATGAATTCATTAACAGTAAAAAGAATCCTCATGACATTTGCCGGAATCTTTCTGGCTGGTGTCAGTGTGGCCATTTTCAAGGCATCTGATTTTGGGACAGATCCCAACTCCTGTTTTGTCATGGGTGTGTGGAATCTTGCAGGAATAAAATACAGTTATGTTTATATTGCCATCAATGCACTGATGCTGCTGGGAGTATTCTTTCTGGACAGACATTTTATCGGACTTGGAACTGTGCTGAACCTGTTTTTTATGGGAATTATCGTGGAAAAAGGAATGCAGCTTTTTGACAGGTATCTGCCGGAGAGAACATTTGGAGTAAGAGTGATTCTGATGTGTATCGCTGTTGTAATGATGTGTTTTGCGTCGGCACTGTATTTTACAGCAGATATGGGAGTTTCCGCCTATGATGCCTATGCACTGATTCTGGATAAACGAACCCGGATCCCTTTCCGCATGTGCAGGATCGGAACGGATGTGATCACAACAGCGGCCGGATTTTTCATGGGCGCGGTTGTAGGAGCCGGAACCCTTGTCACCGCATTTTTTATGGGACCGTTGATTGAGTTTTTCAACCGGACAGTGGCAAGGCCATTTCTTTATGGAAAAGAGAATAAACAGATGCAGAAGAAGTAGAACAAAAGGCAGTTGTCGTGCTGTAAAAGTGCGACAGCTGCTTTTTGTTTGCAGATACAAGATTTCCACTGTCTTGACACTTGTAAAAGAAAAAGGTTTACTGCTGGAGTAAATACCGTTATAATAGGAGAAACGCAGTTTTTTTCCTGCAGTAAAAATATAACAGTCCGGGAGATATCAGTGTCTGGAATATTGTTTATCAGACGATATAACAGATGATATAATGATGTGGAAAATTTTCCGGAATGGAATAAGAAGGGAGAAAAAAATATGGCATATTTAGGCGAAGAAATCAAAAAACTTGGTTTTGGTCTCATGAGACTTCCGCAGAAATCCGAAGGTGTGATCGATGTGGAGCAGACCAAAGTCATGGTAGACAAATTTATGGAAGCCGGATTTACATATTTTGATACAGCATGGGCTTATGCAGGAAGCGAAGATGCTATCCGCGAAGCACTGGTAGAGCGTTATCCGAGAGAAAAATATCAGCTTGCTACCAAAATGGCAGCCTGGATCAACTGCAAGACAAGAGATGAAGCTCTTGCACAGTTTAAAACATCTCTGGAGAGAACAAAGGCAGGATATTTCGATTTCTATCTTCTCCACAATCTTGGAGAGCACAGAACAAAATATTTTGATGAGTACGGTTTATGGGACTGGATCCGTGAACAGAAGGAAGCCGGTCTGATCAGACATGCAGGATTTTCGTTCCATTCCACACCGGAGGAACTGGATGCACTTCTCACTGCACATCCGGAAATGGAATTTGTACAGCTGCAGATCAATTACGCAGACTGGGAAAATCCGGCGATCCAGTCAAGAGCCTGCTACGAGGTAGCCAGAAAACATGGAAAACCGGTCATTATCATGGAACCTGTAAAAGGCGGCATGCTTGCAACTCCACCGGAATCAGTGGAAAAGCTTCTGAAGGCAGCAGAGCCGGAAGCATCCACCGCATCCTGGGCGATCCGTTTTGCGGCAAATCTGGAAGGCGTGATCACCGTACTTTCCGGAATGAGCAATGTTGCACAGATGGAGGATAACCTTTCTTTTATGAAGGATTTCAACGGCCTCACTGACAGTGAGAAGGAGACTCTTGATAAGGCAAGAGAGGCTATGAGCAAAATTCCTCTGATTCCATGCACAACCTGTAACTACTGCGCAAAGGTCTGTCCGATGGAAATCGGAATTTCCGGTTCCTTTACAGCAATGAATTATCTGACATTGTACGGAAATAAAGCTGCCGCAGTTCATCAGGAAGACTGGCTGGTAGTCAGTCACGGCAGAAAGCGTGCAGATGAATGTGTAAAATGCGGACAGTGTGAGGAAGTATGTCCGCAGCATATTTCCATCCGCGAGGAACTTGAGAAAGTAAGCGAGACCTTTTGCAAATAAAGGAACTGATCCGGCAGGAAGCGGATCAGGGTAAGGAGAGAGTTTAAAAATGGAAAAATTCAAAGCATTTCTGAAACGGAAGGATATCGAGATCTCCCTGAAGAGATACGGTATCGATGCACTGGGCGCCATGGCGCAGGGACTTTTCTGTTCCCTGCTGATCGGTACGATCATCAACACCCTTGGCACACAATTCCACATTCCGTTTCTGACTATGGCAGTTGCCACAGTCAATGACACCCAGTACACGGTAGGTTCTCTGGCCTCTGCCATGAGCGGACCTGCCATGGCAGTAGCTATCGGTTACGCATTGCATTGCCCGCCGCTGGTACTGTTTTCACTGATCACTGTTGGTTTTGCCTCCAATGCACTTGGCGGAGCAGGTGGCCCTCTGGCAGTACTGTTTGTTGCGATACTTGCAGCTGAGATCGGCAAGGCCGTTTCCAAGGAGACCAAGATAGATATTCTTGTAACGCCTCTTGTAACCATCGGGGTGGGTGTAGGCCTTTCCGCATGGTGGGCACCTGCCCTTGGAAAAGCTGCCATGAAAGTGGGAAGTATAATTATGTGGGCAACGGACCTGCAGCCGTTCTTTATGGGAATCCTGGTTTCCGTATTTGTGGGAATCGCACTGACACTGCCGATTTCTTCCGCTGCGATCTGTGCGGCTCTGGGACTTACCGGACTGGCAGGCGGCGCCGCAGTAGCAGGTTGCTGTGCACAGATGGTAGGTTTTGCGGTTATGTCCTTTAAGGAAAACAAATGGGGCGGATTGGTTTCTCAGGGAATCGGAACCTCCATGCTCCAGATGGGAAATATCGTCAGAAATCCAAGGATCTGGATTGCACCAATCCTCACATCCGCCATCACAGGACCTATCGCGACCTGTCTCTTTAAATTGCAGATGAATGGAACAGCTGTATCCTCAGGAATGGGTACCTGTGGTTTTGTAGGACAGATCGGTGTGTATACAGGATGGATGAATGATATTGCAGAAGGAACCAAGACAGCAGTCACAGCCATGGACTGGGCAGGACTTTTCCTGATCTCCTTCATCCTCCCGGCAGTCCTCTGCCCACTCATCAATATGTTTGTACGTAAACTTGGATGGGTGAAAGATGGAGATATGACATTGTCATAAATAAGAAGTATTGAATGGGGATGGCAAATATCCCTTTGACGATCAAAAAAAGAGTATCACAGAAACTCATGGATAAAGATGAGATCTGTGATACTCTTTTTATTTAACCGAATGCGGATTGCGAATATCCGCTTGACCCTGGTACTAACTATTTACGCCACATGCGATCCATTGGCATTACTCCGTTCCAGTCCACATGCCCTTGCATACTCATGAAGTTTCTCTTTGGCGGTGTAATTCAGATTCTGTGGAACCTGGATCTGGATGGTTACGTACTGGTCACCGCGGATGGACGGGTTCTTCATGGAAACGATGCCTTTTCCTCTTAGACGGATCTTAGAACCGGACTGCATGCCTTCCCGGATCTTGCAGATTACATTTCCATAAAGGGTAGGAACGGTAGCTTCACCGCCAAAAACAGCTGTTGTGTACGGAATGGAGATGGTGGTGTAAACATCCGATCCTTTCCGCTCATATCCAGGACGGGTTCCTACGGTAACTTTCAGAAGCAGGTCACCAGGTTCTCCGCCGCCGGTTCCAGGCATTCCTTTTCCTTTCAGACGGATACTCTTGCCGGTATCGATACCTGCCGGAATGTGGACCTGCAATGTCTGTGGGGCACCGGAGCTTCCGTCCGGGCTGGACAGGGAGATCCTTTTATCTGCACCAAAAGCGGCCTCATCGAAGGTAACGTTGATGCTGGCCTTCACATCGGAGCCTTTCTGTGGAAAATCCTGCTGATGGAATCCGCCGAAACCGCTGCCACTATGGAACCCGCTTCCGCCAAATCCGCTGTGGAACCCGCCGCCGTGACTGCCGTGGAACATATTTCCGAAGATATCGCCGAAAATATCGTCCATATTTTCACCGTTAAAATGAAATTCCTGATAGCCGCCATTGCCGCTACTCTGGAATCCGCCGAATCCACCAGCACCTGCACCGGCTCCCGGATCAGCACCTGCCTCAAAAGCAGCGTGGCCAAACTGATCGTACATTTTTTTCTTCTTCGGGTCACTTAAGATATCGTAGGCTTCGTTTACTTCCTTGAATTTATCTGCGGCATCCGGATTACCGGCGTTGGTATCCGGGTGATATTTTTTTGCCAGTTTACGGTATGCTTTTTTTATTGTTTTTTCATCTGCGTTCCGGTCAATGCCCAGAACATCGTAATAATCTCTTTTTACTGCCATGGTATTCACCTTCCCTTATATAATCTTATTTACCTACAAAATGCCCCGGGAAAACAGCCCCGGGGATCGTTGGTTTCTTGTTCTATCTGTAATATAACACTGCAAATTTAATAAGTCAAGACCTGTAAAAAAGAAAGCCCGATTTGGACTTGACCAGACACATGGTTCTTACAGAGAAAAGGAAAAAATATGATATAATATTAATATAAAATCCTGCAGCTGCCTGTGCAGGGATAATCGATGAAACATAAAACAAGCGGATTACAAATATCCGGTTAACAAAAGGAAAGGGAGGCGGAATTATGGAGAAAAGAAACTTACTGTCAGAAAAGAAGACAGTGAAATGGCTGGCACTTTTTATTTTTACACTTATAATGGCATTCCTGTTTACAACACAGAATGCAAAAGCAGCAGGCACAACATTTAAAGTGCAGGTTACCAGCGGTTATCTGGCATTGAGAAGTGAAAAATCTTTTGACAGAAATAATGAAATCGGCCAGTTGAATACCGGAGATCTGGTAGAGGTTATGGACAAAAAAGACAGTACTTACTGGTACGCATATTCGCCAAAGCTGAATAAATCCGGATATGTGGACAAAAATTACCTCCAGGTGGTGGAAAATACAACGGCCACGAATGACTCCTGGACGGTAAAAGTAAAAAGCGGCTATCTGGCACTTCGAAATACAGCAGCATATAATGACAGCAATGAGATCGGCCGTCTGAATACCGGAGACACCGTTCTTGTAAAAGACAGCAGCGATTCCACCTACTGGTATGTATATGCCCCGAAGCTGGATAAATCCGGATATGTGGATAACCGCTATATCTACAACAGTGGTCTGTGGACAGTAAAGGTAGAGAAAGGTTACCTGGCACTCAGAAATCAGGCAGCATATAATGACAGCAATGAAATCGGCCGTCTGAATACCGGAGATATGGTGCAGGTAAAGGATACCAGTGACAGTAACTACTGGTATGTATATGTTCCGCAGCTTGACAAAACGGGATATGTAGATAAAGATTATCTGACAGGTGGATCAGAAGTTACGTATCCGACCATGACAGTTCAGGTAGAAAAAGGATTTCTGGCACTTAGAAGTGCAAAAGTTTACGATAAAAACAATGAGATCGCCCAGCTGAACACAGGAGATACGGTTGAGATCATTGAAAAAGAAGACAGCACTTACTGGTATGTATATGTTCCGAAACTTGGAAAAGAAGGATATGTAGATAAAAATTATCTTAAATAAATGTTTTACACCAGGTGGAAAGATATCCGCCTGATATAGAATACAGGGAGGTAATACAGACAGATGACTCTGGCACAGCTCAGATATACCATAGCAATTGCAAAAGCCGGATCTATGAACGAGGCAGCCAAAAGCCTTTATATTTCCCAGCCAAGTCTTTCCACGGCGATCCGGGAACTGGAGGCGGAGACAGGTGTTGAGATCTTCAGAAGAACAAACCGTGGAATCGCCGTAACGCCCGCAGGGGAAGAATTCCTGGGGTATGCGAGGCAGGTAGTAGAACAGTATGAACTGATGGAAGCCAAATATATTTCCAAAGAACAGTCCCGCAAAAAGTTCAGTGTTTCCATGCAGCATTATACTTTCGCAGTCAATGCCTTTGTGGAGCTGGTAAAACAGTTCGGCATGGATGAGTACGAATTTGCGGTCCATGAGACCAAAACACATCAGGTGATCGAGGATGTGCGGAATTTTAAAAGTGAGATCGGGATCCTCTATGTGAATGATTTTAACCGAAAAGTACTTACAAAAATGTTTCACGAATATGGCCTGGAGTTTCACGAACTTCTCAACTGCAGGATCTACGTTTACATGTGGAAAGGCCATCCCCTGGCGAAACGTGAGAAGATTACTCTGGAAGAACTGAAAGAATACCCGTGCCTGTCTTTTGAGCAGGGGGGAAATAATTCCTTTTATTTTGCAGAGGAGGTTTTGAGCACCTATGAGTACAAACGGCTGATCAAAGCCGATGACAGGGCCACCATGCTGAACCTGATGGTAGGACTTAACGGATACACTCTATGTTCCGGCATTATCTGTGAAAATCTGAACGGTTCTGATTACTGTGCGGTGAAGCTGGATTCCGATGAGATCATGACCATCGGCTATATTGCCAGAAAAGGTGTCAATATCAGTGACCTTGGGAAAAAATATCTCGAGGAGATTTCCAGATATAAGGATAAGGCGCTGAAATAAGAGAAAATAAAATCTGACAGATTTCTGCGGGAATCTGTCAGATTTTTATTTGCAATGAAAGTTTTTATTTTTTGAACTGTTTACACGCGGATCACAAAGCCCTCTTTACGAGGTTTGGCTGTTGGATACTCGCAGTCGCGGTATCCCAGAACACAGTGGCTGACACCGATATATTCATCCGGAACACCCCACTGTTTCTTCAGTTCTTTTCCTTCTTCGGAATCAAAAACTTCTCTTGCACGGTGGATCCAGCAGGAATCGACGCCAAGAGCATGAGCGGCGTTCATGAGATTTCCCATCACAAGGCTTCCGTTTTCCACGCAGGTGCCCATTTTGCTGTCGGAAAAGACAATGATCACAGTTGGAGCGCCGTAGAACGGATCTGCTTTACTGCCCATAACATCCGCGTTCATTTTGGAAAGTTTTGCAACCAGTTCCGGATCCTGTGTTACTACCATAAGAGTACTCTGCTGTCCCATGCCGCTTGGAGAATATTCTCCGGCTTCCAGGATCACATCCAGAGTTTCCTGTGGAACAAGGTCTTTTTTGTAGGCGCGGATGCTTCTGCGCTCCAGCATGTTTTTGATGCTTTCGTTCATAATGATTACCTCCTGATGTTAAGTTTTGTTGAAAATATTTTCTGTAAAAGAAAGTAGTTTTCTTTTTATTCTGATAAAAACTATTATAACGCAGATGTTTACGGTTTCCAATAGACAGGTGGTTATAACTTTACAACTTATAAAGAATTATTATATAATCTTGTTACGACATTCCTGCAGCGGAGCAGGAGATTTTGGGTGGAGATACAGAAACGGAATAGTTGAGACAGAAAATAAGAGGTGCCAGATGGAAAAGATTCGAAAACATTTTTATTTTTCAGGAAGAGTACAGGGAGTGGGCTTTCGTTACCGCTCTTATTATATTGCACAGTCCATGGGACTAACCGGCTGGGTAAAAAATC
The DNA here is from genome assembly GCF_013304735.1 of Blautia luti. Taxonomy (GTDB): domain Bacteria; phylum Bacillota; class Clostridia; order Lachnospirales; family Lachnospiraceae; genus Blautia_A. The sequence continues at coordinate 96,080 of NZ_JAAITI010000008.1, forward strand.
TCTGGGATGACCGTGTGGAGATGGAAGTGCAGGGAACCAGAGAAGAAATCCGGGAAATGGTAGAACGCCTTTCTCAGCAGAATTTTGTGGAGATTGAGGGAATTGAAGCAAAAGAGATTCCTCTGGAGGATGAGTTTGGATTTCATGTGAAAGGATAGTGAAATGATCAGAGCTGTTTTTATGGATATTGATAATACGCTGCTGGATTTTGACGCGGCGGCACAGGAAGGCATGGAGCATTGTTTTGAGGATGCAGGTCTTACATATAAGCCGGAAATGTTTGCGGTTTTCAAGGAGGAGAATGACCAGATCTGGAAAAAGATCGAACAGGGTATCCTGACAATGGATGATCTTCCCTACGTGCGCTGGCAGGCAATCCTTAAGAAACTGGGGCTTGAGGCAGATGGCGTGGCCATGGAGATGCTGTTTCGGAAGTGTCTGTTTTACAGTGCAGTACCTGTGGAGGGAGCAAAGGAAATCCTCGATTATTTGCAGGGAAAATATATCCTCTGCACAGCCAGCAACGGTCCTTATGAGCAGCAGATCTGCAGGCTGAAAAAAGCCGATATGCTGAAAGATTTTGACCATTGTTTTGTGTCTGAGAAGATTGGCGTGGATAAGCCGGATGTACGTTTTTTCGAGCGCTGTCTGGAACAGCTTCCGGGGATCAGAGCAGAAGAATGCATGATCGTGGGGGATTCCCTGACTGCTGATATCGCAGGCGGACAGGCAGCAGGGATGGAGACCTGCTGGTTCTGCCGGGAGAAGATGGAAGAAGCGGAACTGGAGAATGTGAAACGGACACATAAGGCGGATCATGTGATAAAGCATTTGGATGAACTGAAAAATCTTTTGTAAAAATGGGCCTGTTTATTCCATTTCCAGCGCCAGATACAACAGAACAGCATCCCGGAATTTCCGGGGATTGAGACCACATTTTTTATAAATGTGGTTTAATTTATATTGGAGAGTATTTTTGTGGAGAAAAAGTTTCTCTGCGGTATCGGCCAGGGACATTTCCAGGGAAAAATAAGTTCGCAGAAGTTCCTTTTCATCCGAAGATAACTGACGAATGGTTTTTCCGGAAAATTCTTCACGGTCTTCCGGAGATACGGAAGAGAGAACAATTTCCAGAGTGAGATCATCGAAAACTGCGTAATTTTCTGCACAGATGTTGTCAGTAGAAGGCTGGTGAAAACTAAGGCTTCGCAGGGCAGTTTCAGCAGTAGTAAGGGAAAGTCCCAGCTGATACAGCGATACGGACCGGCCAACGGCAATGGCCAGAGTGTCAGCATGTTTCTTTGCGAAATTATGAAGCGTTCCGGAAAGCGCAGAAAAACCGGAATTGTCTGCGACAGCGAGATAATCTCCGGGATAGCGGAAGGTGTACAGGGTGATCCCGGCAGTTTTGAAAAAATTCTGGATCTGGTGTTCTGAAAGAACAGAACCGCTGACAGAATCGGTATAATTTTGTCCAGAAGCAGCCGGATATGTATGGATCAGGATCAGTCGCTTGGGTGTATCCGGATCGATCTGAAATTCTTTTAGGCATTTCAGAAGATATTCCGGGTTCTGGGTGTCTCCGTGGAGCAGGGAACTGATGACAAACTGCTTTTTGTCCGCCTGATGTCGGCTGTACTGGCCAAGTTCCTGTTCCCGGATCAGGAGGCTGGTGATGCGCTGTGCCAGAAAGGCGTATTTGCGTACTTTTTCCGGGGAACCGGTGATGCCGATTACAGCCAAAAGACGGTCTTCATGGTAAAGAGGCATGTTGATACCCTGGCGGGTTCCTGTAAAATTATCGGATTCTGCCACTTCGATGGTAGTACCGGTTACAGCAGCTTTCCGGCCGATTTCATGAAAAGCTCCGATCCGGGCAGAGTTGGTGCTGGCAATAATGGTGCCGGATGAGTTGATGAAATTGATATCATAACTGCAGACGTCCTTGATGGTATTGACGATCTGCTGGGCGAGAGTGTGGCTGATGTGTGTGATCATGAATCCTCCTGGAAAAGTTGATGTGCTTTCTTTCGGTCAGTATATCATATATATTTCAGAGGTTCAAATTGGATATGTTACTTATAACAATAGAAAACAGAAATTATTGAAAAATATAGTATATATAATATATACATCCAAGCTCGATTTTATTAAGATTAAAAACAGAATAGTAGACAGCGAATGCGGATTGCGAATATCCGCTTGACTTTATATAAAAAATTTCACAGGAGGAAAATACAATGAAAGTAGTAACAGCAATCGATTCTTTTAAAGGCAGCATGACATCCATGGAGGCAGGTTTTGCAGCTGCAGAAGGGATTCATCGTGTGTACGCAGACGCGGAGGTTCAGGTAAGACCGCTGGCAGATGGCGGAGAGGGAACGGTGGAAGCTCTTGTTGCAGGAATGAACGGAAAAACAGAGCATGTAAAAGTCACCGGTCCTCTGGGCGAGCCGGTGATCTGTGAGTACGGCATCATCGAAAGCACAAAGACCGCAGTGATCGAGATGGCCGGTGCAGCAGGAATCACACAGGTTCCGGACGAAAAAAGAAATCCTCTTTACACGACAACTTACGGTGTCGGTGAAGTGATCAAGGATGCTATCGAAAAAGGCTGCCGCAGATTTATTGTGGGCATCGGCGGAAGTGCTACCAATGACGGCGGTGTGGGAATGCTGCAGGCACTTGGCTATGCATTTCTTGACAAAGATGGAAAACAGGTTCTTCCGGGAGCAAGAGGCCTGAAAGATATCGCGGAGATCACCGATGCCTATGTGATCCCGGAACTTGCAGAATGTAAATTCCGTGTTGCCTGCGATGTAACAAATCCTCTTTGCGGAGAGCTTGGATGCAGTGCCATCTACGGACCGCAGAAAGGTGCTACACCGGAGATGATCAAAGATATGGACCAGTGGCTTGGTGCTTACGCAGAGCTTGCAAAAGAGCGTTTTCCAAAAGCAGATCCAGTGTATCCGGGAACAGGAGCAGCCGGCGGAATGGGATTTGCATTCCTGACATTTACTAATGCAGTTCTGGAATCCGGAATCAATATCGTACTGGACGAGACAAAACTTGAGGATTACATTAAGGACGCAGATCTTGTAATTACAGGCGAGGGCCGTATGGATGGCCAGACAGCCATGGGAAAAGCGCCGGTAGGTGTGGCAAAGCTTGCAAAGAAATATGGCAAAAAAGTGATTGCTTTTGCAGGTGCCGTACAGCGTGACGCAAGAGCCTGCAACGATGCAGGAATTGATGCATTCTTCCCGATCCTCCGCGGAGTGGTAACTTTGGAAGAGGCCATGAAAAATGAGAACGCAAAATTGAATCTGGCAGATACCGCAGAGCAGGTTATCAGACTGATGAAATAAGAATCATGTGAATGCAAAAAAGACAGGCCGCTAAGGAGCCTGTCTTTTTTGGATGGTTTATAATTTGTAAAAACAAGGGAGTTGTAACCGGATAAAATTCGTTTATCGGGATTTTCGTTTTATCCTTCGATTGGTTCAAAATCCACAGCGCCATGTTTGCACAGAGGGCAGATGATATCTTCCGGAAGTTCATCGCCTTCATAGATATATCCGCAGACTTTGCATACCCAGCCTTTTTTGCCTTCAGTCTGTGGCTGCGGTTTTACGTGTTTCTGGTAGTAGGTGTAAGTCATGGTATCCTGATCGCTCATAACACGGGCCTCTGTGACGCTGCAGATGAACATTCCGTGAGTGCCAAGATCTACGTAGTTTTCCACTTTCAGGGACATGAAAGCATTGATATATTTGTCCAGGAATACCAGTCCATTGTCAGAGTGGTTCACTTTCTGGCCTGCAAATTTATCGGTGCTTCTGCCGGACTGGAATCCGAACTGTTCAAAAACAGAGAACGGAGCTTCTGTAGACAGACAGTTTACGTTCATGATACCGGTCTGCTGGATTACGTGGTGAGAGTAGTTGGCCTTGTTGATGTTGACAGCTACGCGGTATGGATTGTCAGTAAGCTGTGTAACGGTGTTGACGATCAGGCCGTTGTCCTTTTTGCCATCGTTGGAAGTTACCACATAGAGGCCGTAACCGATGCGGAACAGAGCGGTCATATCACTCTTGTTGGCAAGATCATCGCTTTTGGCAATGTATTCCTGGCAGAGTTCATCAGCCATGGCTTCCATCTGTTTGCGGTTTTCTTCGTTTACTGCGGACATGATCTTAACGTTGGTATTCAGCCAGTTGATTTTTTTGCACTTGGAAAGCATCTCTTTCATGACTTTCGCTGCCAGCGGTGCCCAGGTACCGTTTTCAATCAGTCCAACGGTACGGTTCTGGAAGTTATGCTCTACCAGACGGGTGATAAAGTCGTTCATAAACGGATAGATGCTTGCGTTGTATGTGGTGGTTGCCAGAACCAGTTTGGAGTAGCGGAAAGCGTCGCTCAGTGCCTGAGACATGTCATCTCTTGCAAGGTCATAGACAACAACGTTTGGACATCCTTTGCTGCGGAATTTGTCAGCAAGCTGCTGGACTGCCATTTTTGTGTGGCCGTATACGGAAGTGTAGGCGATTACGATTCCGTCATCTTCCGGTGTGTAGGAAGACCAGGTATCATAGAGGCTGATGTAATGTCCAAGATCTTCGGTGAGAACCGGTCCGTGAAGCGGACAGATGGTCTGGATATCCAGAGTTGCGGCTACTTTCAGAAGGTTCTGTACCTGTACGCCATATTTTCCAACGATACCGATAAAGTATCTTCTTGCCTCATCATCCCATGGCTCTTCCACATCCAGGGCACCGAATTTTCCGAAGCCGTCTGCGGAGAAAAGGACTTTTTCTGTGCTGTCATAAGTAACCATAACTTCCGGCCAGTGAACCATCGGTGCAAATACAAAAGTCAGGTTATGTTTTCCAAGGGAGAGGGTTCCGCCGTTATCTACAGTGATCTGCTGGCCTTCCAGATCCAGGTCAAAGAAATTCTGCATCATGCCGAAGGCTTTTTTGTTGGAAACAACGGTGGTGTCCGGATAAACTTTCATGAAGTTGGCGATATTGGCTGCGTGGTCCGGTTCCATATGCTGTACGATCAGATAATCCGGTTTCCGGTCACCCAGAACCTGCTGAATGTTATCCAGCCATTCGTGGGTAAAATTTGCATCTACGGTATCCATAACCGCAACTTTTTCGTCCAGGATCACATAGGAGTTGTAGGACATGCCGTTTGGCACTTTGTACTGGCCTTCAAAAAGGTCAACCTGATGATCATTAACGCCTACATATTTGATGGTATCTGTGATTTTCATGAGCAATTCCTCTTTTCTTTCTATGGTGGATTTATTTATGTGACTGTGTTTTGTTTGTTTCTTAACTTTGATAAAAATATAACAGATTATGCGGATAAAAACTGTTGCAAATACAACAAAACAGGAAAATTTTCCAGACTTTACATTTTTTCTGTGCTGTTATAAAATCAGAAACATGTACGGTTCATCTGGCTGGTGCGAGGGAGGAAAAACATGGAGCACATTACTTTATTTACGGATATTTTGCCCGAAGAACAGGAAAGAATGCGTGTCTGTTTCAAAGTCCGGGAGGCTGTTTTTCAGAATGGAGAAACCATTATGGAATATTCCAGCTCCATGAAAAAGATCGGGCTGATCCAGGAGGGACGGGCGGTGCTTTACTGCTGTGATGAAGATGGAAATGAGTATGTCATTGATGAACTGAATAAGGACAGTGTATTTGGCGAACCGTTTTTGCTTCCGTCGGATTCTCAGCATTATTATGTGTGCGCCACCACTGTGACGAAGGTGATGTTTATTGATTATGAGCATGTGATCAAGCGCTGCGAAAATGCCTGTCATCATCACAGCCAGATGGTCAGCAATCTTCTGCAGATGACGGCGCTTCGCTCCAGACAGCAGACGGACCGGATCTATATGCTTTCCAGATCTTCCACCAGGAAGAAACTGATGGCCTATCTGCATTCTCTGGCTGCAGAGAAAAACACCGGAAAATTTAAACTGCCCATGTCCTACACCGCACTGGCCCAGTACTTAAGTGTGGATCGAAGTGCCATGATGCGTGAGATCAAAAATCTTTCGGATGAAGGCGTGCTTAAAAGAGACGGGCGGAATGTGGAATTACTTAAATAGAGGAGACAATCATTATGAATATTACAGTAAGAAAATATGAAGAAAAAGATCTTCCGGATCTGATCCGGATCTGGAATGAAGTGGTGGAAGATGGTGTGGCTTTTCCACAGGAAGAATGTCTGAATGAAGAAACCGGAAAAGCTTTTTTTGCGGAGCAGACTTATACAGCGGCAGCCGTGGATGAGGAGAGCGAAAACGTTTACGGCCTTTACATCCTTCATCCAAATAACATCGGAAGATGCGGTCACATCTGCAATGCCAGCTATGCGGTAAGCCGGGATTCCAGAGGCCTTCATATTGGAGAAAAGCTGGTATCAGACTGCCTGGTACAGGGAAAAGAGCACGGTTTTGGCGTACTTCAGTTTAATGCGGTTGTGGCTTGCAATGTCCACGCAAGACATCTTTATGAGAGACTTGGATTTACACAGCTTGGGGTGATCCCGAAGGGTTTCCGTATGAAGGACGGACATTATGAAGATATCTGCCCGTATTATCATGAATTATGAAAAATCTTCAGATCACCGCATACACGCAAAGCTTTATCCGGCAGCAGGTCATGCCGGGAGATATCTGTATTGATGCAACCATGGGGAACGGAAATGATACTGCACTGTTAAGTAGACTTGCGGGAGAAAAGGGACATGTTCTTGCGTTTGATATTCAGAAACAGGCACTGGAACACACGGAAGAGCGCCTGAAAAAAGACAACTGCCCGGAGAATTATCGGCTGATCCTGGATTCCCATGAGAATATGGCTGCCTATGCAGAAATGGAAACCGTATCCTGTATCACCTTTAATCTGGGATATCTTCCAGGAGGAGACCATTCGGTGGCAACCAGAGCGGACAGCAGCAAACGGGCAGTGGAAAGCGGCCTTACACTTCTGAAAAAAGGTGGTCTTATGACACTTTGCATTTACAGTGGAGGGGATACCGGATTTCAGGAGAGGGATGAGATGCTTGCATTTGTCCGTCAGCTGGACCCGCATAAATATCTGGTGATCCGGTCGGAATATGCAAACCGGCCCAATAATCCGCCGATACCGGTACTGATCATAAAATTATAAAGTCCAAAATACAGGACACTGAATCAGGAGAAAAAACATGAACAATTACATATATTATTATCTGCTTGCGGTCAATATCCTGGCTTTTGTGCTTTTCGGTATCGACAAGCAGAATGCCCGCCGCAATATGTGGAGAATTCCGGAGAAGACTCTGATCTTAAGCGCTGTCATCGGTGGCAGTGCCGGAGCTATCTTAGGTATGAGATTTTTTCACCACAAAACACGCAAGGCCAAATTTGCGGTCGGCGTACCGGTGATACTGCTTGTGCAGATCGGTGCGGTGTGTCTGGCGCAGTGGGCGATGAAGTAGAAAGAAAAAATGATGATTAAATACTGCGATCACGCGTCCTACGCCAAGTACGGCGATGACAGTTCCAAGTCCGATACCGATCAGCTTATGAGCGAAGATCAGACCAATGAAAGTAGTAAGGCAGATATTAAAGAGGTCAAAGCAGTTCTTGGTGAAGCCAACAGATTTTCCAACACAGTCGGAAATAGCCTGTACAATCCCGTCTCCCGGATTGGGGATGATACGCATGTTCAGAGACATTGCGGCACCGATACCGGTAAGGATGATTCCGGCGGCAAGGATCAGAAGCCTGGATAACATATTGTCGGACGGAGCTGGCAGCAGAGCGGAAAAAAGGTTCATAAAACGTGTGAATACAAGGCTTAAGGGCAGCTGCAGAAGATCCATCAAAAGTACCAGTTTCAAATCCCGGTGTGCTGCCGGAGCAATGGCACCATCCGCTTCTCTGGAATATCTCTGATTCCGGAAGATATGTAAAACAATCTCAACCACAACAAATGCGGAATACAAAAGAAAAGTAATATTACCAAAGTTAAATCCGCCAATGGTGGCAATACTGTAGGCCACAGAAATAATCGGGGAGACACCAAGACCCGATTTGGTGTTAAGGATGATCCCCAGCGCCAGGATCAGAAGGCCGGCGGCATAGAAGACAATCCGGAGGAATATATCTTTTTTCATTTCTTATCACACTCTCTTTCTATACAACATTCTTATCATAGCACAAAATTTCATTAATACCAGATCGGAATTCTGTTAGAAATTTCCTTCTTGACAAATACTTTTATGATGATATAATTTGATAATCAAAATATTTTAAGATAAAAGATAATTCAGAGAACAGCAGTACAGATTTATACAGACTGCTTGACGACAGATATCATGGAGAAAAATATGACAGGTAAAATATGTGGAACTGGTTCCTGGGCACCGGACAGAGTGTGGGATAACAACGATCTGGCAAAAATGGTGGAAACCAGTGATGAATGGATCAGGGAAAGAACCGGTGTGGTACAGAGACATATTGCAAAAGAAGAGGAAGACACTGTGACAATGGCAGCGCAGGCGGCATTGCGGGCAGTGGAAGATGCAGGAATGGATGTGGAAGAGATCGACCTGATTCTTGTGGCCACCATTTCTCCCACAGAGATCATGCCCTGTGTGGCATGTGGTGTACAGGAGCGGATCGGCGCGGAAAATGCCACCTGCTTTGATCTGAACGGAGCCTGTACAGGATCTCTTCTGGCCTTAAACACCGCACAGGCATACCTGGCTCAGGGGATTTACCGGAATGCCCTTGTGATCGGTGCGGAAAAACTGTCCGGTTTAACGGACTGGACAGACCGTGGCACCTGTATTCTTTTCGGAGATGGCGCAGGAGCAGTTGTACTGAGAGCAGAAGAGGGCGGCAGATATGCACAGGTAACCCATTCCATTGGAAAAAAAGGCGGCGCACTTACCCTGCAGAGCAGAAATCAGATCTGTTACGAAAATGACCCGAAAGCAAAAGAAACCTACATACAGATGAATGGAAAAGAAGTATTTACCTTTGCAGTGTCCAAAGTACCGGAAGCTATAAAAACCCTTCTTTACAGAGAAAAGATTTCTTATGGGGACATCCGTTATTATCTTCTTCACCAGGCAAATGAGCGGATCATCCGCTCCGCGGCAAGGCGGCTGGGCGAAGACATTTCCAAATTTCCCATGAACATGGACAGATACGGCAATACGTCTTCCGCAAGCCTTCTCATTCTTCTGGATGAGGTAAAAAAAAGCGGAAAACTGCAAAAGGGCGACAAACTGGTTCTTGCAGGATTCGGTGGCGGGCTGACATATGGCGCGAGCCTGATCGAGTATTAGACGCAAACAAAGTAAAGTCCCGATTAACGGACTGTTGAAACTATGAGCAAGAAGAAAAGCGGGTTGCAAATATCCGCCTGACTCAATTTCCCGGAGGTAAAAAATGAAAACAAGAGTGACAGAATTACTTGGTATCGAATATCCAATTATCCAGGGCGGTATGGCCTGGGTGGCAGACCATCACATTGCGGCAGCAGTATCCGAGGCAGGCGGCCTGGGACTGATCGCAGCAGCAAACGCACCGGCGGAATGGGTACGTGAGCAGATCCGCGAAGCAAAAAAACTGACAGATAAGCCTTTCGGTGTAAACATCATGCTGATGAGCCCAAGCGCCGATGAGGTTGCGAAGATCGTCGTGGAAGAAGGCATCAAAGTGGTAACAACCGGCGCCGGAAGCCCGGAGAAATATATGGAAGAATGGAAAGCTGCCGGAGTAAAAGTGATCCCGGTCGTTGCATCTGTAGCTCTTGCAAGAAGAATGGAGCGCTGCGGTGCAGATGCGGTGGTTGCTGAGGGAACCGAGTCCGGCGGACATATCGGTGAGACAACTACCATGGCGCTGGTACCACAGGTTGTGGATGCAGTAAAGATCCCGGTGATCGCGGCAGGCGGAATTGCAGACGGCCGTGGAATCGCGGCAGCCTTTATGCTGGGTGCGGAAGCCGTACAGATGGGAACTCGTTTTGTGGCAACAGAGGAATGTAATGTACATGAAAATTACAAACAGTTCCTTCTGAAAGCCAGAGATATCGATACAAGAGTAACTGGCCGAACCACAGGACATCCGGTCCGTACCTTAAGAAATCCCATGACAAAGGAATATCTGGAAAAAGAAGCAGCAGGAGCATCTTTTGAAGAACTGGAAATGCTGACCCTTGGAGGTCTCCGAAAAGCAGTTGTAGACGGCGATGTAAAAACAGGAAGCGTCATGTCCGGCCAGATCGCAGGAATGGTAAAAGATGTACCGGCCTGCAAGGACCTGATGGCAAGACTGATGGCAGAGACAAAAGAAGCTGTAAAGAAGAACAGTTTTCTTGTGGAGGAATAAAAAATGGGAAAAACAGCATTCATCTTCCCAGGCCAGGGCGCACAGAAAGCCGGAATGGGAAAAGATTTTTATGAGAAATACGATACTGCAAAAGAAGTTTTTGATTCGGCCAGTAAGTGGCTGGATCTGGATATGAAAGCACTCTGCTTTGAAGAAAACGACCAGCTTGATCTTACTGAGTACACACAGGCTGCGCTGGTCACCACCTGCCTTGCCATGGAAAAAGTGGTGGAGGAAATGGGACTTCATCCAGATGTAACCGCAGGGTTAAGCCTTGGTGAGTACTGTGCCATTGAGGCTGCCGGGGGCATGGATCTTAAGGACGCCATTACAACCGTCAGAAAAAGAGGAATCCTTATGGAACAGGCAGTTCCGGCAGGACAGGGAAGCATGGCGGCAGTTATGGGAATGGAAACAGAGAAGATCGAAGAAGTGCTTGCAGACATTGCAGACGTAAGTATTGCCAACTACAACTGTCCCGGCCAGATCGTGATCACAGGACTTAGCGAAGCGGTTTCTGAAGCTTCCGAAAAGCTGAAAGCAGCCGGTGGAAGAAGGGTGATCACGTTAAATGTCAGCGGTCCGTTCCACTCTGCAATGCTTGCCACAGCAGGAAAAGAACTGGGAAAAGTTCTGGATGATATCACACTCCATGAACTTCAGATCCCCTATGTCACCAATGTGACTGCAGAATATGTGGAACATTCATCTGAAACAAAAGCACTTCTGGAAAAACAGATCTCTTCCTCTGTGCGCTGGCAGCAGAGCGTGGAAAACATGATCCGCCAGGGCGTGGATACATTCGTGGAGATCGGACCAGGAAGAACACTGGCCGGATTTATGAGAAAGATCGACAGAAATGTAAAAGTATATAACATTCAGACCGTAGAAGACGCAGAAAAAGTCTGCCAGGAACTGGTATAGATAGAAAGGAATTCATATGTCAGAGAAAAAAATCGCAGTGGTAACAGGCGGTGCACGTGGAATCGGAAAAGCCATCGCCCTGGAACTTGCAAAAGCAGGAAACCTTGTAGTGATCAATTATAACGGCTCAGAAGAAAAGGCCAGAGAAACAAAGGCAGAGATCGAGGCAGCCGGTGGTGAAGCAGATATCATGCAGTGCAATGTGGCAGATTTTGATGCATGCGAAGTTTTTTTCAAAGCCATTGCAGAAAAATATGGACGTGTTGATATTCTGGTAAACAATGCCGGGGTTACAAAAGACGGACTTCTCATGAAGATGAGCGAAGAAGATTTTTCCAGAGTTGTTGACACCAATCTGAAAGGAACGTTCAACTGCATCCGCCATGTGTCCAGAATGATGCTGAAACAGAGAAGCGGCCAGATCATCAGCCTTTCATCGGTGGTAGGCCTTCGGGGAAATGCAGGACAGGCCAACTATGCGGCATCCAAAGCAGGAATCATCGGCCTTACAAAATCCGCCGCAAAAGAGCTGGCATCCAGAGGAATCACAGTCAACGCCATTGCACCGGGATTTATCAAAACAGACATGACGGACGTGCTTTCTGACAAAGTAAAAGAAAATATTGCGGCATCCATCCCCATGGGAAGTATGGGAACTACAGAAGATGTGGCAAAAGCAGCTGCATTTCTGGCATCGGACGGTGCACGTTACATCACAGGACAGGTACTTCGCGTAGACGGCGGAATGGCAATGTAGGGAAAGTTTCCAGGAGGACAGATGGATGAAAAGACGAGTAGTAGTAACAGGACTTGGAGCAGTAACACCGATCGGAAATGATGTGGAAAGTTTCTGGAGCGGAGTAAAAGAAGGAAAAGTGGGAATCGGGCCGATCACCCGTTTTGATACAACCGGATATAAGGCAACACTGGCAGCGGAGCTGAAGAATTTTGTGGCAAAAGACCGCATGGACCCAAGAACCGCAAGAAGAATGGAGCCTTTTTCCCAGTATGCCGTAGCGGCTGCCCTGGAAGCTGTGGAACATGCAGGGCTTAAGATGGAAGAGGAAGATCCGTATATGGTAGGCGTGATCATCGGTTCCGGTGTGGGAAGCCTTCAGGCTACTGAGACAAATGAGAAGAAGCTTGTGGAAAAAGGTCCTTCAAGGGTTGATCCCCTTCTTGTTCCGAAGATGATCACAAACATGGCAGCCGGAAATGTTTCCATTGCCACTGGTGCAAAAGGAAAATGTACCAACGTGGTAACTGCATGTGCAACAGGAACACACTGTATCGGAGATGCGTTCCGCGCCATCCAGTACGGCGATGCGGACGTGATGCTTGCAGGCGGTACAGAAGGAGCCATCTGCCCCATCGGAATCGCAGGATTTGCAAGCCTTACTGCACTGAGCACAAGTGAGGACCCGCTGCGCGCTTCTATTCCTTTTGACAAAGACAGAGGCGGTTTTGTTATGGGTGAGGGCGCAGGTGTGGTTGTTCTGGAAGAGCTGGAACATGCGAAAAAGAGAAACGCCCATATCCTGGCAGAAGTTGTGGGATACGGCGCAACTGCAGATGCTTTTCATATCACATCTCCGGCTGAGGACGGAAGCGGCGCTGCCCGTGCCATGGAAAATGCCATGAAAGAAGCTGGTGTTTCCCCAGAAGAAGTGGACTACATCAACGCCCATGGAACCGGAACCCATCACAATGACTTGTTTGAGACAAGAGCCATCAAACTTGCATTTCAGGATGCGGCAAAAAAAGTGAAGATCAACTCCACAAAATCCATGGTAGGACATCTTCTGGGAGCAGCAGGAGCTGTTGAATTTATCGTATGCGTGAAATCCATTCTGGACGGCTTTATCCACCAGACAGTGGGAACAAAAGAGACAGAGGAAGAGCTGGATCTCAACTATATGATCGGCGCTCCGGCAGAACAGGAAGTGCGCTATGCAATGAGCAATTCCCTTGGCTTTGGAGGACACAACGGAACATTGCTTGTAAAGAAGTATGAGGAGGAGTGAAATCATGGAATTTAACCAGATCCTTGAACTGATCGATCACGTATCGGCATCAGAACTTACCGCTTTTACTTACGAGACAGCAGATCTGACTTTGAGCATGGAACACGGAAAACCACAGGTTATCCAGGGTGTTATGGGGGAAACTGTGGAAAACATTCCGGCAGCAGGAATGGCCGGTGGAAAAGATGCAACAGAAACACAGGCAGTGAATACTGCATCCGCACAAAGCACTGAGCAGTCAAAACCCGCACCGCAGAAATCAGACGACCAGACCGGCAGCCTGGTAACTTCTCCTCTGGTAGGAACCTTCTACGCAGCACCGTCCCAGGATCTTCCGCCTTACGTTCAGGTAGGAGATAAGGTAAAAAAAGGCCAGGTTCTTGCAATTGTGGAAGCCATGAAACTGATGAATGAGATCGAAAGTGATTTTGACGGCGAGATCGTAGAGATCTATGTGGAAAACGGACAGCCGGTGGAATACGGCCAGAAACTTTTCCGCATCAAATAAAATTTTTCGAAGCCTTTCAGGAGGATAAATAAATGAAACATCTTGATGTAAAACAGATCGAAGAGATCATTCCGCACAGACATCCGTTTCTGCTTGTGGACTATATCGAAGATTATGAACCGGGAGAGTTTGCCGTTGGATATAAATGTGTGACTTTCCGCGAGGACTTTTTCCGTGGACATTTTCCCAAGGAGCCGGTAATGCCAGGTGTCCTTATGGTGGAGGCACTGGCCCAGGTTGGCGCGGTAGCCATCCTTTCCCTGGAGGATATGAAGGGAAAAACTGCTTATTTCGGCGGCATCAACAAGTGCAAATTCCGCAGAAAAGTAGTTCCGGGAGACAAGCTCCGTCTTGAGACAAAGATCATCCGCAGAAAGGGCCCTGTGGGAATCGGTTCCGCAGTGGCATCTGTAGACGGAGAAGTTGCCGTAGAGGCAGAACTTACATTTATGATCGGGTAAGGTGATTGTATGATTCGAAAGTTACTGATTGCCAACAGAGGCGAGATCGCGGTGCGTATTATCCGTGCCTGCAGGGAAATGGGAATTGCAACGGTAGCGGTTTATTCCGAGGCAGATGAGGAAAGTCTTCATACGCAGCTGGCAGACGAAGCAATCTGCATCGGGCCGGGACCTTCCGCACAGAGTTATCTGAATATGGAGCAGATCATCAGCGCAACCATGGTTTCCGGTGCGGATGCGATCCATCCGGGCTTTGGTTTTCTTTCCGAAAACGCCAGATTTGCGGAGCTCTGCGAAAAATGCGGAATTACATTTGTAGGACCACCATCAAAGGTTATCCGCATGCTTGGCAACAAAAAGATTGCAAGAAGCACCATGATCGCGGCGGGTGTTCCGGTAGTTCCAGGCAGTGAAGGGGATGTGGAAGATATTGAAACCGGTCTTAAAGAGGCAGAGCGCATCGGCTATCCGGTGATTATCAAGGCAGCTCTTGGTGGCGGTGGAAAAGGCATGCGCGTGGCAAATACACCGGAGGAATTTCCGGAGGCCTACGCAACAGCCAGAAAAGAGTCCGAGATCGCTTTTGGCGACGGTACCATGTACATTGAACATTTTGTGGTAAATCCGCGACATATTGAATTTCAGATCCTTGCAGACAGTCAGGGAAATGTAATCCATCTGGGAGAACGTGACTGCTCTATCCAGAGAAATCATCAGAAGATGATCGAGGAATCCCCAAGCGCCGCAGTTTCACCAAAACTGAGGGAAAAAATGGGACATGCGGCAGTGACAGCGGCAAAAGCAGCCGGTTATGTAAATGCAGGAACCATCGAATTTCTTCTGGAACCGGATGGAAAATTCTGGTTTATGGAGATGAATACAAGGATCCAGGTAGAGCATCCGGTGACAGAGTGGGTGACGGGGATTGATCTTGTAAAAGAACAGCTGAAAATCGCTTCCGGAATGCCTCTCGAGATCTCGCAGAGCGATGTCCGGATTATGGGACACGCCATCGAGTGCAGGATCAACGCCGAGAATCCTCAGAAAAATTTCCGACCTTCACCGGGAACCATTCAGGGAGCGCATTTTCCGGGAGGAAACGGGATCCGTGTGGATACCTGCGTGTACAACGGATGCAAGATCCCGCCGTATTATGATTCCATGCTTGCCAAACTGATTGTCCATGCGGACAGCCGTAAGGCGGCCATTGCAAAAATGCAGAGTGCCCTTGGTGAGGTGATCATTGACGGAATTGATACAAACATTGATTACCAGTATGAGATTTTGAAAAATGAGGATTATCAGTCCGGAAACTTTGACACTGGCTTTCTGGCAAGCCATACCATTGCGGGAGTGAAGATCAATGAGAATTAAGCATATGTTCAAAAAAACAGTCCGGGATATCCGCGGTGAGGAGCATGAAAACACTCCGGAGGTGCCGGATAACCTGATGCGTAAATGCAATGCCTGCAAAGCAGCGGTTTTTGTAGATGAGGTAAAACAGAATCATTATATCTGTCCACACTGCGGAAATTATTTTCATGTACCTGCCTACCGGCGGATCAAAATGATCGCAGACAGAAAAAGCTTCGTGGAGTGGGACGCCCATATGGAAGAAGGAAATCCCCTTCAGTACAAAGGGTATGAAGAAAAACTTCGTGCTCTCCGCGAAAAGACAGGGCTTGATGAAGCTGTGGTCACCGGCAAGTGTACCATAAAAGGGACACCAGTGGCTCTTGGTGTCTGTGACTGCCGTTTCATGATGTCCAGTATGGGAGAGATCGTAGGGGAAAAGATCACCCGGGTTTTTGAACGTGCCACGGAGGAACAGCTTCCGGTGATCCTTTACATCTGTTCCGGCGGTGCCAGAATGCAGGAAGGTCTGGTATCTTTGATGCAGATGGCAAAAACCAGCATGGCGATCCGGAAACACAGCGATGCAGGCCTTCTCTATGTGCCGGTTCTTACAGACCCGACAACAGGTGGCGTGACGGCAAGCTTTGCCATGCTGGGAGATATTATCCTGGCAGAGCCAAAAGCACTGATCGGATTCGCCGGCCCCAGAGTCATCGAGCAGACCATCGGCCAGAAACTTCCAAAGGGATTCCAGAGAGCGGAGTTTCTTCTGGAGCATGGCTTTGTGGATAAGATCGTGGAGCGTGAGGAACAGAGGATCGTGCTGGCGGATATCCTGAAGTTACATGAAAATAAAGTACGGGATAATGGACAGTCCGATAAAACGGACAGAGATATCGGGAATACAATCTGGCCGGAATTTGTCCCATCAGGAAATTACACCCCCTGGGAACATGTCCAGCTTGCCAGGGGCAAAACACGACCCACAGGAAAAGACTACATCGAAGCAATCTTTGATGATTTTATGGAATTTCACGGAGACCGTCACTGCGGCGATGACCCGGCAGTGATCGGCGGTGTGGCGTTTTTCCATGGACAGCCGGTGACAGTTCTCGCTCAGGAAAAAGGTGAAGGAACAAAGGAAAACATTGCCCGGAATTTCGGAATGGTTTCCCCGGAAGGTTACTGGAAATCCCTGCGTCTGATGCAGCAGGCGGAGAAGTTTCACAGACCGGTGATCTGCCTTGTGGATACGCCGGGTGCATTCTGCGGTCTGGAAGCAGAAGAACGCGGACAGGGAGAAGCCATTGCAAAAAATCTCTACACACTGGCAGGTCTTACAGTTCCGGTACTTTCCATTGTGATCGGAGAAGGCGGAAGTGGCGGTGCCCTCGCCCTTGCAGTGGCAGATGAAGTATGGATGCTGGAGCATTCCGTATATTCCATACTGTCCCCGGAGGGCTTCGCTTCCATTCTCTGGAAAGACAGCAAAAAGGCGAAAGAAGCCGCCGCAGTGATGAAACTTACTGCCGCGGATCTTTACCAGATGGGAATGATCGAGCATGTGATCCCGGAAACAGAGCCTGTAAATCGTGAGAATATAAACGATGCAACGGCTTATCTGGAAAATGGAATTGTAGATTTTCTTGAGAAATATGGACAGAAAAAAACGGAAAAGCTTTTGGAACATCGCTATGAACGTTTCCGTAAAATGTAGAAATTATGAGCG
The DNA here is from genome assembly GCF_013304735.1 of Blautia luti. Taxonomy (GTDB): domain Bacteria; phylum Bacillota; class Clostridia; order Lachnospirales; family Lachnospiraceae; genus Blautia_A. The sequence goes on from NZ_JAAITI010000008.1 coordinate 113,502, forward strand.
CAGTGATTTTGTATCCGCCAAAGCAAAAATCCAGTGGAAAAAATCCCATATTTATGTTACGATGGCTTCATAAACAGAGAACCGGAGAAGCTTTTTTGCTCCGGAGAAACAGGAGCGGGTTAGAGTGGACAATCGGGAAGTTATAAATGACGTGCTGGTGAATCTGTTCAACGAGATCCTTCGGCTGGAGGAAGAAGCCATCATCACAGATAAATATAAAGATATTTCCAACAATGATATGCACATTATCGAGGCAGTAGGCCTTGGCGGAGGGAATATGTCTTCCATCGCGGCCAAGCTGAAGATCACCGTAGGCTCCCTCACAACATCCATGAACAGCCTTGTAAAGAAGGGCTATGTGAAGAGAGAGCGAAGTGAGAAGGATCGACGTGTGGTATTTATTCAGCTTACCAACAAAGGACGTATGGCATATCACCATCATGCGGAATTCCACAGGCAGATGACAGAAGCAGTGCTTGAGGAGCTCAATGAGGATGAGACAGAAGTACTGGTAAAAGCGCTGGACGGACTGCGTAAGTTTTTCAGACAGTATCATGAACAATAAAGAAGCAGATAATAAAAAGCATCAGGATCAGTAACAAAAAGCAGTTACCGATTCTGATGCTTTTGCATACAAATGATATTTTTTGCCCGAAGAGAGATCTTTATTCGTCCCATCCATCCTGGAAGCGGATATTTACAGAGATATTGCGGACAACATCACCTTCCTGAAGATCCAGATCGCTCTCATCGGAAACAGGAGGAAGTTTTCCCTCAAATTCCATAAGCTCTGTGTAGATCCAGTCATATGCGGCAGCATTGGCATTTTCGATGGCGTCGTCCAGTGTGTCGCCCTGGGCCTCACAACAGGCAAGATCCGGGAAAAAAGCGTTGTATTTTTTGTCCTCTGTAGGACGGAAAACTGCGGGATATATAAATTTCATTGGTAAGATTCCTTTCTGTATTACCACCGGAACAGTGGTGGTTTGCTCATTTAAAAGTAAGTATATACCAATTTCAGAATGAGGGCAAGGGAATACTATAATCAGAAAATTGTCGCATATAAGTAAAAATGATAGATATATAAAACTTTTTGTCCTTGTGTGAAAGACATATAGATGCTATACTGTGTTGTACAGAGTACGGAACGGCGGTTCGAAAGACCCAACGGGAGGCGCGGTTATGATTTATACAGCTTTGACGAAAAAAGCTATGAAGGTGGCATACGAGGCACATCATGGACAGACAGATCGAAGCGGGACACCTTATATTTTTCATCCATTTCATGTAGCGGAGCAGATGGATGATGAACTCAGTGTATGTACAGCACTTCTTCACGATGTGGTAGAAGATACGGCAATCACATTTGAAGATCTTACCGGAGAATTTCCGGAAGAAGTTGTGGAGGCCTTACGTTATCTTACAAGAGATAAGAGTATGAATTATTTCGACTATATCCGGAATCTCCGGAAAAATCCAATTGCAAAAAAAGTGAAGCAGGCTGATCTGCTCCACAATTCTGATGTAACACGTCTTTCTGACTGCGAAAATATATCTGCTGAACAGATATCACGTCTGCATGGAAGATATAAACGGGCATTGGAGATTCTTCATGATGCCAGGTGATATTATTTTCGCACAAGTCATTTATTGACCTTTATTCAGTTTTTTTCATGTGTATGATCCACACAAAATATCCGTGACTTCAGATATTATTGTGGATCTTCTTAGCGGAAGCTGTATGGGTATCTTGCGTAAATGTCCATGTAGCACTCCATTGCATATTTGATAAAGTCTTTGATTTTTCTCATTTTGTTTTCCTCCTCTTTTCTTTAACTTACAAATGCATTATAATAAACTCTCGGAAATATTACGTGCCAAAAACACAGAAAAAGTAGTCAAATCTTGCGGGAGAGAAGAATCCATGTTTCCAGTATACGAAGAAAAAAAGAAGAATCTCCATATTCATCTGCGGACCTCTGCCCATGCTTCGCCTCATCTTCATAATTCCATAGAGTTTATCTATATCACAGAGGGAACCCTGGAACTTGGGATGGGACAGGAGCTTTTTCATATGGAAGAGGGAGATTTTGCGGTGATTTTTCCCGATGTGATCCATCATTATCAGGTATTTTCTCCCGGAGAAAACAGGGCAGTGTATCTCTGGGCGAAACCTGCGCTGACTGGTCAGTTTGCGGATATCATTCAGAACAGCTGCCCGGAAGATCCGGTCATAAAAAAGGAGCAGGTTCACCGGGATATCGTCAATGCAGTGCAATGTCTCCGGGCCAACCGGAAAGAAGAGGGAAAAAACCTTGTGGTGGAGCAGGCTTACGTACAGATCCTTCTGGCAAGAAGTATTTCCTGCTTCCATATGATGGAAAAGAGCAGTGTGGAGAGTAACGATATCATCTATCAGACAGTATCCTATATAGCTAGACATTTCAGGGAGGAAGTGTCCCTGGATCGGATGGCCAGAGATCTTGGAGTCAGCAAGTTTACACTGTCCAGAGTTTTTTCCGGAACTTTTCACCGGAATTTTAATCAGTTTCTCAATGAACAGCGACTGAATTATGTGACGGTACATCTGGAATGCACGGATGAGAGTATTACAGACATCTGTATGAATGCAGGATTTGAAAGCCAGAGAACTTTTAACCGTGTATTCCGGGAAAGGTATCGGATGACTCCGAGAGAATACCGGACATTATATAAAGAAAAATACTTACGAGAGGAACCAACATGATCACAGTAGAGCTGGAACATTTCAGCCTTGACAAAATATGCGATTCCGGGCAGTGTTTCCGGATGAAGAAACTTGGAGATGGACATTTTTCCATGGTTGCGGGAGATCAGTATCTGGAAATGTATCAGAAAGGCGGAGTAGTGGATTTTTACTGCTCCCAGGAGGAATTCATCTGTTACTGGGTGATGTATTTTGACCTGGATACAGACTATGAAACTTATATGAAGGCAGCAAATCCCCGGGATAAATATCTGGGTGCTGCAATCGAAGCAGGAGACGGGATCCGGATATTAAGGCAGGATCTCTGGGAAATGATCGTCACGTTTCTGATCTCCCAGCAGAATAACATCAAACGTATCCGAAAATGTATCGAGACAATCTGCCGGAAATATGGCGAACGGAAGATTTCAGCAACAGGTGTGGAATATTATGCGTTTCCAACCGTAGCGGCATTAAGCCGGGCGACGGAAGAAGAATTACGAGGATGCGGCCTTGGATATCGGGCAAAATATATTGCAGTAACAGCCGGAACCATTGCATCCGGCGAGATCTCTCTGGAAAAAATCTATGATATGCGTTACCCTGCGGCAAAAAAAGAACTGATGAAACTCTGTGGTGTTGGTGAAAAAGTAGCGGAATGCATCTGTCTGTTTGCACTGCATCATATGGATGCTTTTCCCATAGATACCCATATCCGCCAGGTCATGGATGTACATTATAAAAGAGGATTTCCAAACCGCAGATATAAGGGAATGCGTGGAATTATGCAGCAGTATATTTTTTACTACGACTTGTACTCATAAGCTGCGGATGCTATCATAGGTGAAAACAAAGGAAAAATTCGCGGAGGTGAGAAAGCGATCAGAAAGTATTTACTGCGACTGAGACGACCACGTATAAAAAAGAAAGAAAACAGTTATTACATCCGGGGATATAAGGGGACGGAAGTAATTATCCGTACGGATCATGAAATTCTGAAAAGGATTGCCTACAGGCGCACCTGTGTGAAACATGTCTGCATTTCCGGAAAGTATGAAACTGAAACAAAATATATCTATACCAGAAAAGAAAACAGAAGAAGCCGCCAGATCATAATTCCCGGTGTTCCTGCCAGAAGGGATACTGTTATGCCACGTGCTGTGCGGACAGTTCTCCATGCCCTTTCTTATGGTGGAATAGAAGTAGATGCTTCCAGAAAACTGGCAGATATCAAAAAGATGGATCCTATGAGGATTTTTTACAAAACGCTGGATGCGGAGGTTTATAATGGAGACTACAAAGTGCCGATCCGTCTGTTTTTCCCAACGGAAGAAGCCATGGAAAATGGTGCCGCCTCCGGTAAAAAACCTCCGGTGATCCTGTTTTTCCATGGTGGTGGCTGGGTGACAGAAAGTGTGGAAAATTACCAGCGGGTATGTGCCAGAATGGCGCAGTCCACCGGCCAGATCGTGGCTTCGGTAGAGTACAGGCTGGCACCGGAATATCGTTTTCCGGTGGGGCTGATGGACTGCTATGCGGCAGCGAAGGCTTTTTATACCAACTGTTTTCTTCTGAATACCGATTCGGATCGTATCACCATTATGGGAGACAGTGCCGGTGGAAATCTTGCTGCGGCCGTGTGTATGATGGCCAGAGACCGGGGAGAATTTTATCCGAAAAAACAGATTCTGATCTATCCGGCGCTGAACAACTGTTATACAGAAAAGTCGCCTTTTGAATCTGTAAAAACAAACGGGACCGGTTATCTTCTCACAGCAGAGAAGATGGAAGATTATCTGAAGCTTTATGAGAGCTGTCCGGAAGACAGAAACAATCCGTATTTTGCGCCGATTTTGGAGAAAGATCTCCGAAATATGCCGGATACACTGATTCTTACCGCGGAGTTCGATCCTCTCCGTGATGAAGGAGAGGCATTTGGTGAACGCTTAAAAGCAGCAGGGAATCGTGTGGAAGTACACAGAATCGCAGGTGCCTTTCACGGGTATTTTGCACTGGGAATCAAATTTCTGCATGTGCAGGAGAGCTTTGCATATGTAAACCGTTTCCTGGAAGCAGAAGAGTAGGAAGAAGGAAAAAAATCATGAAGAACGAATATGCACAGTGGAGAAAACTGGATAATGCGGCACTGGCGTTCCCGGCGGTGACAGGAAAAAATGACACCAGGGTATTTCGTTTTTACTGTGAACTGAAAGAAGAGATAAATGAAGAAACGTTGCAGAAAGCACTGGACCGTACCCTGGAAAAATATCCTCTTTTCCGGGCGGTTTTAAGAAAGGGACTGTTCTGGTTTTATCTGGAGAGGCGTGATATTCCGGCAATAGTAAAGAAAGAAACAGGTGCTCCCTGCAGCGGACTTTACATTCCGGACAAAAAAACACTTCTTTTTCGGGTGAGTTACCATAAGAACCGGATCAATTTCGAGGTATTTCATGCGCTGACAGATGGAACCGGAGCCATGCATTTCCTGATGGAACTTGTAAAAGATTATCTTCAGGAGGCACATCCGGAGGAAGAACTTCCGGAGCTTTTTCTGGACGAAAATATTACCGGAAGAGATATGGAAGAGGACAGTTTTTCCCAGTATTATTCCTCAGATGCTCCAAGAAAGAGAGAGTCCAAGAAGCCGGCCTTTCAGCTGAAAGGTGAGAAACTCAGACAGGAAGATATGAGCATCACGGAAGTCTGCATTCCGGTGCGTGAAATCCACGCCCGGGCAAAAGCGGCCGGTGTGTCGATCACGGTTTTTCTTACGGCGGCTCTTATCTGGGCGATCCATGAAGAGGTACCCCAGAATCAGGCGAAAAAGCCCATTGGTCTTATGATCCCGGTAAATTTAAGGAACTATTTTCCGTCCCAGTCCATGGCGAATTTTTTCGGGTGGATCGAGATCAGCTGTTATTTTTCTGCGGAGACGACTTTTGAGGATATTCTGGAATCCGTAAAGGAGCAGTTTGCAAAAGAACTGAGTAAAGATGTGATCGAGGCGAAGCTGAATGATCTGGTAAGCCTGGAAAAGAATCCGATCCTGCGTCTGGTGCCGCTGGAGATCAAAACGCCGTTCCTTCTTGCAGGGACAACGCTTGGCGGAAGGTCTATTACAGCAATCTATTCCAATGTGGGAATTATCCGGATGCCGGAGGAATACCGGAAATACATTCAGAGATTCGGACTTTTTGCAAGTACGGACAGCCTGCAGCTGTGCTCCTGTTCTTTTGGGGATGAGATGGTTTTAAGTTTTTCGTCCAAGATTCCCAATGGAAATATTGAGCGGAATTTTGTGGAGAAGCTGAAAAAAGAGCAGGTGTCCTGTGAGATCCGGGAGAATGATTTTCCGGGACAGAAAGAGGAGCGGAAAGCTCCGGCGAAGCTTTTTGAGAGTTTTACGTTTCTCTGTATTGTGCTGGCTGTGGTATGTAATCTGATCGATTATCTGGTGGACGGTCATATGGGATGGGCCTGGTTTGTGACTGCCGGAGCGTTCTGTACCTGGCTGATGGTTTCGGTGGCTTATGTGAAGCGGCGTAATCTATTGAAGAATGAAATGTGGCAGCTGGTGATCGTAACGGTGGCAGGTGTGCTGTGGGATGTGTTTACCGGCTGGCGGGGCTGGTCCGTGGATTATCTGCTTCCTTTGGCAGCTCTTGCGGTGATCTGCTCTATGTGGGTGATCACAGCGGCACAGAAGCTGGAAGTTGCAGAATATATGATCTATCTTCTGGAAGCGGGAGCTTTCGGTGTGGTGATCCCATTGATCCTTCTGGCCACCGGTGTGGTGAATGTTCTGTATCCGTCTCTGATCTGTGTCTGCGTCAGCTTCCTGATGCTTGTCTGGCTGTTTCTGTTTAAGCGGAAAGATATGGTCCGGGAGATGCAGAAGAAGTTCCGGGTGTAGAGAATAAAAAGAACCGTCGGTTTACAGAAGATTTTTTTGAAAATCTGTCTGCAGACCGGCGGTTTTTTATAATGCTGTTCGGATATCAGAACCCAAAGTCCTCATAATCCTCCGGTGTGAACTTATGATAGATCATATGCTCACCTTCCAGGGACAGGCAGTACCGGTAGTCGTCCGGGATTCCGTCTTCGAAATATACGAGATAATCAAATCCGGTGCCGGTTGTTTTTTCCATATGCACATGGTCGGAATAAGCATGAAAAACGTCCATCACTTCATCCAGAGTACAGCCGTGACGGGCAACAGTACTTATAAAGCGTACCAGAAATTCACTTGGTTTCCGGTTCTCGTGAACATAATCGGATGCCTGTGGCGGCAGAGTGATGCAGAAACGTTCGTTTTTGGAAGAAGCTTTTACTTTTCCAAGGCGGTCACAGGCATAATCGGAGAATTCTTCCATTGCGTGCTGCATTTCTTCTTCCGTAAGCTCAGTACCGAGAAGACGGTTCAGAGACTGCAGCGGATAATAAAAACGGGTAACTCCGCTCATATATCCGATCTTTACCTGCTGTTCCTGGATCATATCCAGGAGATTATTTTCCAGTTTTTTAAAATTCATAATGTTGTCCTTTCCGGGGTCTGAATGTCCGTTTTATTGTACTTTACATATCGCATATCAGATCCCATTTTTTTCACATATATCATTAAGACAGCAGCGGTCACAGTAAGGCTTTGTCCGTGCTGTACAGACTTCTCTTCCGTGGTTTACAAGGCGGTGGCAGAGATCGTTGCCTTCTTCCGGAGGAATGATCTTCCAGAGTGCCATTTCCACCTTTTTCGGATCTTTTGTGTCATGGACAAGACCGATGCGGTTGGAAAGACGGATGCAGTGGGTATCTGTCACAATGGCAGGCTTGCCAAATACGTCACCCATGATCAGGTTTGCGCTTTTGCGGCCCACACCCGGAAGTTTCAGAAGTGCGTTAAAGTCTTCTGGAACTTTGTCGTGATACTGTTCGTGGAGGATACGTATGCAGGCGCTGATGTCCCGGGCTTTGCTTTTTCCAAGGCCGCAGGGACGTACGATTGCTTCGATATCTTCCGGTTCCGCGGCTGCCAGGGCTGCCACATCCGGGTATTTTGCGTAGAGATCCTGAACCACCACATTGACCCGGGCATCGGTACACTGGGCTGCCAGGCGGACACTTACAAGAAGTTTCCAGGCATCATCATAATCCAGAGTACAGTCTGCGTCCGGATACTCTTTTTTTAAACGGCTGATGACTTCATAAGCCAGTTCCTGTGTTGTCATTTGTATATAAACCATCCTTTCGATTTCGATGTATTGAGATTTTTACTGTTGCCCTGATGCAGCGAATGCAGATCGCCAATATCCGCTTGATTTTCAGGGATCATTACTGAATTACTACAGGTAGGATGATACCACAGCATCTGGAGAATTACAACGGCAATCCCCCCCAGGGGCTTGTTAAAACCCTGACAATTTGGTACATTAAACATAACCTATGGGGGTATGAAAAAGTTAGGAAAACCTTACCAGATCAGGCCCTCACGTAAATAAAAAAGCGCGGAGGAATCAACGTGGAAAAACTTCTCGACGAAATCGAATCTTACTGGAGCACCCGTACAGAAGGGTACTCCGAAGTGAATCATAAAGAGCTTGCGGGAACCCAGAAAAACGCATGGCTTAAGGTGCTGACCAGCCAGTTCCCGGACAAACCCAAGGAAGAGATCCGTATCCTGGATATCGGAACAGGCCCCGGATTTTTCCCTGTGATCCTGGCAGAAGCCGGATATCACGTGGATGCAGTGGATTACACCGAAGGAATGCTGGAAAAGGCAAAGGAAAATGCGGGAGAACTTTGCCGGAACATTCGTTTCCAGCGGATGGATGCACAGAAACTGGAATTTGCGGATAATACCTTTGACGTGGTCATTTCCCGAAATCTCACCTGGAATCTGGAGCATCCGGATGTTGCCTACAGGGAATGGGTCCGTGTGCTGAAAGCAGGCGGAACACTTCTGAATTTTGACGCTAACTGGTACGGCTATCTCTATGAGGAAGAGCAGCGGAAAGCCTACGAAAATGACCGGAAAAATGTGGAGAACAACAGTCTGGATGACCACTATCTCTGTACAGACATTGAGCGTATGGAGCGGATCGCCCTCCAGGTACCGCTGTCAAAGATCCGTCGTCCCCAGTGGGATGTAAAAACTCTCCGGGAAGCAGGACTTCTGGGGATTCATACCGATACGGAAATCTGGAAAACAGTCTGGAGTGAGGAGGAGAGACTGAATTATCAGTCCACACCAATGTTTATGGTAACCGGCGTAAAACCGGATCATTTCCTGAATCTTCCGGTTGTGGAAGGGGAAAAAACAGAAGGTTTCCTGGAAATCGGAGACGGAGAATTCACCCTTCCGGCAACCATCATCCGTGGAAAAAATCCGGGAAAAACTGTTCTTGTCACAGCAGGACTTCATGCAGGAGAATATGTAGGAATCCAGACCCTGATCGAGCTGTCCAAAAAACTGAATCCGGAAAAAGTCAACGGACAGCTTATTCTGGTAAAAGTACTGAACAGGGAAGACTTTGAGAAACGAGCAGGCAGCATCAGCTGGGAAGACGGAAAAAATCTGAACCGCGTTTTCCCAGGCAAAAAAGACGGCACAAGAATGGAGCGTCTGGCAGCTGCCATCACAGAATCCCTGATCAAAAAAGCAGATTATTATATCGATCTCCACGGTGGTGACGATTATGAGGAACTGACTCCGTATGTATATTTTGCAGGCGTTGCAAAACCGGAGATCATGGAAGCATCCCGAAAAATGGCAGAGCAGGTAGATGTCCCATATATGGTACAGTCAAATGTAAGCACAGGCGGCGCCTACAATTACGCGGCAAGTACCTGTGACATTCCGGCAGTCCTTCTGGAACGTGGCTGCATGGGAACCTGGGAGCGTGAAGAAGTGGATTCCATGCGTCGCGATGTGCGAAACATTCTCTGCAGCATCGGAGCTTACAACGGAATCCGTTCTCACAGTACCTACTATCCGCTGAAAATGGATGATGTCCGCTATCAGTGTGCCAGCGTCAACGGCCTCTGGTACCCGGTGAAAAAACCAGGAGATATCATTCACAGGGACGAGTATCTTGGCGAGATCCGTGATTATGAGGGAAATGTTCAGGAAATCTGCCGTGCGGATATGGACGGTGTGATTCTTTATCAGGTATCCAGTCTTCAGGTTGTGGAAGGCGGCCCTGTGATCACCTACGGAAATATCGTAAGAGAAAAAGATGAGCGTAAAACAAGGATCGCCCAGTACTGGACCAGGCGCAGCGACAGCTTTCTGGAACAGAGAAGAGCGGAACTTCACAGCGCCCTTGCAGGCAGATGGATGACCGAGCTTAAGAAGCACCTGCCGGAGAAAAAGAATCTCAGGATCCTGGATGTGGGATGCGGAACCGGATTTTTCACCATTCTTCTTGCAAAAGAAGGCCATCAGGTAACCGGAATCGACCTGACACCGGATATGATCACCCATGCAAAAGAGCTGGCTGAGGAAGAAAAAGCAGACTGTCAGTTTGCAGTCATGGATGCGGAAAACCCGGATTTCCCGGATGAGGAATTTGACGTGATCGTATCACGAAACCTTACCTGGACACTTCCGGACGCGGAGCATGCTTATCAGGAATGGTTCCGTGTACTGAAACCGGGCGGAGTGATGATAAATCTGGATGCAAACTACGGAGCAGCAGACTTTGCGGACACTGCGGATCTTCCGGAGAATCATGCCCATCATCAGATCCAGGATGAGCTGATGCAGGAATGCGAGGATATCAAACGCCAGCTTCCGATCAGTTCTTTCCTGCGCCCGGCATGGGATCTGGAAACACTGGGACGTATGGGTGTGGAAGAATTTTCCTTTGATCTTGGCATCAGTAAGCGTATTTATATCGAAAAAGACGAGTTTTACAATCCGACCCCGATGTTTCTGATCTTTGCAAAGAAACAGGGGTAGGATTATGCTGAATATCAAACAGATCCAGTACTTTGCGGCCTGTGCCAAAACAGGCTCCTTCAGCCAGGCAGCAGAACTGCTTTTTACCACGCAGTCAAATGTAAGCAAGGTGATCCGTTCCATGGAAGACGATATGCGTACCCAGCTGTTTGTCCGTCATGCAAAGGGCATAGAGCTGACACTGGAAGGAGAGCGTGCATATATCCATGTGCAGAGGATCCTGGAAAATATAGATGAACTGGAAATGCAGGCACAGCCACTTGCAAAAAGCAGCCTGTGTGTATGCTTTCATCCCAGCTCCTGGTTTGCGGATATCTTCGTAACGTATTATGAAGCACATAAGTGCGATGATCTTCATTATCAGGTTTACGCAGCAGATACCCATGAGATCATAAAACGTGTGAAAGGCAGACAGGATGATATGGGATTCGCCTATGTGATGCAGAATCAGCTGGCAGCATTCCAGTATTTTCTTTCCCGAAATTACCTGGAATTTGAGCTGCTGACGGAAACCGAGGTAAATATTTATACCGGGAAAGGGAAAGCAGATACAGCAGATGAGGGAGATTTTAATATGTCCCAGCTCAGGCTGATCCAGAGATTTCCCGATGAATTTTCCCCGGATAATTACCGGAACCTTGTAGAGGAAAACGGTCATTCCGCAGTGGAGGCAGAGACCGTAGTCGTAACAAACAGTGATTATATCGTGGAACGTCTTCTTGGGTCCGGAGAGTTGTGTAATATCAGTGGTGCGGATCTTTCCGGCCGTGATCCGGGATATTCCTCCGTGAAATATACATTTCCGGGAGAAGGCCAGAAACTTGTTTACGGGTGCATTTGCCGGAGAGGTGAAGAGCTCAGTGAACAGGGAAAGGATTTTCTGGGATTCGTGAAGGAAAGACTTCAGATTTCCGGGAAGTGATAAAAGAATAAAGCAAAAGACCAGACGGGATTTTTCTGCACGGGACACAGGTTCCTGATACAGAAAAGTCCCGTTTTTTATATGGAATACACATCCATGCCAAACCCGACTGTCCAATATCCCCGTACCGGGGTTGTCCGAAAGCTGTTAAATGATAAAATAATATCAGCAGCACACTCCGCGTGCTGAATATAAAAACACTGTGATGCATATAACCTCCGCGCACTCCTATTTGTGCATACAAATGTTTTGTCGAATAATAACACGACCCTTTCAAAAGCAGTTATGGTTTTGGATGCCATAACTGCTTTTGAAATATGAACACTAATCGCTCCACGATTTGTGTTCATGAGCATGCAGCAGAGCGGAATGCGAATGTCTGTCTGAACTGTAAAGGGCAGTGGGAAAGGAAAATTATGAACAAAGAAAATAAACTCGTCATTCGGATCCTGAAGCGGATCCTTCTGCTTGCAGTGGTTATGTTTCTGCTGTCTGTGGTGGTGTTCTGGCTGGCGAGACTGGCACCGGGAGATCCCCTGCAGTCCTTTTACGGAGATTCCCTGGAAATGATGACCAGCGATGAGGTGGCTGCGGCCAGAACGAGACTAGGATTGGATCAGGGGATCGGGGTACAGTATGTAAGGTGGTTTACCAATGTAGTCCATGGTGATTTCGGATTGTCGCTGAAATACAGGCAGCCGGTTATGAATGTGATCAAACCGCTGATCGGAAATACTCTGATGCTGGGAGAAATTGCTTATATTGTGATCTTTATACTGGCAGTTCTGATCGCCATATTCTGTACACTCCATGAGGATCAGTGGATCGACCGGCTGATCTGCAAGATCGGAACAGCAGCCTATTATGTGCCGGCTTTCTGGCTTGGTGTGGTACTGATCCTGATCTTCAGTGTAAATCTTGGATGGTTCCCAAGCAGCGGTGCCTATGATGTAGGAATGGCAGATAGTATCGGCAATCGTATGAAGCATATGATCCTTCCGCTGGTAGTAATGATCTTCAGCCATCTCTGGTATTACGCATATATGATACGTAACAAATTCCTGGATGAGGTGCGGAAGGATTATGTACTTCTTGCCAGATCCAAGGGATTTTCCAAAAGAAAGATCCTGTGGAAGCATTGTCTTCGAAATGTAATGCCGACGATCGTGAGTATCATGGCAGTTTCGGTACCCCATGTAACTGGTGGGACTGTAACTGTGGAAGCTGTTTTCAATTATGCGGGAATTGGAAATCTTGCAGTGGAATCTGCTAAATATCATGATTATAACCTGCTGATGATCGATGTGCTGATCACGGGATTTATCGTATTTTTAAGCAGCTTTGTTGCACAGACTGTCAATGAAGAGATCGATCCAAGAATGAAGGATTCGGAGGTGAGGGTATGGTAGTTGACCGGAAGCTTTCAGAAGCTGAGCTTTTTCAGGTAGTTGGTGCCGGGTGGAAGCAGCATGAATCTGAAAAACGAAAAAAAACATTTCAGGAAAAGCTGAAGGGGAAACCGGTATTTTCCATGTTCCTGCTTTTTCTGATCGTTTTGGGCTGTGTATTTGCAAATGTTGTTGCAAATCATGATCCCTCAGGTTTTTATCTCCAGAATCTGAATACACCGCCGGGAAAGGAATTTATCTTTGGAACGGATTCGCTTGGAAGAGATATTTATTCACTGATCTGGTATGGCGGAAGGGTTTCTCTGGTGATCGGACTTCTGGGTGCTGCGATCATTACTGTGATCGGTGTTACCTACGGATGCATCAGCGGAACAGCAGGTCCAAAGGTGGATTCGGTTCTGATGCGGTTTACGGAAATGTGCGAAAGTATTCCGACCCTTCTGCTGATCCTGATCCTGTCTGCGATCCTTCAGGCCGATGATGTGATCAGCATATCTGTGATCATCGGTATTACCGGGTGGTTTGCACTGGCACGTATTGTAAGAAGTGAAGTACGGCAGATAAGGAACAGTGATTATGTGATGTATGCAAGACTCTGCGGAGGAAGTTTTGGATATGTGATGTATCACCATCTGATCCCGAATTTTGTTTCGGCGATCATGTTTGTGGTGATCTCTTCGATAAGCAGCTGTATTACCATGGAATCTACATTAAGTTTTCTTGGCCTCGGGCTTCCGGCTGATGTAGTCTCCTGGGGAAGTATGCTCTCACTGGCAAATAAAGCACTGATCATGAATACCTGGTGGGTGATCGTGATCCCGGGAGTTTTTCTGATCATTACTTTAATGTGCATTACCAGTATGGGAAGCTTTGTGAGAAGTGAGGTAAATAATCATTACAGCAATCTCTGATGCAGTCAGAAAAAAATATTTGGACGCAAACCGTGATAAAACATTCCGAGGTGTAGATAACCGGTTTGAAAATAAGGAAAGATGAGGAAAACAAAATGAAAAAGAGAACAGGAATCAACTATGGAAGAAAATATGCGGCGATAACACTGGCAGCAGTGACCGCAGCATGCATAGGAGCATCGGCAGGCAGTGCGGTAACCGTAGCTGCAGCAGAAGAAAACAAAACCCTGGTATATGCGGGTGAGTCAGAAAGTACGATCAATCCCCTTCTGAATAACCATGATGAACTTCCGGATCTTATTTTTTCAGGACTGATGAAATATGATGCCAATGGAAAGCCGGTAGAGGATCTTGCAGAGAGCTATACCTTTGACAAGGATACCAATACCTATACTTTTAAGCTTCGAGATGGTGTTAAGTGGCATGATGGAGAAGATTTCAATGCAGAGGATGTTGTATACACCTATAAGGAGCTTACAGAGGATGAAACCCTGGGAGCCAGTATCACCAGCAACTATCAGGACATTACAAGCATTGAGGCACCGGATGATCAGACGGTGATCTTTACACTGGATCAGTATGATGCTGCCATGCTGGATTACTTTACCATGGGAATCCTTCCTGAGCATCTTCTGGAAGGAGAGGACGTGAATACCACATCCTTTAACCAGAATCCGGTGGGAACAGGCCGTTATAAATTTGAAGACTGGGATGCTACCGGTGGAATGATCACACTGAAACGAAATGAAGATTATTACGGAAAGGTTCCGAATATTGAAACCGTTGTATATCGTACAGTATCGGATGAGACTACAAAGGCAACCATGCTCCAGTCCGGTGAGGCGGATCTTGCATGGCTGAATTCCAACTACGCTTCTCAGTTCAAGGATAAGGACGGATATAATTACTGGGAGTTCACCACAGCAGATTACCGTGGAGCAGCCATGGATATGAGCACAGATTTCTGGAAGGAAAACGGAGATTCTATCGGCGTTCTGAATTATGCGCTGGATAAGGATTCCATTATTGCAGGTGTTCTTGCAGGACAGGGAGAGCCGGCATACAGCCCGATCCAGAGAAACCCTCTCGGAACAGATAAGGAAGCCAATATCTACTCCTATGATCTGGATACCTTTGCAAAGAAGATGGAAGAGCTGGGATGGAAAAAAGGTGATGATGGGATCTATGAGAGAAACGGACAGAAATTCCACTTTACCATCCAGGTACGTGATTACGAAGAAGAGCGTGTGGATATTGCCAATGTCATGTCTGATATGCTGAAGCAGGCTGGTGTGGAAATGGAAGTAAAGCTTGTTACCAAATTTGACTGGGATGCAGGATACAATGGATTTCTTGCCGGCTATTCAACACAGTTTGACCCGGATATGGCATATGTAAACTTTGTAACCGACGCAAGTGGAAACAACATGCATTATTCCAATGCAGATGTGGATAAATATCTTGAGGAAGGCCGTCACGGTGAGACTGAGGAAGCCAGAAAAGAAGCATATAGTGAATTCGAAAAGGCATATGCCGAGGCACCTGGAATCCTTCTGGTTGCTTATCTTCAGGGAGATTATGTAGGCGTTTCCGGACTTGACGGACTGGATACCACACGTGTTCTGGGACATCATTCCGTAGGTGTTATGTGGAATATTGAAGACTGGACCATTACAAAATAAGGAAAAGATCATGCAGGAAACCGTTTTGGAATTAAAAAACTATTCGGTAAGCTTTGACACACCGGACGGCGAGGTACAGGCCGTCCGGAATGTTGATCTCACGGTAAAAAAAGGAGAGATACTTTGTATCGTAGGTGAGTCCGGATGTGGAAAAACTGTTATGTGCCGTAGCGTGATGAAGCTTCTGCCACCGAATGCACATGTAAAAAGCGGAGAGATCAGTCTCTGCGGAGAGAATATCACAGCCTATAAAAGAAAAAAAATGGAAAAGCTGTGCGGAAGTAAGGTAAGCATGGTGTTCCAGGATCCTATGCTGACGCTGAATCCGACGATCCCTGTTGGCAAACAGATCACAGAGGCTATTATCAAAAATCAGAAAGTATCCAGGGATGAGGCGAAAAAAAGAGCTGTGGAAATGCTGAAGCTGGTAGGGATTCCGGATGCAGAACAGCGCTATGGCCTGCAGCCTCATTTTTTTTCCGGAGGAATGCGTCAGCGTTGTGTGCTGGCTATTGCACTGGCCTGTGATCCGGAAATATTATTTGCCGATGAGGCGACTACAGCACTGGATGCAACCGTGGAAGCAAAGATTTTGGATCTGCTTCTTGAACTGAGAGAAAAAACAGGGATCAGTATTGTGTTCATATCTCATGATCTGGGAGCTGTTGCAAGGATCGCAGACAGAGTTGCAGTTATGTATGCAGGAAAGATCATTGAGATCGGGACAGCAGAAGAGGTTTATTATGATCCCCGGCATCCTTATACCTGGGGACTTCTGTCTTCTCTGCCTGTATTTGCAGGTGAAAAAGGGGAGCTGAATCCGATCCCCGGAATGCCGCCCTCTCTTTTGAATCCTCCGCCGGGAGATGCGTTTGCCGTTCGAAATCCCCAGGCGCTGGCAATCGATTATGAACAGACTCCTCCGATGTTTAAAGTCAGTGATACGCATTATGCAGCCACATGGCTTCTGGATGAAAGAGCTCCGAAAATAGAAAAGCCCTCCATTTTGAAGGACAGATTACAGGAAAACAGCGGCCGTAAACAGAAACCGGATAAAAAGGAAGCGTCATTTTTACAGAAAACAGAACAGAAACAGGCGCCTGTACTGATCGAAGCCAGAAATCTGAAGCAGCATTTCCGTATCCGTTCCGATTATACGATCCATGCAGTGGATGATGTTTCCTTCAGTATCCGGGAAGGTGAGATCATGGCACTGGTGGGAGAGACCGGCTGCGGAAAATCCACGACAGCCAGAACGCTTGCAGGAATCTACCGGCCTACAGGCGGGGAGATCTTTTATCAGGGAGAAAGAGTGCCGGATAAAAAGGATCCTTTCGGAATGCGGAAGAAAATGCAGACGGAGATCCAGATGATCTTTCAGGATTCAGGCGCTGCACTGAATCCCCGAATGAGCATACGGCAGATCATGCTGGAGCCTGTAAAGATCAGCCGCAGGATCCGTGACAGAGAAATGCTGGAGAACAGGCTTCGGGAAATCCTGAAGGAGACAGGACTGGATGAAAGCATTCTTTCGAAAAAGCCGGGAGAGCTTTCCGGTGGACAGAGACAGAGAGTTGCCATAGGAAGAAGCCTTCTCATGGAACCACGTCTTATCATTGCAGATGAACCCATCGCATCGTTGGACATTTCTATCCAGGCACAGATCGTCATGCTTTTTAAAAAGCTTCAGCAGGAAAAAAGATTTTCGTTTCTTTTTATTGCCCATGATCTGTCCATGGTACGTTTTTTAAGTGATACAACCGGTGTGATGAAAAGCGGAAAGCTGGTAGAAATGGCACCTACAAAAGAGCTTTTTGAAAATCCGCAGCATCCTTATACACAGTCCCTGCTTTCTGCGATTCATATCCCGGATCCGCTGGAAGAGAGAAAACGGAGGCTGATCGAGTATGAAGAGCCACAGTCTCTTGGAGAGGGCTGGAAAGAATTATCCGCATGTCACTGTGTGAGAATATAAGAACATGATGGAATACATATGCATGACAAAATGGAATATGTAAAATCCCCCCGCCGGGGTTGTGGCAGAACAGCTGTGTTGTTAAACTTTTGTTATTCGAAATACTGAGAAACAAAGTGCGGAGAGGAAAATATGGGAAAATATATAATAAAACGGTTGCTGCAGCTGATCCCGGTCCTGATCGGGATCACATTTCTTTCTTTTGCCATGATGCGGCTTGCCGGCGGAGATGCAGTAACTTATATGTATGAAAATGCAGGCTCTGCAGTATCCCAGGAAGTCATTGACAAGGCAAAGGCAGAATATGGCCTTGATAAACCATTCCTTGTACAATATGCTGCCTGGTTTGCGGGAATGGTAACCGGAGATATGGGAGAGAGCTATGTGTCTCACAGAGATGTCTATGAAACCTTTATTTCAAAGCTTCCGGCAACGATGATGCTGACTCTGTCATCAATCCTTCTTACAATTGTTCTTGCGATCCCGTTGGGAATCCTGTCAGCAGTAAAGCACAACAAATGGGTAGATTATCTGATAAGATTTTTAAGCTTTATCGGCAATTCCATGCCGAATTTTTTTGCTGCCATGGTCCTGATGTATTTTCTGTCCATCAGGCTGGGCGTTTTACCGGTAGTCACAAATACAGATCTCGGACAGAGTATTATTCTGCCAACACTGACACTAGCAATCTCCATGGCTGCAAAATATACCAGACAGGTGCGTGCCACGGTTCTTGAAGAACTGAATAAGGATTATGTGACCGGAGCCCGGGCAAGAGGGATCCGCAGTCGTGTGATCATCTGGAAGAGTGTAATGAAGGCTTCCATGCTGACGATCATCACACTGCTGGCTCTGTCCATCGGCAATCTTCTGGGA
The DNA here is from genome assembly GCF_013304735.1 of Blautia luti. Taxonomy (GTDB): domain Bacteria; phylum Bacillota; class Clostridia; order Lachnospirales; family Lachnospiraceae; genus Blautia_A. Next base: position 131,959 of record NZ_JAAITI010000008.1, read on the forward strand.
GGAACTGCCATTGTGGAAAATATCTTTATGTGGGATGGTGTCGGAAAACTGGCGGTAGATGCGATCACCATGCGTGACTATCCGATCATCCAGGCTTATGTGGCCTGGATGGCGGTTATTTATGTTCTGGTAAATCTGGTGACAGATATTATTTACCACTATCTGGATCCGAGAGTACGACTTGGAGGTGACAGAGCATGAGTGGAAAAAATAATATCACAGTCCGGAAGCAGAAGATCCGGAAAAATCATACAAAAGCAAAGCTTGTCTTTTTTCTTGTGCTTACAGCATTGCTTCTGTTTGTAGCGGCATTTGCAAAATATCTCTGCCCTTATGATCCTTATGCCCAGGATCTGGCACTTGCCCAGAAACCGCCGGGACCGGAGCATCTGCTCGGGACAGACCGTTATGGAAGAGATATGCTTTCCCGTGTGATCATAGGAAGTACGACCAGTATTTATGCAACGCTGTTCTTGGTTGCGGTGATCACTGTGGCGGGAACGGCTATTGGTATTTTCTGTGGTTGGAAGGGCGGCAAAGCCGATACCGTTCTGATGCGTATCTCCGATCTGTTCCTGGCTTTTCCGGGACTGGTATTTGCCCTGGCAGTAGCAGGTGTTCTGGGAGGCGGTATCCAGAATGCGATCATTGCCCTGGCAGTGATCAGCTGGCCGAAGTTTGCGAGACTTGCCAGAGGGCTTACTCTGACTCAGAAGGACTCTGCATATCTTATGGCTGCGAAGCTTTCCGGAAGCAGTACAGGAAAGCTTCTGTTCAAACATATCCTTCCCAATATCGCAGGCCCCATCCTTGTTACCTCAGTTCTTGATATCGGAACCATGATGATGGAGCTGGCAGGACTTTCCTTTCTCGGGCTTGGGGTAAAGCCTCCAATGGCAGAATGGGGAAGTATGATCAACGATGGAAGAAGTATGCTGCAGATTTCACCATGGATGGTACTTGCGCCGGGAATGGCGATTTTTATTACAGTAATGATCTTTAATCTTCTGGGAGATACGATCCGGGATTATATGGATCCGAAGGAACGAAACAGGAGAAAAGGATAACAGGCACTTATAAATAAACATAATAGAGAAAGTGAGAGCGGAGATTATGAAGAAAAAGATTCTGGCAGCAGTGCTTGCAGCGGCAATGGTCATGAGCATGACAGGAGTTTCGGCAGCAGCAAAAAGCAAAGAAAAGAGTGAAGGAACTACCTTTGTTTACGGAACTACCGGATATAGTGAAGAAATGGGAGATGCAGGATTAAACCCTCACGACAATTATTCCGGATGGAGCTGTCTTCGTTATGGCGTAGGAGAAACACTGTTTAAGTACAATGACAACATGGAGGTAGAGCCATGGCTTGCTACAGACTATGAATTTACAGATGATAATACAGTAAAGATCACCCTTCGTGATGGTGTGAAATTTTCCAGCGGAAGAACCATGGACGGAGAAGCGGTAAAGGAATGCCTGGAGGATCTGATCGCAAACCATGACCGTGCACCTTACGATATGAAGATCGATAAGATCGAAGCAGATGGAATGACAGTAACGATCCATACTTCCGAACCATGTCCGGCACTGATCAATTATCTCGGTGATCCATATGGTGCTATCATTGATATGGATTATGGCGTACAGGGAGAGGGCGGCTCTGCAAATGTGGCAGGAACAGGCCCTTATGTTGCAACAGAGGTATCTCCAACAGAGATTAAGCTGGTAAAAAATGAGGATTACTGGGGCGGAGATGTAAAGGTAGACAACGTTATCGTAAAATCCTTCTCAGACGGAAGTGCTCTGACAGCGGCATTGCAGACAGGCGATATACAGGGAACCTATGGACTTCAGTATGATAACTATGCACTTTTTGACGGAAATCCGGACTATCAGATCAGCTCTGTAGCAACAAGCCGTTGTTTCTTCGGACAATTTAATATGGAATCCGAGCTGATGCAGGATCAGAATGTGAGAAAAGCCATTGAGATGGGAATCGATAAGGACGGCTTCTGCAGTGTGATCATGGAGGGACGAGGTGTTCCGGCAGTGGGAGCCTTCCCAAGCAGCTTTTCCTATGGAAACGATGCAGTAAAGGCACCGTCCTATGATCCGGAAGAGGCGAAAAAGCTTCTGGAAGAATCCGGATGGACAGATACGGATGGAGATGGCTATGCAGATAAGGACGGAAAGAAGCTGTCCATCACATGGCTGACCTATCCAACCCGTCTGGAACAGCCTAAGCTTGCAGAATATGCACAGTCCACTTTAAAGGACATCGGAATTGAGGTCAATGTTAACAATACAGCAGATCATGCGACGTATGCGAAGAACGGAGAATTTGATGTATATGTAAGCTCACTTACAACTGCACCTACCGGTGATCCGGAATATTTCTTCACAAGTACAGTTGTATCTGACGCTGCCAAAAATTATGGCAAATACAGCAATTCGGATGTTGATGATATCGTAGCGAAGCTGCATGAGACCTTTGATACAGATGAGAGAGGTAAGCTTGCTGTGGAAGCACAGCAGACCATTCTGGATGATGATGCGTATTTCTTTGTTTCTCATCTGAATATGGGACTTGTGTCAAAGTCAAATGTATCAGGGCTGACTGCTCATCCATGTGATTATTACGAGATCACGGCAGATCTGGAAGTGAAATAAGATGGAGTCATTGTTGAAGCTTGAGCATGTGACGATCTGCTACAACGGAGAGCCGGTTGTACGTGATGTGGATCTGGAACTAAATAAAGGGGAGATCCTGGGTGTGGTAGGTGAATCCGGAAGCGGAAAAAGTACCATTATCAAGGCAATCATGGGACTTCTGGGAAATGAAGGCATGGTGACAGAAGGGGATATCTGGTACAAAGGAAAAAATGTGGTGGATATGCCGGAAAAAGAATTACGCAGACTTCTGGGTCCTGAGATCGCCATGGTCTTTCAGGATTCAGGAGCAGCCCTTTGTCCCATCCGCACCGTAGGCGATCAGATCTATGAGAGTATGCGGGAGCATGAAAGGATCAGCCGTAAGGAATGTGCGGAGCGTGCCGTCCGGATGATGGCTAAGATTGGCCTCAAGGATGGGGAACGTGTTTTGCAAAGCTATCCCTTTGAATTGTCCGGCGGCATGAATCAGCGTGTGGGAATCTGTATTTCCATGCTGCAGAATCCGTCGCTTCTTCTGGCAGATGAGCCTACCAGTGCCCTGGATGTAACCATACAGAAACAGGTAGTTGAGGAAATGCTGCTGATGCGTGAGGAATACGGAACAGCCATGATCGTTGTCACACACAACATCGGTGTGGTGGAAAAAATGGCAGATAAGGTTCTGGTACTGAAAAACGGAAAGGTGAGGGAATACGGAAAAACAGCTCAGGTTCTGACAGCTCCGGAGGATCCCTATACAAAAGAGCTTATGAGTTCGGTACCTCGTCTGAAACGTACAGGCACCGGAAATGGAGGCAGATGATGGCAGAAAACAAAAACATTCTGGAAGTGCATCATTTGAAAAAAAGCTTCATCACCGGTAAAAAATCCTTCACGGCTGTAGAAGACGTAAGCTTTTCTCTGAAAACGGGGGAAGTATTAGGAATCGTAGGTGAATCCGGCTCAGGAAAAAGCACTGTGGCGAAGATGATCACACATCTGACAGAACCCACCGCCGGAGAAATTTTTCTCATGGAAAAGGATATCACACATGCAAGGGGAAAAAATCTCCGGGAAATCTACCGGGAAATGCAGATGATTTTTCAGACACCGGCAGAATCCTTTGACCCCAGATGCACTCTTGGGGACGGAATCGGGGAAAGTCTCCGGAATATGGGGATAAGTAAGAAGGAAACCAGGAACCGTGTGGAAAAACTTCTTCTTACCTGCGGACTGACTCCGGAATATGCAGATCGGTATCCCCATCAGGTCAGCGGAGGGGAGTGCCAGAGAGCGGCTATTGCCAGAGCCCTGGCTGTGGAACCCAGAGTGCTGATCTGTGATGAAGCAACCAGCGCCCTGGATGTGACTGTGCAGAAACAGATCATGGAGCTGCTTCAGAAGTTAAAAAAAGAAAACCAGCTATCCTTTCTTTTTATCTGCCATGACCTGGCCCTTGTCCAGCTGTTCTGCGACCGGGTGATCGTGATGCATGACGGACATGTGGAAGAGGAAGGGACACCGGAAGAGATCATTGAGCATCCGAAGACAGAGTATACGGAGCAGCTGATCCGGTCGGTGCTGTGATAATGACAGATAAAAACAAAAGAACGAAGTCCTCAGTAGTGCGAATACTGAGGGCTTTTTTGTATGTTACACGTTGACGCATTTTCCCTCACCCGATATAATTAAAAAAGAACCAAAACCGAATGAAAACGGAATAAATAATATAGAGGAGACCACAAAAAATGGCAGAAAATTTACAGATCAGACTGGCAGATCCAAAGGAGGCAGACCGTCTGGCAGAAATCGAGGCAATCTGTTTCCCACCTGCGGAAGCAGCAAGCCATGAGGACGTTGTGAACCGTATGGGAGCATTCCCGGAGAACTTTGTAGTAGCGGTAAAGAACGATCAGATCGTAGGATTTATCAACGGAGGAACCACAGATAAACCGGTACTTCCGGACGAATTTTATCATGATATCACTCTTCACAAAAAAGACGGAGAGATCCAGACCGTATTCGGACTGAACGTGATCCCAGAATACCGTCATCAGGGAATCGCCGGAGAACTTGTGGAATACTTCAAGAACCTTGCGAAAGAGCGTGGAAAAAAAGCCCTGATCCTTACCTGTAAGGAGCATATGATTCCATTCTATGAGAGCCACGGACTGAAGAAACTGGGCGTTGCAGATTCCTGCCACGGCGGAGCAACCTGGTATGATATGCAGATCTGGTTCTGAGAGAGGAAAAACAAATGAGAATACGAATGTACAATGTAGGATTCGGGGACTGTTTCTGCATTCGTGACAGAAAAAGCAGCCTGCTTGTGGATTTCGGGGCAGCCAACAGCAAGATCGAAGGACGGCCGCGCAGAGAAGTTTTTGACGTGATCATCTCAGACCTTACCACCATCCGCAAAAAAAATCTTCTTCTGACACATTTTCATCCGGATCATGTTTCCGGACTTCTTTATATGATGCGTTATCGGAGAGATGCCTACGAATTTGAAAAAATCTATCTTCCTGATGTGTTTTCCGGTCCGGAAATGAAATACACACTGGCACTTCTGCTCCTTGCGGATGTGACAAAAAAAGCCAGCCTTCCGGGAAGACGTGTGAGCCTTTTTGCCCTGGCAGAAGCCCTTTGCGCCAGAAAAGTAAAGATCGACCTGTTATCCAGAGGCTCTGAGTTTGAGGGAAAGTATACAGCACTCTGGCCGGATGTCAGTGAAGTCAGCCGGGAGACTGAGGAGGTATTTAATTCCCTGATCGAGAATCACGAAAACGCGATGACAGAGCTTGTGAACATTGCGGAGGAAGTGAGAGAGCTGTTTCTGTCCATGACAGAAGATAAAAAAGAAGCCGGACTTTCATCGGCAGACGAGGATGAGGAGAAAGTTACAGAACAGCAGGAGAACGGAGAATCTTCTGCGGAGCATACGCAGATAAAATTGGAGTTTGACAGCGAAGAGAAAGCTTTGGAAGATGTTGAAAAAGAAAAAATGCGCCGTCTCAGACCGGAAAAGCTGGAAAAGAAATTCCGTGAATTACAGGCGACAGAAGAATTTCAGGCACTTCTGGAAAGTGCGGAAAAACAGGGGCATTCCCTGCGGCAGTTCCGTCATAAGATCAGCCTGGCATTCCAGAATACCAGCGATGGTGAACTGAACCTTCTGTTTACCGGTGACGTACAGCCACAGTATATGAAGATGATTGTAGAGAACTACGATGGAAAGATTCCGCTTCATGAGCATTACTGGTGTATCAAGGTACCTCATCATGGAACAGAATCCCATTTCTTTGACTTCAGCGGTTTTTCCCCGGAGAACATGATGATCCCCAACGGAGCGTACTATGATAACAGCAAAAAGAAATCCAAAAATCAGCGGACGTCCATGCAGTATGGCGGATTATTCTATATCAGTGATGCCCACATGTATTGTTCTAACTGTGACTGTTGTGACAGTTATGAAAATGGCTGTTCCTGCAGAGAGTATGATGTAATTTCGCCATCCTATTATAAGGATATCTGATTAAGGGTCAGAGAGAAAATTTTTAATCTTCCTGATGAAGACAGAATGTATGAAAAAGAAAGAAGAGATTGTATGGATACAACAAATGAAAAACAAAGAGCAAAGAATCTGACCAGCCTGAATATTATTGCACTTCTTATTGCAATTCTTCCATTTCAGCTTACCTGGATTACTTATGCAGCAGGAATTTATTTTCCGTTTTCCTGGCTTTTGCAGCTTCTGGAGGCATTTGCAACAGGAATGGTTATTGTTTATGCATATCACAGAGAGTGGATGTATGTAATTATTTACGGCGTTTCCAGTACAGTTGGAAGAATTTTGCTCTGTCTGGTGCAGCTGAGTATGGGATATTATTTTTCTGGATGGAATATTATAGAGCTGGTTGCGGGAGCTGCAGTTGCCGGCGCCCTGTTTCTGGAGGAAGAGTATCTTCAGGAAAATTCCTCCAAAATTTTTATTATGACAGGATCTTCCATAGTTCTTTCATTGCTAACACAGTGGATTTCCATATTCAGAATACTGTTTTTTTACAGATATTCCATAGGAATTACAAGCTTTTCCCCTTCTCTGGATATGTTGATAATACTGGGTGTTGTTCTGATGTTTCTTGAGGAGAGTGACACGTTTTACAGCATTTTCTGGGGAAAGACAGAACAGCCGGGCTGGATGAGACAGCGCCAGATAAGGACGTACAGAAACAGTGGTTCAGTTGCTGTACAGGGCACTGGAAACGGTTTGGCTGTGATTGGCGGAAATCTGTTTCTGGCATTTGCGATTTTGTATTCGCTGCTTCTGGTATATGATATTTTTTCCGGATTTTCCATATTCAAGATATTTTTCAGCATTTTCAGTATTCTGACCTGCGCCGGAATCTGGATGGCGTACAGTTCCGTAAAAACCAACAGCCCCAGTTCCGCCGGATTTACAATGGTGTTTGTCATTATGATAATAAAAATTGTAGGAATTACACTTCTTGGCTTGGCGGTTACAGTGGGAGGTGCAATTGCGTGGGCGGCTTATGATACGGGAATTGCGATCGGCTGGGCCATTGGCTGTTTAGTGGTGGTTCTGATTACACTGGCTTATTATGGAACACTGGGAAAAACGGTAGAAGATCTGTCGAAAGCAGCTAAAGGGGGAAGAAACGGTATTTCAACTTATATCTATTCCATGGTTGGACTGGGATTCCTTGCTTTCCGGAAACTGCTGACCCTTATCTGGTCTCTGGCGCTTGCGGCAACGGCCCGTGGAATTACCAATGGTATGTATGGATATGGAAATGATTTCTCATCTTACATAGAACAGCTGTTTGAAGAGGCTGGCCTGGGGTACAGCTATGGTTACCGGGCTTCCTCATCCCTGACGCAGTCAATGATCCGGCCGCTAGCAGACTGGATTCAGAAAACTCTTGGATTATCCACAAATCCGCTTATTCTCATTGCAGCAGTTGCAATGCCAATACTTGAAATTATTATTCTGGTACAGATCCGCGCAGCGGAAAATCGTAGATGACAGATAATAAACAGATCTCTCTGGGGGAATAATAAATCTCTTAAAGATGATTTCCAACCTTCAATTATCCACGTATCCTTTTCAAAAAAGGAGTTGGAATACAAATGAAGGACGGATTATTAGGAGATACGATCCGACAGGCGAGAATGGACAATAAGATGACACAGGAGCAGCTGGCAGAAGCGATCAATATCAGTCCCACGCATATGAAACACATCGAAAGTGAACACAGGAAACCTTCCGTAGACGTACTGTTTTCCCTTGCGGATGTACTGAGTTTTTCCATGGATGCCATGCTTATGGAAACGCAGTCTACCGATCATGCAAAACGTGTAAATGAAATCAACCTGCTGATGAACAAATGCACAGATGAAGAGCTGGATATTTTTCTGGCAGCTTTGCGTGAACTGATGAAGCAGAAGAGATGAAATGGATAATTTTCCACAGGCAGCTTGACTTCCACAAAAAAATCATATATAATCCACTCATTAACGCAGACAAAGGAGTCTATAAATTCCTTTGCCTGCGTTTTTTATTGTGTGACAGTAAAAATAAACCCCCTGCTATGCAGGGGGAGGGAAGATCTTTAG
>NZ_JAAITI010000088.1 GCF_013304735.1 Blautia luti
TCTACTACAATATATTTATGGTTAATATCCCTTACAGCCAGTAAGGAATTATCCATCTTGTTGCTTAAGCTGTATAATGATGGAGCAATCGGTATATCGAATACTTTCTTGGACTCCGCGTCCGTAATTAAGACTGATAACCAGCTCCTCATTCGCAGCGTTCGTTTTATGCAGGTTGAATCGCCATAGGTGCATTCGCGTCACACCACAGTAGATTGAATAGGCAATGAGTAAAACTGGTACTTATCCATTGCAATAATCTTAAGGAGTGACAATTTATGAACGCAGTAGGTATCGATGTTTCAAAAGGTAAGAGTATGGTTGCTATCATGCGACCTTTCGGTGAAATTGTTTCCGCACCTTTCGAAATCAAACACACAGCCAGTGGTATCAATTCACTTGTAGAACTCATCAACTCTGTTGAAGGTGAGTCCCGAATCGTGATGGAGCACACAGGGCGTTATTATGAAGTCCTCGCTCATCAGCTTTCAGAGGCAAATCTTTTCGTCAGTGCCATTAACCCAAAACTTATCAAAGACTTTGATAATGATTCTCTTCGTAAAGTGAAATCTGATAAAGCAGATGCTGTTAAGATTGCCCGATATACTCTTGACAAATGGCAAAATCTTAAACAGTATAATGTTATGGATGAATTACGCAATCAGCTCAAAACCATGAACCGTCAGTTCGGCTTTTACATAAAACACAAGACGGCTATGAAAAATAATCTTATCGGCATCCTTGACCAAACCTATCCTGGTGTCAATACTTACTTTGACAGTCCTGCACGCAGTGACGGCAGCCAGAAATGGGTTGATTTTGCATCTACATACTGGCATGTAGACTGTGTCCGTAAAATGTCCCTGAATTCCTTTATCGACCATTATCAAAACTGGTGCAAACGTAAGAAGTACAACTTCAGCCAATCCAAAGCTGAGGAAATCTATGGAAAAGCAAAGGAACTTGTTCCTGTACTTTCAAAGGATGCCATTACAAAGCTTATTATTAAGCAGGCTGTAGACCAGCTTAATAGTGCCTCTACAACTGTTGAGTCACTACGCACTCTCATGAATGAAACTGCATCCAAACTCCCGGAATATCCTGTCGTTATGGCTATGAAAGGGGTTGGAACTTCACTTGGTCCTCAGTTGATAGCTGAGATCGGAGATGTTTCCCGTTTCACTCACAAAAGTGCTATTACTGCATTTGCCGGTGTAGATCCCGGTGTTAATGAATCGGGAAGTTATGAACAAAAAAGTGTTCCAACTTCCAAACGAGGCTCCTCTGATCTTAGAAAGACTTTATTTCAGGTAATGGATGTCCTGATTAAAACGCATCCGCAAGATGATCCTGTTTATCAGTTCTTAGATAAGAAACGTGCTCAAGGCAAGCCTTACTATGTCTATATGACTGCAG
>NZ_JAAITI010000089.1 GCF_013304735.1 Blautia luti
CAATTACAGCTTTAATAACACACTGCTGATCACCATGCAGAAACCGGAAGCAACATTGGTAGCGGGGTATCAGGCATGGCAGAAGAAATTCAACCGACAGGTAAAAAGAGGGGAAAAAGGCATCCAGATTATTGCCCCGGCTCCGTTTAAAGAGAAACAGGAGATTGAAAAAACTGATCCGGAAACAGGCGAGATTGTGATCGGGGAAGATGGACAGCCGGAAACAGAAGTAGTAGAGCGTGTTATTACAAAATTCCGGGTTACGACAGTATTTGATGTCAGCCAGACCACAGGAGAACCGATTCCAGAGTTTGAGGTATCAGAACTGGATGGAGATGTTTTGATCTACCATGATTTTATGGAATCATTAAAAATGGTTGCCCCGGTTCCTATCCGTTTTATTGAGATTGATGGGGAGGCGAAAGGCTTTTATCAGCTTGTCGATAAATATATTGCTATCCAGCCTGGCATGAGTGAGGCACAAACCATGAAAACAGCGGTGCATGAAACCGCACATGCAGTATTGCATGATCGTGATCAGATGGAAGCAGAGGGCATCGTAAAAGATCAGCTTACAAGGGAAGTAGAAGCAGAAAGTGTTGCCTATGTGGTATGTAACCATTTCGGACTGGACACATCGGAGTATTCTTTTTCCTATATTGCAAGCTGGTCTTCCGGTAAAAATATGAAAGAGCTTCGTGCTTCTATGGACACCATCCGTAAGACTTCTGCTGATATGATCGGACAGATTGAGGAAAAACTCAAAGAACTTCAGATAGAAAGAGCAGAGCAGGAAGCAGATGTTGTGGAGCAGACAGAAGAAATGAGTGCCATGCAGTATGCAGAACAGACTATTAATCGTCTGGAGCAGGAACGGACGATTTTCAGCAATGACCAGAGAAATCTTATCGTGAATTTTGCTTATAAACTGGATGATAGGGAAGCAATGGAAAAACTGGCAGAGAATCTTGCAGAATCTATTCTGGATGGAAACAGAGAAGCGGTACTAAAATTGATTGGAGAAGCGGAGGAACAGATTGAAAGTCTGCCGGATTCGATGATTGGTTTATCAGAATTGCATGAAGCCGGATTTTATTCAGAAAGTATGCTTCCGCTTACCAGGGAGCGGGCAGTGGAATTGCACCATGAGGGAGTAACGGTTTATGGACTGACCGGAGCAGTTGGTGGTCAGGAACAGTCGCAAAGAATTATGAATCTGGAACTGGATATTTTACAGCATGACGGGTTATTCGGAGTGACGAAATTTGAATGGGAAAATTACCGGAGAAGTCAGGAAACGATTATGACACCGGAAGAAAAAGCAAAGATCAAAGAAACACTTCTTTTAGAAAGTGATGGAAACCGCTATGGAATTTACCAGA
>NZ_JAAITI010000090.1 GCF_013304735.1 Blautia luti
TCTGACCGTTGCTGAAAATTTGAAAATTGGAGAGATCGCATCCCAGTTATCTTTCGAGGCTTATTTCTCAGTACGCCAGTTTCCAGCTTACCGCCTGCTGCCTTGCATCCATAAATCTCTTATAAATACCTTCCTGCCTCATTAACTGCTCATGTGTTCCCTGCTGCACAATTCTTCCTTTGTCTACAACCACAATCTGATCTTCTTCCATTCTTTTCCTGCTCTCTCCGGACAGTTAGCTTCGTAATATGCATCTGCGATCGGCACCACCATGGCAAGATGACACAACTGCCACATATGCATATCCATTACTTTCTGATATGGTATATGAGCATGCCTCAATATCTTTGAAAATTGTTTTGTTCTTTCGGATCTATTTCCTGATATTTCTGCAAATGTTGTCGGTTGGATCATCCTTGGAGTGAATGCTGCATCAAGGATATCATCATCATTTATACTTCCACCAGCTCCAGGAAAAGCCGGTAATATTTTTCCTTTTCCAACAATGTCTTCCCATTAAAGCAATCCATTATTTCTTAAAGCCTCAAGTCTTTTACCTCTGGCATAAATACTTGTATCATAACCAGCTTCTGCGAATAAGGCGGCATACAAGGATCCAATCACACCTGCACCATAAATCAATATTCTCATAGAAATCTGCCCTCTTTTATATTGTCCTATAAATTGTCGCTGCAAATTATTAGCTGTGTCTAACTTTCGTTTTCTAAAAAACCGTGTGAAAACAAAACTGTAATTCCACACGGTTTTTTTCTTATACATTCAGTATATCACTTTTACCTGATTTATCAATTAGATTTTATCTCAATTTTATTATGCCTCAATCTCCAGAGAATCCATATTTTTCCACCCATAGCGAAAAATAGAGATCATCATAGACGCTTCACTGACTATTTCGTCCAATATTCCTGCCCAGGAGCCAACCGCAATATCATATATGATCCACAGTGGCGAATTGATCAGCATTCCGACTATACGGATTTTCCGTGCATTGCATGTATATCCACCTATCGTTGCCGCAATATTAGCAATAACCGGAAGCAGTGCCCACCATCCAGACCAGGTGAAGATCAGCGTTGTTACCTGCAATATACAAAGTACACAGCACATCCATCTTCCCTTTAAAAAATCATTTTTACTTCCCAGGCAAAATGAACGCACTGTATTCAATATATAGCTTATCCCGCCGGTCACCGCTCCTAACATTGACACTCCCCACAGCTAAAGCAGGGGGATTCTTGCTTCTCCCACTACTGCATT
>NZ_JAAITI010000091.1 GCF_013304735.1 Blautia luti
GAAGAGGAAGAGGTTACTGCCGAAGAATCTATTCTGGAAAGTCAGGAACAGGAAACAACGAAAGATTCTGAGGGACAGGAACCAACTGAACCAGAAGAAGAGACAACAGCTAAAACCGCAGAAGAACTGGCAGAGTCCTGGGATGAGGGTGTTTTTGAGTATCAGGGGTATCACTTTGAAGCAGTAGGGGTATTGCCGGAAGGACTAGAGGGAAAAGATCTGGTTGCACAGACCCGTTCCAATACAGAACTTCATCTGTCGACCTATCATACAGAAGATTTCCCTAAATATTCGTATGATGAGTTTTATGCAGTCAGCAATGCACCAACTGCCGATGTGTTCCGGTGCCTGGAAACCGGACGCAATTATATTCCCGGAGAAAATGAACTGTTTGGATATGAAGGAGAATTCCAGCCATATTTGAAACCGGAAGCAGAAAAGATTGTAACAGAACCGCATAACTTTCGGATTCAGGATAATGACCTTGGAGCAGGCGGTCCGAAAGCAAAGTATAAAGCAAATATGGAAGCCATCCATTTGTTACAGACTTTGGAGAAAGAAGAACGTCTGGCAACACCCGAAGAACAGGAAATCTTATCCCGTTATGTTGGCTGGGGTGGTATCCCACAGGCATTTGAGGAGAGTAACAGCAGCTGGGCGAATGAGTATCTGGAATTAAAGAATACTTTATCGCCGGAAGAATACAGTGCAGCAAGGGCATCGACCTTAAATGCTTTTTATACGTCCCCGACCGTGATCCGAAGTATGTATGAAGTACTGGAAAATATGGGACTGAAACAGGGAAATATTCTGGAGCCGTCCTGTGGTGTCGGTAACTTTATGGGACTGATCCCGGAGAGTATGGGCAAAGCCAATATGTACG
>NZ_JAAITI010000092.1 GCF_013304735.1 Blautia luti
AGTCAAGACCACCCGCTTAGCGGGTGGCTTGCTCTGTCCCTATAAGGGACTATTCCCTGCTTGCGCCCGGAAGGCGCACTGACAGTCTGCCAACTGCACCACATTTACAGCAGCCCCTTCCAGGGGCTATTCCAGTGCTTCCTTATTCCGGCGCTGCCCCAAAAGGGGCTTGCTGGTTTGCTTTGATTTCCTACTACTGCTCCAAGCAGTTTATTTCTTGTTTTTCTTCACCGGCTCACCCGTAAACGGGTCGATATACTCTACTAATGACATCTGGTCATATTCTAAATCTTCTTTTAATTGATTCTGAATATACTCTTTTATTGCAGCTGTATTTTTTCCTACTGTATCTACATAATATCCTCTACACCAGAAATGTCTATTTCCATATTTGTATTTCAAATTTGCATGTTTTTCAAATATCATTAGTGAGCTTTTTCCTTTTAAATATCCTACTATTTCTGATACCGAATATTTAGGTGGTATTCTTACTAGCATATGTATATGATCCGGACAACACTCTGCTTCTATTATTTCTATTCCTTTTCTTCTGCATAATGATCCTAATATTTGTCCTACATCTGCTTTTATATCTTTATAGATTACCTGTCTTCTATATTTTGGTGCAAAAACAATATGATACTTGCATTCCCATTTAGTATGAGCTAAACTATTTACGTTCATTTTATGAACCTCCTGTGATTTAATATTTGTGGTTTGCAGACCTACATTTATTTTAACACAGGAGATTACTTATATCTAAAGATCTTCCCTCCCCCTGCATAGCAGGGGGTTTATTTTTACTGTCACACAA
>NZ_JAAITI010000093.1 GCF_013304735.1 Blautia luti
TGCTTGACCTTTCGCTTCATCACCCTAGCGTAGGTGATGCGGTCTCTTGATTCTCTGTTGTATCACGCTCTCGCGTTTTACAACGGTGTTTGATTACTCTGTTCAATAACAGATAAATCGATGTCTTCCTATCTTTGCGTTTGCATTAATTTCTTAATACTTTGCGTTTAAGGATATTTGATTAACTTAATCAAATTTCATGTATGCAGTTTTCAAGGTACAATATTGGGCTTAATTAACTTAAAACCCAATGGGCTTAAGTGGACCTTTGCCCTATGGCTCATGATTATGAACTTTACGGGGTTCTGGTTCATTTAAACCAGTGGGCTTAAGTGGACTCGAACCACCGACCTCACGCTTATCAGGCGTGCGCTCTAACCAGCTGAGCTATAAGCCCATCTTGAAATCTTTCGATTTCAGTGGAGATGAAGAGATTCGAACTCTCGACCCCCTGCTTGCAAGGCAGGTGCTCTCCCAACTGAGCTACATCCCCATTTGATCTGGCAGCCACCTGCTCTCCCACACCGTCTCCAGTGCAGTACCATCGGCCGCTTAGGTCTTAACCGTCGTGTTCGGGATGGGAACGGGTGTGTCCCCTAAGCGCATCGCTACCAGAAATATCGTTATTCAGTTGCCTTGATAACTCAACAGTAAAACACATTTCAATTACTCTACTTTTTTCCTTAGAAAGGAGGTGATCCAGCCGCACCTTCCGATACGGCTACCTTGTTACGAC
>NZ_JAAITI010000094.1 GCF_013304735.1 Blautia luti
ATCAAAGAAACACTTCTTTTAGAAAGTGATGGAAACCGCTATGGAATTTACCAGATCAACAGTAGACAGGAAGAAAGAGGGTATCAGTTTTTAAGTCTGGAAGCGGCAAAAGAAATGGGATTTACCGTAGATGGCAAAGACTATCAGATGGTTTACAGTGAAAGACTGAGGGATGCTACGACACTGGATAATCTCTTTGAGCGTTTTAATATAGAACGACCAAACGATTTTACTGGGCATTCCATGTCAGTCAGTGATGTGATCATTATGAACCGGGGCGGCAGATTAACCGCATACTATGTAGATTCTTTTGGATTTACAGAACTGCCGGACTTTGTAGCACAGAGAGCTGAAATGTTAAATGCCAATCCAGTAAAAGCATATCCGGAAGTTTATATGGGAACTTTGGAAAAGGCTATGCAGGAGAGAAATGTAGATGCTTACCTGGATTCCAGAAAACTGAACATTGACTGTAAAAATGCAATTGAACAGGCAATCACAGAGGGATTCGACGGTATGCGTTTAAATCCAGATGCTGCAGTAGGCGTGTTTGAAAAATACGGGGAAGAACGGGTTGCATTTGTTCTGGCAAATACATTGAAACAGCTTTCCTATGATGGAAGATTTTCTGATGGCAATAAACGGTGGGCAGATGGCATTGATATTCCGGAAAATATCAGTCGGGGAATGGATCTGAACAGGGACTATATTGTG
>NZ_JAAITI010000009.1 GCF_013304735.1 Blautia luti
TGTCAAGTATTTTTTTCAAGTTTTTTTCAAACATTTTTGAGTTAAGATTTTGTTGTCGTTTTGTTGACGACTTGGATACTTTATCATATCTTCTGTCTTTTGTCAACTACTTTTTTATTTTTTCTGAAACATGATTTCTTTATCATTTTCGCAAAAACAATTTGTTTCCAACAACTCTGATAGAATAGCATCTTTTCTTTTTTCTGTCAACATGTTTTTTACAGAATTTTACATTTTTTTCAAAAAACGTGTTTTTGCGTAAAAAACCGCATTCTGCGGACCGTGTAACACCTGAATTCAGGTATTCTTCTGTCTGCAGAATGCGGTTTTATTTAACTTTGATAAAATATTCCCGTAAAAATACGGATAAAGATGTTTTTATCGTAGAGGAAATTCAGCACGGTATCTCCCCGAATCAATCCCAGACCTTTCTGTCCGATTTCTGTGTTACACAAAACTGTCAGCACCAGCATTCCTACCCATACGAAGATAATACACTTTCCTCCGCCAATTACCGCTCCAGCCAGTTTGTTTATCCCACATATGACCGGAAGTTTTGCCAGAATGTCCAGTGCATATGCCAGCACATGAATTAATATTGATGACAATATATACGATACCAGAAAAGAAAGACAGTTCACTGCCACATTTGCAAGATAACCGGAAATATATCCAGCAAATGTATTAACTGCCAGATACTGATATACCGATGCTGTATTGTTTTCACTCATTCCCTTCTGAAGCAGTTCCGGAAGTCCCATATTACTGATCAATTCATTTTGTGTTTCTTCGTCCAGTACCCCATTTCCAGCTGCCAGAGAATCCACGAATGTTTCACTGGAAGTCTGTATTTTTTCATAAACCGATGTATTCTCTCTTAGAAACTGATTAACATAAGGATTAATCAACCATACCAGAACAACGGAAATCAGCACAAGGAGTACAGATACTGCTTCTTTTATAAATCCTTTTCTGTATCCGTCTACTACAGAAAAGGCAAGAAGGACCAGCACAGCCAGTCCCAGCCATGTCCAGCTCATGTCTGCCTCCCTAACTGAATTTTATGGTACTGACTCCGGTATCCAGCACCATAAGATATTTGTTCCAACCGATCTTGAAAAAGTCGCGGATCGTTCCATCAACACTTCCCATATATTTCTGCACACCACGGCTGTTCATCACACAGATCTGAGAACTGTTGTACATGATAATATTATCTCCACTCATTTTTATGGTCGTATATGGAACATTGAAATTCTTGCGGAATTTCAGCTGTCCGCTCATATTATAAACTTCCATTGTATACAGGTCATCTTTATTATTGTTCTTAAACACCAGACCAATTCTGTCATCACTGAAAAATGTACTTACAATCTCCTGCTTTACATTAATTGTTTTGCTTTCTTTTGGAATCTGACTTCCCTGATAAGTAGAAAATCCATCATCACGCAAGGCAATATACTGGTTCGCGCTGATGCACTCTACCTGTGGAATTACTACATTCTCATAAGTATAACCGCTTACAATCCGGTCTGCTTCGTTCTGTCCTACATCTCCATAATTATAGAATGCCACATAACTTGTGGTTTTGTTTCCGTCTACATACTGGAATGTCACCATCATAACACCATTGTCAGATACTGCCACATCCAGTGGATATCCCGGATCGTCAATCTTGGTAAGATTTTCCGCAACCAGACTTCCATCCGGATTGTAAAAATTAATCCAGGTATTTTCATCATTATCAAGAATCGCCGCAACCATTCCATTCGCCGCAACACGGACTTTTACGATGGAATAGGAAGTGGTAACTGTTCCTGTAATTCCTTTTTTGTCACAGATATACAGAGATGTTCCCTCGCTGTCCGCAATTACCGCTTTGCTTCCGTTTACATCTGCAATAGGGTTCTGCATGGTATACGTTTCATTCCACACGGTATTCATACTGCCATCTACTACGGACACGCCATCCGGACTGTATCTTAAAATATCGCCATCCATTTCCACATACTGGGTGGAAACAACATCCTCCTGCTCACTTGTATTTAATACCTTATAACTGTGATAACTTCTTTTTTCCACAAAAAGAAAAACCAGGCAGACTGCTGCAACAACCGCGGCAACTGCAATCACCTTTTTTCCATTTTTGGAAATCCTACGATGATGGGAGGATTTTCCACGGTAAGCGCCTTCCTGCGCTGCCTGTTCCTGTGCCAATTTTGCTTTTTGCTTCATAAGCTTTTTGCGCTTTTGTCGTTTCTGTATTTTTTTTATAATATTCACAACTGTATCCCTTACCTTATCTGTTTTATTTTCCAGTTATTATAGCACAGTTCTTTATGGTAAAACAATTACCTGCCCCGGATAAATGATTTCGTTGGCAGAAATTCCGTTCAATGCACAGATCTGTTCCATCGCCTCCACTGTTCCATAACGATTCAGGCTGATCTGATACAAAGTATCACCAGGACGTATCACATACGTTTCCCTTTTATTTTCTGTTGATGTGACAGTTTCTTCTGCAGAAATTTTTGAATCCGAATTCTTCTTTTCTTCTGAGCTTTTCTGTTTTTTTGTATCTGCCTTATTTATTTCTGCAGATTTCGTAGGAACCGGAACTTTTGTTACCGTTACTGTTGTGCCTGCAATCGGAGTTGCTGTGATTTTTTCCCTGTTCTGCGCTCTTGCGGTCGGTGTCGGTGTCTCCGTCTGAGTCACAATCTCTTCAGCTGTGATTACCGGCGTCATCTGTGCCACAGCTGCGGAAGTTTCGCGGAAATCTTCCGGGATTCCTGCGTTTTCCTGCTGATTCCGATAAAAATTTACACCTGCCACAAGAACAGCCAAAGCCAGACATACTGTAGCAGCATAAGAAAAAACGGAAGTTTTTTCCTCCTCCCGTTCTTCTGGCTTCTTGCTGTCTATAATTTTTCGGAAATTCCTGACAGCCTTGTCCTCCACTTTCTCTGACGTCTCCTGGCCTTTCCTCTGATTTCTTTCAATCATATAGGTCTGCATCTGAGAATTTTTTTCATAATAAATATAATAACCGTTTAATTGAACCATCGTCCCGTTATCATAACGAAAAAAAGCATCTTCCCGTTCTCCTGGTTCCATCAGCATCAGAACTTTTTCCCCTCCAAAATGCCGAAGATGCACTTTTACAAAAAGTTCTGTTATCTCCAATACCATCTGCCGCTGTGCAAAAAACCATCCCACAATTTCCTGCTCCGGAAAATACTGTTCTTTATCATCCTGAAGCTGTTGCCAGACCTTTTCTGAAAAGTCGATATGTTCCGCAGCCGCATCCATAGAATCCGCGGCAATCGCTCCCTTTACAAAAATACAGGTCATATCTGCTGTCCATTGAATCTCTCCGGTAAGCACTGCTGCCATTCCCCGGCCTTCCGCCTTCTCTTCCTCTGCCAGACTGCTGAGAAAAGTGTATACATAGTCTTCCACATAGATTCTATAATCTCCATTCGTCAGACCGATCTGTCTTACGTTTCTCGGCATGGAAAACGGTTCCTGTACGGTTTCCTGATCTTCCTTGTCCTCCTTATAAATGACCTCTATCATCTCATATCACCCCTTCTGTCCCCAAGCATAACACAGTAAAAATGCGGATTTTAGCAGAATGTAAGAGCCTATCCAGAGAATTTAACGACAGATTCCGCATCATGCATATTTTTCCTTTTTTCAGGATATGATAGAGGGAAAAAAGAATCGAGGTTCCCCATGGCTTTTTACATTGATGCCAGAAAAAACGGTTCATCCGGCGAGATTGCTTATCTCTTAAAAAA
This sequence comes from Blautia luti, assembly GCF_013304735.1. Classification (GTDB taxonomy): domain Bacteria; phylum Bacillota; class Clostridia; order Lachnospirales; family Lachnospiraceae; genus Blautia_A. The sequence continues at coordinate 3,804 of NZ_JAAITI010000009.1, forward strand.
ATGCATTCTTCACTGTCCAAAAAAATGGACTGAAATCGTTTTTCTATGTATCGGCAGTGACCGTGTTACCGGCGATTGCTTAGGTCCATATATTGGACACCTGCTTACGCCACATGAAACCGGGCATATTTTTGTCTACGGTACCCTTTCCTGTCCGGTTCATGCCTTAAACCTGGAAAAAACTTCATCGCTGATCAAAAGATTTCATCCCCATGCCCTTATAATCGCCATAGATGCTTCTCTTGGACAAAAAAAGCACCTGGGCTATGTGACCATTGGAAATGGTGCACTTTACCCAGGTGCTGGTGTTCAGAAAAATCTTCCTCCTGTAGGTGACATTCACATTACCGGCATTGTAAATACCGCCGGGATCATGGAGCATCTTACCTTGCAGACTACACGGCTCTCTACCGTGGTCACTCTGGCGGATGCAATTGCCGGAGGAATCCTGAAGATCCTCCCTGCAGAAGCAGACTTACCTCCTACAGATTACGCGAAATCTTTGATCTGTGTGTAGATACCCTCAGCGTCAAGACCATATTTATGGAGAAGCTCTACAGCCGGTCCGGACTCACCGAATACATCATGAATTCCGATACGTTTTACCGGTACCGGTGCCTTCTCAGCCAGGCACTCGCATACAGCTCCGCCAAGACCACCGATGATGGAATGCTCCTCAACAGTTACAACTTTACCTGTTTCTTTGGCAGCTGCAACAACAAGCTCCTCATCCAGAGGTTTAATGGTATGGATGTTGATTACTTTTGCATCGATTCCGTCTGCTGCAAGCTTCTCAGCTGCTTCAAGAGCCGGTGCAACGCAAAGTCCGTTTGCGATGATGGTAAGATCTTTTCCCTCGCGGAGAACGATGCCCTTACCAAGCTCAAATTTATAATCCGGTCTGTCATTGATAACCGGAACAGCAAGACGTCCGAATCTCATGTATACCGGTCCCTGATGCTCGTAAGCAGCAGCAACCATAGCTTTTGCTTCGATATCATCAGAAGGACTTGCAACGACCATGCCCGGAATCACTCTCATCAGGGCAAAATCCTCCAGGCACTGATGTGTGGCGCCATCTTCACCTACAGAAATACCGCCGTGAGTTGCTCCGATCTTTACATTCAGCTTCGGATATCCGATGGAGTTACGAACCTGCTCATAAGCACGTCCTGCTGCAAACATTGCAAAAGTACTTGCAAAGGGAACCTTACCTGTGGAAGCGATTCCTGCTGCAATACCCATCATGTTGCACTCTGCGATACCGCAGTCAATGTGACGCTCCGGGAATTCTTTTTTAAACATACCTGTCTGTGTAGCTGCAGCAAGGTCAGCGTCAAGAACGATAAGATCCTCGTGTTTTTTTCCTAATTCTATGAGGGCACTGCCGTAGCTTGCTCTCGTTGCGATTTTCTTTACTTCTGACATAATGCTTCACCTACCTTCTCCAGATCTTCCATTGCCTGTGCATACTGCTCATCATTCGGAGCTTTTCCGTGCCAGCCTACTGCGTTCTCCATGTAGGAAACGCCTTTACCTTTTACTGTTTTCATGATGATAGCTGTCGGCATACCCTTTGTAGCTCTTGCCTCATCAAAAGCAGCCTTCAGCTGATCCATATCGTTGCCGTCCGCAACATTGATCACATGGAAATTGAAAGCTTCAAATTTCTTGTCGATCGGATACGGGGAGCATACATCTGCAATGTCACCATCGATCTGAAGTCCATTGTTATCTACGATCACAACCAGGTTGTCCAGTTTACGGAAGCCTGCGAACATAGCTGCCTCCCACACCTGGCCCTCCTCGATCTCACCATCACCCAGCAATGTATATACTCGATAGTCATCATTACTGAGTTTGGCAGAAAGAGCCATACCTGCTGCTGCAGAGATTCCCTGACCAAGAGAACCACTGGACATATCAACGCCCGGAATATGCTTCATATCCGGATGTCCCTGAAGATAGGAGCCCAGATGACGAAGTGTTTTCAGATCCTCTTTTGGAAAATATCCTCTCTCTGCAAGTACAGAATAGAGTCCCGGTGCTGTATGTCCTTTAGAAAGGACAAAGCGGTCACGGTCTGCCTTTTTAGGATCCTTCGGATCGATGTTCATCTCTTCAAAATATAAATAGGTGAACACGTCTGCTGCAGAAAGGGATCCGCCCGGATGGCCGGCCTTTGCTGCATGGACTGCTGTTACGATATCCTTGCGGACTTCGTTGGCAACTTTCTGAAGTTCTAACTTATCCATGTTATAAATGTCTCCTTTTTAGTGCCCTGCTGTTCACAGGGAATTTGTATATAAAAGAGGTTTCGATCACTCACCGAATACTGCCTTGTAATCAGCCTGAAATTTAGCGATACCTGCATCTGTCAGCGGATGATGTGTCATCTGCTCAATTACCTTGAACGGTACCGTAGCGATATCTGCGCCTGCAAGTGCACATGCAGTTACATGCATTGGATGACGAACGCTTGCTGCGATGATCTCTGTCGGGATATCTGCAACTGCAAACATCTCAGCGATCTGCTGGATCAGCTCAACGCCATCTGTGGAGATGTCATCCAGTCTTCCAAGGAACGGAGATACATATGTAGCACCTGCTCTTGCTGCAAGAAGTGCCTGGTTAGCAGAAAAGATCAGAGTAACGTTTGTCTTGATCCCCTCAGAGGAAAGAACCTTAACTGCCTTCAGTCCCTCTGTTGTCATAGGAATCTTAACAACCATGTTCGGATGAATGGCTGCGATCTCACGTCCCTCACGGATCATTCCCTCAGCATCTGTTGTGGTAGCTTTAACCTCACCGCTGATCGGTCCGTCAACGATAGTTGTGATCTCTTTGATTACTTCGTTGAAGTCTCTTCCCTCTTTGGCGATCAGGGACGGGTTTGTGGTAACACCACAGATAACTCCCATGTCATTTGCTTCTCTGATATCTTCTACTTTCGCTGTGTCGATAAAAAATTTCATTGTTTTTTCCTCCTGTTTTACGTTCGTTCTTTTTCTTGATGATTCCATTATAACAAACTCATTGTGAGGGTCAAGACACTACTTTTTTATTAATAAATATTTTATTAATAAAATGTTGTTTTATTAACAGTGTCTGTCAATTTTTTCACCCAAAACAGCTTATCTCCATTTTTACCGATTTCGAATATCGCTGCAATTACCACTGTTACCACAGTTTTTATTCGAATACGTCATAGAAACTCTCTTTATATATTATTATTAATAATTTATACGCCATTATTTATTTTTCTGCTCGCCGGGCAGGTTTCTGTCCAGTTTTGCATACCCCGTTGTGCGGCGCGTAATCAGTTTCGGGGTATATTCGATATTATACAGACTGGCAGGTCTTTCATCCAGGTAAAATTTATCATTCATATCGATTTTACGGATAATGATGTCGCAGGCATCTCTTCCCTTCAGCGCTACAAAATGATCAATGGTGGTCAGTGAAATCCTGCGGATACTGGAATAAAAAATATTATCACATCCGATGACTGAAACATCCTTTGGCACATGGAGGCGCATCTCATGCAGTGCATCAATGGCACCTATGGCCATCATATCATTCTGGCCTGCGATAGCCGTAAATTTTCTGCCTTCACGGAGAAGCTCCATAGTCAGCTCGTAGCCCATGGCATACTCCGAATCCATTCGCGGGATTTTTCTGTCATTGGACTCATCTGCCGCCTTGATGATCACGTGATCTTTTTTGCCCTCTTTTTCAAACTCGCGGACAAAACCTTCTACACGTTTGGAGCGCTGCCACTGGCGTCTGGTAAGAGGCGGCGTAATAAACGCCACATCGGTATGCCCCAGATCCAGAAGATGCCTGGCCATCAGCCTTCCTACCACCGTATTATCCTGATTGATGGCATCTACTGTGGTTGTTTTTTCCTTGTTGCTGATGATAACAAGGGGCGTTTCTTTTGCGATCTTTTCTACCTGATGCTGAAAATCCGGATGGGGATTGCAGGTATAAATGATTCCTGCCGGCCGCATGGTCTGCATCATACGGAGATATTTTTCTTCCAAACCCGCATCTCGCTGGGTGTTACAGATAAATACCCCGTATCCCTGCTCATTGGCTACGGCCTCGATTCCCTGAAGCAACAGTACATAATAGGGACTGGTGAGTGTGGGGCAGAAAACAACGATCAACTTTTCTTTTCTGTTATCTTTATGTTTCCGACGTCCCGGAAGCTCGTAGCCAAGCTCTCTGGCTGCCTGCTCCACCCGTTCTACGGTTTCTCTTGAAAAGGAAACATTGTATTTCCGGTTCAGCACCATAGATACCGTTGCCTGGGAAACCCCGGCGCGTGCTGCCACATCCGATGAAGTTGCTTTCTTTTTTGCCACCGGCTCACCTCCTTTGTTGCCTGGGAAAATTTTTCACCTGATCCGGTTAAAGTTCTACCCTTCCCTCCAGGGCGCGTAGAAGTGTCACTTCATCAATATACTCCAGGTCACCGCCAACCGGAACTCCGCTGGCAATACGGCTTACTTTGATTCCGGTGGGCTTGATCAGTTTGCTGATGTACATGGCTGTAGTTTCACCCTCAAGGCTGGAATTGGTCGCCACAATAACTTCTTTTACATCTCCCTGAAGGCGCTTCATCAGTTCCTTCAGCTTGATATCATCCGGTCCGATTCCAAGCATTGGAGAGATCGCGCCGTGAAGTACATGGTAAACCCCGTCAAACTTGCCTGTTTTCTCATATGCTGCCAGATCCCTGGTATTCTCAACGACCATGATGGTGCTGTGATCTCGTTTTGGATTGGCACAGATCGGGCAGAGTTCCTGGTCTGTCAGTGTATAACAGCATTTGCAGTACTGAACGTTCTGCCTTGCATCGGTAATGGAAGCTGTCAGCTGCTCAACCTGGTCTTTTGGCATATTCATGATATGAAACGCAAGACGCTGGGCAGATTTTGCTCCAATTCCCGGAAGATGGGAAAGCTGCTCAATGAGTTTATTGATATGGCTGCTGTAATATTCCATCAGAAAGGAAGGCCTCCGCCAAGACCGCCAAGGCCTCCTGTCAGTTTGGACATCACTGCTGCTGACTCGGACTCAACCTGACGGAGCGCCTCATTTGTTGCTGCCGCGATCATATCCTCAAGCATCTCGATATCATCCGGATCTACTGCTTCCTCGGAAAGTGTGACTTTTGTTATTTCACGTTTGCCGGAAACGGTAACGGAAACAGCTCCGCCGCCTACGGTTGCTGTGAACTCTTTTTCCTCAAGAGCCTTCTGATTCTCTTCCATCTGACGCTGCATTTTCTGCGCCTGTTTCATAAGATTGTTCATATTTCCCGGCATACCCATGCCTGGGAATCCACCTCTTTTTGCCATAATAATGATCCTCCTGTTTTTATTTTACAGATTTATGACTCATCGTCCGGGTCTTCTTCCACTACGATATCCATGTGGATATTCTCCCGGAGTGCATCGTCTACTGTGATCTGCGCGAGATTGGTGTGCTGATGCTTGTTGGCTACCAGCATATGTATCTCCACGCTTTTTCCTGTCCGGGCCGCGATAATGTCCTGAAGTTCTTTCTGCGCCTCCGGATTGTCTACATAATTCATTCCCAGGAAATCCTGAAATTCCACGTAAAGGATAGGATCCCCTGTTTCCCCGTTATACTTGGGGACTGCCCGCTGCAGGGACTGTTTGAAAAGTCCTGTCGTCTGCCCCACAATGGCTCGCCATCCTGCTACGATCTTCTGAAGATCTTCTGGAGCTGCTTTCTGTGGTTTGGGCTGCTGTGACTGCACCGCACCTGGCACTGCATTCCCCGGTTCCCCGGATGTGCCGACATCGCCTTCCCGGACGATCACCTGCTGCACCGGCCGTTCTTCCATCTGTTTTTCCAGAACACGGAGCCGGTCAAGAACTGAGTCCAGATTGGTCTCCATAGCCGGTCTGCACAACTTGATCAGCGCAATTTCCACCAACACACGTTTCTGGCTTGCAAAACGGATCTGATTGGACAGATCGGAAAAAATACGAATATACCGCATCAGGGTTTCCACATCTGTCATCTCGCTCTCTTCCTTCAGAAGCTTCAGATTTTCGGAAGAAACATCAATTGCCTCCTCCGGATTCTCGGAAGTCTTCACAAGGAGAAGATTTCGCATATACCAGGTAAAATCGGATACAAACTGCCCCAGTTCCCGACCTCCTGTAATCAGGTCTTCCAGCACATGGATGGAACCGGTCACATCACCGGAAAGCACTTTCCGAAGGAGCTTGCTGAATACCTCTGTATCCACAGCTCCCAGAACGTCCAGGACTTTATCATAGGTAAGCACCTGTCCCAGATAAAAAGAAATGCACTGATCCAGAAGACTTAAGGCATCTCGCATGGATCCGTCACCTTTTTTTGCCACATAGCGCACGGCTTTTTCCTCCGCTTCCACGCCTTCTGCTGCCAGAAGCTCGGAAAGCCTGGCTGCTATGGTATCAATGGAAATCCGGTGGAAGTCATAACGCTGGCATCTGGACAGGATGGTGATCGGTATCTTATGGGCTTCTGTGGTCGCCAGGATAAAAATAACGTAGGAAGGCGGCTCTTCCAGTGTTTTCAGAAGAGCATTGAATGCTCCTGTTGAGAGCATATGCACCTCATCGATGATGTAAACCTTGTATTTACCCTCTGTCGGGCGGTAGGCAACTTCCTCACGGATCTCACGGATGTTGTCAACACCGTTGTTGGATGCCGCATCGATCTCGATCACATTCATGGCGGTTCCTGCCTGAATAGCCTTACACATGGCACATTCGTTGCAGGGACTGCCGTTTACAGGATGTTCGCAGTTTACTGCCTTCGCCAGGATCTTTGCAACCGTAGTCTTTCCGGTACCTCTCGTTCCGCAGAACAGGTATGCGTGTCCGATACGGTTCGCCTTGATCTGGTTGGTCAGTGTTGTCACAATATGATCCTGTCCTTTTACGTCGTCAAAATTATCGGGACGAAATTTACGGTAAAGAGCAGTATAACTCATAAAACTCTCCTTCTCTTCGCCACAGTCGCCGCGGAAAGACTTCCGCGGCGGCCAGATGACTTATGATTCATTAATCGCCAAAACTGATTCCAATCTGTTTGGCTGCTTTTACAAGCTGATCTTTCGGGGATACCATCTTCAGCTTGCCTGCACATTCAGCAAGAGGAACACGTTTGATCTTGCCATTGATAACGCCGATCATAACACCATATTCCTCATCCATGATCGCCTGTGCTGCGCCTGCACCGATCCTTGTGGAAAGAACGCGGTCATATGCACATGGCTCTCCGCCTCGCTGCATATGTCCCGGAACTGTGATACGTACTTCACTTCCGGTTACCTGCTGGATCTGGTCTGCGATCTCATAGGATACAGACGGATATTTCTTTGCTCTTTCCGCAAGTTTCTCTTTGTATTTTTTCTTCGGAAGCTCTGCGTCTTCTTTTGAGATGGCTCCCTCAGCTACTGCAAGAATGGTAAAACGCTTGCCTGCCTTGTTTCGTTTCTGGATGGCTTCCGCTACCTTGTTGATGTCATACGGGATCTCCGGGATCAGGATTACATCCGCTCCGCCTGCTACACCAGCATTCAGCGTCAGGCTTCCAACCTTATGTCCCATGATCTCAACAATAAATACACGTCCGTGGGATGCAGCTGTTGTATGGATACAGTCAATAGCATTGGTTGCGATCTCCAGAGCACTCTGGAAACCAAAGGTCATATCTGTGCCCCAGATATCATTATCAATGGTCTTCGGAAGATGGATGATATTCAGGCCTTCCTCACGGAGAAGATTGGCTGTTTTCTGTGTTCCGTTTCCGCCGAGGATCACAAGACAGTCAAGACAGAGTTTATAGTAAGTCTGCTTCATTGCCTCAACCTTGTCCAGTCCCTTCTCATCCGGAACCCGCATCAGTTTAAACGGCTGTCTGGATGTTCCGAGAATGGTTCCGCCCTGAGTCAGGATTCCGGAAAAATCCTTGGCTGTGAGCATACGGTATTTCCCGTAGATCAGTCCCTTATATCCATCATCAAAACCATAAACCTCAAGGTTCTCAACGCTGTTGCTCAGTCCCTTTACAACGCCTCTCATGGTCGCGTTCAATGCCTGACAGTCACCACCGCTTGTCAGCAGGCCGATTCTTTTAATCATAGCGTCCTCCATTCTGTGCCCTCTTATGTGCACATTTTATTTGTTGCTGTCCATTACAGAAATCCGGCATTCTGGCGGATCTTTTCCTGCAAAACAGCTCCATTGTTTTCTCTTTTCACAGAGTTTTACACATTATAATATTATAAAGCATTTTCAGGCTGTATACAACATGAAATGCTCCTTTTTCATCCGGCAGAAATTTTTTCGTGCTTCTTGACAAATCCGCCATAAGAGTCTATAATTAAATTCCGCGCAGCCGGGGAGATAGCGGTGCCCTGTACCTGCAATCCGCTACAGCAGGGGTGATGCCAATCTGAGGCTTGTATCTTGTGGAGCAGCCCTTTATAAGTGGCGTTGACGTCTGGGTCTTACGCAACAGGAATCTGTGAACCGTGTCAGGGCAGGAATGCAGCAGCACTAAGCAGAAGCTCTTGTGTGCCGTGAGGGTGCCTGGGCTGAGTTAACTGTAAAGGTAACGTCTGTGAGACCATTCCGAGGTGCGGCGCGCGTAAAAAAAGGTTATAATATATGATCTCTATATAAACAGCATTTCCGCCGGGTTCGTCATTTATGACTGATCCGGCGGGATTTTTTATTAAAAAAAAACACCGGAAGTCCTTAACCGGCTTCCGGTGTTTTCCTGTATTTCTGTATTATTTACAATATCCGGCAACTACCTGATTGATCAGCTTGCCGTCAGCTTTTCCTTTCAGGTCTCCCATGACTGCTTTCATGATCTGGCCCTTGTTTCCGGTTGCAAGAACATCTGCAAATTTCTCCTCGATATAAGCCTTGATCTCTGCTTCATCCATCTGCTTTGGAGCATATTTTGCAATAATGTCATATCTTGCCTGATACTCTTCTTTCAGGTCTGTACGGTCTGCCGGGCAGGTGTCGATCTGTTCTTTTGCTGTTTTCAGCTCTTTCAGGATAACTCTGTCTACCAGATCTCCTTTAATATCATCACGGCATCCTTCATCAATGGCAACTTTCTTTACTGCTGCGATCAGTGAGGAAACTGCTTCCTTGGTTACCTTATCCTTGGCTTTCATTGCTGCTACCATGTCTTTTCTTAAAACTTCAAGTTCCATTATGTGGTCCTCCATTTTCTGTCGTCCTCTGCCGGAACGGCTTTCATTTTTATCTGGTTTTATTTTGATATTTCTCTGTAATTCTGTCAAGAGAAAATCTCAGAGAACTTTTTGTTCCATATTTATCCCGTTCTGTTTTATTCTGTGCCATCCGTCTGTGTCTGCTGCCCGGCAAGGCGTTCTGCTTCCTGTTTCTTCAGAATTTTTGCCTGTTTCTTTTTCTCGCGGAGTTCACGGAAAAACGCAGAAAGCATTTCCGAACATTCTTCTTCCAGTACTCCTTCGGTAATCTTTACCTGGTGGTTAAACCCTTCGATCTGAAGAAGATTCATGACAGAACCTGCACAACCTGCTTTCGGATTCATACAGCCGATGACCACCTCATCAATTCTGGACTGTACAAGAGCTCCTGAACACATCTGGCAGGGTTCCAGCGTCACATACATGGTACATCCTTCCAGTCGCCAATCGCCCAGTTTTTTGCTGGCTTTCCGGATTGCATTCAGCTCTGCGTGGGATAACGTATTTTTATCTGTATTGCGGCGGTTGTAGCCTCTGGCTATAATTTTCCCTTCGTGTACAATTACACAGCCAATCGGAACTTCCTCCAGCGCACGGGCTTTTTTTGCCTGGCGGATCGCCTCTTTCATAAAACGTTCCTGGTCTGTCACGTTTTTTTCCTCCTGTGGTTTTAATCAAACATCTGCTTTCTGTTAGAATTATATCTGCCGTCCCTTCCCCTGTCAATCCGGGCCGGAACTTCAGTCTGAGCCGCTGCTTTTCTTCGCAGCACACAAAAAAAGCGCTGCAGGAACAGAAAAAAAGTTCCTGCGGCGCTTTCTCATATCTTGAGTCTTTATTTATGAAGTGCTTCTCCGTTGGTAGCAATCACATCTTTATACCAGTAGAAAGATTTTTTCTTATAACGGTTCAGGGTTCCGGTTCCATCGTCGTTGCGGTCTACGTAGATGTAACCATAGCGTTTTTTCAGCTCTGCTGTGGACGCGCTGACAAGGTCGATGCAGCCCCAGGATGTGTAACCCATAACGTCTACACCATCTTCGAGCGCCTCCTCTACCTGGAGAAGATGTTTCTGGAGGTAGTCGATACGGTAGTCATCCTCAACGGTCATAACGCCGTCTTTCTCAACAAGCTTGTCTACTGCGCCCAGTCCGTTCTCAACAATGAACAGCGGTTTCTGGTAACGATCCCAGTAGTAGTTCAGCACATAGCGGAGACCTTTCGGGTCGATCTGCCATCCCCAGTCGGAAGCTTCCAGATACGGGTTCGGAACACCGCCCATAAGATTGCCTTTTCCTTTTGTCTGCTTTGCAGGATCTGCTGTCTCACAGATGCTCATGTAGTAGCTGAAGGAAACAAAATCCACGGTATTTTTGAGGATCTCCTCATCGCCTGGCTCAAATTTGATCTCAATATTGTTCTCACGGAAATAGCGTTTCATGTATCCTGGATAGTATCCACGAACATGTACATCGCCAAAGAAATCGTTCTTGTGAACGCTCTCCATAGTCTTGATCACATCATCCGGGCACGGTGTCAGCGGATACATCGGCATGCTTAAGATCATGCAGCCGATCTTGGCATCCGGCATCATCTCATGGCCGATCTTTGTAGCAAGGGCACTTGCAACCAGTTCATGATGAACAGCCTGATAAAGATCCTGCTGGGAAAGCTTGTCCTTTTCTGTGTAAATGCCGCCGCTTAAGAATGGCTCATGAAGAACGGAGTTGATTTCGTTGAATGTCAGCCAGTATTTAACTTTTTTTCCGTATCTTGCAAAAATAGTTCTTACATATCTCTCATAGAAGCCGATCATCTTTCTGTTTACCCAGCCATCGTAGGTCTTTGCAAGATGAAGTGGTGTCTCATAATGGGAAATTGTTACCAACGGCTCAATTCCGTATTTATGGCACTCGTCAAAAAGATCATCATAGAACTGAAGGCCTTTTTCGTTTGGTGTCTCCTCATCTCCGTTCGGGAAAATACGGCTCCACGCAATAGAGGTACGGAATACTTTGAATCCCATCTCTGCAAATAATTTCACGTCTTCTTTGTAACGGTGATAAAAATCAATTCCGATAAGTTTCATGTTGTCTTCTGTAGGCTCTTCTGTTCTTGGTCCTACGATTCCGTGTGGTGTTACATCCTGTGTGCATAAACCTTTTCCGTCCTCATTGTATGCACCCTCGCACTGATTGGCAGCAACTGCGCCGCCCCATAAAAAATTCTTTGGAAATGACATTCTGGAGTCCTCCTTATGTAATATATTCAAACGGACATTCGGAATCCGCTTCGCTACTTCCTCATGAATAAATAAGTGGTTTTCACCGCTTATTTGTTCATGAAGTGATATAAAGCACCAATCAAATTTGCATCATTGTAAAATCTACAGTTTGTGATCTTTGGTTCCGGAACGTATGGAGAGATTTTTCTCAGCGGAATATTTTCCAGTACCTCATCCAGGCTCCTCTGCAGATATTTATGCAGAATCGGCTGCTGACTGATACCGCCGCCGATCGCGATAATATCCAGATCCAGATAAATATTCAGGTTGTAGATCTGTACAGCCAGACTGTCCGTATATTCTTTAAGTCCTGCGAGAACTTTTTCATCACCGTCATTTGCCAGGCTGAATATCTTCAGCCCGTCGTAAGTCTGCCAGTCCTCACCCGTATGCTTTGCAACAATCTTTGCAAGACCTTCCGCACCGCTGCTCATTCCCCAGTAACTGTCCATCTCTTCCGGCTTCTTCGCATCTGTGCACACATAGCTGTACTCACCCGCTGTGAAATGATTTCCGCGGAAAAGTTTTCCGTTGAGGATAATTCCGCCTGCAACGCCGGAACCCAGAACAACAACCGCTCCGTTTGTACAGCCCTTAAGGCTTCCTCTCCAGAACTCGGCAAGTGCCGCACATTTTCCATCGTTTTCTACAGAAACCTGGATTCCGTAACGTTTGGAAAGCTCTGTTCCAACTGTGCTTCCTGCAAGATATGCAAGATATCCCGCGGTTACACAGTAACCGTCCTTGTTGTCCAGCATACCAGGCATGCTGATGGCAATCCCTTCGATGCGGTTTCTGTATTTTTCTACAACACCGTCCAGAACCGCATAATAGTCCTCTTTTGTCTTTGTTCGATAGTCCGGTGTAGGAACTTTATCTTTTTCAAGAATTTCTGCATTTTCGTCCATTAACGCGTATTTCGTAAATGTTCCGCCTGCATCAAAAACCAGATAATTTTTCATTTTCATTTTACCTCAGAATTTATTTCTCGTCACCGAAATTCAGTGCAAGTTTTGCAAAGAAATCTTCCAGTGTCAGTCTTGCGTCCAGATATTTGTAAACACGGATCTCACGGTTGTTCTGTCCGTGAATGTAAGTCATATCCTCAGCGATTCTCGGAGCAGGTACCATATCGTAGCTTACTTTTTCCAGCTCTTCCATCAGAACCGCGATGGTTCCCTGATCGCCAAGTCCCCAGATTTCACCCTGCGGCCAGTCCATTTCGTACTTGGCTGCTACATGGTTGAAATCTACCAGCTGCTCGAAAAGATATTTTCCGATCTTTCCGCATGGACGGACCTTCAGCTGAAGCTCTGCAAGAGAAACAGCCATCACTTTGTAAAGGCTCATCGGTACCTGCCATACCGGTACTTTGGAGGAAAATACTACGTTTGCGGCGTTGATATCCATCATCAGGTTGAACTCAAATCCTCCCTTTGGATAATCCGCTCCACCGATCCAGATTACTGTCATTCGCTCTGCGATTTCCGGCTTCATCAGAAGTGCGGATGCAACATCTGTGATAGCGCCCTGGCATGCGATGTATAACGGTCTTTTATCCTCTTTCATCGCTTCTTCAATGATGAATCTTGCACCCTCGGAATCGATTGGTGTGTGTTCATCCTCAAGGGCACGCGGCGCACCAAGTTTTACCGGATACTGGTCCTTAAGGCCCATAAGATCCATAACTTTGATGATCTCATCATAGCTTGCCTGTGCAGTACCAAGCTCACCGTACTGCTGTGGGTTTTTCCAGAAATGACCTGCAACAAGACCTTTTACATCGAATCTTGGTGTCATGAGATGATGTGCTACCGCATACTGGTCATCTGCCTCGTTTTTGCAGTCTGTGTGCACAATCACTCTTACTTTTTTGTTTTCCGGTACTGTATAGGCATAATTCCACATATTATTTTTCCTCCTGAAAATTTCTTTTTCTGTAATTGAAAGGAGCACCTTTCGATGCTCCTTATTTTGATTTCTGTATTGTTTTATGCGTTCTCTTTATGGCGTTTGTCAAGATCTGCACGAATCTGCGGATATTTTTTATCCAGATCATACGGAAGAAGTACAACAACTGCCATCACTGTAGATACCAGCGCAAGACCACCAAATGCAAAGTTGATTGCTGTATGTGTCTGCGGATATTTTGTTGCGATATCTACACCATCTGCGATTGCTTTGTCAAGTTTGGATGCATCGTAGTTACCCCATACAAGAAGAGCAGATACGATAGCAGATGCTGCTGCAGATGAAACTTTGTTTACAAATCCCTGGATTGCGTTCTGTGTTCCACCAAGGTTTCTTCCTACCTGCCACTCTGTGTAGTCAAAGATGTCAGGCATCATGGAGAAGAACATACTGGAACGGAAACCAAATCCAAGTCCGATCAGTCCAAGTGCTGCGGTTGCAATTGTTCCGTCAGATGTGAAGAACAGGATTGCATAACCAATGATATCTACAATCGCACCAAACTGGATCAGTTTGATCTTCGCGATTCCCTTACCATTGAGGTAAGCGGCAAGGATCATGGTCGGGATAGCAAGTAAGGTAAGTAAAGTAAGTGCAAGTGACATTCCGCTTACATCACCAACAATGTAAGTATAGTAATACTGCATTGCTCCGTACATGGAAAGGTATCCAAGGAAGAGGAAGAATACCTCACCCAGGAACATGATGTAATATTTGTTCTTTACAAGGCTGCTGATATCTTTAACAAGGGAGCTTTTTCCTGCGGACTGTGTCGGCGGGTTGATCTCCACGATAGAGAATACGCAGATTGCCATGATGATGATAACGATGATTCCAAGTACAATGTTTGTGTTACGGTATCCGGTAGCCAGTGCTGCTCCTGTTGCATTTTTGGATCCGGAGAAGAAGTATACCATCGGAAGCACAAACAGGGAAGAGGTCAGTGATCCAAGGTTTGAAAATACAGTACGTGTTGTTGAAATCTTTGTACGCTCTGTTGCGGACGGTGACAAAGAAGATACGATCGGTGCCATCGGAATGTTTACCAGAGTGTAACCAAATGAGAAGATAACGTAAGTTACATATGCCCATGCAAGTTTTGCGCCTGCGCTCCATCCTGTCGGAACGGAAAACAGAAGAACCATACCAACTGCAAGGACCGGTGCTCCATAAAGCATCCACGGACGGTAACGTCCCATTTTTGTATCTGTACGGTCGATCATTGCACCTACCATGTAGTCTGTGAAAGCATCGATGAATTTTGTTACAACGAACATAAATCCAACAGCTCCAGCTGCAAGTCCCGCGCAGTTTGTGTAATAGAAGAGAAGATATGTATTGGCAAGAAGGTATGCAAGATTACAAGCATAGTCACTGATACCAAAACCGATACGCTGTCTCCATTTAAACTTTGTCGTTTCATAATATGCCGGTTCGTGTTTTAACTTTTGCATTTCTTTCCTCCACCTTTTTTATGTTGATTTAACGATCCGTTTCAGAACATGTAAATTTTTCTGCGCGCCCTGCTCCTGGCGGATCAATTAGGTATGTCTCAACCACAAGCATATTATAAGCAAAGATTTTCGATTTTCGTTATCATATTTTTGATGTTTTTGTTATTTTTCCAACATAATTCTAATATTTTTATAAACTCATTCAGGAATAAAATTCCTTACGCTTATATTTTTCCCGATATTGCCTGGGAGTCATCTTCATAAATTCTTTAAATACACTGCCAAAATGACTCTGGGAATTAAAGCAGACATAATCGCTGATCTCCGACAGAGTCGCATCCGAATATTTCAGGAGATTGGCAGCTCTTTTTACGCGGAATTTCAGAATATAATCCTGAATCTTTTCCCCTGTATCCTGACGGAAAATCCTGGAAAGATGCCCCTGGCTGATTCCAATGGCTTCTGCAATATCCTCCAGATAGATTTTATGGTGATAATTCTGGGAGATATAATCCTTGCACTGTTCTGTGTAGCTGGAAAAATTTCTCGTTTTTTTGGTATCTGCCACCAGTTTTGTAAATTTATAAAGACATCTTCGGTTCAGCTCAATCATCTCTTCCATTGTCTGGCACTGATCAATCTGGTTAATCAGATAGTCGCTGAGGCGGTAGGCATCTGCCGGCGCTACGCCTCCCGCTATGGCCTCTCTTGTAGCCATAGTTGTTGTTACAATAGCCAGATTTCGCTGATTATTAAAATGTTTCTTGGAAAGAATTCCTGCTTTTTCAAAGAGTCCGGATGCCCGCTCATTAATTTCCTCCACGTTTCCCTCTCGGATACAGTCCATTACATAGCGTTCTTCCATGTATGTATGGTGGTAAGCTGTCCCATCTGGTTTATCCAGTTCGATACGAACCGTATCGTTCTCCTCCCGGATCTCTTTTTCCTCGATGAGGTTGTTTTTCTCCATAAGATCGTCTGGCTGTACATCGTTTCCTTCCAGGAGCTCATACAGAAAACTTACGAAATTCAGCATCCGGTTCAGGGTCATTCTGTCCGGATGGCGCTCCTCCCTCACAGACATATGGTATTTTTTGTAAAACTGGTGAATTTCCACATAACTTAGCTGTTCCACACAAACAGGGCCTGACAGATAATATTTTTCTCCACTCTGTACGCAGAAAAAATAGATTTTCCCGGATATTTTGCAAATAGCCGGTACATTCTGTTCTTTTGCCTGGCAGATCAGAGACCGACGCAATTCTTCAGATACAGTCAACGGATTCTGTTTTTCAGAAAACACTCCAAGACTTTGGATATTTTCCCCTGTTTCGTCTGCATAAAAAATTGGAACTCCCCACAGGCTTTCCAGTTTTCTTAACAATGTATGTTCTGCCATGTCTATATCCTTTCTTTTGCAATATAAGGCTATTAATTGGAATAAATTATACGTTTTTTTCCTTTCCTGTGCAATCATGCTCTTGCGGCTTTTCCCGAGGGAGAGTATGCTTGTAGTATCATAAATAAGATAAATAAGGGGATTTTCCTATGAAAATATGTGGATTTAATAAAACAACTTTACTGGATTACCCGGGCCGTGTTGCCTGCACCATTTTTCTTGGCGGTTGCAACTTCCGCTGCCCGTTCTGCCAGAATGGCGCGCTTGTTGTGGAACCGGATACACAGCCGGAATATTCCCGGGAAGAGATTCTCTCTTTTCTGAAAAAAAGGAAGGGAATTCTGGACGGCGTGTGCGTGTCCGGTGGAGAACCGACGCTCTCCGCTGAGCTTCCGGATTTTCTTCATGAAATCAAAAATCTTGGCTACGATGTAAAACTTGATACCAACGGTTCCCGTCCTTCTGTGGTAAAAAATCTCGCAGCCGATGGCCTCATCGACAAGGTCGCCATGGATATCAAGGCCTGTCCTTCCAATTATCATGTGCTTACCGGTGTAGCTGCCGACCTGGATGCCATCCGTGAAACTGCCATGTGGCTGCTGAAGGGCGATCTGGACTATGAATTTCGTACCACCGTTGTACGGGAGCTTCATACAGAAAAAGATTTCCTGGAAATCGGTCAGTGGCTACATGATGCAAAGGCTTATTATCTTCAGGCTTACCGGGATTCCGATGGAGTTCTGATGCCCGGATTTTCTTCCTGCTCAGAGGATGAAATGAAAAACTACCGGGATATCCTTTCTCGGACAATCCCGATAGTTGAAATTCGTGGTATGGATCTGTAATTCCGGAGAATTATTCTGTTCAGACATTGATAAAACAATACCAGTATCCGCCTTTTCCTCCCGGAATATGAATTTCAGGGCTTTCTCTGAAATAGGGAAAACCGAACATATTTGCCATAAATCGTTCCTGCTGACTGTAGCTGCCGGGGACTCCCAGTATGTACTGTCCCCGGTAGTTCTGACACAGCAGAAGATGCCCGAAATTCTGATATCCGTACATGACAAAACGGTTGTTGCAGAAACAGCCGTTTTTTCTACACAGGGTACTGCAGTCGGATGGTTTGATCTTGCGGCAGTCTGTAAACTGACCATCGTTAAATGGATCGTAGGGGATACCTGGAACCGGGCGCGGTGGTCTGGGCGGCCGCGGACCTGGATGCGGTGGTTCCGGTGGCCTTGGGCCCGGGCCTGGATGTGGGGGGCCTGCTTCTGACATCTCCAGCTTATTCTCTTCCGGAACAATTCTGTCCTCTTGCGGCACTTTCTTTGACTCCTGATTCATCATGCTCGCGGAAATCCCTTCCTCTTCTTCCTGAACTTCCTCCACCGTCATAATCTTGTCTGCTTCCTTCTGATTTTTCTGCTCCTCCGCTCCTGCCTTTTCTATGCCTGTTTTCTCCGATTTTTTCTGCGGCTCCGTTTTCTCCTTCTTCCACTCCCGGAAATTCTCCGGCCGGATGGGCTGGTCATCCCACTCTGTTCCCCAGAATCCTCCTGCGTCTGAAATCAGCAGCATTCCCCCAAGATCCCGGAGATTTTTTCCCCTATCCCCGATATTCTCCGTCTCTGTTTCCAGAACACACTCAATCTGTTCCCGCCCGGTCACACAGCTTCCGATCAAGATTCCATCCATCAGGCCTTCCCGCCGCACAAATCCGTACACCCGGCACCGGCTCCCCGGCTCCAGCCCAACACAGCGAAGATGAACTTCAATCAGACACCGCCGATCTCTTGCTTCCACTCTCACATAGCCGCTGCTGCTGTCTTTTTTTCCTTTGCGATACTCATATACATATGCAACAAAACGCTGATATCCAGCCAACGCACGTCCCTCCGATATTTCGGTTTCGTTAATATATATGAAAATTGCAGGAAATCATTCCAGGAAAGCGTACATTCCCATTCCGGCTTTCCTGTCGTGGTAACACGAGGTAACTCAAACTTACGTTCTTTTATTTTTCATAAACAAAAAAGAATCCCTCAGCCAAGGGATTCTTAAAGCTTTAGTCGAAGCGACAGGATTTGAACCTGCGACCTCTGCGTCCCGAACGCAGCGCTCTACCAAACTGAGCCACGCTTCGTTATTTTGTTTTCAGTTGTTTGTGTGTTGTTCAACTGCAAGAGCTATTATATTAGAGTTTCTGTCCTTTGTCAATAGAAAAAATCAAAATTTTTCAAAAAAATCGAATTTTTTATTTTTTACCACTTCAGGACTGTATTTTCGCAGACCTGAAGTGGTTTCTGGAAAGGTTTTTTATATTTCGGTTATAATATTTCAGATGGAATATCAGCGGATATTACTTTACTGTAACTGTCACTTTCTTTGTAACTCCGTTACTGCTTACATAGATAACAGCTTTTCCTTTTTTCACACCTTTGACAACACCCTTGCTGCTTACCGTTGCAATTTTTGTATTGCTGCTTCTGTAAGTGATCTTTGCCTTTGAAGTAGCTGTCGCCTTGATGGTTGTTGTTTTCTTTGTCTTTACAGTTACCGCAGTTTTAGACGTGATCTTCAGGCTGCCTTTTTTAACAGTGATCTTGCAGGTTGCTTTGTAACTTCCACATTTTACTGTGATCGTAGCTGTTCCGGCTTTTTTCGCTGTTATCTTTCCGCTTGTACTTACTGTGGCAACGGATTTACTGCTGCTTCCATAAGTTACTTTTCCGGTAAGCCCTGTTCTGTCCACCTTAACCTGACTTGTCCCGCCTACAAACAAAGTGTTTACGGATGCCGTAGCTTTTACAGTTGGTTTTTTAACGGTAATTTTGCAGGTTGCTTTATAATTACCACATTTTGCTGTAATTACAGCAGTTCCTGCTGACGCAGCAGTTACTTTTCCTTTTGCGTCTACAGAAGCAACGGAAGATTTACTGCTTGTATAAGTTACTTTTCCGGTAACACCTGCTGTTGTTGTTTTCAGTGTAACAGTAGCCGGAGTTCCTTTTACATAAAGTGTTTTTGCTGAAACATTCAGTTTCACGGATGGAGTTTTTACCGTAAGTTTGTACTGTGCAGCCTTTCCTGCTGCAGATGTTGCCGTGATCACGGCTGTTCCCGCTGCCTTTGCAGTTACTTTTCCGTTTGCGTCCACAGATGCAACTTTTTCATTGTTGGAAGAATATGTTACATCTTTGCAGTTCTCACCTGTAGCTTCAAGCTGTCTGGAACTTCCAATGTAAAGAATTCCCGACTTTTCTTTAAAGGCAATTGTTCCATACACCAGCTGAACAGAAACATCCGCATAATCATCACTGGAAACTTTTACCGTATAAGTTTCATTCTCCGGTCTCGCTACAGTGGAATCCAATGTAACCACTCCATTTGCGGCAGCCACATCCTGTGCAAGATATGTTGTCTTTGAAGCATGTCCCACACCTGTTGTATAGAAAACAGATACTTTCGGATTTTTATATTTATCAAGATTTGCAAGTTTTACATGGGTACTGTCTGTAAATTCCGGAGAAACAGCCATTGCTTCTGTTGCCTGCGGTTTGATATAAATACCATTTGCAAACTCATATACATAAGCTCCATCTGCCATGATATATGTAATCCTGTTTACGGTTTTTCCTGCAAGACCTGCATCTTTTGCAAACGCAACCTCATATACCTGCAGCCACATCTCGCTCATATGGCGCATACCATATTTTCCGCCATCTGTTGTTTCCAGGATCATTCCCTGGATCCCGGAGTTAACTGCAAAATCAGCATCACTCTTTGTGTCGCGGAGATATTTTGTGCTGGTTTCTTTTACTTTGATCTCATAATCTCCCCAACGAGAAGATGTATTGAGTGTTGCCTCCGCATCTGTCACAGTTGCCTTTACATTAAATTTTGTAGCACTGTATGTTCCATCTGTATTCAATTTTTTATACTGCCCAGGCTCTACCGCCGGAGTACGCCCCAGGGTGATCCCTGCTGCTTCTGTATATACTCCGCTTTCCGGAAGTTCTCCCGCTTCTGAAAGGATCCGCGCCTCTACATACGTTTTTGCATCTGTAGCTACACTAACCTTTTTTACTCCTGCGATCTCATATCCATTTTCTGTCAGATTCTGAACATCTGCATTTCCGAAAGCAGTGCTTTTTCTGGTTGTAGCAGATGTAACGGAATCATATTTGCGGCTCGTTGCATCTCCTGCATAAAATTCCTCATATGTCAGAGTCGCTGTACCATAAAGATTTCCTGTCAGCGCTTCATGACCGTTTGCCACTTTATAATAAATATCACTTCCCGGAATCTGTGTATATCCTTCTGTTGCTCCTTTTACCCAGTAATAAGATACATTGGCAACTGTGATCGGCTCTCCTGTCAGCGTGATATTCTTTGTCATATCCACGTAATTGTCGCTTGAGATCATAACTGTGTAGATCTCATCTTCTGCTCTGGCAACACTGCTGTCAAAAGTTACAATTCCGTTTTCTGCCACTGCATGGTCTACGACATAGGTTGTTTGCTTTCCATGTCCGCTTCCTGTTGTATAATAGACAGAAACTTTGGGATTTTCATATTTGTCAAGTCCGTCCACTTTAATCTGGGTTGTACTCTCTTTTACAAAAGCCGCCTGTACTTTCATTCCCTCTTCAGGCTGTTTTTTCACAAGAGGTGCTTTATCTCCAAACTCATATACGTAGGAACCATCCGGAGTAATATAAGTCACTTTTGAAATTTTTTCCCCGATAAGCCCGGACTCTGCTGAAAATGCAAGTTCATAAGGCTGTACCCAGATTTCATAGGTATGACGAAGTCCTACCTTCTTACCACAGGCAGTTTCAAGGATCACTCCCAGTGTATTTCCACCTACGGCAAAATCACCCTGCCTGGAATTGCGGAGATATTTTGTGCTGGCTTCTTTTACCACCAGCATGTAATCGCCCCAGATCGATGGTGCCTGGATCTGGGCAGATGCATCTGTGACTGTTGCTTTTACATCGAATTTTGTTGCACTGTATGTTCCGTCTGTATTCAGTGTTTTATACTGTCCTGTTTCCTGTGACGGCGCTTCATTCAATGTAATATCTGCTGCCTCTGTATAGACACCCTCTCTCGGAAGCTTGGAAGCAGCTTTCAGCGCCTGTGCATCTACATAGGTTTCCGCGTCCACTGCAACACTTACATTCTTCACACCCTGGATCTGATATCCGGAAGAGGTCACCTCTGTGCTGTCCTCATTAGCAAAAATCTGATTTTTACTCGTTGTTGCCGAAGTGATAGCGTCATAGCTCTCCTGAGTGGTATCCCCGGCATAAAATTCCGAATAACTTAAGGTTGTCGTTCCGTACAGCTTTCCGTTCAGAGCTGTCTGCCCGTCTGCCACTTTTACATAAACGCCTGTTGTTCCTATCTGTGTATATCCCTCTGCCGGCTGCATGGACCAGAGATATTTCACTCCTGCAACAGTGATCTCAGAAGCATCCTGAAGAACCTCGCCTGCTTCTGCCATAAATGCTTCTCCATCACCGAATGCCTCTTCTGTATCCTCCTGGATCTGCGGTTCCTCTTCCTGTTGAATCTCTTCTGTTGAAATTTCTGCTACTTCTTCCTGAATAGCTTCTGCATCACTTTCTTCCGGCTCTTCCGACTGAATATCAGCTTCACCAACTTCCAGCTGGTCCTGGGAAACCGACTCCTGATCCTCGTTCTCTCCTTCTTCCTGTGCTGTCTCTCCTTGTGTTTCTCCTGACACATCACTAAAAACTTCCGCCTCAGACGCCATTGCCGTTACCGGCACTCCTGACGCGATCACCGCTGAACTCAGAACGAGTGCAGCTGACTTCTTAAAAAGCTTCCACTTATGCATACCTGTCCTCCTCTTTGTCTTTTATATTACACGACTTTATACCAGATTATGACCTTACAGCTGCTCTGGTTAATTGAAATTTCTTCTGCAGGATATTCAACATATGTCAGTTTCTGCAGAAGTGCTCTGTCAAGCACGCTTTAGTTTGTTCAAACTAACATATTGTCATTTTATCAATGCTTAAATTATTTGTCTATACATATCTGGCAAAAAAGCCTCACGGTTATTGTTGTTTTTTTCTCAACTAGAAATTGTTTTCAAAATATTTATATTATTATCTGATATTTCAAATAAAAAAAGTATATATTCCAAGACATCATTTCAGGAAATGCAACAGCCATTGCCATTTCCTCCGGCATTCTCAGATCATATACTTTTTATATTTCTATATTTTTGCTTTCTTTTATGCCCAGCGGCTCTTCTGTTCTTCGCAGATACTGTTCCACTGGCAGTTTCCACAGATTTCCTTACGTTTATCCATCGCAAGGATTTTTTCCTGTACTTTTTTTGTAAATTCGCTGAAGTGCAATGTCTGTCCGGCCTTCAGTCCACATTTTTCCAGCACGGCATTGTCATACTCTGCCACTTTATCTCCGGCTTCGCAATGTCCGCCCAGATTATTCGGACAGGCAGAGCAGATCTCATCCGTATCCACATGAAGCCTTATTTTCTTTCCCTCCAGAAAAATCTTCAGCATCTCGGACATATGTGCAGTAAAACCGTTACTGTAGCCTTCCCCCTTAAAATACGCCAGGCACATACCATGATGAGGGCGCAGAGGAATGATTATTTCCTCTGTGCCCTCATCAGAAGCATATGCCGCAGCAATGCTTTTATCTTGCATATTTACGTACCTTTCCTGATAAAACATAAGCCAGTGCGATCTTGATAAGATCCGGAATGATAAACGGGAATACGCACCAGCCAAGAACTGCCATCAGACCTACCGGACCTGTGCTTCTTGTGTAAGCAAACATAAACCATGCGGTTCCAAATGCATAGCATACGATCAGTCCAATGATCATGGAAATGATCTGAACAACCGGCTTTCTGCCAAAAACACTTTCAATGGCCCACATAACAAGTGCGGAAAAGATAAATCCGATAATATATCCACCTGCATTTCCAAGAAGAGATCCGATTCCTCCGGAAAATCCCGCAAATACCGGAACGCCTACAGCTCCAAGAAGAACGTAAACCAGAACTGCCAGAGTTCCCCTTTTTCCTCCAAGTACACCTACTGCCATAAATACACCAAATGTCTGCAAAGTAAATGGTACCTGTGCCGGAATGGAAATCCATGAGCAAACTGCCATCACTACTGCAAAAACCGCGATATAAACAAGATCGTAAGTCTTGCTTCTGGTTGCTGCCGCTGTTGTCATAATAACCTAAGTCCTCTCTTTCCTTTTCTGCTTTCCCTGCCGGAAAATCGTCTTACATCTTTTCCTAATGATTTCCGTCTTTTGCTGTTAATAATTTAACACAGCGCGTTTAGATTGTCAACCAATTTCTTCTCTTACAGTTTACGTTTTTTCTGCTTTCAAAATTTCTTCTCCGATGTTATACTGAAAGTAATGATTTTTCAGCCTAAAAAGGGGGATTTTTCCATATGGATATACATGATATACACAACATCAGCACAACCTGCACCCGGACGGAATTCGTGGGAACTGCAGTCCTTGACACCATCGGACTTGTGATTTCCGGAGTTGACGATTCCCTTCTTCAGCAGATGAATGTCGGCACAAAATACCACTGTCTCGGACTTTTCAGTTCCCGAACAGGTGCTGCCGGACAGATCACAGCCATTGATGATGCAGTAAAAGCAACCAATACGGAAGTTCTTTCCATTGAACTTCCACGAGACACAAAAGGCTGGGGCGGACATGGAAACTACATTGTACTTGGTGGAAATGACGTATCCGATGTACGCCACGCCATTTCACTGGCTTTGGAACTGACCAACAAAAATGCCGGTGAAGTTTACATCAGCGAATCCGGACATCTGGAATTTGCTTTTTCTGCCAGCGCAGGCCCTGCAATCCATAAAGCTTTCGGCACACCACTTGGTGAAGCATTCGGATTCATGGCAGGTTCCCCCGCCGCAATCGGACTTGTTATGGCTGACAATGCCGTAAAATCCGCTGCTGTTTCCATTACTAAATACATGACCCCGGATATCGGCACCAGCCATTCCAACGAGGTAATCATTGCCATCTCCGGTGACGCCAGTGCAGTAAAAGCAGCCGTACTGGAAGGCCGTCAGACAGGACTTGAACTTCTTATCGGCATGGGAACCTATCCGGAGATTCCTGGTACCCCATATTTATAGAAAATTTTTGTAACCCTGTTACCGCAAAAAACAGCGCCACAGAAAATCGTAACACGATTCTGCGGTGCTGTCTTCATCTTATATATTTTCTCCCCCTGTCAGAATCAGCCTACCTGATATACATCCGCAGACTGAAGTCCGAAACTTAATGCCTCCTCATGGCTTCCACAATAAATATCTACATGTCCGTAAGGAGTTCCAAGATCCTCTACTGTATATACATTACCATTGATCAGAAGTTTGGTTCCAAAAGGTACTCCTGCCATTGCAACTGTACGTCCTGCTGTCGGAACCGTACCACTGGCTGTAAGATTACCTGCTGTACCACAACACTGTGCACAGTTACAATATGCAGTCAGTGTAAAGTTTCCAAGGTAAGTTCCCTGACTGGAAGAACCGGAATCTGAAGATGTATCGGTTGTATCTGAAGATGTATCTTCGGATGATGTGTCCTCAGAACTCTCATCAGAATAATCTGAAGAACTTCCAGACTGTACATCGTCTTCCTCATCTTCTTCCTCTACAACAACCTCAGAACTTGTAGAGCTGCTGGAAGATTCTGTAGTATCCTCATCCGGGTCATATCCGTAATCGTAATCATCCGCTGCTGTATCCTCAGAACCGGAACTGCTGTCTGCATCGCTCTCTTCTGTATCCTGTGCGGCTTCCGCCTCAGCTGCTGCTTCTGCCTCTGCCTGTCTCTTCGCCTCTGCTGCAGCTTCCGCCTGTCTTTTCTCTTCGGCTGCTTTCTCAGCTTCTGCCTGCTGTACCAGAGCAGTAATACTGCTGTCCGCATTGCTGATATCCGCCATCAGCTGCTGGGCTTCTTCCTGGCTGGCACTGATCTGACTCACATAAGAGTTGATATCGCTGCTTGTACTTGCGGCCATGGACTGCACTTCCTGCTGTTTGGACGCACGCTCTGTCATCAGATTATCAATCTCTGCTGATTCTGTCTCTACCTTCTGTTCATTTTCCTGAATATTTTTCTGAAGGCTTATGTATTTATCCAGCATATTTCTGTCGTATGTGGAAATCTGGATCGCATTCTCTGCGCGGTTCAGAAATTCTGCCAGGCTCTCGGAGGAAAGCAATGTTTCCAATGCGGAAGTTCCGGCATTCTCATACATATATGCAATTCGAAGCTTCATGGATTCGTACTGATCTGCAGAAGCTTTTTTTGCTTTTGTAAGTTCGGTTTTTACTCTATTTAATTCTTCTTCCTTCTCGGCAGCCTGAATGCTCAGTTCTGCAATACTGTTGGTAAGATCCTCATACTGTGCGTTTAAATCGGCCAGATAGCTCTCCAGCTCCTGCTTCTTGCTCTCCAGACTTCCGATGCTGCTCTGTACCTGCGCCAGACCCTCTTGAGCGGCCTGTTTCTGCGCCTGTGCATCTGCAATGGCAGCTTCTGTGCTGGATGCATATACAGTGCTTCCCATGGAAAGGGTGAGCATACCTGTCAGCAGTAATGTGAAAACTTTTCTATTCTTCATATAAACACCTTTCGTCCTTTCATGGGTTATAGTATAACACATTTTTCATAAAAAGCAACAATTTTATTTTATTTCTGTAACAAATACGTAATAATTACAATTTCTCTGCAACAAAAGCCCACCAAAAAAGCTGCTGCTTTACAGATTTTCCATGTAAAACAACAGCTTTTTATTTACCTTATCTTATGCAGTCTCAATTCCCAAGTCGTCAGCTATGCGGATCTTTCTCCGCTGTCATTGCCATACACCCTTTGGCTGTATTTACTCTGCAGCCTCCATAAGAACCTCATTTTCAGCTTCCTCAGCCATTACTTCCTGATACTTGTCCAGGATAATGGTCTGAATCCGCTCTCTTGTTGCGGAGTTAATGGGATGTGCGATATCGCGATATTCTCCGTCACTTGCCTTGCGGCTCGGCATTGCGATAAACAGACCTTTCTCTCCTTCGATTACCTTAATGTCATGTACCACAAACTCGTCATCTATAGTGACAGACACAACGGCCTTCATTTTCCCTTCTTTTGCTACCTTTCTCACACGTACATCTGTAATATTCATTGTTACTTGCCCCTTTCATTTCGCTAAACGTATCTGCGGGAATTTCTGCATTTACAATACGTAGCGCTCGTTTTTCTCCACGACGATTTTCACTTCTCCTTCTTCGCCGCAGTAATATGAATTCGCCCGGATGGTATCCCGGCTCTCAACAATGCAATTCTCAATATGTGTATTATCTCCAAGGTATACATCATTGAGAATTACAGAGTTTTTGATTACACAGTTATTGCCTACAAATACATCACGGAACAAAACAGAATTCTCTACGGTTCCGTTGATAATACATCCACTGGATATCAGGCTGTTCTTTACAGCTGCACCAGGATTATATTTTGCCGGTGGCACGTCTGCAATTTTGGTCTTGATTGCAGGTTCCTGTTTAAAGAAATAATTACGGATCTCTGGTTTCAGGAAATCCATATTTGTCTGATAATAAGCCTCTGCAGTAGAGATGTTATTCCAGTAGGTATCGATCTTATATCCATAAATTCTCTTCAGATTCTTATATCGGATGAGAATATCATTTACAAAATCATGTCTTCCCTCCTGGGCCGCACGCTCGATCAGCTCAATCAGCTGTCTTCTGCGGATGACATAGATACCTGTAGACACAGTGTTATAAGAAGAAACAATCGGTTTCTCCTCAAATTCCTCAATCCGGCAGTCTTCATTCATACGAAGAACACCAAATCTCTCAACCTGGCTCTGATCCTGGCATGTGGTACATACAACGGTAACGTCTGCACGTTTCGCAATATGATACTCCAGAACTTTATTGTAATCCAGCTTGTAGATTCCATCGCCGGAAGCAATTACAACATACGGTTCATGGCTGTTCTTAAGGAAAGTCAGATTCTGATAAATCGCATCAGCAGTTCCCTGATACCATAAACTGTTGTCTCTGGTAATGGTTGGCGTAAAAACATAAAGCCCTCCCTGCTTTCTTCCGAAATCCCACCATTTGGATGAGCTTAAATGCTCATTGAGGGAACGGGCATTATACTGTGTCAGCACAGCAACCTTCTGGATATGTGAATTCGCCATGTTACTGAGGGCAAAATCGATTGCACGGTAGCTTCCTGCAATAGGCATCGCCGCAATCGCTCTTTTGTTTGATAATTCTCTCATACGGTTATTGTTACCGCCTGCCAAAATAATACCTATCGCTCTCATTCTTTCCCACCGTCCTTTGCTGCAATTACCTGGCCAGCTGCCAGCTCTCCGTCAGGGTAGTCTTCTTTCGTTGTAACGCCTGAGATGGCGGTATTCTTACCGATCTTAACATTGTCCGGAATCACGCTGTTTTCTCCGATTGCCGCAAGGCCGAAGGAATATACGGCAGGTTTCAGAACATTAGGTGCTTCCTCACCACATCCGATTACAACGTTATTTCCCACAACAACATCCTCTGCCACAATGGCTTTATCCATAACAACATTCTCACCAACAGATGTGTTCTTCATGATGATAGAATCACGGATCACACTGCCCTTGCCAATAACAACATTCGGACCGATTACTGAATTATGTACTTCACCGTAGATTTCGGTTCCCTCACCAATGATACATTTGTCCACAACCGCATCTTCGGAAATATACTGCGGAGGAATCACATCACCCTTGGTGTAAATTCTCCAGAATTCTTCATAGAGATTAAACTCCGGAATGATATCGATCAGCTCCATATTTGCTTCCCAGTAAGAACCCAGTGTTCCGACATCTTTCCAGTAACCATTGTACTCATAGGCAAAAAGGCGCTGTCCCTTCTCCTTGCAGTACGGAAGAATATGTTTACCGAAATCACATCCGTTCTGATCTTTCAGCGCAATCAACGCTTCCTTCAGAACCGGCCATGAGAAAATATAAATACCCATAGAAGCAAGATTGCTGCTTGGATGTTCCGGTTTCTCCTCAAATTCAGTGATACGGTTACTCTCATCAGTGACCATAATACCAAAACGGCTGGCTTCCTCGATCGGAACAGGCATACATGCAATGGTAATATCTGCCTTGTTCACCTTGTGGAAATCCAGCATCACTTCGTAATCCATCTTATAAATATGGTCACCGGAAAGAATCAGTACATAATCCGGGTTATACTGTTCCATATAAGCCAGGTTCTGATAAATCGCATTTGCAGTTCCTGTGTACCATTCGCTGCTTGTGCTCTTCTCATATGGCGGAAGAACTGTAACACCGCCTTCATTACGGTCCAGATCCCACGGAATACCAATCCCAATATGTGTATTCAGGCGAAGCGGCTGATACTGTGTCAGCACACCCACCGTATCAATTCCCGAGTTAATACAATTGCTCAGTGGAAAATCGATAATACGATATTTACCACCAAAAGCGACTGCCGGCTTTGCAACCTTTTCTGTCAAAACTCCTAACCTGCTACCTTGCCCACCGGCCAAGAGCATGGCAATCATCTCTTTCTTAATCATGCGATCACCTCTTGTATGTTATGATTATTTAATTATAACATACTTTACTGTATTAGTGAACATTTTTTACAATTATTTTGATTGCGTTTTACTTTTTTTATCGCTATTGTATACTATAAATTGGTAAGACTTGTCATTCTTTTCATTCTTCTGGTAAATTTCAACATTTTTCAACAATATTTTCTAGTTACTTTTACACTCCGTAGAAAACCATTTTTTATCCAAAAGTACCACTTTTCAATTGTTTCTGTTGGCGTTATAATAAAACAGACTAAAGAACCCCGAAAATAACATATATAAGGAGATTATTATGTATCAGATAGACTTTCATAAACCACTCCATATTCATTTTATCGGCATCGGCGGCATCAGCATGAGCGGCCTCGCAGAGATCCTTCTGGAAGAAGATTTTAAGATCTCCGGTTCCGATGCCAAGGCCAGTCCGCTGACCCGTACCCTGGAAGAGCGCGGTGCCGTAATCTACTACGGACAGCGTGCAGCCAACATCAAAGATGATGTGGACGTGGTTGTTTATACAGCAGCAATCCATCCGGACAACCCGGAATTCGCCTGTGCAAAAGAAAAAGGGCTTCCAATGCTCACACGTGCGGAACTTCTCGGTCAGATCATGCGTAACTACGATACACCGATCGCAATTTCCGGTACCCACGGAAAAACCACCACAACTTCCATGGTTTCCCACATCCTTCTTGAGGGCGAATGTGATCCTACCATCAGTGTAGGAGGAATCCTTCCTGCTATCCACGGAAATATCCGCGTCGGAAATTCTGAAACTTTTGTTACAGAGGCATGCGAGTATACCAACAGCTTCTTAAGCTTCTTCCCGAAAATCAGTGTCATCCTGAACATGGATGCGGACCATCTGGATTTCTTCAAGGATATTGACGATATCCGCCATTCCTTCCGGAAGTTTGCAGAACTTCTTCCTGCTGACGGCACCCTGATCATCAATGCTGACACACCGGAATATGAAACTATTACCCGTGATCTTCCATGTCATGTTCTTACTTACGGTCTTGAGCATGACGCAGATTATACAGCTGCAGATATCACCTGGGATAAATACGGACATCCTTCCTTCTCTGTTCTTTTCCAGGGCAAAAAAATCGGCAGCTATTACCTTCGTGTACCGGGCATCCACAATGTCTCCAACGCATTGGCCGCCATTGCCGTAGGACGCCTTCTGGATCTTCCGGATGATGTGATTGTCAAAGGCCTCGGAAGCTTTACAGGCACAGACCGCCGTTTCCAGTACAAGGGAGAAATCGGCGGCGTTACCATCATTGATGATTACGCACATCATCCAACAGAAATCGAAGCTACCCTTC
Source organism: Blautia luti (assembly GCF_013304735.1). Classification (GTDB taxonomy): domain Bacteria; phylum Bacillota; class Clostridia; order Lachnospirales; family Lachnospiraceae; genus Blautia_A. The sequence continues at coordinate 34,255 of NZ_JAAITI010000009.1, forward strand.
ACGCGGCGAAGAATTATCCGCATCAGAAAGTATGGTGTGTATTCCAGCCTCATACCTACACACGTACCAAGGCTCTTCTTCCTGAATTTGCAAAAGCCCTGACTCTGGCTGACCATGTTGTGCTGGCTGATATTTATGCCGCACGTGAAACAGACGATCTTGGTATTTCTTCCCAGGATCTCCAGAAACAGATCCAGGAACTTGGAACCCCCTGCGAATATTTCCCGACTTTTGATGAAATCGAGAGCTTCCTCTTAAAAAGTTGTGCACATGGTGATCTGTTGATAACTATGGGCGCCGGAGACGTTGTAAATATTGGAGAACACCTCCTCGGAAAATAGTTATCCACATTATCCACATGCTTATGCACATTCCAGACGTGCCTGGCATGTGGATTTTTTTGTGTATAACCCACTTGACATAATTCAACAGCCAATTTCAACAAATACCGCATTTTTCTTATAAAATCGAGGTTTTTGCAAGTTGCTGATAATGTTATCCTCAAAGTTTTCCACATTATCCACATTTTCCACATGTGGATTGATGCACACCCCCTGTGAAAATAAACTATTCTCAACTAAAAGTGGTTGTGCTATAATCCTGTTTAGCAAAAGCGGGCTTTTGCACCGCTTAAAGAAAAAGATAAAGAAAGGGAGCTGCTGATCATGAGTCTGGTTTCGCTTCAGAATTCCTCCGAACAGGAGGTGACGATTCTTTCCAATCGTTTTATTGACAATTTTATGCCGCGTGCCAACGGAGAGTTCGTGAAGGTATATATCTATCTTCTGCGGATGGTATCTGCCGCTCCTTCTTCTTTCAGTCTGGAGCGTATGGCTGACTGCCTCTTCTGCACTGAAAGAGATATCTCCCGTGCACTGAAATACTGGGAATCTGAGAAACTGGTTTCACTGACCTATACAGCCAACCAGCAGCTTTCCGGAATTACTCTTCTGGAACCATTTGCGGACGCCGGTCATATGGAGAGCAGCGCTTCCATGGAAGCAGGTACAACTGCTGCTCAGACAACACCTGCTGCCGTTTCCGGTAATACAGATACCACCATTCCGGAATCTTCTGATTATATCCGCAGCCTTACTCCGGACCGGATTAAGGAGCTGAAACAGAAAGAAGAGATCAGCCAGCTTCTCTACATCGCCGAGCAGTACCTTGCCAAGACACTGACTCCTACGGAAATGCAGAAGATTCTTTTCTTCTATGATGAACTGCACATGTCCGCGGATCTGATTGAATATCTTGTGGAATACTGTGTTTCCAGAGGCCGCAAGAGTATGCGTTATATTGAAACTGTTGCCCTCGCCTGGGCGAAAGACGGCGTCACCACCGTTGAAATGGCCCGCGATGCCAGCTCCCGTTTTTCAAAAGATTATTATACCATTCTGAAAGCAATGGGAATCAGCGGCCGTAATCCGGTTGATAACGAAATCACTTATATTGATACCTGGCGCAAGACTTACGGTTTTGACCTGGACCTGATCCAGGAAGCCTGTAGCCGGACAGTTCTCGCTACCGGACAGCCAAGTTTCCAGTATGCAGATAAAATACTCTCGGGCTGGAAAAAGAAAAATGTACATACGTTGGAGGATATCCGTATTCTGGACGCCGAACACAAGAAACGTCAGCTTGAGAAATCTGTTGCCCCCAAAAAGCAGCAAGCCACACAGCCCCAGAATAATAACCGTTTCAACAATTTCCACCAGCGTGATTATGATTTTGCAGAATACGAAAAACGTCTTTTAAACAACCAGTAACAGAAACTGGAAGGAGCTTTTTATGCCTTTACAGAATTTTCAGTATGATACTATAATGAGAGAATACAGCCGCCGTCAGGCACAGAACCACCGGATTCTGGAAGAACATACTGCCGAGGCTTACGGAAAAATCCCCCGTCTGAAAGAAATTGACGATGAGGTGGCAACCTTAAGCGCAGCTAAAGTACGGCGTCTCCTAAACAAAGAAGAGAAGGGCACTGCTGATCTGAAAGCCGCCATTCAGGAGCTTTCCGATGAGCGTATCACTCTTCTCGTTGCCAACGGTTTCCCCGGAGATTATCTGGAAATGCCTTATACCTGTCCTGCCTGCCAGGACACCGGCTACATTGGCAGCAAAAAATGCACCTGTTTTAAGAAAGCTGAGATCGAACTGCTCTATGCTCAGTCCAATCTGAACGAAATTCTGGAAAAAGAGAATTTTGACAGCTTTTCATTTGACTATTATTCTGCTACAATAAAAAACGAAGCCACGGGACTGTCTGCACTGGAAACAGCCAGACGGGCCTACGATACTGCGCAGCGCTTTGTGCAGGACTTCGACTATAAATTTGAAAACCTGTTTTTGTATGGCGATACCGGTGTGGGAAAAACATTTCTTTCACACTGCATCGCACGGGAGCTTCTCAGATCCACACACTGTGTCCTGTACTTTTCAGCCTACGATCTTTTTGATATGATGGCTGCGAATTCTTTTTCCAGAAAAGATACCGGCACGGATGAGGAACTGATCTATGACTGTGATCTTCTTATCATTGATGATCTGGGAACGGAACTTACCAACAGTTTCGTATCCTCACAGCTTTTTCTCTGTCTCAATGAACGGATCATGCGTAGAAAATCTACGATCATTTCCACGAATCTGACGCTCAAGAATTTCTCGGATACCTATTCCGAGAGAACCTTTTCCCGTATTGCCAGCAATTATCAGATGATATCGCTGATCGGGAAAGACATCCGTATACAGAAAATATTTTTAGGAGGAAATTAAAATGGCACAGGTAACTACAAAAGATTTTTCCACACTCCCGGTAGGAAGACTTGGACTGATTCCCCTTCAGAGTTGCAGCTCATTAGGTGCGAAGGTGAACGACTGGCTGGTTAAATGGCGTGCCGAAAGACAGTATCCTGGAATGGATTCCTTCGCATTCGAGGGATACAAGCGTGACTCTTACATCATCGATGCCAAGACTCCACGTTTCGGTTCCGGCGAGGGTAAATGTACCATCAATGAATCTGTCCGTGGCGATGATATCTACGTTATGGTAGACGTAACTAACTACAGCTTATCCTATCCGATCGGACCTTACACAAATCTTATGTCCCCGGATGATCACTTCCAGGATATGAAGCGTGTTATTGCCGCTGTAGGCGGAAAGGCCCGCCGAGTCAACGTAATCATGCCATATCTTTATGAGAGCCGCCAGGACAAGCGTGTCGGAAGAGAGTCTCTTGACTGTGCCAATGCACTTCATGAGCTGATCGACATGGGTGTTGAGAATATCATCACCTTTGACGCACATGATTCCCGTGTACAGAACGCAACTCCTCTTCACGGCTTTGAGACTGTACAGCCATCTTACCAGTTTATCAAGGCTCTTCTTAAAAATGAAGAAGGACTCCACATCGACAAAGATCACTTCATGACCATCAGCCCGGACGAGGGAAGCATGAGCCGTGCAATCTATCTTGCCAATGTTCTTGGTGTTGATATGGGTATGTACTACAAACGTCTGGATTACTCAAGATATGTAAACGGCCGTCATCCGATCGCTGCATATGAGTTCCTCGGACCGAAGATTGAAGGCAAGGATATGATCCTGATCGATGATATGATTTCTTCTGGTGATACAATCCTGAAAATCGCTTCTCTCCTGAAAGAGAAAGGAGCAGGCAAGGTTTATATCTGTTCTACATTCGGTTTCTTCACAGACGGGCTTGAGAAATTTGACGATGCTTACAAGAAAGGCTACTTCGACAAACTCCTTACTACCAACCTGGTTTACCAGGCACCGGAGCTTCTTGAGAAGCCATACTACATCAGCTGTGATATGAGCAAGTACATCGCACTGATTATTGATACTTTGAATCATGATACTTCTGTCAGCCACCTTCTGAATCCGGTAGACAGAATCAAACGCTGTGTAACAAACTACATGAGCCAGTATGAGAAATAAATAATCCCAAAAAAGAAACAGCGGTTACGCTTTCTGTAATCAGTATCCTGATTGTCAGAAAGTGTAACCGCTGTTTTTTATTCATCCTCACAGAAAAAGTTTCTGATATGGAATTCCTTCTTTATCCAGAATTTCCATTTCTCTCTTGTGGCAGGTGCTTATAATCACCTGTCTGTTTTCTTTATGAAGCCACCGGAGAGCTGCCGCAAGCCGGTCTTCGTCATACATTCCAAATACATCATCCAGGATTACAGGAAACGGTTCTTCTTTACAAAAAAGCTCTCCTGCCGCCATACGGAGTGCAAAATAAATCTGCTCCAGAGTCCCCCGGCTCAGCCGTTCAATGGAAACGGTTCTGTCACCGGTATTCACAGACATGTGAAGTTCCTCATCCATCAGAACTTCCCGGTATTTTCCACCGGTAATCTCACTTAAAATTTCTGAGGTACGGCGTTTCAGGCGGATTCCTACCTGCTCGGTGATGTTTCCTGAAAGTGCTTCAATCGTATCCATAGCCATATTCAGTGCCTGGATTTCCATTTCTTCCGGAGTTAATACCTCTGTATTTTCCTCACATTCCTGAAGTTCTGACTGAAGATTGGAAAGTGCCGTATATTTTTCTTCATAGTCACTGTCCAGGCTGTTGCGGTTCCAGGTCAGTTCATCATGTCTGGAAAGCCAGCGCTCTCTCTGACGTTCTCTTTTATTCAGTTCCCGGCTCAGCCGTACATGGAAAAACAAAGCTGCCACTGTAACTCCCGCTGTTGCCACACCGGCAAGGAGACTTAAAATAATCTGTCCGGAAAAAGCTGCCAGGCAGCCGGTTCCGGCAATACCGCACAGAAGAACAACCGCCAGGAATGCCCCGTTAAGCTCCCGTCTTCTTTTCACACGGTCAATTCGAAGTTCCAGAAGATCTTCCGTGCTTTTATCCCGGGTTCCCATATTCATGCCATTCTGCTGCTGTGTAATTCTGTCCCGCTTTTCATCCAGTTCTCTGATTTCCCGACGGATATATTCCATATTTGCGGAAATTTTTTCCTTTTCTTTTTCCAGGTCTTTTTTTCTGCGTGCAGATTCTGTCAGATATCCTTTTCTGGACATTTTCAGCATCTGCATGGCACGTCCCATATCCACGGAACTGTCGCCGGTTCCCTGATAGCTTGCCATGTAGTTCTGCAGTTCGCGGACGAGATCTTTTCCGGTAACGCTTTTCAGCTGCGCCACGGAAACCGTGTTATCATAAACTGCCTCACTCACATTTCCGAGAATCGTACCTAGAGCTCCCTGTTCCGCATCCACAAGACTTCCATCATCCTCGCAGAGAAGCTCCCCCAGTTTTTTTTCTTTGTAAAAATTTCTGGTAAGACGATAATTCTTTCCCTTACTTGTAAACCAAAGAATTCCGCCATATTCCGCCGGATTTTCCCAGGGTTCATATTTCGTATATGTATCATTCTGAGAGGCTTTTCCACGAAGTCTGCGAACCCCGTAAAACATGGAACGGATAAAGGTATGTGTTGTTGTTTTCCCGCTCTCATTCTCTCCGTAAAGTACATTGATCCCCGGAGAAAGTTCCATATCCTTATCCCGTATTTTACCGAAATTTTTTATTTTCAAACGTCTGATAACCATCTTCCACTATCCTCCTGCGCTTTCTGGTTATCGCCTGCTGCTTGTCTCAAGCAGTGCCTGAAGTCCATAATACAGTGCCTTTTTTTCCACAGTATCCATCCTTCCCTTGGCAAGAAAATAACCGATATAATCGCCAATCAGCGTACCGCTGTACCGTTTATAAAGATCTTCCAGATCATAGGCAGGCCAGGATTCATCTACCACCTCTGTGATATTTCCCAGACTTTTCAGTTTTTCCGGAATCAGAAGAATATCCGGCGACCGCATTCCCTGAAGGATAATCCGGTAGATATTCCTGCCGCCTCTGCGGAAAATCTGAGATTTCACAGCTTCTTCCAAGGAAATCTGCGTTGTTTCTTCATGAAGAGGCATCACCAGTTGCTGATAGGAACGGCAGGCAAACGGAACAAATTCCGTGCGGATTCTCCCATCCACCAGACGTCCTTCCATATAGCCATGTTCTCCGGTATCATTCCTGTCGATGGGCTCCAGCGCACCTGAAAAAGCGGCCTGGTCACGAATCAGAATCTGTGGTTTATGGATATGTCCCAGTGCCACATAATCGAATCCTGCCGCAGCCAGGGAAGCCGCACTTAACGGAATGTGTTTCTCATCTCCGCCATGGGCAAGAAGAATATGAATTCCCTCTTCCTGAATCGGCACAGCTTTATCATAAAGCCCTTCTTTGATTTCTCTGTCATAATAACTGAGTCCGTACACATAAACATCCAGCCTTGGATCTTTGACACAGGTCAGTTCTCTGCTTTTGAAAAAAGTCACATTGGAATTCCACTCAAATGTATTGTAAAAAGAATCCCTGCTGATAAAATCATGGTTTCCCGCCATCAGATACACTCTGGTGTCCGGAATGGTGGAAAACAGATAATTCACTTCCTTAAGCTCTCTCATAAGCGGCTGGCGGTGGAACAGATCTCCGGATATAAATAGCAAATCCACCGGATCTTCGCGGATGCCCGCAATAACCCGGCGGAAAGTGCTCCAGATTTCTTCCTCCCGCTCTTTGCTCCATGGGCAGCCCCTGTCAGGAACAGCGCCCAGATGCACGTCTGCAAGATGAATAAATCTCATAATAGTGTCTCCCTTGTGTATTCCTTACACGCAATCATTAAAGATCGCAGTTCTTTACAGTTCTCGGGAACGGAATCACATCACGGATGTTACCCATACCTGTGAGATACATAACGCATCTCTCAAATCCAAGGCCAAATCCGGAATGACGGGTAGAACCGTATTTACGAAGATCCAGATAGAAGTCATAATCTTCCGGTTTCAGTCCAAGCTCGTCCATACGTGCTTTCAGTTTACCGTAATCATCCTCTCTCTGGCTTCCTCCGATGATTTCTCCGATTCCCGGTACAAGGCAGTCCATAGCTGCAACTGTCTTGCCATCCTCATTCAGCTTCATATAGAATGCTTTGATTTCCTTTGGATAATCAGTAACAAATACCGGTCTCTTGTAAATCTGTTCTGTCAGATAGCGCTCATGCTCTGTCTGAAGATCGCATCCCCAGAATACCTTATAGTCAAATTTGTCATTGTTTTTCTCAAGAATCTCAACAGCCTCTGTGTAAGTTACATGTGCAAACTCAGAATTAAGCACATGGTTCAGTCTGTCAAGAAGTCCCTTATCTATGAAAGAATTGAAGAAATTCATCTCTTCCGGTGCGTTCTCAAGGACATAACGGATCACATATTTCAGCATAGCTTCCGCAAGCTCCATATCATCCTGAAGATCTGCAAATGCACACTCCGGCTCGATCATCCAGAACTCAGCTGCATGACGGGTTGTGTTGGAATTCTCTGCACGGAAAGTCGGTCCGAATGTGTAGATGTTACGGAATGCCTGTGCATAAGTCTCACCATTCAGCTGGCCGCTTACAGTAAGGTTGGTCTCTTTTCCAAAGAAATCCTGTGAATAATCTACCTTTCCATCTTCTGTCATCGGCATGTTCGCAGGATCAAGTGTTGTTACCTGGAACATCTCTCCGGCACCTTCACAGTCACTTCCTGTGATCAGCGGTGTATGCACATAAACAAAGCCTCTCTCCTGGAAAAATTTATGGATGGCATATGCACAGAGAGAACGTACACGGAATACAGCCTGGAAAGTGTTGGTTCTCGGTCTTAAATGGGTCATAGTTCTTAAATATTCAAGGCTGTGACGCTTCTTCTGCAGCGGATAATCCGGTGCGGAAGTTCCCTCTACGGATACCTCTGTTGCCTGGATCTCGAATGGCTGCTTCGCCTGCGGGGTAGCTACCAGTGTACCTTTTACAATGATGGCTGCTCCAACATTCAGTTTGGAAACTTCTGCAAAATTCTCCATATTGTCATGATATACAATCTGAAGAGTCTCAAAAAAACTTCCATCATGAAGTACGATAAAGCCAAAAGCCTTGGAATCACGAACGCTTCGTACCCAGCCGCCTACGGTGATCTCTTTATCGAGATACTGTTCACGGTTTCTGTAAATTTCTTTCACTGTTGTCAGTTTCATAATCTATACCTCATTCCTCATATTCAGGATTACACGTCCCTGCGGACTTCCAAATGTCCGTATCGAATTAAGTATAGACTATTCTTATGGTTCGTGCAAGGAGTAATTCTCACAGGGATAAAAAATCCCGCATACCGGACAGATTCCGGTATGCGGGATCAGCTTTGCTGTCAAACCGTTAATAATAGAATGAATCAATGCTTCCTGTATTCAGATAAATCACGCAGTAATAATAGATTCTCTTGAATGTTTTGGTTGTATAATGAAGTCCGTCGTCACTGACACTGTCTTCCCCATTATAAGAAGCGTTGGTTCCGTATCCGGTTTTCATCAGTACACTGTAGGTATCAATATACTTGTAATTTGCAGAAAGTCCCGAGCGGATCTTGCTGTTAAACTCTCTGACCTGTGCCTCTGTTCGGCTTCCTTTTCCTGCTTTCGTAATCATGGTACTGTTAAGCGGATTTACAGACATGTAAAACAGTTTACAGTTTTTACTTTTCAGTGTAGATGCAATATTGGTCATATAGCTTACATAATTGCTTGCATTCGCCATATCATTTACACCAAGATTAAAGACTACCGCCACCGGAAGAGATCCTTCGGCTTTCTCAACCTCTTTAAGCAATTTTGCATAGCCTTCACTCTGGAACCAGCTCAGGCCCTGGCCTGCACTTGCCACAAAGGAAACTCCACTGGACGATGAACTGCCGATCTGCTTATTCAGTGTTGCATACATTCCAACTGTACGGGAATCTCCTACAAAAATCACTTTGCTGTATTTCATTCCGACAGCCGGGCGTGCCATCTCATCTGCTGTAATATCTCTCTCTTTAGAGCGGTTAAATACTGTAGCATACAGGCCGGTGTTTTTGCTGACTTTCAAAAGTTCGCCTGCTTCATAATCCGGAGCTGCCGCTGAGCCGGAGCGTTTAGTCTTCGACCATCCCATAAACGTATATCCTGATGCATTGGATGCGGAAGGAAGCTTCAGGTATCCGCCTTTTCCAAGCGTTACCGTCTTCCATACGGTTCCGTTTGCCTTGCAGAGATTTACACTGACTGACTGCATCTGCACTGCATAGTATTTGATGTTGCCTGCTATCTTGATCTTTGTTCCTGCTTTTTTTGCGGTGGAAGACTTGCCATTCTTGGTTGTGGACCATCCCAGGTTTACATAACCAGTTCTGGACGGTACGGAAGGCAATGTATAATAAGTGCCCTCTTCCACACTCTTGGTAAGTTTCTTGTAGGCAGCATTGGTGCTTCCGTTTCCGAGATAAAAACTTACTGTATAGTACTTGCTCTTTCTGCGAACCGCATACAGTGTCATATCTTTTTTGACTTTTACACTTGCGCCGGCCTTATATACAACCTTGGTGCTTCCTTTCTGTGTGGTCCAGCCAAGGTTCTGATAACCGACTGCTTTCGGAACGGACGGAAGCTTAATCGTTGTGTTCAGTGTGACATTCCGTGTCAATGATGTATAGGTTTTGCTTTTACTGGTACCGGAATTGTTATTAAACTTCACAGTATAAACAAGTTTACTTGCTGATACCTTCTGCGAAGCAGCTGGCATAAGAATCAGTGCCATCGCAGCAAGTGCCAGTACAAGCCATTTTATTCGAAAGGCTTTTCCGGTTCTCTGTGTTTTTTTCATATAAATAAACTCCTCCTGAAATACATACCCATCACCGGTGCGCCTCCGTATACTACAGAGTGTTGATAAATCTCATAAATGCCTCTCTGCCCTCTGGTGTGCATTTATAAACACCGGCATCCTCCAGCACGTGAACAAATACATTGCCCACTTCTTTGCGGAGAACTTCCTGAATATTATCTTTGTCAAGTTTCTCATATTTCGGCAGAAATTCTGCAACCCATGCGGCATGTTTCTCAATCTTCTCGTTGGAAGCAATATCTTTGCCGCTTAAAATATACTCTTCCAGAAGTTCCAGTTCCTCTTTCAGGCGAGCCGGAAGAACTGCCAGTCCCATAACCTCAATGAGACCGATATTTTCTTTCTTGATGTGATGATACTGTGCATGAGGATGATAAACACCAAGGGGATTCTCGTCTGTTGTAATGTTGTTTCGAAGTGTCAGATCCAGTTCAAAAGTATCTCCCACTTTACGTGCAATTGGTGTAATCGTATTGTGAGGCTCCCCATCTGTCTCTGCAAAAACAAATGCCGCTTCATCTGTATAACCTCTCCAGTTCGCCAGCACATGTGTTGCCAGATCAATCAGTCGTTTCTCATCTTTACTGCGAATACGTAAAACAGAAAGCGGCCACTTAACAATACCGGCTTCCACATCTTCATATCCCGGAATCGTCACATGTTTCTCAATCTCAGCCTTCGCCATGGCAAACGTATAATGTCCGCCCTGGAAGTGATCATGGCTCAGGATAGAACCACCAACAATCGGAAGATCTGCATTGGAACCAAGGAAATAATGCGGGAACAGCTTCACAAAATCAAACAGCTTGATAAATGTATTTCTCTCAATCTTCATCGGAGTATGTTTGCTGTTAAATACGATGCAATGTTCATTGTAGTAAACATATGGGGAATACTGGAAGCCCCATGGACTGTCATTAATCGTAATTGGAATAATTCTGTGATTCTCTCTCGCCGGATGGTTCACCCTTCCTGCATATCCTTCATTCTCCGGACAAAGCAGGCATTTCGGATAACTGCTGGACTTCACCAGTTTGGCAGCTGCAATTGCCTTTGGATCTTTTTCCGGTTTGGACAGATTGATGGTGATATCGATCTTACCATATTTGCTGTCTACTGTCCACTTCTGATCTTTTTTCACACGGTAACGTCTGATGTAGTTGCTGTCCTGGCTCAGTTTATAAAAGAAATCCGTAGCTTTTTCCGGATCTTCTTTATAAGCATCCCAGAACTCTTTCTGCACCTGCGCCGGACGTGGCATCAGACAGTTCATAAGTTTTGTATCAAAGAGATCTCTGTATACGACACTGTCCTCAATAATGCCCCTCTTTACAGCTTCATCAAGAAGCTCATTCAGAGTTTCCTCAAGGTCAATTTTAGCATATTCTGTCTCCGGTTCTGTATATTCGCTTTCACCGAAGGCATCCAGAAGAAGATTTGTTGCATAGATTCTTTCACATTCCGGTGTAATACCACTCTCCACTCCATATTGCACCAGTTTTTTGATACTTTCACTTAACATTGCATTTTCCCCTTTCCTGTCGCGCTTTTTCCGGAAAACGGGTGTATGTTTCACCACGTTTTCCGATTTATGCCAAACGGGATTTCCCGTATGCCATTCTGCTGTAACCCCAGGGCCTCTGTCCGGCCATTTTTTATATTACTCGGTAATATTTTCTATATAAGTAAGAAATACATTTCCCGCACTTTCAAACAGTGCTGTACTGTCATTCAGTCCATATGGCGCTGTCTGTCCTGTAGACGGATCATAAAGATACGTATTGTATTCATCATACCCTACAATCACCACACTGGAATTTTCTCCTGTTTTGGCAATTACAGGTCTCTGGGCACTTACCTCATAAAGAACACTGTCAAGACTGCAGCCAGTCAGGTCAATCACGGTTCCGGCATCTCCCAGGCCATCCTGAAGCTCTTTCTTTTTCCAGTTGGCTGTACGTATGATTTCCGGTACATCCTCTATATTCAGCTGCATCTTTGTCTTCTTATTTCCACGTTCCCATACGTACTGCTGGGCACGGTTAAGAACAACTCCTGTCTGGTCATCTGCACGTTTTACAGCAGCCGCAGGATCTGTATAGATCCGGTCAAGCGTACCATATGCATAGACATAGTAGAGTTCTCCCTGTGGAACTGTAGTGTCCAGTGTTACCGGTGAATCCTCTGTACTTTCAATTTTTGAATAAACAAGCAGCGGATTATCGGTTTCCGGTTTCTGATTCATGGTCAAACGAATCATGGTTCCGGCACGGTTTGTAGTAATCAGAGCTACATCCACCTGACTTCCGGATGCTTTTTTGTTATTCATGATATTATCTTTTTTCTGAACAGCATAGGCATTTCCGGATTTGGCAGAAAGCTCAAACTCCATCATGGTACTGCCGACAGTTACATTTGTGATATAAAGTCCGTCCTGATGGTATTCTTTCTTTACCTTGCCTTTAAAACTTTCAATGCGGAAAGTACTGAGACCTTCTGTCTCATGTCCGTTGGCATCGGTAAGGATGTCCGCATCCGAAAGAATTCCATATACAAGATCTTCATTCATAAATCCCAGAACCCGCAGTTTCTGCCCATTCTCCGGGGAAAGATCTCTTGTTTTCAGTGAATCAAATTCAATCTCCCTGATTTTCCCCTGGTCATCTCCGGAGGTAATCAGCCATGCGGCATGTGCCTTGGTATCGGAAACCACAAAATGATTCTGTTTGATACCTTCTTCCAGAACCTCTGAAGTTCCCGTCTCAATATCTACCTGATAAAGTTTCTGGGCAAAAAGCAGAAACAGCTGATTATTTTTGTTTACATAAGTAAGCGTACCAAGATCTTCTTTCAGAAACTCGTAAGATTCCGTGCTTGGTATGAAAACTTTTTCTTCTACCACATTCCGGTCGCTGTTGTAATGATAGACACAGACACCGCTGTATCCTTCATGAACACCGCGGTTCATATAACCATATAATACAAAATCCACATCTCCATTATCAGCCACACGAATGATCTTGATATCGTGCTCGTTTCGCACATATCGCGAATCATTCTCTTCATCCTTGCGGAAACTGAAGATTCTTGTAATCTTACCACTTGACGGTGCATAAGACCAGAGATCTCCATCCTGTTCAAAAACAGCAATTTTTCCATCGCCGTTTACTGCATAGGTGACATTTTTGTCCCGGATTCCAAGAAGAAGGCCTGCATCCGAAACAACTGTCTGAGATGGATCAAAAACTTTTGTTGCAGACCGTTTGAAATCAAGAAGCATGATTCTTGTTTCTGTGTAACGCATACGGTAAAATTCCGTAACATCATAAATTTCGGTTTTATCCTCATCATTCTGTGCGGAAATCTGATAATTCAGTGTAATACTTGCGGTCGTCTCATTGATATCATCAATCAGCGGAACGCCTTCCATATAAAGTTTTGGGGAAAGTGAACCCCAGCTGATGTTGGACAGTCCTGAGTTAATCGTAATATTATTAAAATTCGTTCCACTGGATGTATCTTCCGCTTCCAGGTAACCGGCCAGGGTATCTGCCTGTTCCTTATCAAGACATTTAACAGAAAAATCTTTTACAAACTGAAGATACTCCTCTGTGTTCAACTGCGTTCTGGAAACCACCCTGGTATAGTAATAAACTTCTCCCTCATTGGTATCCAGTGTAATCTGCATGGAATATTCCTGGTTCATGCGAAGATCGCTTCCTATTTCGATCTCCGTACTCAGATATCCATTTTCTTCTTTTGTAAGATTCTTGATCTTACGGTTCTCCATAACCTTGCTTCCATCTGAAGTCCGTACTTCATAAGCAAGTCCTGTTACTGTATCTGAATATGGATTGATTTCAAAAGTCACCTTTTTGGTTGTATCCAACGGTGTAATACTGCCACGCATAAAATCTGTCTGCATCTGCTGCTTATAGCCATACATTTTATTCGCCTGCGTGCTTCCAATTTTTACCATTACTTCCGGAAGCGTGGCATCATTCATATCAGAACGGTTATCCGTAGACTGACTGTTCATCAGAAGTGACGTACCTGCCACAACTGCCACAAAAATCACCAGCAGTATTGCTCCCTTGCGTAGGATTTTTTTCATGTCACTCTCCCTTCTGTGAGGCTGACTCATCCGGATAGAGGAGCCTGTCCAGTGTAGGATTCACGTGAAGAGCTTTCATGGAGTCCGCAAAACTGTCCCTGCTCTTTTTCTTTCCGGTTTTTACTGCACGGATCAGAATGTTCTTCGGTGTGTGTTCCATATCAATAAATTCAAGCAGCTGCGTATCATATCCCTTACTTTCCAGCAATTCGGCACGCAGACCGTCTGTAATCAGTGCCGCCATACGCTCTTTCAGAATCCCATATCGCATAATCGGCTGTAAAGTTTCATTTCTGATCTGACGGTTCAGTTCATGCTGGCAGCACGGAACCGAGAGAATTACCTGTGCCCCCCATTCCACCGCCTTCGCAAGGGCAAAATCTGTAGCTGTGTCGCAGGCATGAAGCGTCACCACCATATCTACAGAAGAAACGCCCTCATATCCGGCGATATCTCCCTGATAAAAATGCAGCTTGTCGTAACCGTAAGATCTGGCAAGTTCACTGCAGTGACGGATCACATCTTCTTTCAGATCCAGACCTATGACATTTACATCGAATCCCTCCAGCTCCCGCAGATAGTAGTACATCGCAAATGTCAGATAGGACTTTCCGCATCCAAAATCCAGAATCGTAATCTCTCTGTCTTTTGGAAGTTTCGGAAGAATATCCCGGATAAACTCCAGAAAACGGTTAATCTGTCTAAACTTATCATATCGGGAAGCAACAATTTTCCCGTCTTTTGTCATCACACCCAGGTCTACCAGAAACGGGGCTGCCGTTCCCTCCTTGAGAATATACTGTTTTACCCGGTTGTGGGGCGCAATCTTTACCTTCTCATTCTGTGTGGTTTCATGATGTTTGGTTTTGATGGTTGCCTTTCCTTTTTTGCTGATAAGAATGCTTCCATCCTGACTGCGTCCGGTTGCCTGAAGCTGTCGGAATTCCTCCATGGCATGTTCCAGATAATCAATCATCTCTTCTCTTGAATAATTCTTATGATAAACCTTCGGCCCCTCAGTCATGGACGCCTGGTAAAAAATCTTTCCTTTCAGCTCCACAGGACGAAGCTTCACCTTGGAAGGTCCCTCGCCGGTCCTGCGGCCGCTGACAACAGCCTGAATCAGCTGTTCATTAATCTGTTCTTCTAAAAATTCCCTTATTGTTTTCATCATACTTCCATTATATTCATTTTTTGTTTTATTGTATATGGACAGATGTTGGACGAACCTGTCATTGATTCTGTCCTCATCCAGGGGTAAGCGTATTTTCAACGTGGAAAATACGACCTGCATCTCCGTCTTCTGCATCTTCTTCTGGAAATCTCCTGATATACCAGTACTTCAATCAGATCATCCAGAAAACCTCCCGGCATTTCCTGTGCACTGGTATCTGCTGCCATTTCCTCTTTTATCTGGCTGCATATATGATAAAGCATGAAACGATCCGGATATTCATCATAAAGACGGCTGCCTTCATAATCCAGAAGCTGACACTGTGCTTCCGCCTTCTCCTGAATCTTTCTGGCTGTATCCGGATAGTAGGATCTCATCAGATCAAATTCTCTCTCCTGCTCCCGCTCTTCATTATAAAAAACAGGATTCCCCTGTGCAGCATAAAACGGATAAAAATCTCGATAAAGCATAACAGTCCTTATGTCCTCTCTCTGCTATCTCTTCCAGTATATGCAGCAGAAATACGACGGTTCCCGTTCTGCCTGTAAAGCGGATATCCCTATTATGCCATCTGTTTCAGCATTCCCTGTGTCAGGCGGACACTATGCTCAATGGCAAGTTTCTCAAATGCAGGATAATCCATATTTGCACTGTTGTCTGCCTTATCGGAAATTGCACGGATAATCAGAAACGGTACCCCGTTAAGGGCTGCTGCCTGTCCAATTGCCGCACCCTCCATCTCAACTGCATATGCACCAAATTCTTTTACAATGGCATCCTTCACGCCCTGATCACATACAAACTGGTCTCCGGAAGCAATTCTTCCCTCAAAAACCTGAATTTCCGGATTTACTTCCTCACATACATTGTGAGCAATTTTACGCAGGCACTCATCTGCCTGGAAGGAAAATTCCTTCATCTGCGGAATCTGTCCCTTCGGATATCCAAATCCTGTTGCATCCATATCATGATGAAGAACATCTGTGGAAAGTACGATATCTCCGATGTTGATATCATTATTCAGACTGCCTGCAATACCGGTATTGATTACAGCCTCTACCTGAAAAAGATCCACCAGAATCTGGGTACACATTCCCGCGTTTACCTTACCGATTCCGGACTGTACTACTACTACTTTCTTTCCTTCCAGAATTCCTTCATAGAAATCCATGCCAGCTCTTGTTGTAATGGAAACATTCTCCATAACTTCTTTCAGTCTTGCAACTTCCTGCTCCATTGCACCTATAATTCCAACACATTTCATGATCTGTAAATCCTCTCTTTCAATATAGTATCCCTCTGAGTTTCTGTTTTTTTCTGCCCAGAAGTGCTTTTTCTTTTTCTACAACGTTCATTATAACAAATTTTATTTTTTATGGAAACTTTTTTTGAGAGATGATATAATCGGAAGATACAGAAAGTCACTGCTCACTTTGTGAACAGCAAATAAATATAAGGAGGTACCATTCATGGTTTATAAGACAAAAGGTGTCTGTGCTCAGGGAATTGAGTTCGAGATCGACGATAATAAGAAAGTTCACAACATCAAATTCACAGGTGGATGTTCCGGAAATACTCAGGGCGTTGCCCATCTTGCAGAAGGAATGGATGCAGATGAAGTAATCAGCCGTCTGGAAGGAATACGCTGTGGATTCAAGCCTACTTCATGTCCGGATCAGCTGGCAAAAGCTATCCGTCAGGCACTGAACGAAGGCTGATCTGCCAATCAGAGATTCTGTTAAATCATCACCCTGCGAAGATTTTCCGCAGGGTGATTTTTTTCTGTCAGATATCCGTTCTGTCCCATTTATCACACAGTGACTGAATATCTCTTGCAAAACGATCCAGATCTTTGTTCGGGCAGCCTTCATTCTTCCGGATTATGGTCATCAGGCGGCGTCCCATAGCCAGAAGTTTCTCGTATGCACGTGCAGCTTTGGTTGTCTTCGGTGAAGCGGTTGCCTTTACAATACGGACTCCCACAGCTTCATGGATACATTTATTCTCCAGAAGGTCATATTCGGTTCCGCTGAACGGCGCTGTGGCATCATATCCCAGTTCTTCTCTCAGTCTCTGTGCAAAAACCTCTGTTACCGTATCGTCTCCATGTGTGACAAACACATGCTTCGGTTTCGTCTCAAATGCCTTCGCCCAGTCCAGAAGCCCGTTTACATCTGCATGGCCGCTGATTCCGGGCATCCTACAGATTTCCGCTGCTACCTGCACAGTCTCACCAAACAGTTTCATCTCTGTGGCACCTTCCAGCAAAGCCCGGCCAGGTGTTCCAATTGCCTGGTATCCTACAAAAAGTACTGTATTTCTCGGGTCCCACAGATTGTGTTTCAGATGATGCTTGATACGTCCTGCATCGCACATACCGCTGGCGGAAATAATCACCTTGCAGTTTTCGTCAAAATTGATGGCTCTGGAATCATCTGTAGTAACTGACGTCTTCAGACCCTGGAAAGACAGTGGATTAATCCCCTTCTTTAAAAGATCCATCGCTTCTTCATCATAGCAGGTGTAGGCATTCTCACTGAAAATCGTAGTTGCCTCATTGGCAAGAGGACTGTCTACATATACGGTAAATCCATCGTGTCCATGGACCAGACCCATCTCCTTGATCTGACGAATAAAATACAACATCTCCTGGGTACGGCCTACTGCAAAGGACGGAATTACCAGATTACCTCCTCTGTCAAAGGTTCTCTGGATAATCTCAGCCAGCATAGCCGGATAGTCCGGCCTCTCTCCGTGACTTCTGTCTCCATAGGTAGATTCCATAACAACATAATCTGCCTCTTTAATATATACCGGATCCTTAATCAGCGGCTGATTAAGATTACCGATATCACCGGAAAATACGATTTTTTCCTTTTTATCATCCTCGGTGAGCCAGATCTCAATGCTGCTGGAACCAAGAAGATGTCCTGCATCTACAAAACGTACCTCTATTCCTTCTGCAGGTTTAATAATCTTATCGTACGGACATCTGACAAAATTCCGAAGCACTCCCATGGCATCTTCCATAGTATAAGCAGGTACAAATTCCGGCTTGCCTTCTCTGCGGCCCTTACGGTTTCTCCATTCTGCCTCAAACATCTGGATGTGTGCACTGTCACGAAGCATAATATCACAGAGATTGCAGGTCGCCTCTGTTGCATAGATCGGTCCCTGATAACCCTTGGCATACAAAGCGGGAAGATTTCCTGAATGATCCATATGTGCATGCGTCAGAAGCACAAAATCCAGATCACCTGGAGCTACTGGCAATTCCTTATTTTCGTAGTAGTCCGGTCCCTGTTCCATTCCATAATCTACCAGGAACTTCCGGCCCGCCGCTTCCAGATAATAACAGCTTCCGGTCACCTCATGCGTTGCGCCGATAAATGTTATCTTCATGCATAAGCCCCCTTTTCCGTCCGGTGTTTTAAAAATTTCTGTATCACAGAAAGCGCTGAATCTGGCAATCATACAGAGAATTTCCTGAAACACCGCAATTTATAAAATAACGTGTTCAAACAGAATTAACGGACATTCTGTTTAGAAACGGCTTGTTATTGTATTTATTATACACGAAATGTTTTATTTTTGACAGTCTTTTTGTGGAATATATCGAATTTTTAGAATTGATTTTTGGAGAATTGTTTTTATTTTTCAGAATATTTCAGAATTTTTGAATTCTCCCCGGCGAAGGTAATGTAAGTTTACTGGATTTTTGTTTTTTTTAAAAGGGGGTGAACATCACCGGGGATTGAATTTTGGATTTTTTTATTTGATGATTGTTATTTTACCAGAACGCCTTTGGTTAAGGTTGAGACAGATTCTTTACTTCCGTCTTTTGCTGCATGATAGCCACGTACACGGTAGTAGTAGCCGCTTGGTACAAGTACTGTTAAGTTTTTATCAAGATTGGTAGCATTAGAGGCTGTAAATTCCCAACTCTTATATGTAGAATATGTTCCCTTCACTTTTCGCTCCAGTGTTAAAGTCAAATAAACTGTACTGCAGACATGATGGCACTGTGTAATTCCTGAGATGGCAACTTTATTGCTGGCCAATTTATTGATAGCTGTAGTTCCAAAGTTCAGATTATTTCCACGTAACATGCTATACGTTGTATCTTCAGCAAAATCTTCATCTGTTTCCAGATCACTATCGGCTATTTCTCCGGCTGAAGCAGTAACTACACCTATACTACCAAGACATAATACTAAAAATAAGATTCCGAGCACTCTTTTCATTTTTCCTATCATACTTGCTCCCTTCACTCCTGTAACTTCCATTACATAAACTTATACGATATTAAAATAAAATGCTCTCTTAAAAATGTATATTTTCTATTAATTTTATAAATTCTTTTTCTTCCATATTTCCGCTGATTTGATAAAATGCTCTATCTGTTTTCCAATATGCAACATAATTTTCTTTCTTATCCTGCTTATCTTTTACTTTTCGTATTTCAATTTCAAATTTTTCATCTTTTATTTTTAATGATTCTATTATCTGCCCATCAAGAACATAATCCGTTGTCTTACTGTTATTTCTATAATCACTGATATAAACCGTTATAACAGATTTTCCATAACAGTATTCCATTAATGCAATACCTGTATTGGAATGGATTAAATAATCTTTATACTTAAAATTTTCGGGACGATACATAAATTTAGGAATTTTATCAAATCCCATTTGATTTTTTATATCATCAATCGCACCTTGCTCATCTCTCTCAACTTCATCACTGGTCGCATCATTATCTATACTAATGCTCGTATCATTTCCCGTCCATATCTTCACAGAATCAATAAAATAACTCCGATTCGCCTGGCTGGTCATTCCTGCGGCGAATACGCCTGCTGCACATACAAGCACCACAGCCGCCACACGGGCCAGTTTATGATGCCTTTTTTCAGGAAGATAGACAATTTTTTCCTTTGTATCTGCTTTATGGTCATCAGCCTCTTTGCTGCCATTTTCTTCATCTTCTTCATAAACCCCATCTGCTTTCAGCCTCGCTACAAGTTTCTGATAAGCAGCTTTTGCCTCTTCTTCTGTTTCCCCGTCATCTGGAAGGACTCCATCCGGAAACAGCACTTTTTCCATTTCGTCGATTTCTCGTTCGTATTCTTCTGCCAACCATTTTTTCAGTTCATCATCCCTGAAATCTACCATTATTTTTCTCCTGCAATCGTATCTTTCCTTGACAATTCCTCCGTTAGAGTTCATATTTAATGATAGTATATATGACTATTCAGGAGGAATCCAAATGAAACACATCGTACTTACCGGCGGTGGTACTGCCGGCCATGTAACTCCAAATATTGCCCTGATTCCAAGGCTCAAGGAGCTTGGTTATCAAATTTCCTATATCGGTTCCTATAATGGAATCGAAAAAAAACTGATCGAAGAACTGGGAATTCCCTACTATGGAATCTCATCCGGAAAGCTGAGACGTTACTTCGATCTCAAAAACTTTTCTGACCCGTTTCGTGTCCTGAAGGGCTTCAGCCAGGCCAGAAAAATTCTCAAAGAGCTGAAACCGGACGTTGTTTTCTCCAAAGGTGGATTCGTTACCGTTCCAGTTGTAATTGCTGCAAAACGCTTAAAAATTCCGGCTCTTATCCATGAATCCGATATGACCCCGGGTCTTGCCAATAAACTCTGTCTCTCTTCAGCATCTAAAATCTGCTGTAATTTTCCTGAGACAGTTGCAAATCTTCCTGCCGAAAAAGCAGTTCTTACAGGAACTCCAATCCGCCAGGAACTTCTTTCCGGAAGTGCCGAAGCCGGACGCAAATTCTGTGGTTTCACAGCGGACAAACCGGTACTTATGGTCATCGGTGGCAGCCTTGGTGCAGCCTCCGTCAATGATAATGTACGCAAAATTCTCCCTGAACTTCTGAAAGAATTCCAGGTTGTCCATCTTTGCGGAAAAGGTAAAACAGATGAAAGCCTTAACGGTACTGCCGGATATGTTCAGTATGAATATATTCAGGATGAGCTTCCAGATCTGTTCGCCATGGCTGATATCGTAATTTCACGTGCAGGTGCCAACGCAATCTGCGAAATCCGCGAGCTTCATAAGCCTAATCTTCTGATTCCACTCTCAGCAAAAGCCAGCCGTGGTGATCAGATTCTCAATGCCCGTTCTTTCGAACGTCAGGGCTTCAGCATGGTACTGGAGGAAGAAGAAATCACAGAAGCCAAACTTCTGGATACAATCCGCCAGCTTTATACTGACCGCCAGAAATATACAGATGCCATGGCAGGAAACGGCCGTGTGGATTCTATCAGCAAGATTACCGATCTTATTGAAGAGTGTGCCCGTTCCTGACACACCGCTCTCATACAGAAAACTCTGCCATTTCTTTTTCAGATACGGCAGGGTTTTCTTTTTTTATTCGTATACTTTCCGAAATTCTTCTTTCAGCCAGCGCTTTTCCTTATATATCCTGTTATTAACGCCACTTTTGGTCAGTCCGTACTCTTCTGCAACTACTTCAACGGGAACATCCAGATATTTAACCTGAATCAGAATGTCATAATTAACAGGCTGCTCCTCACGAAATCTTTCCAGTACCATATACATAAATTTATTCTTCTCTTTACGCAGAAGTTCTTCTTCCGCATCAACCGTCTTATATACATTCAGAACTTCTGTAACGTCGGCTGTGCAGATAACTTCATGCCGGAAACTGGATTTCTTTTTGTAATCCATCGCCTTATTCACCGATGCTCTCCGTATCAGAGAATACATCATTTTTTCATTATCAATATTCAGATGTTTCCGCTTGGTATACATTTTGTAGAGTACATCCTGACTGACATCGTCGGATATGTTCCAGTCATGCAAAACTCCGTATGCATATGCTCTGGATATTTTTCGATACTTAAGGTAAAACTCTTCATATGTCTGATTTTTCATTTTTCCTCTTTAGTAGGTATTGATTAGTCTCTGACCTTTTTTAGAATTTCGTCTCTCACCTCATCACTGAGTTCTCCCGGAGTCCAGGTCAGTCCAACTCCGTCTCCTTTATATCTCGGAATCAGATGCATATGAAAATGAAATACAGTCTGTCCCGCAATTTCTCCATTGTTCTGCACAATATTAAAGCCATCGCAATTCAGTGCGTCGCTAAGCTTGCCAGCCATTTTTTTTGCAAGGATCATAGCTTTTCCTGCAGTTTCATCCGGAAGCTCATAAATATTGGCTGCATGTTTCTTTGGAAGAATCAGTGAATGCCCCTTGCTGGCAGGACCCAGATCAAGAATTACCCGAAAATCTTCGTCCTCATAAAGTGTTGCTGCCGGAATTTCTCCATTTGCAATTTTACAAAATATACAATCTCCCATTTTATTGCCCTCCTGTTTCAGAAAATATTTTCACTTATTCTTATTGTGTCGTATTTTGTCGATTTTTTCAATACTGTTCTTGTTGATATTTGAAATTTCTGATGTTAATATTTCTCCGAGGTGATAATATGTGCAACGATGACACAGTCAGTAAATTAAAAAACGATTTTCATTACACACTTTCCAAATTTTCTCATGAAATCCGAAATCCTCTAACACTGATCAGCAGTGAACTCCAGATGATTTCTTCCGCTCATCCAGAAGTTGAAGATTACGACCACTGGAACGATGTCATGGATAATCTCGCTTATGTAACAGATCTTCTTGATGATCTTTCTGTTTTTAATAATGCAGGACGTATCCGGCTGGAAGCCACAGATACCTGCGATTATCTGAAAACAGTAATTTCTTCCATCAAACCTACTCTTGATTATCTGGGTATTACTTTTGAATCCCATATCCCGGAATCTCTTCCAGTTTTAATGCTTGACAAAATTCGAATCCGGGAAATGCTGCTGAACCTTCTGAAAAATGCATGGGAAGCCGTTCCTGTTCCCGGCGGAAAAATTTCCGTATCTGCTTTTTCCAAAAAATCCGGTATCTGTATCGATATTAAAGACAATGGATGCGGGGTTTCAAAAGAACTGCTGGACAATATTTTTCAGCCGTTTTTCACAACAAAAGAATCTGGCACCGGCCTCGGACTTGCCATTTCCAGACAGATTATTGAAGCTCATCACGGCAGTATCTCCATAGAGAGTACTCCTGGTCAGGGAACCGTTTTCCATATTTTTCTTGGATGATAAACGATTACAGCAGCAATAAAGCCACACAACAGACCGCCTGCATGGGCTGCATTATCTACTCCACCACTTGCAAAGCCGAAATAAAGAGAAAATGCAGCCATAAGCAGCATCTGCTTCATATTCAAATCTGCGACTCTTCCTCTGTGACGTATGATCACATAAATCATTCCACCCATCACTGCAAAAACAGCTCCGGAAGCTCCTGCTGACAGTGAATAATTTCCTGTCCGCATATCCCAGATCAGAGAAATCAGATTCCCGCCCAGTCCTCCAAGAATATAAATCAGCAGAAATTTCATTTTTCCGGTAACTGGTTCCAGGCGCTGTCCCAGAACAAACAGTACCAGCATGTTATTAATCAGATGTGGCGCACCGAAATGCAGAAACATACTGGTAATCATGCGATACCATTGTCCCTGCTCTATGATAAGTGGTGCATAAACAGCACCACATTCCAGCATATGCTGTCCATTCTCTGAACCACCGGTGAATTCCACAATAAGAAAAATAAGAGTATTCAACAAAATCAGTAGTGCAGTCACAGGTTCTCTCTTTATTTCTTCCACTTTAGTCCTCTTTTCTGCAGTTTTTCATGATAGTCTCAAAAACTGCGCCGTTATAATCTGAAAATTCAAATCTATTGGACTATTTTAACAGATTTCCATTATACAGACAACCTGTGGTCCATTATACAATACGACATAAACCTGATATTTTCGCTCTGTTATTTCAAAAAAATATAACGAGCCTGTGCAAAATCCACTTCATCTTCGTCTTCCAGAAGGCGGTCTTCTCCGTTTTTCAGGATCTGGCCATTAACAGATGTTCCATTTCTGGAATTCAGATCTGTCAGATAATACTCCCCATCTCTTTTTCGAATCTTTGCATGGATACGGCTTACGGTAGGCATATTGATCACTGCATCCGCTGCAGTCTCCAGCTTTCCGATTACTGTAATATCCCGGTCCAGATATATGGTTGCCAGCTCTCCTGGCTCATGGCTGACCAGAGTAGCCGGTCCCTTTGTTATTCCTGCCGAAAGAACTACGGTCTCTCCAAAACACTCCGTATTTTCTTCTGATACTTCGTGCTCTTTTATTTCCGGCTGTTTTTCTTTTTCCTGCGGAATCTCATAAATATTCTTTTCCTGAAAATCTCTGATCCTGTCTGTTTCCTCATGAGGATTCTGTTTCTTCTCAGGAATCTTTTTCATCAGAATATAACTCAGCATTCCAAGGACCATCAACCCCAGAATCACAGACAGAAATACGCCGGTGCTTACTCTTGGAAGATATCCTGCCGCCATTCCCGCAGTAATTCCCAGAAGAATCAGAAGTGCCAAAAGAAACCCTGCCGTTTTCCACAGTCTGTCCCTGTTCTCTTTTTTCACCTCTCTGTTATTTGGCTTACTGTCCTTTTTCTTTTTTTCCACCCCGTCCAGGTCTTCTCTGTTCCAGTTTTCCATCTGCCAGAGTTCTTCCTGTTCTTTATGCTCTTCCTGGCTTTTCTCTGCCTGCTTAAATGGCTTCTTTTTTTCGTATGCGGCAAAATCTGATGCCTTTCCATTTTTCACTTTATAAAGTTCTTCTTTGATATACTCCAGGTGAAAACTATCTTCCAGTGCACGTCTGTATACGCCATATCCCAGCATAACCGCTTTTCCGTCTTCATGATTCAGCTTTGGAAGAATATATTCAGCCAGATTCTGAAACTGTTTCTGTATCTCGCTGTGAAATCCTGGAAGATAACAGAACCGGACATTCTGTTTTTCCGCATCCAGATAAATATATTCCGGTTCCAGAATCAACTGGCAGGGATTCAGAAGATACTCGGACATTGCTTCCATAACCTGGACAAATCCTCCCAGAATTACCTGAAGTTCTTCCATCCCAATCTTTTTTTCTTCAAAAAGAGCAGTCATTGAATGCCTGGAAGTCACATCGTAATACACCATGAATTTTCCATCTATCCCCTGAATCCGGCACTGAAGAAGATCCGGTACTGCATTTGCCACAATCATTCGAACCTGATAGGAATTGGTATCAATTGCCTCTTCTCCTGTCAGAATCAGATAATTATGATTCATGTCTCTCTTATATTCTGATTTCATTTTATTTTTTCACCTCTTCCAAAACATCCACCGTTCCCTTCACTTTACGTATCCATCCTGTCGGACGCAAAACAGCTGCCTTTCCGCAAACTTCAATCTTCCATTTCTGTGACAGAAAACCAGCCGGTACATCCATCTGATAGGTTACCTGTACGGTTTTCCCTGCACTGGTCTGCATACTTAGGTTTTCACCACCCGGAAGTCCGGTACTCCCAAGCATTCTACCCTGAATATCTGCTTTTTCATATATGTCTCCGTCTTTTTTATAACCTTCCATACTTCCACTGACTGCCGCCTCATATGCCGCTGACGTCAGCCATGCCCGGTTATGTACAAAAAAATCCAGATACAGAAGCCCCATCAACACCATGAGGATCAACGGCATCAATAATGCCGCTTCTATTGTAAAACTTCCTTTTTTCAGTTTTTTCATAAAAGTATTCCTCCCAGATATCCGACCAGCAGAAACGGTGCAAAAGGTATTTCCGTATCACGCTTCTTTTTAAACACCAGAAGCTGCAGGCCTGAATAGATTCCACACAGCAAAAGCGCAGCGCAGAGTACTCCCAGTAATTCTCCACTTTTCAGTACAGATCCCATTGCCAGAATCAGAAGTCCGTCTCCAAATCCGATTTCCCCCCTGGTCAGCACCGATATCACCGCCGCAATTGTACCTGCTCCCATAGAAATCAGCCCATCTGCCCAAAACGTTCCTTCCCATATTCTCCACAGAATTCCCCCTGCAAGAAAAACACTTAATACCGGAACACAAATTTCTTTTTTCCGAATGTCTGTCCATGTATTAATTCCCAGGAATACAGTCATACAGATTTCCAGCCTGTCCATAGTCTTCCTCCTTTTAACCACAGCGCCCGCAGGCACTCATTTCACCGGATACTTCTGCTTCTTTTACCATTCGCACAGACCGTTTCAGTGCACTGCAGCTTTCCCTGTTGTGAAAACGATTGCTCTTTTTTGTAATATACACAGTTCCCGCCGGTTCCTGCCCGCGACTGCAAAGTTCACATGCCTGATATTTTTCCCCATATGTATTTTTGAGATTTTTTACCGAAGATCCGGATAACTGCTGCACAGACAGATTCAGATAACTGCATCCAAGTGTTCTGTGATACACGGTTCCAGACTCTGTCACATAGACCATTGGCTGGCTTTCCACTGCATCATTTCCTTCTTCATAGAGCACTCCTGTCCATGCATGAACCTTTACCGTGTTGTGGAACCATATTTTTGGAAGCGGAATCAGACCACCGATAGGCTGATAGGAATATACATCCGGCAATGTAACAGTTTCTGCTCCGGAACTGCCAGTTCCATAAGCATACATTCCTGCCTCTTTTGTTTTCTGGCATAAACCAGTCAGATGCTCTGTCTGGACTCTGTAAATATCCATAAATGAAATCAGTGCAATCACTCCAAAAAAGAACATTGGCAAAACCAGTGCAGTCTCCAGTGTAAGACTTGCTTTCTTTAAAAAGGTGCACGGGGATACTTTTTCAGAAAGCGGTTTTCTGCTTATCGGGGAAAACAGAAATAACCTTCCTTGAGAGCGCCTTTCTCTTTTTTGATCCAGTCTGTTTATCTGATTTTTATCTTCTTTTTCTTTCTGAAAAAGCATCCCTGTGCACCTCCTTTTCTATTCATAGGCATACTGCCTTGTAACCGTAAATATTTTCTTTTTGTTTGCTTTTACATCTGCGGATGCTTCCAGTGCAACAACACAATGATCCATCTGAAATCCCGGTCTTTTTCCTTTTTCACGGATCGCACATTCAATCATATCCATTCCTCTCGTAACTTTTTCCTGTTTTCCTTTTGCCATAAGAAGAACCCGGAGATAATCCTCATAAGACATCCCTCCACTGGAATCTTTTCTGGAAGAATCCAGCCTGTCCAGAATATGCGCCAGATTTTCCAGAGATAGCTGCCAGTCTGCTGCTGTTTTTACAAGCGGAACATGCCCGCCTGCAAACAGTTCCCTCACATCCAGAATACTTTCCGCAAACGCCCAGCAGAATATCAGTGCAGCTTCAATTACTACTGCTGCCGGCGGAATCAAAAAACCCGATGCAATTGCCAGAGCCAGTGTTTCTACCTGGATACGTTTTCCTCCGTCAGAAATTAAATATGCCATATTCACGCCCTGACGGATCAGAAGCAGTTTTGTTGCTACAGATTTCAGATTCTCGCGGTCACTGTTTTTTCCTCCCAGAATATACTCCACCTGGTAGTTCAGTCCCGAAGACGCAGGCTTTCGATAATTTCCCAGTTTTTTCAGCAGATACTGGCCAAACAGAATTCCTGAAGTATAGGAAGTATCTGACTGAATATCCGAATTCATTACCATTCCCGTCTGAAGTTTTCTTCCTGACGCCAATGTTCTCCTGTCTGTGGAAGCATCTGAAATTCCACGTTCTGCCGGAACTACCAGATCGAGAAGTCCCATTTTTCGGACTCTTCTGATAACCGGAATCGGATTTTCTACGGTTGTATCTGCTCCACCGGTAAAATCATCTCCACTTCCTCCATCTCCGAAATCTCCCTGTTCCTTCTGATTCTCCTGGTTATTCTTTGCTTCTTCACTTTTCTGCGCCGCATTTGAAATCTCAGAATCATAGGAATCCAGACTTCCACCGTTTTCAGACTGTTCTCCTTTTCTCTGCGCTTCGTCTGTTTTTTCTTCCTGGTCTTTCAGTTTTTCGAGAAGGATCTGTACCCCCTGACTTCCGAGTGTTTCCCGCATATAACCGGCAGCCTGCTGATAAAAAACTTCTCCGTCTCCGTCAGTCAGCAGACGGTATCCATTAAATCCTCCCTGCAAAAGTTCCAGTTTCTGACTGTTCTGTTTTAATACAGGTTTCATATAGGACTCAAAATTATCATACACAGAGGCCATATCTACCTCATCTTTTCCACCTGCATAGAATGCGAACAGATCATAATTTTCAAGCAGTGTCCTGTCGTACTGCCCGAACAGGGAATAAAGTCCGATATCCATACTGTTCAGTATCTGCGTCCTGGCAGCTGACATACGTACAGATTCGATACTGGCACATACAAGTGACAGAACAACACTCAGAATCAGCGCCAGAAAAATCGTAATACTGCCTTTTTTCACTGTCTTTGCCAAAGGGTACCTCTCCTTTCCAAAACGGTAAATCATCGCTTACCGTTTTTTATCCTTCTCAGATTGAATTACTTTGTTTGGTGATTTTTGAAAGGATATTTTTAACAAGCGAAGTGAGCTGTTGCTTAAAGATGACAACCAGACTGATCAGAACCACCAGAATCAGAATAATCTCCACAACTCCCACTGCATCTTCTTCCGCCACAAATTCTTTCATATATTTCCAGATATTTTTCATTTGTCACCTCTCATTTCTGTGTTTTCACACGGTTCTTCTATCCGCCGTAAAAGGAAAGACAGGCCGGCAGCATAATTACTGCCATCACAACCAGAAGCATCAGTACCATCGGAAGAAGCAGTTTCGTTGCTGCCGCCTCGCCCAGTACTCTTGCCTTTCTTTTTCTTTCCTCCCAGGCTTCCACAGATTCTTTTTCCAGTAAATCAGACAGATACCGGCTTCCTTTCTGAAGATTCTGAATCAGAAGTGTTGACAGCGTTTTATATTTTACCTGTCCACACCGCTCTCCAAATCTACGATAAGCCTCTGCTTCCGAAACGCCGCTGTCCATCTCATAACATGCTGTACGGATTTCCTCATATGCTGCGCGTTTATTTCCCTCTTCTCTTTTTCCATAATCCATGGCAATTTTCTGAAATGCCTTTCTCGCAGTTAAACCTGCCTGTACCAGAAGAGTGAATTTCATAACCAGCCCCGGATAATCCATCAGCATCTGTTCTCTTCTCTTTATCTGAACAGATTCTTCTTCTCTTCTTTTTGCGATTACCACTGCTGCTGCCGCAACCAGTCCCAATGCGGAAATCAGATTTCCGGTTGTATCCTTCGGCTGCTCCCATTCCAGGTGTTTTCCATTCCATTCTTCCGGAAGATAATAGTACCTGGGATCATTCTTTTTCTGGTTATACTGTACGATCATATCCTGCAGTTCTTTCTCGCGCTGCTGTTCTTCGCTCAGTTCTTTCTCAGTTTCCGGCTCTTCCCCGGACTTTTCCGTTTCCTTTTCCGGCACCTGCACATACAGGGAGCCGGCTTTTTTTCCGTCTACAGATACTATGAATTTCTCTTCGTAAGCACCTGTCTCCTCTTTTTCCATACGGTATCCGGATGAATACACCGTACCTCCGCCACTTTGAACGGTCAGAAGCATTCCGATGATATTTCCGGCAAGCGCTACCAGGATAAAAAGTTTCTGTCCTTCTGCATTCCCTGCCCACGGCGGCAGACGCCCCAGCTTTCCGGCAAGAAAAGCTCCAAGAATCACCATAAATATCACAATATGTATCCACATCACACACACCTACACTTCTATATCTACAATTTTCACTCCCAGCCAGTAAGACAATCCATAAATTACCATACAAACTGTCATGGCACAGATTCCAAAGGGATTTCCGTAAAGTACATCCAGAAATCCCGGAGAAGTCAGCTTCAGATAACAGATAATGCCGGCCGGCATAACGCTCATAACCATCTGTTCAGATTTTTTTGCAGCCAGCGTTGCCTCTATTTCTTTTTTTACTTCAATCTTATCTCCCAGCATCCTGGCAACCTTCTGAATCATCTGCGTCATATCTCCGCCAGTCCGTTTCGCTGTATAAAATACCGCCGCAAAATTCTCAATATCTTCCACGCCGCTTCGTTTTCCAAAATCCAGAAACAGTTCTTCCACAGGAACACTTAAACGCAGCTGACTCTCGATATAACGAAATTCTTCCAGAATATCACTTCCCTTTTCGTAGAGTCTTCCCAGATCCTTCACACTGGCCCGCACAGCATTTTCCGCAGAATACCCGGCCTGTACGGCTACATTCATGGATGTCAGCGCATCCCGGAACTGATAATTCAGATTCCGCTGTTGTCTTGCAATGCATTTTTTCTTCTGGATTTTCAGAAAAATCACCGGTACCGGCAACATAAACAGCAGTACTGGTAGGCTCTGATAAAACAGATAATCGGCTGCAGCGCATACGGCAACTCCCTCCAGAAGATACTTTGCTGTCTCCTTCGCCGTAAAATGATATGTCCTGTAATCTTTCCTCGTAAATTCCCATTTCTTTCCTTTCCGTTCTTTCATAATTTAATTCCCGCCCGTTCCATTTTTTCACAGCGTAAAAGTGTATTTACTTTTACAAGTCCTTTTCCTTCTTCCCTGCGATACAGCGGCCGTGTCTGAATCTCTCCATTCTCAAAACCACACACCTCCGTAATCTCAAGCAGTTTTCTGCTTTTGTCCCGCATTCGCCCAAGGTGTACCAGAACATCTACGCCAGAGGCAATCTGCCTGCGTATCGCTTCCAGGGGAAGATCAATTCCCATAAGCGTCATAGTTTCTATTCTGGACAGCATATCTCTGCTGCTGTTTGCATGAAGAGTAGACAGACTCCCATCATGTCCTGTATTCAGGCTTTTTATATGGACTCCCTATGTTCCCATCATGCAGAAATACAATATCTGTACTTAATATACACTGTATATAACGTTATTATCTTGCCATTCCACAGTTGCAAAAAGAAAAGAGAGCCTTTCACAGCCCTCTTTCATATTGACTTTCTCATTCATTTGTCATACTTAACAGTTTGGCAACCAATGTCTCTAAACTTTTTCCCCAAAATGGGACAAAGTCTGGTATTGCACCAAATGCCATCCCAATTATTATCATTCGCCCACATTCTCTTGCAGATTCCAATGCAAATCCATAACTCAAAACACCTGTCAGAATAAATATAATTGATAAAAAGTAAAGCAAAATATTTCCCAACATCATCGGAATTTTTAATAACCAGCGAATCAATGTCATTACTGCAAGAATTAAATATAAAAACACTTTTATTATGTACTTAACCAACATTTTTAATCCCTCACTTTTTTGTCTTTCCGGACAGCAAGAATCTTGCCATCCGGACTTCCACTTTTTTGCTATCCGGGCTGCAAAATTCTTGCTATCCAATGCAGTTCATTATCCTTTCGTGTATATCATTTCCGTCAAAATCATCTCTTCTGCATCATGACAAAGGGTATTCATCCTCCTTGTCCATTCCATGTTGTCTTGCCTTTTTAATTCCTCTGTAATTCCTTCTTTCTCCATCATCTGTTTTACTAATTGTTCTTCTCTATCCCTTGCTTCTGCATCAATCTGATTCAAATGCTCGACAAGTTTTCCTTGTAACAACAATATTTGATATTTTGCCTTTCTGTGTTCCTGTAAATAGCTTTTACGAAGCATCCCATATTTCCCATAAGTTGGTTCGATATCTGTAAGTGCCAATTCTGGCAAATAATAATCACCACATAACATATAAGTAAGTCCATTTTTCTCATCATAAATTTCGTTCTGCATAAAATATTCTCCTTTTCTTCCTATAATTGGTCGTACATCTTCAACAGTGTTCCCTTTTTCATTTGACTATATTTCACCTGTAATTCTTCATATTTTTTCTGAAGACTTTCATATTCGTTTTTCGGAACACTATCGGATAATTTCTGTTCTAAACTCTTAATCCGTGCTTCCTGTGCTTTTGCAATAGCATCACTTTTAGGATTTCGCAATATCATTCCCTGTTGTTTTTCCTTCAATTCCATCATGACCTGTTTCACATTCGGATTATTATAGAAAAAACCTCTGGAAAGTCCTGTTAGTTTTGTAAGTTCAGCAACTGAAATTTTTATATTTTTTCTATACATTGTTTCAATAGCTGTTATTGCTGTTTCCGTCATTTCCGCACTTTTTTCTTTTGCCAGTGCTACCATTTTATCGTGTTTCTGCATTTTCCTTTTCCCTCCTGTATTGTGCTAATAATTCATTCATTTCATCTCGTACAGCCTTTGTATCCTCCGCTAATGCTTCGTTTCTTAACCGCCGATAATGTGGTATGGTTCGTGTATCCTTATGCCCCAACAGCCTTGCAATGCTATCATCATCTAATTTCATTTCTGTAAGTTTTACTCCAAAAGTATGTCTAAAACGATGTGTACGAAACTCAAAATAATTTCCCTTATCATCCCTGATATCATTTTCATAAATCATGATATTTACATGATATTTCAGCATTGAATCTGTATACAATTTTCCATTATCTTGCAGAAAAATATATTCTGAATCTGGATGCTCCTTTTCTGAAACTTCTATTGCTTTTCTAATCAATTCTGCCAGCTGATCGCTAACTGGTCTTTTGTATTTCCTTGTTTTCTGCTGGATAATAGTTATAAAATAATGTCCTGATTTCTCAGATAAGCAATCTCTTCGCAAAGTCAACGTATCCTCTATTCTTGTACCGAGCATCTGATGTATTATTAAACATCTGCCTAACTGGGGCTTTAATTTTGTTAATGCACAATTAAATCTCCTGATTTCTGCATCTGAATACGCTTCTGGTAAAGCGTTATCATATGCTCTGCAATCACTGGACAGAAAAAGGTTGCATATATTTTCTATTTCCAGTTCACGCCCTATTTCATCCAACAGATTATCCAAAACCGACAGCTCTGTCGTGTAACTGACTGATGTAAGACCGGTATCCGTTTTTATATAAACCAGATAATCTTCTATCATATCCCTGCTAATTTCTGTAAAGTGCTTTACTTCTGGGAATCGATCATACATGAAACTAGCAAACCGACGGAATCCACGCAATTCACCTTTTATACTACCCATTGCTTTTGTCTGGCAGTGGCTATACAATATTTTCTTTATTATCTCTTTAAATTCTTTCTGCCTGATCTCACGAAAATCTAATCTATATCTTCCACGAATCGGATTACTCCTTGGCACAATATCCAACTTTCTCATATCCCATACATCTTTTTCATTTTCTGGAATATCTGCTGTTTTACACTTCACAACATACTCATAATACATTTTCAGAAAAGAAACCTGAGCGCTACTTTGCTGCTCAACATTCCGCCTATCCGGTCTATTTCTTCTAACGTACAGCGCCAATCCTTTTTTATATAAAAATGCTTTATAACTTCTCTCCAGTTCTTCCCATTTTTTATCAGTAATGCTGCTACAACTTGTACACTTCTCATTCAGAAATTCTTTCAACAGATCAAATCTGTAAATATCATTTACTACTGTTGATAATGACAAACGTCTACATCTATCATCGATATACCCATAAATCTCATCCTGTATCTTTTCATTATGAATCTCAGATATGTAGTACACCCTGTTTTCCTTCCATTTCAGCCCTGCCAACTGTTTTTCTGTAGCTTGTTGATAACAGTCATACGAAATCAAATTAATATTACCTTTCATCATCTTCTGCTCCTTTCAATTTAAATGACTGATTTTTAGAGAAATATTTATCTTCAGCCGATACAATACGTTCCGGCATGAAATCAATGTACTGTTTTGTCATATTCTCACTTGAATGTCCTAGATAATCTCGTACCCCTTGTATAGAAACCCCATTTCCGTACATTGAAGTTGCAAGGTTATGTCTGTAATCGTGTGCTCTAAAGATATAATCTCCGCAGGCAATCCCACGAACCTTACACTCCCGAATCATCTGATTTGAAAATGTCTGTCCATTAAATGCACCACCCTTTTTATTTTTGAATAAATACTCCCCATTTTTTATTCCGTACTTTTTTTCATAATCATTCACCAGTCCAACCAATAGACTGGGAACAGGAATAACTTTTTCTCTCCGCATTTTGCTTTGATATATGCGCATCCAATTCTCATTGCCTTGTGAATAAAAGGCTCCCGATTTTATTGTACAAACCTCGCTTTTCCTAATTCCTGTGCAAAGCAAAATCAAATACATCAACTGTAAATGCTCTGGGAATGCCGGCAGCTCCTTAATCAGATGAGCAATTGTTTTTTCTGGAACACTTCTTTCATTGTGTTCCGAAAAACCTTTTTTTAAAAATCGTTCCGGATAAAACTTCAACACTTCAATATTTTTCATTTTCAAAAACTGTAGAAATGTATGCATATGTGTGATATATCGGTTAAAAGTGGAATACTTAATATCGGACTCATCCAAAACAGACACATAATCCGCTATATCTTGCATCGCCAGTTCAGTTACTTTCTTACTCTGTCCATCCAGATATTTTAAAAATTGTGAAATAAAACTTATTGTATTTCGGATATTTGATAAAGACAGATCAGATATCCCGACCAAATATTTTGCGTATAATTGTAAATACCAACGATTTTCTTTTTCGTAAATATTAATAAATGAAAGGCTTTTAACAGGTGAACTGGCATTGATTCTCGATTTATCAAACTGAAACCTATCCATATACCAGATACACGCTCGCCAATTTGTCTCTGAATCTGTTAGAAATAACGTTCTTCTCGCAAACTCAACAATCTTAGAAGCCTGTTTTTTTATAATTTCCGACTCCTTGTTTAAATACAGATAAAATCTGTTTTCGTCTGCCTGTTCCATTTCTTCAATATCATCTATTCCGTACTTATCGCAAAACCGTATAAGTGCTTTTAATGGTTCTAAAAAATATCTTCGATGTCTTTGTACCTTATCCATATTCAGAATTTCACACAGCAATATTTTTGTCTGTCGCACCAACTGTGATGAATGTATCCTCGTTAAGTCCCATAACAAATCATTCTTATCAACCACCTGACGGAAAGATTGTGCTTTCTTCTTATTGGGGACATACAGCAAAAACAATTTGTCTTGCTTAAAAAACTCCTGTTCTACAGAGAAGGGGGTTCCTTGTGAATAGACATCCGGCATATTTTCTATTTTTAAACGATCAAATAAGCTCAGTAATTCCGCTTTATATTTTTCTGAAATATCCTCTTTTTCAAGAGAATCCATATACATTTTTCTCGTTTCATAGTTAATATCTGCAGTACACTGTATATCGGTATACTGAAAAAATTTGTATAACCGGTTATAGTATTTTGCTTCTCCATTTGTAACTAAAGATATTTCTTCCTTTAATTTCTCAGATATTTTTTCCTGATATAACTTCGGAACAATTTTTAATACTGCCAAGGTAATCCCTCCTTCCTTTTACAGAAAATCTGCAATTTGGTATAAATCTTCATTATTTGAGTAGTATTGATCTGTCGCTTCTATCAATCGTTCATTATTTTCACCCAAGTATTTAATGGTAGTTTCGACTTTCTTATGCCCCAGGGCAAAACGAATGTCATTCAAATCCCACCCTTCTTTTCTTCTTTCCTCCGCAAAATAGTGTCGGAGCTGATGCGGATGGGAATTGATATCCGTTTTTTTGGATAGCCTTTTCAACATGCTATACACAGAATCCGCATCTAATGGCTCTCCTTTGTTTTTTCCTGTCAATTTTGTAAATAGATACTCCGAGTTCATCAGACTTTTTCGGTTATCAGAAATGTACTTAACCAAGAACTCAAAAGTTGTATTACTTAACAAAGCCATTCTATATTCTGCATTTTTTGCTCTTGCCAAGTTGGTATTGGATTCACGATACCTTACCCGAACCGTCCTTCTTTCAAAATCAATATCTTCGGTATAATGGATTCCCAGAATTTCCCCTAATCTAAGACCGGTTTCTGCCATCATTGCTATCAGCAATCGATCTCTATCATTCGTACAGGCATTTATCAGTTCCTGTATTTCTTCGGATGTTATTTCTTCCAGATTAGGTTCTTCTTCTTTGAAGAAACCTTTAAACGAATTCACTGCATTTTGATGATTTACTCCCATACTGTCAAAATACGATACTTTTTTTACTCGTAAGACTTTAAGCATTGGCAAAACATCTTCCAGTGCCAAAAACTGGTAGTATCTGAAGACTGCACCAAGATACATATTGCAGGTCTTATTGCTCGTCTGTGTGTTATGCTCAGTATGCTTTCCACTCTTAACCCAATACAAGAAATCAATAAAATGTTTATTCTGCTCTGAATAGGATCGCAATATAATCTCATCCAATCCTATCGTTTGCTCCTGCAGAAAATTGTAATAATATGAAAGTGCGAAAGCTGCAGATTTTACAGTATTCGGAGAAGCATTAATCTGATCCAGATGCTTCAAATACTTTGATGGAAGGATTTCAATTTCTTCAATATCAGAAATAATCAAAAAACGTGGTCTATTATCTTTCAAAATCGAAACAACCCTATATTTCAATCCACAGCCCTCCTTCCTTTCTTTTTGATTCATTTGACTTCTTTGACTTCTTGATTTACATTATACACAAAGATGTCAAAATGTCAATTACGTTTTTGACTTCTTTGACTTTTGCAAGAATATCAATAAAGCATTTTTTGATTTCTTTATGTTTTAAATTGATTTTTAGGGATATAATTGATAAGATAAAATACAAGAAGTCAATTTATACAAAGTCAAAGAAGTCAAGAGGAGATTTGAATGAACGAATTTATATCAAATTCAGGCACACTAATAAATCCTGACAGCGTTTACGATCAGGAAAGATTCATCAATATACTTCAAATCATTTTACAGAAAAAAACACAAAAAGAATTATCTGAACAAACAGGCTTAAATAATGCAACCATTTCACGAATGCTCAACGGTGCCCGATCTGGAAGACCATATAAAAGCACTATTGATAAAATTGCAAAAGCCATTGATGATCCAGAACTTATCCAAGAATTATATGATGCAACGGGATATTCTTCTAAGAAAATACGGGAACGAAAAAAGATAATTGCAGACAATGGATTTTCTCTGGATCTCTCTACTGTTCAGGTGCATGAAAAGTTTTTTTCTACTTTAATGCGTGGACTTTCCATGATGACAAGTCTGCATAAAGTTGAATGGACAATAAAATCTGGAACGCCCAGATCATACGATTATTTAATTGAATTAAAAGAGGGAAATATAGATTATTGGTATATTAGATATGTAGATAGAATTACTTCTGATGAAGAAAGAAAAAAAGCCTTAACTGCCATTTATGGAGAATTTGCAAAATTGAAATTGGACGGAAAAATTAAAGTTTCTTGCGCCACTCCTTCTTACGAAGATTATGATTATTTTGTTACAATTCCACCATACCAATTAAATACAAATGCTTCAATTATACATTTTGATTCTGAACTCGAAAGATTTGCAGACGAAACCTTTTTAGAGACAGCTTTACCACTTAAAGAAAATATTCCTGTTAAGGATTTTTGTAATCTTACCGAATCACTGATACTATAACTTTTTAATTTTATCACAGAGAGAGTTGCTTATGGCTCTCTCTTTTTTTAACGCTTCCTCCTCCCATGTTCTAACTCATTATGGCAAATCATTTTCTAAAGCAAGTATCGCCTAGAGTAACTCAAAATCCCATTTCTGGATTATGATTCTCTGACGAACTTAATGGAGATTACGATTCCCCATACCCTCAATATCACAAAATATCAAATTTTGCTATTAGCTCATAATAAATTTTCGCAGCTATCTGTTTTTGCACTCATAGTTATCAAAAGCTTTTTATAACCATCTGCTTCTACCAGTAACAAAATGTCAATAGTTTTTTAATCACTTTTTCAAAAAAGGCAAAAAAATAGAACGTATAGATTATTTCCATACGCTCTATCTCACATTTCATATTAAATTTTTGAATTCTACAAACTTGAATTTTTCTTGTTACTTATTTTTTTGATTGTGGCGTTTCTTATTCCACAGTGAACCTACCAACATACCGATTGCAGAGATTATTGCTCCGGCTACAATCATTCCCAAGTCAGGGGTATTCAGTTTGTTAAAAGCAATGTTGTTTGCCATTTTGAATGTGCCATATTCAGCAAGCATATACATTACGCCAAAGAAAAGAGTGAATGCCCATTTTCCTTTTCCCCAAAAGTTATTTTTACCAATAACAATAGATACAATAAATGTGGATATAGGAAGAATAAACCAAAGAAACATCAAACTGTAACCCATAGCGTCACTTCCACTTGTAAAAAACCAGAACACTATCATTGCAAACGCCCAAATCAAGAGATAGGAGAGAATCGTAATAATCTTGTTTCTGTTGGCATTGCTTTTCACAACATTCGTACTTTCTTCAAGATAATCATAATAGCTTTTCATTTTTCGTTCTCCTTTCAATAGATAGTCAAGAGAGACATCGTAGCATTCGCTCATTTTAATGACGCTGATAATATCTGGATAGGATTTTTCATTTTCCCAATTTGAGATGGTCTGACGACTCACACCCAACAATTCGGCAACCTGTTCTTGCGTCAGCTTTTTTTCAATTCGGGCTTCCTTGATTTTGCATCCAATATCATGCTCCATGCCACTATACCTCCTTGCACTTTTATTGTAGGAAAAACACTCACTATTGTCTACAAAATAGCTTTGACATCACTTATTATGCGTGTCAAAATCCTTTTACATCTGCCAAATCCCGATTTGTTACTCACATGATATCATATTTTTTCTTCAATTACATCCACCTAATTTTAATACACTGCCTGTCGACTTGCTTCTGTAACCAGCATCCGGTTAATCTTCTCCTGCATTGTTTCCTTTGCATTTTCATTGAAATGATAACGGACAACATAGACTGTCTGCCCGATTTTCTTTGTAAATGTGTTACCCTCTGTTTTTGTATTCATCATTTTTTCCATAATCATTTTTCCTTTCTTTTGGAGCCCCAGCAGAGAGTCATTCCATTGGTCTCTGTCAGAACATTATTCTTTAAATCAGGCCCAAAATGGGCACTTCCAGTTTCACAGGCTACCTATATATAGCCTTTTCATTTTTGCTTGCAAAAAGCCTTGTGATCACAGCACTTTTTTAACGTAAAAAGCGTTTTAATATGATGCAGCCAACGACAAGAAGCATATCTAACAAATATCATTGTCTATCACTTCTGTTTTCTCTGCCGATATCTCTCTGGTTAATGCCTAATAATCTTCCCTGCCAGACAAGACGATAAGTACAGCGTTTGCTTCTATCGTGTTTCCAAATACTTTCTTCCATCATCCGATGGTTCTTCATCAAGTTTCAGTCCGTGACGTTTACAGATATCTAAAAACATTGTCCGGCAGGCAGAATCGGCTGCAGATTCAAAATTTTATTATTCAAAAATAAATAAAAATGGATTCCACCAAAATACCCATCACCAAAAATGTACTGGACACTTCTATTCATTATATTTGCACCAACAACTTGAAGTTATCTTCCTGCTTACGACTTTCCAACAACATAAACTCCAAATATCATTTTGATAATATAAAGATACTTCTTTCTTACCCCAGAGCAAGATCCACCTGTGTTTAACAATATTGTCTTTCATCACAATATTCTCTCATCAGGTTTTCATCTTGCTGGAGATTCCCCAAACCCATTTTTCTATTTATGCCGAGGTCTCAGTACACACTAGAGCAAGATCCACCCCGGTAATACCATATCGCTATTTTAGCAATATGATATTTTCCGGATGTAGGATTCTTGCTGAGGATTGTGCTCCCCAGTTCCTCACATTCAGCATAAATATATAATTGGTTCCTCGAATTTCTTCGGTCACAGCACAGGGAGAAAAAATAGGCTAAACAGCCCTATATCCCTGTGAAATCACCATGTGATTATAAAAACAGCAAGGACAGGAAGTGTGGATACACTTCCGCAAAATTGCCAATTTCGGAGCCATATCCAAAATTGAAAAATACATAAAAATCAAAAATCCGAAACCTTACTCGATATCCAAATTTATAATTTTTACATATTACAAAAAAACCAATATGAAAATTTTACAAATTTTGTAACACCTGTAAAATTCCCATATTGGTTTTTATTCATCTTTTATGGATTTGGAATATTCTATGTTTTCAAATATTTTACTTTGAGCAAAAAAACAGCTCTATAAACTTTTATCATTGCATTTTCTGGTATAATTTCATCAACTCTCCCACACAATCTGCTTCCGTCATTTTTGTACTAAAGCCATATGCAGCCATAACAGCTTTATCATTTGCAGTATGTGCTCGCCGTAACTCGGCTGGCATTGTTAAAGGATCATATAAAGCCGCAAGATTACTATTCGGATATAATGTTCTTGCTTTCAAAATTTCCTGTGCCGATTTTTCAATTTGTTCCCGATTCTTCTCCGTTACTACAGGCCACGGGAAATTGTTATACACTATTGTGTTTGAATAACTATAATCACTTTTTAATCTTCCACACACTGCTCGCATCCATGCCATATGAACATTCGACATCAATACACCAAATTCATAAAATGATGCATTTGGCATAGTGAATAATTTGTCTCCCGGAATAATTTCACCATCTAAATAATCCATTGGAATATATCTACGATTCTGAGAAGAAACTTTGGGAATCGCAATATATTGATTTTTATGTTCAAGTATTGATGCAAATAAAGTTGGATTCTCAGCCGCTTTTTTTGTGTTCGCTCTTGTACTACTAAGTCTAAATTCACGTACTTTATTCACTCGTTCTAATATCATCGGACATTTTTTTAATAATCCAGGATCAGCTCCAACAAGCCAAATACAATATCTCGGCTTTCGATCAATAAAATCTTTTCCCATCATATAATGTCTAAAAAACGGAGAAGCCTGTGGTTCTTTTTCCAAAAACTCTTCCTTTTCCTCTTCCGTCAATATTAAAAATCCACCATCAATTGCTTGCCCACCTAATGCTATTTCAGGAACATTACACAATGGTTTCATTCTTTTTTCAATGAATATATTTTCTGCATCAAGCAAATATCCATTAATATTATTCGCCGGAATTGTGTTCTCACCTGAAAAAATTATTTTCTGCTTATTATTTACAGCTCTACTAAAGCCAACAATTACACAATGAACATGCGCTTTTATTGACGCTTCACTATCCCATATAAATGTTCTGTATGCAAAATCAATGTGTAGACCTGATTCAAAAAGAGGTTTCCAGAGAATCGAAACACTTTCTCCCTGTGTAATTGAATTAGTTGATACCAATGCTGCTCTGATATTATAATTTCCCATATAGTCAGCCGCTTTTTTATACCAGCAACTAACATAATCAAGATTTCCTATACTCTTCCATCCTTCAAATATCTTCTCAACATCTTCCTTCTGCTCCGACGCCATCCAACGTGCTCCTACAAATGGCGGATTTCCCATTATAAACGATAATTTTTCTGCAGGAATTACATCATTCCAATCAATTCTTAATGCATTTCCTTCTGTGATATTTACATATGTCTTTAAAGGAAGAAAATCATCATTAAATCCATACACAATATTTTTCGTTTCTTCCAACATTTGAGATTCTGCAATCCATAAAGCCGTTTTTGCAACTGTAACTGCAAAATCGTTAATCTCTATTCCATAAAATTGCTGAATAGAAACTCTAATTGGATTATTTACCTCTACCAATGTCATTTGTCCGCCAACTTTTTCCCTTATCACCTCATTCTCCAAACGACGAAGCGACAGGTATGTTTCTGTAAGGAAATTTCCGGAACCACACGCAGGATCAAAAAATGTAAGTGATGCCAATTTATTTTGGAATTCTTCCAATTTTTTATCTCTGGTACGCTTCACTTGAATTGCTCTAACACTATCAAATTCCTTTTGCAAATCTTCCAAAAAAAGAGGACTAATAACTTTATGAATATTTTCAATAGATGTATAATGCATTCCTCCTGAACGTCTGGTCTCAGGATTTAATGTAGATTCAAATACCGCTCCAAATATAGTTGGAGAAATATCACTCCAGTCAAAATCTTCTGACGCTTTTGTAAGAAGTAATTCTTTAATTTCCTCTGTAAAAGGTGGTATCTCAATAGTTTCATCAGCAAATAACCCACCATTTACATATGGGAACTGAGCAAGTTCTTCTTCCAAATACTCGTCTCGCTCTGATACAGGTGTATCCAATATCTTAAATAATTCTATTAAAGCTCTCCGGCAATCCTTTACTTCATATGTTTCCAAATAATCGTGAAACATATTTCTCTTTCCAAAAATACCAGCATCTTCTGCATACAAGCAAAAAACAATTCGCACACATAAAGCATTCAGGCTCTTTAGTTTATGCTCTCTTTTTTCTTTCTGCTCAAATGTTTCATCCTTTTCCTTAATATCTGGTATACGATATTGTTTTAAAAACGCATCATAAATAAGCCCAACAATACCTCCTGCTTTTATTGATACTTCCATTTCATGCGATATTGTCTTTACTTCCTTTTTCACCAAGAAGTCCAACAATGGATATTTGCTTTGTAATTCATCTAAAGCAATCTTTGTCGGTTCTGGCTGTTTCTGGTTCATATCATAAATCCAAATTTCAGCAAAATTTGACGTAACAATCCATCGAGCTCTTTCATCAAAAGTCAGTTTCCCATTATATCTGTCTGCCTGTTCAAATGGAGTAAGATCAACATCTCCTGAATTCCTGATTTTCTGATCCAATGCTTTTCCAAGACTCTTCTGTTCAATGATTACTCGTGTTTCAGGAATATATACATCAATACGTTTTGTATTTCCATCAATTACAACTTTCTTTTCAAAATTCAAACGTTCTGTCACATTATCCATTCCCAAAACATTCGTCAATAAATCAATCCAATAAGAACGTCCATCTTCATCTTCTTTCCCTTTTCCCATCCATCGGTTTACAAATTGACGGGCAGCCTCTCTTTGTTCTGCATCTGTCATGCTTTTTTCCTCCTAAATAATCGTGCATTCACCAATCTTTCTCCGACTATTTTTACATATCATATCCACAGTATATCATAAAATTATTACAGAACAGCATTCATATATCATTATTTGTATTTTGTCTACACACAAGGAACTTCTACCGCCAAATCATAATAATATTGATACATGATCATGTTATCTTTTGCTTCTATATACACTCTCTGAGCTTCTTTCATCAAGTTATTCCAAATATCTTTCCATTCACTAGGAGCCGAATCTAAAAACCACATATTATTAAATGACATTTCTATCGTCCCCCATAAATCATCTTCTTTACGCTCAGTTTTTATATTCATCTGCATATTTCGGGCAATTTCCAATGCATCTTTTTGTAAAAAAGTAAATTTCACTACTTTTTGAGGATCTGGAACTTTCTTAAAACGACGCATATGAGCTTCTGCCTTTTTTATAATTGTTTCCAATTGTTCATCATGCCATTTTTTATCCTCTAGTATCTCTTCTTCTGACATTTGCGCTTTTTCTGCATTAATTTCTCTTTGCATTTCTTCCAATTCACGCTGTGCAATATCATAATATTTCTTTTCAATCACCATAATCTCCCAACTCCATAAAAAAAGAAACAGTCAACATTTTCGTTACAACTGTTTCCTTTATTTTTGAAGTCCCCGGAGCATTTGTATCACTACATTCTGTTCTTTTTCATCAAGATTATTCCAAATATTCAGAACCTCTTGTTGTGATTCTGATAAGCTTACTGGAACATCCATTCCGGCAAAGAATTGTGCCATTGTTACTCCCAGTGCATCACATATCTTTTCTACAGTAGGCATAGTGGGTAAACTTTCTTTAGCAATAATTTTTCCAATCGAAGATTGAGATATACCAGTCAATTGTGACAGCCGATATTTACTCATATCACGTTTTTTACATAAAGCTATAATATTGTCCGCAATATAATCCTCTGTACGCAAGTAAATACACCTCTTTCCGATAGTAGTTACCTTAATTGTAACTAGAAATCCGAAAAAATATTAGAGATGTATCTTACAAGTATTTACTAAGGGAAACAGTAGTATTAAAACAAAAAAAATAGAACTATATAAAGTTGTATTCCATTAATGTCAGCTTATTATCTAAATGCTCATATTCTCTTTGTATTTCTTCAATTTTATCATATAGTTTCAACACTGTCGAACCCTTTATCATTTTATTTTCTTGGCACATCTGCCGGAATTTTTCTTTGTACTCCCCGCAGTATTCTTCCTTTTTCCTCTAATCCTCCAGTGTTTTGATTTCCTCTTTATCTGCCATGTATTTT
Organism: Blautia luti; assembly: GCF_013304735.1. Lineage (GTDB taxonomy): Bacteria > Bacillota > Clostridia > Lachnospirales > Lachnospiraceae > Blautia_A. Next base: position 78,703 of record NZ_JAAITI010000009.1, read on the forward strand.
CCTCCCAGACATAATTTTTAATACATAAATGATAACCCTTTTTTCACTGTTGTTCAATTACAACTCATCGCCTTTTTCTCCCATCAATCGACAATCTTCTTTTTGCTATATACATATGATATACTTCTCTTTATACAACCAATTGCTGTTGTGTAGCTCACCATTTTTTCTATCTACAACACAAAAAAGTCAAGTTGTGATGGAAAGGAGGTGAGGACATGGAAATAAATTATGCACTTATAGGCAAACGTATAAGAGAAACCCGCAAACAACGAGGATTATCTGCCGAGGAGCTGGCTGAAATTGCTGATCTTTCTACTGTTTATATAAGCTATATAGAAAATGCCAAGCGTAAACCCAGTTTAGAATCTTTAATCAAAATTAGCAACGCACTTGAAATTACTATTGATGAATTACTCTATGGGAACTTGTTATACAATCCTACTGAATATCAAACTGACATTGATTTATTAATGGCAGATTGTACCAGCACTGAAAAACGTTACATATTCGAGGTTCTTTCAGCCATAAAAAACATTTTACGAATCAATGATTGGCATCTATCCTCAAAACACAATTACGATGCTGATAACCTGAATGATTATTAAATCATTCAATAACAATCAAATATCTATTTCTACATAAACCATCCGTTAATCACTTAACCGATGGTTTATGTCTTTTTCAATCCAAAAATTCTATGATAGTTATATCAACTATAAAGGATGTCGCTATTGATGAAAGAAAGTGAAGAACAAAGCAGTAATATTGATGAACAGAAAGCCAGAATCCGGCAAAGATACAAAGGTATTGATCCAGAAGAACTGGAAGTAATTCCGGCACTTCCACCAGAGGATATTTTTAAAACAGAAAAAAAACTACGAGTAGCTGTATATGCAAGGGTATCTACGGATGATCCACGCCAAACATCCTCATATGAATTGCAGAAAAATCATTATCAGGATGTAGTAAATAAAAATCCGAATTGGATGCTTGTAGAAATATATGCCGACGAAGGCATTTCCGGCACTTCGCTTCAACATAGAGATGCATTCAAAAAAATGATTGAAGATTGTGAAGCCGGAAAAATTGATTTAATCATAACAAAAAGTGTATCCCGATTTGCAAGAAACGTTGTTGACTGTATCCGATATGTACGAGAGCTTTCTTCACTCCGTCCACCCGTCGGTGTATTTTTTGAAACAGAGCATTTAAATACTCTTGATCCCAAAAGCGAAATGATTCTGTCATTCATGTCAACACTTGCGCAGGAAGAAAGTCATACCAAAAGTGAAATTATGAATTCTTCCATTGAAATGCGTTTTCGTCGGGGAATATTCCTTACACCTCCTCTGCTCGGATATGACCAAGACGAAAATGGAGATCTTGTAATCAATCCACATGAAGCTAAAATTGTGCAGCTTATTTTTTATATGTATCTGAATGGAAGCAGTACTCAACAAATTGCTGATTCTTTGACAGAACTCGGTTGTAAAACAAAAAAGAATAATGATGTCTGGTCATCCAGTACCATACTACAAATCCTTCAAAATGAACGCCATTGTGGGGATGTTCTGGCGAGAAAAACATGGACTCCAAATTATCTTGACCATAAATCAAGGAAAAACAATCAAGACCGTAATCAATACAGAAAAGTCGGACATCACGAAGCTATTATCTCCCGAGATGATTTCATAGCTGTTCAAAAATTAATTACAAATGCGAAATATGGAAATAAAGAGATTTTACCAGAATTACATGTGATACAAGAAGGCTCTCTAAGTGGATTTATAAGCATTAATCCAAGATGGTCTGGATTTAAAGCCAGAGACTACTTTGAAGCATCTCAAAGCGTCCTTAAACCGGCAAATATGAATGTACCTGATACAATTACTGCTTCCGCCGGTTCCTTCGATTTAAGAGACTATGAAGTTGCCAGAGGACAATTTTTCTCCTCTGTTGGTCGGATTTCTGTTTCTTTTTCATATAAACAGATCTCTTTTAACAAAGATGCTATACGGAAATTTCCAAACATAAAATTTGTCGAACTGCTAATACACCCAAGCTCAAAACTACTTGCTATCCGACCATGTTCCTCTGAAACAAAAAATAAAGTGCAGTGGTCACGTCTCAAAGATGGTCAACTTATTCCAAAACCAATTTCCGGCGCTGCATTTTTGCCAACATTATACGAGATATTTAAATGGGACAAAAAATGCAAATATAGAATATTAGGAGTTGCCCACCAAAAAGACAATGAAAATGTCCTTATTTTCAACATGGACGATACAGAAATACGAATACCGACAAATACCAACGACGTATCCGCCCTCAACAATAACACGCCTGATACAATATCTGATTCTAAGAGTGTGTTAGCTTATCCTGCCGACTGGATGAATAGCTTCGGTAATAATTACTATACTCAGTCTCAAGCGCCAGAATTAACAGAATTTACAGCGGACAAAAACTGGCAGACTGCTTCAGAAAGTAAACCTTATAAAGAACCCGAGCTACAAACCACTCCCAAAGAAACCATTATACAAAATATAAAGAATATTATTACAGAAATTAAAGGAGACACCCAATGAGCGAGCAACCTATAAATCAATGGAATATGACTACAGAACCTTCTGATATGATGAAAATCAACACACCTATGCCAATAACAGTCGCACCCAGCCCCTCAAATCAAATGGAAGTCATTGACGATGATTCTTTCAGCTATGACGGTTATCAAGTTGTACGTGGCGAATTCTTCGCTCATATTTACGAACCTTCGTTTACGTTTAATAACTACAAGGTATCTGTAAATACCGCCTGCATAAAAAAACTACCCGATGTCGAATATGTGCAAATATTAGTCAATCCCATTGAAAAAAAACTGGCTGTCCGTCCCTGTCGAGAAGAAGAAAAAGACTCTTTTCGTTGGTGTTCCTCTGGAAAAAAGCGTTCGCCAAAACAAATCACCTGTCGAATTTTCTTTGCTAAAGTGATATCTCTCATGGACTGGAATCCTAATTATCGGTACAAGATTCTCGGCAAACTAATTCGTTCTGGCAATGAAATACTGTTCATTTTCGATTTAACTTCACCTGAAATATTTCCTCGTACACTAAAAGACAATGGAACTGTAACCACTGCTAGGACACCTTCTTATCCTGAAGAATGGAAGAATCAGTTCGGTATTCCAGTGGAAGAACATCAAAAATCAATGCAAGTCAATATATTTGAAGGCTACGCAGTATTTGACATACAAGAAAAGAAGAAGGCAACTGATAAATCCATAGAAAAAGCAAAAGAACCATCAACAACAGAAAGTGAGGAAAAATCCTATGAACAACAAACACTCTTCCCATCCACTAATATGTATTGACTTTAAAAAGAATCGTATACGAATCCACCGCAATACACTCCGTCAAATTGGTAACCCAGAATATATTCAACTTCTTGTTAATCCTGATCAAAAAATGATAGGTATAAAGGCTAGTTGTGCAGAGGATAAATTGGCACATAAAGTTAAGGATTATTTTGTCATCAATGGTAACAGTTATGAATTGTACAGCCGAGAATTACTATATTCACTTTCCCAGCTTAACCTTTCTTGGGAGAAATTTAACATTTTTCGTTTAGAAGGCAATATTTACCCAGATAAGAAAATAGCTCTATTTTCCATGGATAACATCATCACAAAACTGCCACAAACAGAATTCAAATCAGAAATAATGGGAGATGAGTATGCGCAATTATAGTATATATACATTAAAAACAAAACTAGAATTCACCAATTTGTATCAATATCTCAGTGAAAAAGATTATAAACAACTTGAACAACAGATATTATGTCATTCCTATCACACCCCAATCTGCACATGGAATGGTATTGTCATTAATGGTATAGAAGCGTATGAATTATTTCGTAAACACAGTATTCCTTTCCGAATAAAAAGACTCCATTTTTCCAGTAAAGAAGATGTAATTTCATGGATATGTACTGACCAACTTAAACGAGAGGATTTAACCAATATCAATAAAAAATACCTGATTGGGAAAAAATATGATGCTGAAAAAATTTTAGTTTCAAGACAACTTTCATCTACGAATAAATCTCATATTTCCGGTGCAAGCATCGCAGCGAAAAAAATATCCGAAGAATGTAATGTAGCAATGGCTACCGTTTACAAATATTCTGCTTACAGTAGTGCACTAGATATAATTGATGAAAAAGTTCCCGATTTTGTCAAACGAGTTCGTTCTGGTCAGCTCTGGATTTCCCAAGCTAATATTATTGAGCTTTCAGGATTATCAAAAGAGCAGCTTTTAAGCCTAAATAACTACCTTCTTGCCGAAAAGATAGAACATCTCAGTTATCATGATATGAAAAGGGAATTACTATGGAATAATTACGCCAAACCGATGTTAAGGAAAGAATCTTCCGTTTCTATTCCTTCAATACGCAACCTGCCACAATTTGATCCAGATGCGGAAATTGCAAGTCTTACATTGACGATTCCCTCGTGGAACAGTTCTATCGAAAGGGTATTAAAAGTTTCAGATTTTAAAATTGCATCTGATACAGCAAAATATAAGCTTAAATATCAGCTTATGTGCCTAATATCAACCACAAATAATATTTTAAAAAAATTGGAGGAAATATAATTATGGATGGAAATACCGAAGATTTACAAAAGTTTGTTCCCCAAGTGCATTTTGAGCAAATACCTATTAAAAATTTATGTTCAAATCAAGATTATCAACGTAATCTTTCCATCAAACACGTTCAGCGTGCTGCAGCTAATTTTGACCTTTATCAGATAAACCCTGTAAAAGTAAGTAGACGTGATGGGATAAATTATGTGTTCAACGGACAACACACTATAGAGATTGTTGCTCTCGTCTCTGGATCAAGAGAAACTCCTGTCTGGTGTATGGTTTATGATGATCTTGTTTACACCCAAGAAGCAGATATTTTTGCAAATCAGATGAAATATGTCAAATCGTTATTACCTTATGAAATATTCATGGCTAATATTGAAGCTGGTAATGATAGAGAACTTATTATTCGTGACCTTGTTGAATCATATGATCTCACTATTACTTCTTCCTCTCGCCCCGGAGGTATATGTGCTGTATCCACTTTAATTAATATCTATGAAAAATATGGTTTTCACACTCTTGATCGTGTTTTACGCCTTTGTGTTGCCACATGGGAAGGTGCGCCTATGTCCTTTAGTTCCAATATGCTTAATGCTATTGCCCGTCTGGATAATGCTTATGGAGAAACAATGAAAGATGACACCTTTAAAGAAAAAGTTGGGCGTGTCTCTGTCAGAGAAATCAGTCGTACTGCCAGAGAACGTCGTGCCGGTTCATTAGGATTCGCAGAAGCTCTTTTACTAGAATACAATAAAAAATCCAAGTATTCACTTCCTTTTGAGAAATTATACACTCATAAAACACCCAAAAAAAGAGAACCATCAACTGAAGATGAATCCGGTCAAAGTTCCACTCCAGAAGGTCAGTTAGATTTATTTTCTACGGATCAGGAGAATACTCAGGCTCTGCCAAACGAATAGCGCAGAGCCTTCAGCCTTTATTCTATCCATACTTTCAAAAGAACACCCTGCTTTAAGGCTCTCTTACATGCAATCACTATTTTATCTTATCCCAAATTCATCATCCGCTCCATCCGCCACCTTATATATGAATACCCATTCCAAATATTTGCTTTTACCGGATACTCTTTCCTGTAAACAAATACAGTGTGATATTTAACAAAATGTATTCTACACCAATTATGTATATCTTTCATATATATGTTATTTATACCATTCACCCACTGTTCTAAAGACCATATGTCTTTATCTGACACTAACTCCATTATGAACAGTACATTATAATATTGAATGACACCTACTCTCTTCCTTTCCTCTATTAACCTTTTACACAATAACCTATACTTAATGTTCATATCGTTCCTATGTCTCTCCCTCTAATCTATATTTTCCATCCTTATATACGTTATATATATAATTATTATATAGTACATATAAGGCTTTGCAGCATATCTACCGCTTCTCCTCCTCGAACTTCGCCTACAATTATTCTGTCCGGCCTCATTCTGAGTGCAGACCGTATCAGATCACGGATTGTCACAGAAGCCGCACCTGCCATATTTGCCATCTTTGCCTCAAGACATACCAGATTTTCAATGCCACGGATCTTCAGCTCAGCATTATCTTCAATCGTAATCAGACGTTCATCCTTCGGAATATACTCCGCAACAGCACCAAGAAATGTTGTTTTTCCGCTGCCCGTACCACCGCCAATTACCATCGAATACCTTGCCTGCACAAGTTTCTTCAGAAATTCAGCACATTCTTCCGTAATACTGTCCAGGGAAATCAGTTTCTCCATGGTAATCGGATCATCCGGAAATCGACGAATTGTCAAAATTGGCCCATTGAGGGCTACCGGATAAACTACCGCATTAACCCTCGCTCCGTTTTCCAGTCTCGCATCCACAATTGGCATGGATTCATTTACTACACGGTTGCATCGCCCTACAATCTGCTGAATCACATCTTCCAGTTTTTCTTTTGATGTAAAAGTTTTATTCCATCTGGTCAGTTTTCCCGCCCGCTCCACAAAAATAGCATCCGGTCCATTGACCATAATTTCTGTTACACTTTCATCTTCAATCAGTTCCTGTAGTACATCCAGCTTTCTCACCGAACAGAACAGCTCCTGACGAAGTTCCACTTTTTCTTTCAGTGAAAAAACTGTCTTGCCCGACTGATTCAGTATCAGATCATCGATCACCTCCAGGATTTCTTCATCAGACAGCTCACGGGAAACATCCAGCTGTTCCATGAGGAGATCATGAATTTCCCGGAAACGTTCTCTGTTCATGTCCGCTCCTTTCTTAACAGTTTGCGTATATAGTCTCCCAGCTGGCTCCAGACCAGCTGTTCCACGTAAGATTCCGGAGATATGTTATCTGCATGAAAGGGTAAATGCAGTTTTTCTGTTTTTTCCAGAATTTTTTCTTTATTCCAGATACGCAGAAGATTTTCAAACTGTGTAATCTTACAGGCAGACATGGTATCATTCAAAACCGGCATATAAATTCTGTTACACAACTCCAAAAGCTGAAAATTTTCATCCGCACCTCCTCCGATATCCAGAATCAGAACTTCATAGGAACTTTGCAGAGTTATCGCCTGCAAAAGCCGTTCCCAGTCTTCCCAGCACACGGTCTGAATATCCGAAGGTGTCCGTACCGGCGGTACAAAATCCAGATTATTCACGGACTGAATCATTCCGTTCATTCTGTGAATCAGATTCTCATTTCCCTGCCGTACATAATAAAAAAGATCACTTAAGTTTGCAGAAAACTTTTTTCCAAAAAGCTCCTCAAATCCGGAATATTCTTCAAGATTCAGATAAAGAACCGCCCGTTCTTTTGCCAGAATCTGCCCCAACGCAAGCGCAAAGGATGTTTTCAGGCATCTGCCAAGTGGTGAAAAAACACCGATAATGTCCATATTCTTTTTCATTGCCGGAAAATCCACAGGGTTTAATGACTTTTCCTCTCCATAGCAGGCCATTACTTCGCGTATTACATCGGATGAGGACTGGTATTTATACACACTTGAATACTGATCCAGTTCCGGCGGATGTACTCCTTCCGAAAGAATGATAATCTTTCCGATTCCAAGCTCACGTACCTCTCTCTGCATTGCCTTATCCGAAATCAGCAGCAACTCAATATGATTTTCTTTTCCATAGGCAACAAGACTTTCCGCCGTGGTAAATACCTGGATTTCAAAGGGAAGATTTCTTTTCTGGTTCAGATAGTCCATGAAATTAAAAGCGTATTCCACTTCCAGATCACAGACTGCAAATATGTTTTTCTTCAATACACACCTCCTACATAAAGCAACACACTTAAAAATACTGGCACTGTAAAATGAAAATTCTCCGGAAATTCCATTCCTTTTCGGTAATAAGGCCGTATCTCGCCTGTACAGTAAAATTCATTCATATACTGACATAAATAGAGGATTCGCTGGCGGATACCGCCTGTAGAAAGAAGAATTGCCAGAGAGATGAACGCACCTGCAAGCAGAGAATAAACAATACATTCCACAATTGTCCGGGGTCCCATAATTCCACCCAGAGCACACAGAAGTTTAATGTCTCCGGCCCCAAGCATCCGAAGTACAAAAAGAATTCCCAGAAGAATGACCGGAACTGCAGCCCCTGTCAGAAATATAATTCCTCCCTTCGGCCCTTTTTCCATAACCTGGATCACAAGTCCCATAATAAATGAAAACAAAATCCAGCCATTATCTACAGATGCATCTCTCAGATCCATCCATACGGCCACTGCTGAAATCACTACAGGTAAAAATATACCAAAAGACATACACACCCCTTTCTTATTACAAATATATGTTTATTCAATTAGATAAATGTGGAATTTCCCGCCTGACCTGGCGGTGATCGATACCAGAAGATCTCTGGTGAAATTTATTATAGGATTCTATAAAGCTTTTGTCCAGCATTTTCGTTCGACAAATTCTGACATTCAAGAAGCTGTTCGCAATCTCATTGCTGCATTATCTGAATATAACGAAAAAACAGTTAGAATAAGATTTCTAACTGCTTCATCTGATAGCCAGTACGGGAATCGAACCCGTGTTTCCGCCGTGAGAGGGCGGCGTCTTAGCCCCTTGACCAACTGGCCATATTCATTTGTTTCTGTCGTTTAAGTTGTTTCCCTCAACCGACTTCGTTAGTATATAACACTTTCTTTCAAAATGCAAGTACTTTTTTTAATTTTTTTTAAAAAAATTCATGTTTTTCATGTTTATTCGTTTTTTACCCATTTTCCGGTATTTCATGCGCTTGACCACTGTGGGTGTAAGTGCTACTATCAAAGCACTAAATGTTACAGAAAGAAGGATTTTTTATGCCCCGTCTCCTGTGTCTTGGCGACAGCATCACAGACTGTGGCCGGCTTTTTTCCACAGATCCTTTGGGAAATGGATATGTGAAGATTCTCTCCGGCCTCCTTCATAATGCCGGCCATGATTTTTCCGTGGAAAACAAAGGAATTGATGGTTTTACCCTGGAACGGCTTCTTCAGAACACGGATTTCTGGCTTAAAGCCTCTGATCCGGATATTGTTACTGTGCTGATCGGAATCAACGATATTGGAATCATGATGAACACCCGACGTTCATCCACACAACAGCAGGATTTAATGGAAATATTCGCTGCCCGGTACGAACAGCTTGCCCGGAAGCTCTCCGGCACAGACTCCCGGAAACGGGAACTCTTTTTCCTGGAACCGTTTGTTTTTCCATGGCCACGCTGTTATGCTTCCTGGTTTCCCCTTCTTTCGCAGATGTCCTCACATATCCGAACAATCAGTCAAAAATACGGTGCCGTTTTTGTCCCGCTGCAAAACGATCTGAATCAGGAAGCTTCTCTGCATGGAATGTCAGCCATAACGGAAGACGGCATTCATCTTACCCGGCAGGGACACCGGATTCTGGCTGAAAAACTTTATACATTGATCACATCAGAAAGGTAATATTATGGAAAAAGCAATCAAAAAAATTGAAGATATGTCACTGAACGCCTGGCCATCCCATAAAATGGAACTTTATGACGGATGGATTCTCCGTTTTTCTTACTTTTACACTCACAGAACCAACAGTGTGGAACAGTTTGGAACTTCCACCCTCCCATGGCGGGAAAAAATCCCCTACTGCGAGCAGGTCTATAAGCGTCTGGGAACTCCTGCAATCTTTAAGATCAGTCCACTTGTATCCCAGGATTTTGACTACATGCTGGAAAACCGTGGCTATTCCATTCAGCATGTAACCAATGTCATGACTGTAGATCTGGATAAGGCTGTTCTGGATGCCCCTGTCACAGATGTTCTTTTTACCAATGAGATCCCTGATTTCTGGATCCACAGTCTTTTTGACCTGAAAAAAACCACCAATCCAATCCACAGAAGTGTGGTTCCTTCCATGTACCGGGCCATTCTTAAAGAGACGGTCTGCGCTTCCATCACAAAAAACGGCCAGATCATTGCCACTGGGCTTGGAATTCTGGACCGTGACTATATCGGTATCTATGCAATCCATGTACGTGAAGATTACCGCCGCAGAGGATATGCCCGTCAGATCTGCACCGGTCTTCTCAATGAAGGTAAAAAAAGAGGTGCACGTCACGCTTATCTTCAGGTGGTAAAAAATAATGATTCCGCAGAAAAGCTTTACAGCTCTCTTGGTTTCCAGTATTTTTATACTTACTGGTTCCGCGTACAGCCTGTCGGAACACGCTTTCAGTAAATACAGGGATTTTCACAAAATCCCTGTAGAAATCAAAAAATCTTTTTGCTATAATACTTTTAACATGTATAGAATCTTTCCTGCTTTCATATACTGATCCTTATCAATCAATAAGGAGACTGATCCCATGAACGATCCGCAGGAAAAAAACAAAAAAAATCCCTATCACATTAATTACAAAAATTATCTGGATACCAATGCCTGTACTGAATGCACGGGTCTGATCAACCATGGAATAGACAGCCGTGAGCAATGGGAATCCTTCCGCCAGATCTTCGATTTTGTGCCGGTACCGGAATCTCAGGACCTTACAGATAAACAGGACTGACCGTTATCCCAGATCGGAGGACACAAATGAAAAAACTGTCTGCTGCATGTATGATTCTGGGCCTTTCCCTGTTTGTGGGTGGCTGCAGCAATGATCAGATCGATGATCACATTATTTCCCTTCAGGATAAAATTTCAAATGCCACATCTTCAGATTCCGCTTCCCAGGAAACATTGGATTCTTCCCAGGAAGAACGTGTTTATATGGATGAAATTACCGGCACACTGCAGAATTTTGACGGCACAAATCTGACTATTTCCAGTGACGGAGAAACCTATGTCTTTGACGTTTCCAACACACGGCTGGAATGTAAATACGGCGTTGTGTTCAGCGACCAGGTCAGCATCATCTATCAGGGACAGCTTTCCGGAACCGATATCAGCACCATTTCTCCAATCAAGGTAACTGACAAATATCATAACGAAACCCCTCTGGAAAACCGCACCCTGAAAGGAAAAGTAAAAAAACTTACTTCCAACGCACTCGTTATTGTTACAGAAAAAGGCAATACCGTAACTTTTCCTGTCACCGGTGTCAGACAATACTATAAAAAAGGAATCAAAGCCGGCAGGTGGGTCTATGTCCATTTTCGTGGCAAATTCATCAACGAAACCATAGTCGGAGACAAACAGTACAATGGCAGTTTCACAAAAGTGATCAGTGTTTCTGACACCGATCCTCTGAAAGTACCTGCCGCAACCCCAACCCCTTCCCCAGCACCAAAGAAAATAGAACAGCATCTCCGGGCAAAAATTGTAAGTGTCAGCACCAGTACCATGACCGTTATCCCTCAGACCACAGGTTCGGAACTGACTGTTCCAATCACTTCTGTTCCTGTATACTTTAAAGGTGGCATGGCACCTGGTTCTTATGTAAATATTATCTATACCGGTAAATTCAATGGAGAATCCACCAGCGGCATGAAAATCCGCGGAATTACCGGTGAAGATCCGGATACACTTTCTGTCCGCAATATCTCATCCACTGTAACCGGTACAATCCTGGCCACAACCGCCAATACCGTACTGATCCAGACTTATGATGGTGTAAAAATTCTCTGCAGCCGTGAAAATGTACAGGATCTTTCCACCAGTGGAATGGAAGAAGGTGCGGACATCCGGGTTACCTTTAACCCTGCGAAATCACGCACCTCCAATATTTATACCTGTATTAAATTCGAAGACCCGTGACGGAAGAGCGTTCGGATTCTTTCTTCCCCCTCTTCCATCCAGGCGCACACCTCCGGTGTCTCACCTAAGATGTCAAAAAAAGCTCTGCATTCATCTTCCACACCTTTTCCGTGAAGAACCTTAAATGCACCGGCATCACTGCCAACTGCCACATGCACTTTTTTTCGGAAAGCTTTTTTCAGATTTTCTTCTCCTGTCCGGATAATGGAGGACAGGATCTCATTTTCGAATCTCCCACAGTCCATCAGATTCCGAACTGTCACAAGAGTAGGTACCCACACACTTTTGCTGTCTGCCAGCATGGAGAGGGTTTCTTCATCCATGTAATTGGCATGCTCGATGCTGTCAACACCGGCCTCAACTGCCGCCTGCACCCCATAATTTCCATTGGTATGGCTCATCACTGCAAAACCTTCTTCATGTGCAATATGTACCATTTCTTTCACTTCGGCCGCAGAAAGCGGAGTTCCCGTGATCTTTCCGTGATCCTCAAAATCCAGAAGGCCGGTAGTCATGATCTTGATAAAATCAGCCCCTTCCTCAGCGGCTTCCAGAACTCTGCGGTGATATTCCTTCATATCCGAAAAACTTTTTCCGACAATTTTTCCGTAATGCCCTTCTTTATAAATAGCAAAAACCGGCGTACGGTAATCAATTCCATATTCTGCGGCCAGCTGCGCGGTTCTTCTGGAAACACCATAATGATCTCCTCCATCTCTTACAAAACGGATTCCTCTTTTCTGGTATTCCTCAAGATGGCTTCGGATCAGTACATCCTGTGGCCCGTTTTTCTGTGTCTCAACGGCTTTCCGGTAATCATAGCCATTGAGAAATATATGTGCATGACATTCTCCAAACATTTTCATCACTGCTCAAAAAATCTTCTGATCTCTTCCTCAGTTGCCTGTACAGATCCCTGCACAAAGAATGGCTTTCCGCCTCCCCGTCCGTTTAATTTTGCATTCATCTCTTTTGTAAACTGGCGGAAATCGCCATCTTTTTCACCCATTGCATATTTGTAACTTCCATCTGCATTTTTGGAAAATACCGCACAGCAGCCCTGACAGGTCTGTGTTACGGCATCCGCAAGTTTCCTCACACTGTCCGCATCCATTCCGTCCATAAAGATAAGAACACTTCCGCTTCCTGCATAGCGCTCTGCCTCTTTACGGCACATGTCATCTACCATCTGGCCAACCTGTCCCTTCAGGCGGAAATTCTCTTCCTGAAGACGTTCCACTGCCTGCGCGGTCTTGTCCATCTTTGCGGAAAGTTTTACAGAAATCTGATGGTTCTGATCGTTGACCATATTCAGATAATCCAGAACACGTTTTCCACAGATCATCTCAATACGGACACCTTCACGGAATTTTTCCACAGAAAGAAGCTTCACCATACCGATCTCTCCGGTATGTGTCACATGGGTTCCGCAACATGCACAGATATCCACGCCCGGAAATTCCACAATACGCACCTGGCCGGTAAGTTCTTTTTTACTTCGGTAATCAATTTTTTCCAATTCTTCTGCTGTAGGATATAAAATCTTAACCTCCGTATCTTCCCAGATCTTTTCGTTTGTTTTCCGCTCGATCTCGGCAAGCTGTGCCTCATCCAGTGGACCATTCAGATCTACCGTAATAGTATCGCTTCCCATATGGAACCCTACATTATCGTATCCGTAAGCCTCATGGATCAGTCCGCTCACCATATGCTCACCGGAATGCTGCTGCATCAGATCAAATCTTCTTGCCCAGTTGATACGCCCCTGTACTTCGGTTCCGGCTTCCAGCGGTTTATCTGTATAATGAAGAAGTTCTCCGTCTTTTTCGTGAACTTCCTTTACTTTCACATCGCCCAGATATCCGATATCACTTGGCTGTCCGCCACCTTCCGGGTAAAAAGCACTCTCATTCAGAATAATATGAAAGCCTTTTTTCGCTTCTCTGCACTCCAGGACTTTGGCTGTAAATTCTTTTTTATATACATCTTCATAATATAAGCGTTTTGTCTCTGTCATCTGTCTCATCCTTTCTGCATCTCTGCTTTGACGTTTTATAGTATAGACCAATTTGGGGTTCCCTGCTATAAGAATTCTATTTTTTTCAAAAAATTGCTTTTAAAACTGAAGTTTTATCTCTGTCTTACGCGTTATAATAAGTGAACGGGCTGAGAAAGGAGCTGATCACATCACACGGGAAGAATATCTGGAATATCTGATACATACATACCAAAATTTAATATTTTCCATTTGTCTGAAATCGGTGGGCAATCCTTTTGACGCCGAGGATCTGACACAGGATGTTTTTCTTTCCGCCTACAAAAATCTCTCCCGTTTTGACGGTACCTACGAAAAAGCCTGGCTCAGCAAGATTGCAATCCGAAAATGCCTGGATCACCTGAAGGCTGCCGGCAGACGTACCATTCCCACAGAGGATACTTATTTTGAACAGCTCCGTGATAAAGAATTCTCCCCAGAAGAGGCCTGCCTGGACAAAGATTTCCAGAATCGGATCCGACAGCTTTGTTCCGATCTGAAAAGTCCCTACAGAGAAGTGGCCACCGCTCATTTCTGTGAAGAAAAAACTGCAGCCGAGATTGCAGCTTCACAAAATAAAAATACAAAGACAGTCCAGACTCAGATCTACCGTGCAAGATCTATACTGAAGGCACTGTTGGAAAGGAGTGATTAGATGCATATACCACAGGATGAATTACAGAAATTTCAAGACGGGACTATGAATACAGGCGAAATGATCTATTTTCTGGAACATATAGATCAATGTGATTTCTGCCTGGAACAGCTGCTTCAGGATGAGGAAACTTCTTCTGAACATGCTCCTGCCTATCTTCAGGATAAAATTCTGAAAAAAGCAGCTTCTCCTGAAGTACAAACTTCCAGAAAAATACATGAAACTGCTTACTGGATGAAGCTTCTCTGCACAGGCTTACGTACTGCAGTGGGTATGGGTGTTGCGCTGATCATGCTTTTTTCTGTATCGCAGACAGATTTTACAGCTCTTCATACTTCACCGGAAACAAAAGCTAAGATATCTTCATCCCTTGACATTGGTTTCAATCTGAGCCAGCTTTCCAGGAAGGTAGGTTCCCAGCTCAGTGAAAATTCTCAGAATATCAGTGATAATCTGAGTGATCTTACGAATAAAATTATAAACGGAGGCAAGTAAATATATGAAAAAACAAAAACATGGTTTCTGGGTATTTATCTTTTCCCTGATCCCCGGTGCCGGAGAAATGTATATGGGATTCAAAAAACAGGGAATCAGTATTATGCTGCTGTTCTGGGGAACAATTGCGCTGGCTTCCATTACCGGCCTTGGATGGCTGGCCATGTTTCTCCCTGTGATATGGTTCTACAGTTTTTTCAATGTCCATAATCTGAAGTCACTGTCAGAAGAAGAATTTTATTCTGTAGATGATAATTACATTCTTCACATGGATCAGTTTTCCGGTGATATCGGAAAATTCTTACAGAAGCATCGAAATACAACTGCCTGGATCCTGATCCTGTTTGGTATCTGTATCCTGTGGAGTCGTTTCACAAGTCTTCTGTACCTCATTGTACCGTATGATCTGGAAGACTATGTATACAATATCTGCAATAGTCTTCCTCAGATTGCCATTGCTATCGGTATCATTGCTGCAGGTATTTATCTGCTCACTCAACAAAAAAAGAAACTGGAGGAAGAAAAAAATAAAGATGAGCATTATTGGGAACCGTACCGTCCATATCAGCAAATAGCTTCCCCTGATGATAATTCAGAAGCTGCTGAAAAAAATCCTGAGACATTTTCTTCTCAGGACAATATTTCTTCTGAAAATAGTATTCCTTCTGAAAATGCTGTCCTTTCCGAAAATAAGAAAGATACCTCTTCCTCTGAATAATCAGTAACTTCAAAAAAAGATCCGAAGTCTTCCGACAACGGATCTTTTTATTTTCATCAGCCTGTATACATAACCCTGGAAAACTGCGGTGACCCTGCATGGCCCTGTGATTCCTTAAATGTTACTGCTTTGATCCAGCCTGTTTTGGAACCATTTTTTACACGAATATACATCTTATTCCCAGCGATCCAGAAATTCAGAATTTTCACGCCCGTATTCTTGCGGATCACAAATGCTTTACTTCCGGAAGTGGGAGTTGTGTACGCCTGTATGTTCTTTGCCGCTGCAAAAAGTCCTGTTCTCTTGTTAGCAGCATTAAGTTTTATATATTTTCCGTAATTGGATGTACGAAGTAATGTTCCTTTCTGATATTTGTATGTAAATTCTGTTGTACAATATCCAAGAGAATATGACATAGCCTCCGTTCTTACACGAACTGTATTACCACTCAGGTAAATTTTCGCTTCATTTACCGGTCGTCCATATGTTTCATTAATGAAATTTACAACCTGAACGATTTTTCCGTTACGGTACTGATAAAGTCCGTGGAATACACTGATATCATTATCCGTACCACCTCTCAGACACAGGAAAGGTTTTCCATTAGATAATGTAATAATACGAATGGACATATCCATAAAAGCTTTATTTATTGCACAGGCTTTTGTATTATTTACATAAATATCTGCACCGTTCCAGCACCCATCATACTGACTTTTTTTCCGGACAACCTTAATCCTGTCTTTCTTTCCATCGCCGGTAATATCATACCTTGTCCAGGTTTTTCCCGGCTGAATTGTATACATCCTGGGTGCTGCCGCCTGCACTGGCAGTACGGAAAAGATCATGAGACCCATAAGAAATATACAGATACCCAGTAATTTTTTTGCTCTTCCTTTCTTCATTTTTTCTCCTCCTTTTTCTTTGCATACTCTGGCTTTTTTATATCAGTATAATAAAAAAGCACCTTTTGAATATTCTCTGTACAAAGCGGCTGTTCTCATTCCGCTCTGTCACATGGTCATAAACGTAACCAACTTATGATCTACGTTTATTTTACTATTCAACAGGTGCTTTCTGTAATATATTTTTTACTGCTTATGTGTTACTTTAAGACGTGTCATCGCTCTCGCAAGAGCCATCTGGTTCATATGATACTCCTGAATGCTCTGCTTCTGACGAAGCTGCTCTTCTGCACGCTCCTTGGCTTCCTGTGCACGGCGGATATCAATCTCCTCCGGGCTCTCTACGCTGAGGCAGAACAGCTTGGCACGGTTGTTGATCATCTCAACAAATCCGCTGCTCACCGCAAAAATATGCTCATTGCCCTCTGCATCCGCAAAACGCATCTCACCGGGAATGATAGCTTCTACGACATTCGCATGATGAGCAAGAAATCCCCGCTCACCATCCACTGCCGGAATAATGAGCTTCTGAGCACGTCCTGCATAAGCCAGTTTATTGCTGGCGTAAATTTCCAGGCCAAATGTCTCACTCATAGCCGCTCCTTACTGCCGGTTCTCCTCGGCTTTTGCTTTTGCAATTACGTCATCAATAGTTCCAACATTAAAGAATGCATTCTCAGGATAATCATCCATCTCGCCATCGATGATTGCCTTAAATCCACGGATGGTCTCTTTCAGTGGTACGTATTTACCTTTGATACCGGTGAAGTTCTCAGCTACATGGAATGGCTGGGAAAGGAACTTCTGGATCTTTCTTGCACGGAATACAGTCTGCTTATCTTCCTCTGAAAGCTCTTCCATACCGAGGATAGCAATGATATCCTGCAGTTCTTTATACTTCTGAAGAATCTCCTGTACTCTACGTGCTACTTCATAGTGTTCTTCACCGACAATATCTGCCTCCAGGATACGGGAAGTAGATTCCAGAGGATCTACAGCCGGATAAATACCCTGCTCAACGATCTTACGGGAAAGAACTGTTGTTGCATCCAGATGGGCAAATGTTGTTGCCGGAGCCGGGTCAGTTAAGTCATCGGCCGGTACATATACTGCCTGTACAGATGTAACAGATCCTTCCTTGGTAGATGCGATTCGTTCCTGCAGTTCACCCATCTCAGTTGCCAGTGTAGGCTGATATCCTACTGCGGATGGCATACGTCCAAGCAGAGCGGAAACCTCAGATCCTGCCTGTACAAAACGGAAGATATTATCAATGAAAAGAAGTACGTCTCTGTGTTCCTGATCACGGAAATACTCTGCCATGGTAAGTCCTGTCTCAGCAACACGCATACGTGCTCCGGGCGGCTCGTTCATCTGTCCGAACACTAAGGCTGTCTTCTCAAGAACACCTGATTCCTTCATCTCGGTCCAAAGGTCATTACCTTCACGGGAACGCTCACCGACACCGGTGAAAATAGAATATCCACCATGCTCGGTAGCGATATTCTGGATCAGCTCCTGGATAAGGACTGTCTTACCAACACCGGCACCACCGAACAGACCAATCTTACCACCTTTGGCATATGGTGCAAGAAGGTCGATAACTTTGATACCTGTCTCCAGGATCTCAACTGCCGGTTTCTGTTCTTCAAATGAAGGCGGATCACGATGGATGACCCAATGCTCTTCGCCCTCCAGAGATTCACCACCATCTACGGTATCTCCAAGAACGTTGAACAGACGACCAAGTGTTTTATCTCCAACCGGAACCTTGATACCGCTTCCGGTAGCTGTTACTTCTCTGTCCCGCTGCAGGCCCTCACTGGCTCCCAGCATGATGCAGCGTACGATATTATTTCCAAGGTGCTGGGACACCTCCATAACGCATCTCTTACCGTTGTTCTCAACTTCAAGCGCATCCTTGATATTCGGAAGCTGTCCGTCTTCAAAAACAACGTCTACAACAGGTCCCATAACCTGTACAATCTTACCTTTATTCATAGTCATCACTTCCTTTTTTGTGCTTTAGCACCGCTGATAACCTCTGTGATCTCCTGCGTGATCGCAGCCTGACGTGCACGGTTGTACTGAATGGAAAGATCCTTCAGCATCGCCTTCGCATTATCTGTAGAGGACTGCATTGCTGTCATTCTCGCATTGTTCTCACTGGCATATGCCTCTACAAGACATCCATAGATCACACCTGTAAGGTAGTTCGGGATCATGGTATCCAGAAGTACATCCGCAGATGGAGATAACACGATCTCCTCCTGGTAAATGTCTGCCGGAACCTGACCAACTTTAAAATCAGCTTTTTTCAGCGGTAAAAGCTGCATATTCACATTCTCCATCGCCATTGCATTCTGCATCTGTGTATAGACAATGTGAATTTCATCCAGCTCTCTTTCCAGAAATGCCCGTACGATCTCTTCTGTGATAAGACGCGCTCTGTGCATGGTCGGCTTCTGTACTGTATACTGAAAACTGCCGTCCATATCCACATCTCTCTTGCCGAAATACTGACGTCCTACCATACCCAGAACATACAGTTTATGATGTCCCGGTACCTCTTCCATGAAATCTTCTGTCATTTTCTGTACATTATGATTGTATGCACCAGCCATACCTTTATCACCTGTAATGACAATGGTACCTACCTTTCTCTCTTCCTTTGGAACAAGATGACGCTCACTGAAGAAAGGATGCTGGATATCCGGCATATGACGGAGGATTCTGGCAATGGCAGCCTGCATATTATAGAAATATGGTTCTGTATCCTGCAGAATCTTCTTCGCCTTCTGCATCTTGGAAGAAGAAATCATGTACATCGCATTGGTGATCTTCATGGTGTCCTGAATGCTTTTCATACGAGTCTGTATTTCTTTTGCATTTGCCATATCAACACCTACCTGCTCTTATCTCTGAATTCTTCTGCCGCCTTTATGATTTTCTCTACAAGCTCATCAGAGAGCTGTTTTGTAGTTTCGATCTCTTTGCCGATCTCTGGATATACATTATCAAAATACTCCAGAAGGTCTTTCTGGTATTTCTTGATCTCTTTCTTTTCTACGTCGACCATCAGCTTGTGAGTTGCAACACAGAGAGTAATTACCTGCTGATGAAGACTTAACGGACTGCAAAGAGGCTGTTTCAGAAGTTCCATCAGACAGCTTCCGTATTTCAGCTGTGCAGTTGTAGCCTCATCCAGATCAGAACTGAACTGGGTAAATACTTCCATTTCTCTGTACTGTGCCAGATCGATACGTACGCTACCGGAAGCTTTCTTCATAGCCTTGGTCTGTGCCGCACCACCAACACGGGATACAGAAAGACCAACATTGACTGCCGGACGCATACCTGAGAAGAACAGATCACTTTCCAGGAAAATCTGACCATCTGTGATGGAAATTACGTTTGTAGGAATATATGCAGATACATCACCGGCCTGAGTCTCAATGATCGGAAGTGCTGTGATGGATCCGCCACCTGCCTCTTCACTCAGACGGCTGGAACGCTCCAGAAGTCTGGAATGGAGGTAGAATACGTCACCAGGATAAGCTTCACGTCCCGGAGAACGCTCAAGCAGAAGTGACAGCGCACGGTATGCCACTGCATGCTTGGAAAGATCATCATATACGATCAGTACATCTTTACCCTGATACATGAAATACTCTGCAAGAGCAGTACCAGCATAAGGAGCAATATACTGAAGCGGTGCACAGTCGCTGGCTGTTGCGGAGAATACGGTTGTATACTCCATTGCACCGTATTTTTCAAGATTGGAAACTACCTTTGCAACGGTAGAAGCTTTCTGTCCGATGGCAACATAGATACAGATCACATTCTTACCTTTCTGGTTGATGATCGTATCGGTTGCGATGGATGTTTTACCTGTCTGTCTGTCGCCGATGATCAGCTCTCGCTGTCCACGGCCGATCGGGAACATGGAATCAATAGAAAGGATTCCCGTTTCCAGAGGTACAGTTACAGACTTACGGTCGATGATTCCAGGAGCCGGATTCTCGATCGGGCGGTATTCCTCTGCCTGGATCTCTCCCTTTCCATCAATAGGCTCACCAAGTGCGTTCACGATTCTTCCGATAAATTTATCCCCTACCGGAATACCTGCCTGCTTGCCAGTTCTGGCAACCTTGGTGCCTTCCTTGATTCCTGTATCCTTTCCGAAAAGAATACATCCCATGCTGTTGGCACGGACATCTTGTACCATACCTTTCAGACCATTCTCGAAGGTCACGACCTCACCGTACATGGCATGATCGATGCCATAAACAGTTGCGATACCATCTCCCACGGAGATGACAGTGCCTACTTCCTGGTCCTTGCTGATTTCGTCATAGTTCTTTATTTCTTCCTTGAGAATCGAAATGATTTCATCTGGATTTATTGCACCCAATTCAATTTCACCTCCGGGTTAATTTCTGTTTCAGTTTCTTATAACGTCCGATGAGGCTCCAGTCGTACTCACGATCTCCTGCCCTGAGAACAAATCCACCTACAAGGCTTTTATCCTCTGTAAGGGTAAGTTCCACTTCTCTGGCAGAAAACTGGCTACGGAGAAACTCCTTCATCTTATTTTCCTGCTCTTCGGCAGGACGTGTTACATAAAGAAGCTCTGCCTTGAGAATTCCTTTCTGTTCCCGGCTGTAAGCATCATAAGCTTCAAGGATCTCTCCGATTCTGTCAATCTTCTGATACTTACACGTTACTTTAAGAAAACTCTTCATTTCCTGCGGAAAAACCCGCTCTATTACCTGTTCTTTTTCTTTGAGGGAAACAAGTGGATTTTCAAGCATCTTACCTATCTCAGGTGTATTCTTAAAAATCCTTCCTGTTTCGCAGATTGCCTCCCCCGGGACAGAAAGACCGTATAATGCTTTTGCATAATTAATGGACGTCTCTGTCATGAGGATCACCTGCTCCTTCTAAAAACTGGTCATATAGGGACATATCCTGTGCTTCGTCGTTCTTTTTTCCCATGATTCTGGATGCTGCATCCATAGCCAGCTCGGCAACCTTGCCTTCCATCGCTTTCATAGCAGCCTCCTGCTCAGTGCTGATATCTCTTCTTGCTTTCTCAAGAATCTGACCAGCCTGATCATTGGCTCTCTTCACGATGCTGTCTGCCTGTACTTTTGCCTCGTCCTTAGCCTGCTCTACAATACTGAAGGATTCTTCCTTCGCAGATTTCAGTGCATCCTCATACTGTCCTTTCAGCTGGTTTGCTTCAGCGGTTGTCTTCTCAGCTGAAGCAAACTGTTCGTCGATCATGGCTTTTCTCTTTTCCATGACAGCAATGATCGGTCCGAAAAGGAACTTTTTCATTAAAAGATAAAGAACGATCAGGTTTATAATAGTAAAGACAAGGTTGATATCAATTTTAATCACCTGGTCCACCTGCCTCTCTTAATCCTGAATTTATTGTCTCGTCTTTACCTATTAGCCAAGCATGATGATGATCAGAAGACCAATTACGAAACCGTAAATAGCTGTTGCCTCTGCAAGAGCACATCCAAGAAGAAGTGCTTTACTGATCTTGCTCTCTGCCTCAGGCTGTCTTGCGATAGCTTCTACTGCTTTGGATGTTGCGAGACCGATACCAATACCTGCTCCGATACCTGTAAGAACTGCGATAGCTGCACCAATTGCGATTAACATAGTTTTTTCCTCCTGTAAAATACAATTTTTTTCATTTTTGAATCAAGCGGATGTTCCGCTTCACTACTCAATTGCTTCCTTGATAAACAAGGATGTTAAGAATACAAATACATATGCCTGTATGAATCCGTCGAAGAAATCAAAATACAGACTGAATGGTATGGGAAGAATAGCCGGACAAACAAACTCCAGCAGTTTCATAACTACGAAACTTCCCAGAACATTACCAAACAACCGCATGCAGAGAGATGTAGGTCTGATCGCGATTTCCAGAATATTGATTGGAAGCATGATCGGAACCGGCTCCGCAAAGCTTTTCAGGAAACCTTTCAGTCCCTTTTTGTGAAAGCCTGCATATTCGATCAGAATAATGCTCATCAGCGCCAGCGCAATGGTCACGTTCATGTCCTTCGTTGGTGGTGTAAAACCAAACACGCCTGCGATATTGGCTATTCCGATGTAAATTACGGTTGACATCAAATAAGGCACATACTGTTTGCCTTCTTCTCCAAGGATACCCATGAAGAAATCCTGAAGAAAACTTACCCCGGATTCCAGAAGCAACTGCTTCTTACCCGGATTTTCAACACTGAGATTCCGAACTAAGATCAGAGACAGAATCACAAGAACCGCCATGATGACCCATGTGACTACCACACATTCTGCAATTGGTATTCCACCAAACACCGGAATGGTAAAGGCTGTCTTGCTGTTTAGCTCTTCTGCCAGTGTACTTGATAAATCTCCCGTTTTTCTCCCTCCTTTTCTCTTGGCGCTGATCGCATCTTTTTATAATTGGTATGACCACGCCTTGTAGTTGACTTTATTTTACTCCGCATTTCCAGAATGTCAATATTATTTTTGCCTGTTTTGCATAAAAATGTATCTATTTTTTGTGCAAAATAGACAATTCATTTTGACTGATCCTCATCCGGCTTCCTGCGTACGGAAACTTCTCCATAGGAAAGCAGGGTTTCTGAACCATCCTGTTCTCTTACAACAAGCCTTCCATCCGGTGCTATAGCCTCGGCATAAGCCTCCCTTGTACGCGCTCCGTCTGTGATCACGATCATATTTCCAGGAATGATATTATTTTCTGTATATTCTCTGGAAAGTCCCGGAGTTTCTACTTCCATAAGAAGCTGATTGGCAATCTCCGCCACAAGAATACTGCAGTTCACATGTTCTGCAGCCTCCCTGCTTCCAAACAGTGCACCTGCCGTTTCCTGTATCTCTTCCGGAAATCCGTCTTCCGGTACATACAGATTCAATCCGATTCCAACAACCGCAAACTCGATGTTTCCACTTTCAAAGTCTGTAACAGCCTCAGTCAGTATTCCACACACTTTCCTGTCGTGAAGATACAGGTCATTGACCCACTTGATCCCAAGGTCAATCCCGCAGATTTTCTTCACAGCACGGCACACTGCAGTTGCTGCCGCTGTCGTGATCAAAAGGCCTTCCTTCAGAGTCCGGTCTGGTCTTAGAACGATACTCATATAAAGTCCTGCATTTTCAGGGGAATAAAAACTTCTGCCTCTGCGGCCTCTTCCGCTTTTCTGCCTGCGCGCCAGTATCAGTGCGCCATGGCCTGCTTCTCCTGAAAATGCAGCCTCCTTGGCTGCCCGGTTTGTAGAATCCAGTTCTCTGTATATTTTTACAGGGACATCCGGATGATCGAGGTAAAGCCGTATTCCTTCTTCTGATAAACGGCTGCCGCCTCGAAGTACATAGCCTTTGTTTGGTCCCGCTTCTATGGTATATCCCTCTTCCCGAAGGGATTTCACAGCTTTCCAGATGGCTGCCCTTGTGCAGTTCAGTTCTGCTGCTGCCGCTTCTCCGGATATCAGTTCATTCTCGTGCTGCTCCAGAAGCTTCAGCATTCTTGCTTTTACAGTCATATCTTCACCGTCCATAATCTGCCTGAAATGGCAAAATTTGTTCCCTTCCAAGAGACGAAAGCATTATAGCACTTAAACATCGCGATGTCTATTATCTTTTTTACATATGCTGTCTATATTATTTTTATATTTCAGATATGTTTATTATATAATTTTTCTCATTTTTGTCTGTTTTCATTAATTTTTTTGGGAATTATTTCTGCAGAAAACGTACAGATTCAGGAATAAATCTTCCTGAATCTGTAGTATACGCAGATTTTCTTTGGTATAGATTTATCATTTGTAATTAGAAAGACTTTTCTCAAGAAATTCCCGGTACCTGCCGCGTACATCATCTGGTGACGCGATTACCGCATCCGGGCCAAGACTGGCTATCCAGCCAAAAAACTGATCACTGACGTTTACACGGACCAGCGTTTTGAAATGTTCATGATCCTTCCTCTGGATCATAATGTCCCTGCCAAACCGGTCCAGTACAACTCCGACCAGACGGTTATGCGCTTCCAGACATATGGTTTCTTCTTTACCGCCAAACATCCCAAAGGTTCTGGATGTCAGCTCTCCCGCATCATAATTCTCAAAAAGCTCCCTGCCGCTGCGGGCTGCCTCCTCAAGGCGGATCTGCATGATCTTGTCTACCCGGTAGTGCTTCACTCTGCCACACTTCTCATCACAGGCGACCAGATAATAATTCTCATTCTGCCACACAAGTCCCCAGGGACTGACACGGTACCGTTCTCCATTCTTCTTCAGCCGCAGCTCCTTCTCCACTGTCCATTCGCAGTACTGAAACGAAATCTGCTGATCCTCGGTAAGTGCTCTCTGAATCTCATCAATACTGTAATACACACTCTCATTCATAGTCCGCACACGGTTCTGCACAAAAACCTGGCGACGCAGCTGTCTGGCCTCATGGACACTCGCAAGGCTCTCCAGCTTCCCGATCAGCTGGCGGGACTTCCCACTGGTAATAAATCTGGACGACTGTACCGCATCTACCAGAAGTTTCAGTTCCGGAAGCTCAAATTTCCGGCTGGCCAGATAAAAACCTGCCGGCTGTTCTCTGCGGTTGAGAATGTCCATTCCAAAATTCCGTAATGTTTCAATGTCATCGTATACGGTTTTGCGCTCTGCGCTGATTCCCAGGCTGTTCAGATAAATGATCAGTTCCTTCACAGACATCGGATGTTCTTCATCTGTCCGTTCCAGAAAAACACGCATCAGATATAAAATTTTTATTTTCTGGTTAAAAACCCTGGGCATTCCGACTCCTCCGTTCTATTTATCTGTCAGTGAGGCAACCACTGCAAAGTATAATACCATGAATGCGAGCACAACAGCAATGATATCCGCTCCCTTAAAATCAAAATTAAGGATCATCGCGCCACCGATCATGATCTCTATTGTCAGAAGTGCTCCCAGAATCATAGCCATTCCGGAAGAAAGCTTCTGCTTCCCGGTGTGTCTGTGCTCTGTCTCCACGTATCTTCCCTCTGCCAGTGCAACCTTCCTGCTGTTCTCTGTATTCCACATAAGATCCATCCTCCCTGTTATATGTTCATTCACGATTTATCGAACATATTTTCCAAACATATTTTCTGTATGTTGGTATTATAGCGCATTATAAGTCCGATAAAACGGTATAAACATGGTTTTTCCGAACATTTGTTTATTTTGCACAAAAATATGTTCGATTTTACAGCAAGAAAAAAGTCTGCCAATAACAGCAGACCTTTCATACACATTTCTTTTCTATGGAAACAGGATTACATCATTCCGGCAAATACCGATGCGCCTACAACAGTAAGCAAACCGGCCACTGCAATAGCAAGACTGCTCATAGCACCTTCCACAGGACCAAGCTCCATGGCTTTGGCTGTTCCGATGGCATGGGCGGAAGTCCCAAGTCCAAGTCCTCTTGCGATCGG
Organism: Blautia luti; assembly: GCF_013304735.1. Lineage (GTDB taxonomy): Bacteria > Bacillota > Clostridia > Lachnospirales > Lachnospiraceae > Blautia_A. The sequence continues at coordinate 104,907 of NZ_JAAITI010000009.1, forward strand.
CTCCTCGATCTTTGCAATCTTATACACAACCTCTGCGATCATATTTCCAAGAACTCCTGTGATAATGATCACGGCAACTGTGATCGTCACAATGCCGCCAAGTTCCTCGGAAACACCCATTCCGATAGCTGTTGTGATGGACTTCGGGAGCATAGTGACATATTCCTGATGGTTGAAACCAAACAGTTTGGAGATAAGCAGAATACTGCAAAGTCCTGCCAGGGTTCCGGAAATAATTCCAGCTGCTACTGCCTTGAGATTCTTTTTCAGCAGATGGATCTGCTCATAAAGAGGTACTGCCAGGCATACGGTTGCCGGTGTCAGAAGATAACTGATGTATTTTCCACCTTCGTTATAATCATTGTAATCAATGTGGAATATCAGAAGAACACCAATGACACAGATGATTGAAATCAAAAGGGGATTGAAAATCGCCATTTTAAATTTCTTTTTCAGGATAAGACCAATCTCATAGGCAATCAGACTTATCATCGCTCCGAAAAATGCGGAGTTTTTTATGAATTCCATCATTTTTCAGTTCCTCTCTTTCCTTTTCGGATTACTCCCTGTGTCACTTTTCCTGTTACGACCATTACAACCACCGTGCTGATAAACGTCATGATGAGAACCGGTACACAGATCGGTTTCAGAGAACTCCAGGCTGTAATCAGCCCCGCACCTGCCGGCACAAACATCACCGGCATAATCTCAACCAGAAAATCTGCCGCACCTTTTACCTGATCCAGTTTCAGAATACCTGTGAGCAGTGCCACCAGCATAATCACCAGACCATAAACACTGGCCGGTACCGGAAGTGGGAGAAAAGTTTTCAGTAATTCTCCAATGACGGAAATCAGCAGGATGATGCTGAACTGCTGCACGTACTTCATGTTACATCCCTCCTGATTCATTTCAAACGGACATTGCAAAAGTGGTCTTACCACTTTTTGTTTTAAACGTTTTCTTATTATACGCTCCAAATCTTAAATTACAAGGATTGTTTCCCATAAAGTACAAAAAAGCTACAGTATAATCTTTTCTATCTGATACTGTCCGTCCTCCACGGTCATTACCGCCATAGTGACCTCTCCTCCAAAACGACTTCTTCCACAGCTTCCCGGATTCAGCCACAGACGGCCATCTACGTACTTTTCAAAGTACTTATGGGTGTGCCCGAAAATTACAACCTGCGTGTCTCCCAGATCCCATGCCACATCTTTTTTGTTATGAACCATAAAAAATTTCACTCCGGCGATGGTAAAGCTTAAACTGGTACGCAGGTTTTCTGCCCAGTCTTTGTCATTATTTCCACGAACCACATAAAGGTTTCCCATAGAACGCAGCACGTCCAGAATCTCATCCTTATTCACATCTCCCGCATGAAGAATGTATTTACAGTCTTTCAAAATTTCCAGCACCTCCGGGCGCAGAAGGCCATGGGTATCTGAGATAATCCCAATTTTTTCTTTCATATCTTCCTCCGTCAGAATAATTCTATCTTTCCATACTCTCCGTCAAATCCTGGTTTCCGTATAACTTCTCCGGCACGAAGGCGACGAATTCCCTCCGCCAGGGAAGCCCCGCCCACAGTCCGGATATCTTCACAGGGTACCTTACGCAGAATTTCAAATTCGGCACCCAGTTTTCCAAGAAGCATTTCATACTGTCCCTGAACTTTTTTGCTTGCTGTGGAAAATCCCACACAGGCGGAAATCACCTCCGGTAAAGGCACAAGGCTTTCATAGGGTCGTCCACTTTCCGGCATGGCAGCCGCACCTTCATCTCTGTCCGAAAGCTGCAGAATTCTGTGATCCACTCCCATGGTCAGTTTCTTTCCACAGACCGGACAGATTCCATTATATTTTTCGGCTTCCCGTGGACTTAAACAGACACCACATTTTCTGTGTCCGTCGTAATGATACTTTCCTTCCTCCGGAAAAAACTCAATAGTTCCCTCAAGCCCTTCCCCCTTCTGGACAGCATTCCACAGACCTTCGTAAGAAAGTTCCATATCCAGAAGATCTGCCTCTCTTCCCAGTTTGGATGGTGAATGGGCATCTGAATGAGATACCAGCTGATAACCGTCCAGTGCCGAAATCTGCCAGTTCATCACCGGATCTGAAGATAATCCCGTCTCCAGCGCATGAATATACGGTGTCAGATCCCCGAAGCACTCTTCTATGGTATCAAAACCGGATTTTGCCCCGAACAGAGAAAAATGTGGCGTCCAGATATGCGCCGGAATATACATGCCTTCCTCACTGACTTCCAGCATGATTTCCAGAAGATCGTGGCAGGGCAGCCCCAGAATAGGCCGGCCATCGGAATGGATATTTCCGATTTTTTCAAGCCTTGCGGCAAAAGCATCTGCTTCATGGAATCCGGGAAGCAGGATCAGGCTGTGTACCTTTCTGGTTTTTCCGTCTTTTTTATAGATAGAACTGATTTCTCCTGACAACACAAATCTGGGGACGTTTCCCGGATACTGCAAGGCTTCGGGGAGAACATACTCCTCTTTCAGCCGAAAGAGGCCCTGCTCCGCCGGAATCAGCTTTTCTTTTAATTCCTGCCTCCAGAGCGGATGTGTCATATCTCCTGTTCCAATCAGTGTAATTCCCTTTTTTCTGGCCCAGAGATCCAACATCTCCATCGTCCCGTCTTTACTTGTTGCCATGGAAAATCTGGAATGGATGTGTAAATCTGCAATCTGCTTCAAAATTTTTCCTCCTGTAGTAAAGCATTCCTACCTGTATTATAATTTCCCACCGGCGGCATGTACATCCTGTTTTCCATTTTCCTGTTATGAAAAAATTCCCATAAAAAAAGAATCCCCTCAAAAGGGATTCTCTTTTTCTTCAAAAACTGCCTTGATTTCCTCTGCCACTTCCTGAAGTTTCTGAGCACGGTGTCCCAGAATACGGACAGCCAGATCTCCGTGGACCAGCTGTGTCACGCCACCGTCACACTCCTTCTCAGCTTCCAGAATTTCCCAGATTTTCTCCTGCATATCGCCTGCCGGACCACTTAAGAATATGTTTGCCATATGCGTACACCCCTCATACATTCCCAGGCACTTCATGTCCATTATTTCCGGAATATAACGCGTGTTATCCCGGTAAACCAGCCGGTTTTCCCGTCGGATATTCACTCTGGACGCAAATTTCCGATACCGGAACTGCTCATCAGATGCCTTTCTTCCGCAGGAAATAATTTCCAGCAGAAACAACCTGGCACTTTCGTCTGCCAGATCAATTTCCATGGTACTGTCAAAGGCAGACTGGGCATAAGGAATCACAGGCTGTGGATAATAATAAAAAACAGCGTTTTTCTCCACCTGAGCCTTTACGTGACGGACAGCCTCTCCTTCTTTCATCTTATGAACCTTATCAAAAGACTGGGACAAAAATTCCATGTCTGTACCTTCTGCCACAGAAAAATCAAACTCCTGTCTGTCTCCTTCCATAATCCCCGCAGAAGCACACAGTGGCATTACCGAGATTCCTCCGTTTTTCTTTGGAAAGGGATTCATAATCTTATAAGGTGCGGTAAAAGCAACATCTTCTATTATCGTCTTTCCATTTCTTAATCCGGTACGCAGAGAAAGCCTGGAAAGTTTTCCAAATTTATTCTCAGACAAAAATTATCCCGCCTTTCTTACAGACCTTCCAGCAATACATTCTTTTTGATCCATTCCACAACTGTATCCACGTTCTCATCTCCGCGGATATTGGTAAACACAAAAGGTCTTTCCCCTCTCATTTTTCTGGAATCCCGTTCCATAACTTCAAGACTTGCACCAACATAAGGTGCAAGATCAATCTTGTTAATCACCAGAAGATCTGATCTGGTAATACCCGGTCCTCCTTTTCTCGGAATCTTATCTCCTTCTGCCACATCAATAACAAAAATCGTCGCATCGACAAGCTCCGGGCTGAACGTTGCAGAAAGATTGTCTCCACCACTCTCAATAAAGAGCAGCTGAATGTCAGGAAAGCGTTCCATCATTTCATCCACAGCCTCAAGATTCATGGATGCATCCTCACGGATGGCAGTATGAGGGCATCCTCCGGTTTCAACACCGATGATACGTTCTACCGGAAGTACACTGTTTTTTGCAAGAAACTGGGCATCCTCCTTGGTGTAGATATCGTTTGTAATAACACCAATGCTGTAGTCCTTTGCCATTTTTCTGGATAAGGCTTCAATCAACGCTGTTTTTCCGGAACCAACCGGTCCGGCAACACCGATTTTTACATATGACATAAAAAAATCTCCTCTCTGTTTACGACATATAAAGTCTGGAGTAAAGCTTCTCATGCTGAATTCCGCGAATATCAAATCCAGGTGCGGACAGGCAGAGATCGTCCTCCGTACAGTCCATAATATAGGACAGTATTTCTTCGAATTCCTCATAGCACCCGCAGAGAAGTGTCTGTCCCGCACTCTGACTCAGCGGGATAGTCTTTACACAGTTGGTCACCATTGCAGATGTCTGGGCATAAAGATAGTGATAAAGAGTCTCTTCCTCTTCAATACCAAGAGCGGCACAAAATACCCCATATGCACAGCAGTGGCTTACCGGTTTTCCCTTTCGGGTTTCCAGATATTTTTCAAAAACTTCTCTCTTTTCCATAGGAATTTTTTCCTGTGGAAGTTTGCAGACCGTTTTCGTAAAGCGGGAACCCATTTTTCTGGATGCCTCTCTCTGTTCCATGGGAATTCTGGATGCACCCAGGATTTCTTCCAGTATATCCAGCGCATCCACATCTTCTTTCAGTGCATATTCATAAGCCAGTCTTACACCCAGAAGATCTGTGCAGGCCAGATTCAGTTTCAGTTTTTTGCTGATATATTCTGCCGCCGTTTTTTCATCATGGACCCTTCCCTGCTGAATATACGTCTCCAGTCCCTGGGAATGGGAATAACCTCCGATTGGAAAAAGAGCATCATTTACCTGCAGAAGAAAAAAACGGCGGATTTCTTTCTTTTTATCCATACAGATTCCTCAATGATGATGATTGTGGACAGCTGCTGAGATTCTCCGGTCAAAGTCCAGTTTCACAGTCTTTTTCTCTGCTTTTACACCATGAATCTTTTCCAGCATAACCATCATCGGTTCATTATAGATTGTAATAAATGTGTTTTCCTGGTCTCCCCAGAAAAGCGGTGCATGGCGGTTTCCGATCTCATAGCAGACTTTTGCCACATATTTTTCATGTCCCGGTTCCAGAGATACTTCGATTACCTCACAGGGCGGTGTATTCACAGCAATTATCGCTCCATCCTCTTCACCGATCACATCATCCTGAAAAAGTCCTCTTGTAAGCACGGAATCATCCAGGCGAATCCCTATTTCACGGTCTTTGTCCGTAATCTTTCTGTGAATTTTCTTGAACGCTTCATGCCACTCAATATCCACATATTCCACCGTTTTTCCGGTCAGATCAAAATCCTTTAATTTTCCCAGAATTTTTTCACAAAGCATATATTTTCTCCTCTGTTTTTACCATACTCCAAGAAGCATCATTACGCCCGGTATCCAGGCTGTAACCACTCCTTCAAACACCTGAAGCCCCGGAACAAATTTTCCAAGTTTTTTGCCCATGATGTCCTCCACAAAGGCTGTTCCCCAGAGAATTGCCCAGAGATACCAGATTCCTGCCCAGCGAAGATCCGGTGTAATTCCAAGAACCTCGCTGCCCAAAAATCCCTCAATGGTTCCAAATACAACTGCATTGACAGCTACAAATGTGGAAAACCAGGCAAAAGGAACCGGATTCAGTTTCAGAATTTTTGAAAAAGCGACAAACAGGTAGGTAAAGCAGAACAGAAGTCCTGTTCCCGCCGCATAGTAATTTCCCTGTACAAGGTTTACAAAGTTAATAAACAGAGACAGTCCGCCTGTAAAAATATTCATAACTGCAGCGGATTTTCCATCTACATTATATAAGGTACACATTCCGTTATTGATCAGAACAATTCCTACAAATAAAAGGCATACTCCTAACATCTGTTTTCCTCCCTATGGTAAAGTCTGTCCGTCCGGAAACAGTCTCCGGAGACCTTTACGCGTCCCGGAAGACTGCAGTCCGAACGAATATTAACTGCTATGTCTTTTAGAACAGATTGTAGAGCTGTGTAAGCGGAAGTTTCTCGGCAGGTTTGGATGTAATGGCCTCTCCGTCTACCGTTACTTCATAAGTTTCAGGATCTACGGTAATTTCCGGTGTACGGTTGTTGAATACCATATCCTTCTTGGCAATGTTTCTGCATCCTTTTACAGGCACGACTGTTTTTTCCAGACCATAAGCCTCCTTAATGCCCGCCTCATATGCAGCCTGAGAAACAAAAGTAAGGCATGCCTCGTTCTTTGCTTTTCCATGAGCAGCAAACATTGGCTGATACATAACCGGCTGTGTAGTTGGAATGGACGCATTGGCATCGCCCATCTTGGAAGCGATGATCATTCCGCCTTTGATGATGATATCCGGCTTTACACCGAAAAATGCAGGATTCCACAGAACAAGGTCTGCAAGTTTTCCTTCCTCAACAGATCCTACATAACTGGAAATTCCATGCGTAATGGCTGGATTGATGGTATATTTTGCAATATAGCGTTTTACACGGAAATTGTCATTTCCTTTTCCTTCGTCTTCCGGAAGGGCCCCCCGCTCATCTTTCATTTTGCTGGCTGTCTGCCAGGTACGTGTGATAACTTCTCCTACACGTCCCATTGCCTGGGAATCGGAACTCATCATACTGAAAATTCCCATGTCGTGAAGAACGTCTTCCGCTGCAATGGTCTCAGGACGGATACGGGAGTCTGCAAAAGCCACGTCCTCCGGAATTTTTTTGTCCAGATGGTGGCATACCATCAGCATGTCCAGATGCTCGTCCAGCGTATTTACCGTATACGGCATGGTCGGGTTTGTAGAAGATGGCAAAACATTTCCTGCGGCAGCAGCACGGATAATGTCCGGTGCATGTCCGCCGCCGGCACCCTCTGTATGGTAAGTATGGATGGTTCTTCCACCGATGGCAGCAAGAGTATCTTCCACACATCCACCCTCATTTAAGGTATCTGTATGAATAGCAACCTGCACGTCATACTCATCCGCAACATTCAGGCAATGGTCAATTACTGCCGGTGTTGCTCCCCAGTCTTCATGGATCTTCAGTCCCATGGCACCGGCTTTTACCTGTTCGATCAGTGGAGCCTCATCGGAGCAGTTTCCTTTTCCGAGGAAACCAAGATTCATCGGATATTCCTCGGCAGCTTTCAGCATCATCTTAAGATTCCACGGTCCCGGAGTACAGGTTGTTGCATTTGTTCCATCTGCAGGACCGGTTCCGCCTCCGATCATGGTTGTGACACCGCTGTACAGGGCACAGTCAATCTGCTGCGGACTGATGAAATGAATGTGGGTATCAATACCACCGGCTGTGACAATCATACCTTCTCCTGCCAGTGCTTCTGTGGAAGCTCCTACCGTCATTCCGGGAGTCACACCATCCATGATATCCGGGTTTCCCGCTTTTCCGACTCCGACAATTTTTCCGTCTTTGATTCCGATATCGGCTTTGACAATTCCTGTGGCATCCACAATCAGAGCATTGGTAATCACAAGATCCAGATCTCCGTCACGGCTGCATGTTTTTACCGACTGACCCATTCCGTCACGAATGGTTTTTCCTCCGCCGAATTTCACCTCGTCTCCATATGTGGTGTAATCTTTTTCGACCTCGATTACAAGACTGGTATCTGCAAGTCTTACCTTGTCGCCAACTGTAGGGCCGTACATCATTGCATATTTTTCACCGGAAATTTTTACGCTCATTTGTGTCCCTCCTTATAAGAATCCCTTTAATGCTGCCTTTTCCATGGAGGCTTTCTTAGTGTCCTCTGCTGCCCTTGCTCTTGTCAGGTCATTCAGACCAAATACGCGTTTTCTGCCGCCCATCTCTGTCAGCTGTACCTCTTTTTCTTCACCCGGTTCAAAACGTACCGATGTACCGGACGGAATATCCAGATGATATCCATAAGCGGCCTCACGGTCAAAAGAGAGGCATTTGTTTACTTCAAAAAAATGGAAATGAGAACCTACCTGTACAGGACGGTCGCCTTTGTTGGCAACCAGAATTTTTGTGGTCTTTTTCCCTTCGTTTAGTGTAATTTCTCTGTCTGCGGGAATGATTTCACCAATTTTCATGTCAATTCCTCCTTACTGAATCGGATTGTGTACAGTCACAAGCTTTGTTCCGTCAGGAAATGTTGCTTCCACCTGCACTTCGCCAAGCATATCTGCCACGCCTTCCATCACCTCGTCCTTTGTGAGGATCTTGGTTCCAAGCTGCATCAGTTCCACGACTGTTTTGCCGTCACGTGCAAGCTCCAGAAGCTCTGAGCTTATATAAGCCAGCGCTTCCACATAATTCAGTTTCAGTCCGCGTTCCTTCCTCTCCTTTGCCAGATTTCCGGCCATATGGAGCATGAGTTTTTCCTGTTCCTTCGGGGTAAGTCTCATTGTTTCTTCCTCCTTTTTGCCTGTCATTGGTTAGTTCTGACTAATTTAGTCCAAGTCAAGACCACCCGCTTAGCGGGTGGCTTGCTCTGTCCCTATAAGGGACTATTC